>NZ_CP033019.1:4450414-5086188 GCF_003667705.1 Janthinobacterium agaricidamnosum | reverse complement strand
ACATTGCCACTATGAAAAAAATATTTGCACTTCTCGTGCTTGCCGGCATAGCAAATGCCGTCACAGCGGCTGACATTGTAGGAAACGCCAAGGCAGCCCCTGCCAAGGTGGAAATGTGTATCGGCTGCCACGGCATCCCCGGTTACAAGGCAACCTTCCCCGAAGTGTTCCAGGTGCCGATGATCGGCGGCCAGCCGGCAAAATATATCGAGAATGCGCTGCAAGCCTACAAGAAGGGCGACCGCAAGCACCCCAGCATGAAGGGCATCGCCAGCAGCCTGTCGGACCAGGATATCGCCGATGTCGCCGCGTACTATGCGCAACAAGCCAAGCCGAACTGAGGACCAGCCAGATGATGAAAACACTACTCGCCGCCCTCGTTTGCGCCACCGTCTCGTTTTCCGCCAGCGCCGCCGGCAATGTCAACACGGGCAAGGCCCTGGCCGAAAAATACAGCTGCGCCACCTGCCACGGCAAGGATTACGGTTCGCCCATCGACCCGTCCTACCCGAAACTGGCGGGCCAGCACAGGGATTACCTGGAGCACGCCTTGACGGCGTATAAGCGGGGCGACAAGGCCAACGGCCGCAACAACGCCATCATGACGGGCCAGGTGAAACCGTTGAGCAACCAGGACATCAAGGACCTGGCCGCCTACCTGCACAGCTTGCCGAGCAGCCTGGTCACTCATCGCTGAGCGGTAACGCCGGCTCAGGCTTTCAGCCCCACCCGGCGAGCAAGTTTATGCAGATTGCTGGCGTCGAGCCCCAGTTGCCGCGCCGCAGCGGCCCAGTTATCCTGATGCAGCACCAGCGCTTGCCGGATGGCCTGGCGCTGGCTCGCTTCGACGATCTGATGCATCGATAGCAGCGGCGCCGCCGGCGTGCCGCACGCGGCTGGCGCCAGCGGCAGCGCGTCCGTGCCGGCCGGCGCTTCCAGCGCATCGAGGTCGAGCATATCCGTTTCCAGCGTTACTATCTCTTTGCGGTCCGCGCCGCGGATCACAGCTTTCAGCGCGGCCCGGCTGATCACATGTTCCAGTTCGCGCACGTTGCCCGGCCAGCGGTAGTGGCACAGGGCGTTTTCCGCCGCGGCCGACAGGCGCAGGCTGCGCAAGCCCAGGCGCGCGCGGTTCAGTTCCAGGAAGCCGCCGGCCAGCAGCAGCACGTCATTGCCCCGCTCGCGCAGCGGCGGAATCGGCACGGGATAGACGGATAAACGGTGGTACAGATCGGCGCGGAACGAGCCGTCGCGCACATGTTCGCGCAGGCTGCGGTTGGTGGCGGCGATCACGCGCACGTTGACCCGGCGCGGCCGGTCCGCGCCCAGGCGCTGGATTTCGCCATTTTGCAAGGTGCGCAGCAGCTTGGCCTGTATCGACAGCGGCAATTCCCCCACTTCATCGAGAAACAGGGTGCCCCCTTCGGCCGCCTCGAAGCGCCCGGGCCGGTCGCTGACGGCGCCGGAAAACGCACCGCGCACATGGCCGAATAACTCGCTCTCGGCCAGCGATTCCGGCAAGGCTGCGCAATTGACGTGGATCAGCGGTTTGCCCGCGCGGCGCGACAGGCGGTGCAGGCGGTGCGCGCACAATTCCTTGCCGACGCCCGTCTCTCCCAGCAGCAGCACGGGCAGTTCGGAATCGGCGACCACCTGCAATTCGTGCAGCAAGTGCGTGATGGCGCTGCTCTGGCCGACGAAATCGTGTTCCTCGCGCGGCGCCTGCGCATCGGCCAGCATGGCACCGCCCGACAGGCGCAGGGCGCGGATTTCCGTCTCCAGGCGGGTGACGCGCACGGCCGCCTCGATGGCGCAGGCCAGCTCGCCCAGGTCGCGCTGCGCCTGCGTATCGAAGGTGCCCACCCGCAGCGCGTCGAGCGTGATCACGCCCCAGCGTTCGCCTTCCAGGTCCAGCGCCATGCCCATGCAGTCGTGCACGGGCAGCGGTTCGCCGGCCCGCTCGGCGATCAGGCCGTCGTAGGGATCGGGCAGGGAGCTGTCGTGATGGAAGCACAGCACGCCGCGCCGCTGCAGGATGGCGGCCAGGCGCGGATGGTCGGCGACGGCGAAGCGGCGTCCCAGCGCGTCGCTGGCCAGGCCGGCCATCGCCACGGGGCGCAGGTGTTCGCCATCGAGCTTGAGCAAGGCCACGGCCTCGCAGCCGAAGTGCGCGCGCAGGCTGCCGACCAGGCGCTGCAGGCGCACGGCCACGGGCAGGTCGGCGACCAGGTCGGTGAGCAGCAGCAGGTGGATGGCGGTGGTGGTCATAAGTACCATGCAGGGTACAACGGACCACGCTTGAAAAGGGTCATGATGACCGTGCATTTTTCAAATCGTTGATTTAAAACAAGTTTTTCCTGGCACACGGATTGCCTAGGTAAGGGTGCCGAACCGGCATACAAGACCAAGGAAAGCCTGATGAAAACGACTCCCTCCCTCCGCGCCATTGCCGCCGCCGTCTGCGTGCTGGCCATGCCCCTGTCCGTGCAAGCCCAGGCGAGCCTGCCGGCCAGCGCCGCCGCCACTGCGGCCGCTGTCAGCCAACCCTCTGCCGCCGCCGCGCTCAAGCGCTATGAACTGCAAACCAATATCGTCGACGGCAAGATGGTGTTCATCGATGCCAAGGGCCAGGTCAACCCCGTGCTGACGGCCAAGGTGGGCGACACGGTCGAACTGGTGCTGAAAAGCGGCGAAGGCGCCGAGCACGATCTGCTGATCCCGGAACTGAACGTGGCATCAAACAAGTTTAGCGCCAACAGCGGCAGCACCACCGTGCGCTTCAAGGTCACGCGCGCGGGCACGTTCACCTATTACTGCTCGATTCCCGGCCACCGCCAGATCGGCATGGAAGGCAAGCTGGAAGTCGCCGGCACCTCGCTGGCCGAAGCCGGCGCACCGAAGGCCGCTGGCGCCGGCAGCGCTGCCGGCGAATCGAGCCAGGCCGCCGCGCTGGCCCTGTACACGCCCGCGCCGTCGCCGATGCGCGGCCCCGATCCATCGGCCGTCAGCGTGGCCGCCAATCCGGCGCAGGTGCCTTCCGCCATCGGCGCGCGCGCGCCGCAAACCCTGAAATACCGGATGGAGACAGTGGAACTGCCGGGCAAGCTCGATGACGGCACCAGCTTTACCTACTGGACCTTCAACCGCCAGGTGCCCGGCCCCATGCTGCGCGCCAAGGTGGGCGACACGGTGGAACTGACCCTGTTCAACGCCAGGGACAGCAAGATGATCCACTCGATCGACCTGCACGCGGTGACGGGCGGCCATGGCGGCGGACAGCACACGCAGGTGGCGCCGGGGCAGGAAAAGACGGTGACCTTCAAGGCGCTCAATCCGGGCCTGTTCGTCTACCACTGCGCCACGCCGCTCGTGCCGCAGCATATCGCGGCCGGCATGTACGGCATGATCCTGGTCGAACCGGAAGGCGGCCTGTCGAAGGTCGACCGCGAGTACTACGTGATGCAGGGCGAGATGTACACGGGCCGTCCGCACGGCGCACCCGTGCACCAGGAACCGAACCTGGAAAAAATGGCCAATGAACTGCCCGACTACTACGTCTTCAACGGCGAAGTGGGCGCCTTGAGCAAGACGCACAAATTGCAGGCCAAAGTCGGCGAGACCGTGCGCATCTATTTCGGCGTCGGCGGCCCGAACAAGATTTCATCGTTCCACATCATCGGCGAGATCTTCGACAAGGTGTACAGCGAAGGCTCGATCAGCAGCCCGAAACACGACGTGCAAACCACGCTCGTCGCACCGGGCGGCGCGACCATCGTCGAACTCAAGGTACAGCACCCTGGCAGCTATCTGCTGGTCGACCATGCGCTGTCGCGCGCCGGCAAGGGCGCCGTGGGCGTGCTGGAAGTGACGGGCGAAGCCGTGCCCGGCGTCTACCACGCGGGCGCCGTCCAATAAAACACCCCCCATTCATCATCAAGGAACTGCTATGGAAATGATCGACCTGTCCCTGGGCCAGCTGGCCCGCCGCATCCCCGGCGCCACGCGCCTGTTCGATGCGCACCGCCTCGATTTCTGCTGCGGCGGCAACAAGACCCTGCGCGCGGCGGCCGAAGCGGCCGGCGTGGACGCGGCGCCCATCGTCGAGGAACTGCAAGTGCTGGCCGGACGGATTGACGCCAGCGGCGCGCGTGACTGGCAGGACGCCCCGGCCGCCGAGCTGGTGGAACACATCCTGGCGCGCTACCACGCCGTGCACCGCGAGCAGCTGCCCGAGCTGATACGCCTGGCGCGCAAGGTCGAGCAGGTGCATGGCGACCGCGCCGACTGTCCGCACGGGCTGGCGGAACACCTGTCGGCCATGGCGCAGGAACTGGAAAGCCATATGCGCAAGGAAGAAGACGTGCTGTTCCCCATGATCGTGCGCGGCCAGGGCCCCGGGCCGGCGCGCCCATCAACGTGATGCGCATGGAGCATGACGACCATGGCGTGGCCTTGCGCGCGATGGAGGCGATGACGAACGATATCACCGCACCTGGCGGCGCCTGCACCACCTGGCGCGCGCTGTACACGGGCTTGCGCACCTTCCGCGAAGACCTGATGGCACACATCCATACTGAAAACAATATCCTGTTCGAGCGCTTTGCGCCGGCCGTGGTGCACTGACAAAGGAAAGACCCATGGGTCCCTACAAAAAACTCTGGTTCACCCTGATCGGTGTGCTGATCGTGACGTTTTCGCTGCTCGGCTACTACGGCACGGAAGTGTACCGGCAGGCGCCGCCGATTCCCGCGCAAGTGCTGGCGCAGGATGGCCGGCAGCTGTTCGACCGCGAGGGCATCCTCGACGGCCAGACGGCCTGGCAATCCGTCGGCGGCATGCAGCTGGGCTCCATCTGGGGCCACGGCGCCTACCAGGCGCCCGACTGGACGGCCGACTGGCTGCACCGCGAACTGACGGCCTGGCTGGAACTGGCCGCGCAAGAACAGCATGGCAAGGCGTACGCGGCGCTCGACGGCCCCGCGCAGGCGGCGCTGCGCGAAGCGCTCAAGCTGGAATACCGCGCCAACCGGGTCGATGAAGAACAAGTACTGCATCTGTCGGCGCGCCGCGTGCAAGCCATCGCCGGCACGGCGCACTATTACGACCAGCTGTTCTCGGACGCGCCTGCGCTGCACGCCAGCCGCGAGCATTTTGCCATGAAGGAAAACACCCTGCCCAGCGCCGCGCGGCGCGCGCAGATGACGCAGTTCTTCTTCTGGACGGCGTGGGCCGCCGCTACCGAACGTCCGGGCCAGAAAGTGACCTATACGAACAACTGGCCGCACGAACCGCTGATCGGCAACCAGCCCAGCGGCGAAAACCTCGTCTGGTCGGTCGCCAGCGTGGTGGTGCTGCTGGCCGGCGTGGGCTTCCTCGTCTGGGGCTGGGCCTTCTTGCGCGACCACGACGAAGCGCTGCCGGCCGCCGGTCCGCGCGATCCGCTCACCACGTTCGCGCTGACGCCTTCGCAGCGGGGACTGGGCAAGTACCTGTTCCTCGTGGTGGCGCTGTTCATCTTCCAGGTCTTCATCGGCGGCTTTACGGCCCATTACACGGTGGAAGGACAGCAGTTCTACGGCATCGACGTGTCGCGCTGGTTCCCGTATGCGCTCACGCGCACCTGGCATATCCAGGCCGCGCTGTTCTGGATCGCCACGGGCTTCCTGGCCGCCGGCCTGTTCCTCGCCCCGCTGATCAATGGCGGCAAGGACCCCAAGTGGCAGCGCCTCGGTGTCGACGTGCTGTTCTGGGCCCTCGTCGCGGTCGTCGTCGGCTCGTTCATCGGCAATTACCTGGCCATCGCGCAAGTGATGCCGCCCGAGTGGAATTTCTGGCTCGGCCACCAGGGTTATGAATATGTCGACCTGGGCCGCTTGTGGCAGATCGGCAAATTTGTCGGCATTCTGCTGTGGCTCGTGCTGATGCTGCGCGGCGTCGTGCCGGCCCTGCGCCAGCCGGGCGGCGACAGGAACCTGCTGGCGCTGCTGACCGCGTCCGTGGGCGCCATCGGGCTGTTTTATGGCGCCGGCCTGTTCTACGGCGAACGCACGCATTTATCCGTGATGGAGTACTGGCGCTGGTGGGTGGTGCACCTGTGGGTGGAAGGCTTCTTTGAAGTGTTCGCCACGACGGCGCTGGCCTTCATCTTCTCGACCCTGGGCCTGGTGTCGGTGCGCATGGCCACGACGGCCAGCCTGGCGTCGGCCTCGCTGTTCATGCTGGGTGGCATACCCGGCACCTTCCACCACCTGTACTTTGCCGGCACCACCACGCCCGTGATGGCCATCGGCGCGAGCTTCAGTGCGCTGGAAGTGGTGCCGCTGATCGTCTTGGGCCACGAAGCGTGGGAAAACTGGCGCCTGAAGGAACGCGCGCCGTGGATGGAAAACCTGCGCTGGCCCCTGATGTGCTTTGTCGCCGTCGCCTTCTGGAACATGCTGGGCGCCGGGGTGCTGGGCTTCATGATCAATCCGCCCGTGGCCTTGTACTATATCCAGGGCCTGAACACGACTCCCGTGCATGCGCATGCGGCGCTGTTCGGCGTGTACGGCTTCCTGGCGCTGGGCTTTACCTTGCTGGTGCTGCGCTACCTGCGGCCCGATTACCGCTTCAGCCCTGCGTTGATGAAGACGGCGTTCTGGGGCTTGAACGGGGGCCTGGCGCTGATGATCTTTACCAGCTTGCTGCCGATTGGCATCATCCAGTTCCATGCCAGCGTGACGGAAGGCCTGTGGTATGCGCGCAGCGAAGGCTTCATGCAGCAGCCGCTGTTGCAGAACCTGCGCTGGATACGCACCTTCGGCGACGTGGTCTTCATCGTCGGCGCCGTCGCCATGGCGTTGCAGGTGGTGCTGGGGTTGATGGGCAAGGCGCCGAAGGCAGCTGTACCGCAGCCTTCAGCGGTGTAGCCCGGTTAACGCCTGCGGACGCAGTCGATATACGCGTCCGTATCCGGCGGCAAGCCCGAGCGCTGCGAGGCCCAGATCATCTGGCCCAGACATTCCATCACTTCGTGCTGGGCCGCATGGGCCGAATCGAGGCGCTGGGTCAGCTGCTGGACGGCCGGGCGGATGCCGCGCGGCTGGTCCACCTGTACCTGCTCCGTGATCGACAGATGCATGGACAGGTGCAGGAAGGGATTGGCCTGGCCTCCTTCGACGGAATAGTCGCGCGCCAGCGCCGCTTCGACATCGGAGAGCTCGTTTTCATACTCGGGATGTTCGAGGATCCAGTCGAGCGCGATGGCTTCCATCGGCGTGAGGATTTCATGGGCGCGGTGCTTGCGCAAGGTGTCGCAAAAGAAGCGGCGCACGTCGTCGGAAGATGGGTTGAACATGGCGGAAGGACTGTGGCTAAAGGGCAGCCGGCATTGTACCGCGTACGTCAATTCAAGGCATCGGGGATGCCTTTTTTGCCGTCTGGCGTCCGCTTGCATGACCCGATAGTCACCGCAATTTAATACCCTGCAGTAAGTATTATCCACTACCGCCACGGCCCGGTGGCGCCAAATAACGGTGATAAAATCGCCGCTCTTGATATTTGCACTGGACACGATGGCGATTTTGTTGCCATTGCGTGCTTCCATTGCCCGCACCTTTGCCACCAGATCTTGCTCCAGGCTTATCCCGGAGCGCGGCAGCATGCCTATCACCATCGACCTTGACCTGTCCGGCCGCCCTGGCGTTCCGGCTGGCCAACTGTTTTCATTTCATACAGCGATGGTGCCGCCACGGTGGCGCGCAAGAATCATCCTTCAGTATTCATAAACGGAGTTACGTATGCGTAAATCGCTATTACTTTTGATGTCGTGCCTGATCCTGGCGGCATGTGACAAGACCCCTCCGGCCTCGTCCGAAAAACCGGTCGACGTGCTGCTGATCGGCGCCGGCACCATGAGCGCCACCCTGGGCAGCATGCTCAAGGAACTCGATCCTTCGCTGACGATGGAAATGGTCGAGCGCCTCGATTCCGTGGCCGCCGAAAGTTCGGACGCGATGAACAACGCAGGCACGGGCCACTCGGCATTTGCCGAACTGAACTACACGCCGGAAGCGGCCGACGGCAGCATCGAGACCAAGAAGGCCGTTGCCATCAACGAGCAATTCGAAATTTCCAAGCAATTCTGGGCCTATCAGGTGGCCAACAAGCACCTGGGCGCGCCGCAAACCTTCATCAACAATGTGCCGCACATGGCCTTTGTCTGGGGCGACGACAATATTGCCTTTTTGAAGAAGCGCTATGCCGCGCTGCAAAAGGAAAACCTGTTCAAGGGCATGCTGTACTCGGAAGACCAGGCGCAGATCGAACAGTGGGCGCCGCTGGTCATGCAAGGTCGCGACAAGGGCCAGAAAGTGGCCGCGACGCGCATGGACATCGGTACCGACGTCAATTTCGGCAACCTCACGCGTGGCCTGGTGAAATACCTGACGGACAGCCACGGCATGGTGCTGCACCTGCGCCACCAGGTGGAAGACATCCGGCGCGGCGCCGACGGCGTGTGGAACGTGACGGTGAAAGACCTGGCCGCCGGCAAGGAAAAGACCATGCGCGCCAAGTTCGTCTTCATCGGCGCCGGCGGCGGTTCGCTGCCGCTGCTGGAAAAATCGGGTATTCCTGAAGCCAAGGGCTACGGCGGCGTGCCGGTCGGCGGCCAATGGCTGGTGACCACCAATCCGGAACTGGTGGCGGCGCATGCGGCCAAGGTGTACGGCAAGGCGTCCGTCGGTTCGCCGCCGATGTCCGTGCCGCATCTGGACACGCGCATCATTGATGGCAAGAAAGCCTTGCTGTTTGGCCCGTTCGCCACCTTCTCGACGAAGTTCCTGAAAAATGGTTCGTGGATCGACTTGCCTGCCTCGATCGGCACGGGCAATGTGAAACCGATGCTGCAAGCCGGTTACGACAATATTCCACTGACGAAATACCTGGTCGAACAGGTCATGAATACGCCGGAAGACCGCCTGAAGACCCTGCGCGAATACTTGCCGAACGCCAAGATGGAAGACTGGACCTTGCAAAACGCCGGCCAGCGCGTGCAGATCGTCAAGGATGACCCGGTCAAAGGCGGCTTGCTGCAGTTCGGCACGGAAGTCGTCGGCGCCGCCGATGGCAGCATCGTCGCCTTGCTGGGTGCTTCGCCAGGCGCCTCGACCGCGCCGCCGATCATGATCAAGGTGCTGCAAACGGCCTTCAAGAGCCGCCTGGCCACGCCGGAATGGCAAGCGAAGATGGTGGAAATGGTGCCGTCGTACGGTCAAAAGCTGAACAACGACCCGGCCCTGGCCAACAAGATCCGCCATTACAGCAGCAATATCCTGGGCTTGAAAGCCATCACGCTCGACGTTCCCGCTGCTGCGCCAGCGCCGGCGGCAAACTAAGCCAGCCTGACCGGCAGGGGAGTTTCCTGCCGGCATGAAAAAAGGGGCAGCCTGTTCAGGCTGCCCCTTTTGCGTGGGAGCGTGCGTTCATTGCGGCTGACTACTCCTTGCCCGGCAAGATCAGCTCCGGCGTACACCCTTCGGCGGCGATGCCGTCGCAAGGCTTGGCCAGTGCCGCGCCGTCCTGTGCCCGTGGCGCATGGGGCTGGCGCAGGTAGCGCGACGTGTGGCGGTGCGCTTGCTGTGCGTTGCCATGCACGGGCCAGGTCAGGAAGCGGGACAGCTCCTGCAAGGCGCGCTGGTATACATCGCGTTTAAATTCAATGACGACATCGAGCGGGACCCAGTATTCATGCCAGCGCCAGGCGTCGAACTCCGGATGATCGGTCAGGCGCAGATTGACGTCGTTATCGCGCGCGCACATTCTCAGCAGAAACCAAATCTGCTTCTGGCCACGGTAATGGCCGCGAATCTCGCGCTTGATGAAGTGGTCTGGCACCTCATAGCGCAGCCAGTCGCGGGTGCGGCCGACAATTTTGACGTGTTCCTGTCTGAGTCCGATTTCCTCTTCAAGTTCGCGAAACATGGCTTGTTCCGGTGTTTCGCCATATTTGATACCGCCTTGCGGAAACTGCCATGAGTGCTCGCGCACCCGCTTGCCCCACCACACCTCGTTCTGGGCGTTTAGCAGGATGATGCCGACGTTGGGCCGAAACCCTTCACGGTCGAGCATAATGCACCTCAAACTTTCTGCGACAGTGCGTCCTTTTTTACATAATTACCCACAACTTCGCAAGCCGGTGACCTTTTCGGGGTGCGAAAAGCGCCGGAATCGCACCAATTGAGCGCATTTGTGTAAAGTATGGACGCATCAGCCAGCTAATCCTTTAAAATTAGGTTGATTATAACCCTCTCTTTTTAAAAAGAATTCACCGTTATGCGCGCCTCCCGTTTTTTTATTTCCACACTTAAAGATGCACCTTCTGACGCGGAAATCGTCAGCCACCAATTGATGATGCGTGCAGGCATGATCAAACGCCTCGGTTCCGGCATCTATACCTACATGCCGATGGGCTTGCGCGTGATCCGCAAGGTGGAAGCCATCATCCGTGACGAGATGAACAAAGCCGCCGGCATCGAACTGCTGATGCCGCTCGTGCAGCCGGCCGAACTGTGGCAGGAGACGGGCCGCTGGACCAAGATGGGCGACGAACTGATGCGCGTGAAAGACCGCCACGGCCGCGAATACGCGATCCAGCCCACGTCGGAAGAAGTCATCACCGACGTCGTGCGCACGGAAATCAAGTCCTACCGCCAGTTGCCGTTGAACTTTTATCACATCCAGACCAAGTTCCGCGACGAGCGCCGCCCACGTTTCGGCCTGATGCGCGGCCGCGAATTCACCATGAAGGACGCGTATTCGTTCGACCGCGACCTGGCTGGCATGCAGGCGTCGTATAAAGTCATGTTCGACGCCTACACGCGCATCTTCACGCGTTTCGGCCTGAAATTCCGCGCCGTGGCGGCCGACAACGGCGCCATCGGCGGCTCCGGTTCGCATGAATTCCACGTCATCGCCCACACGGGTGAAGACGCGCTTGTGTACTGCCCGACGTCCGACTACGCCGCCAACATGGAAGCGGCCGAAGCGCTGCCGCCAGCGGGCGAGCGCCCGGCCGCCACCCAGGCGCTGACGAAAACGGCCACGCCGGACACCGTCAAGTGCGAAACCGTGGCCGCCTTGCTGGGCATCGAGCTGTCGCGCACCGTGAAAACCATCGCCCTGACGGTGGAAACGACGGGCAAGGACGACAAAGTCACGAAACAGCATTTCATGCTGCTGCTGCGCGGCGACCATGAACTGAACGAGATCAAGGTGGGCAAGGTTGCCGGCCTGGCCGGTCACCGTTTCTCGACGGAAGCGGAAATCCTGGAAGTCTACGGCACCATCCCTGGCTACCTGGGCCCGATCGGCACGAAGGCACCCGTCACCGTGGTGGCGGACCGCACGGTCGCTCACATGAGCGACTTCGTCTGCGGCGCGAATGAGGCCGGTTTCCACTACACGGGCGCCAACTGGGGCCGTGACGTGGCCGAGCCTGCCATCGTGGCCGACTTGCGCAATGTCGTCGCCGGCGATGCGTCGCCGGACGGCCAGGGCGCACTGGCCATCGAGCGCGGCATCGAAGTGGGCCACGTGTTCCAGCTGGGTACGGCGTACTCGGAAAGCATGAAAGCCACCTTCCTCGATGAAAACGGCAAGCCTGCGCCGCTGCAGATGGGTTGCTACGGCATCGGCGTGACGCGCATCCTGGGCGCCGCCATCGAACAGAACTTCGACGACAAGGGCATCATCTGGCCCGCGTCGATCGCACCGTTCGAGGTCGTGCTGTGCCCGATGGGCATGGACCGCAGCGAACTGGTCAAGGAAGAGACGGAGAAGCTGTACGCGGCCCTGCAAGGCGCTGGCGTGGACGTCATCGTCGACGACCGCGGCTTGCGCCCTGGCGCCATGTTCGCTGACTGGGAACTGATTGGCGTGCCGCACCGCATCGTCATCGGCGAGCGCGGCCTGAAAGAAGGCAAGCTGGAATACCAGGGCCGCCGCGACGCGGAAGCGACCGGCGTTGCGCCGGACGAGATCGTCGCCTTCATCCAGGGCAAAATGGCGCAGTGAAGCGCTTATCGCTAAGTAAAACGGCTGGCGCGCTCGCGCTGGCCGCTGGCCTGGCCTGCGTTTCCTTTGCGCAGGCCGGCAACCAGAAAGAGGAGGCGCTGGCCGACTCCGTCCGCCTGGCCCTGTCGCACGCGATCCGCGACGAACGCCCCCCGCAGCCCAAATTTGCCACGCCCGCCGACTTGCAGCGCTACCAGCAATGGCTGGCGCAGATGTCGCAACGCCTGCAGCGCAAGCTGCCGGACGCCCAGCTGCGCACGGAATTCCTGGAAACCGTCTGGTACGAGTCGCGCCGCGCGGGCCTGGAGCCGGCCCTGGTGCTGGGTCTGATCCAGGTCGAGTCGGCCTACCGCAAATACGCCGTCTCGCTGGCCGGCGCCCGCGGCTACATGCAGGTGATGCCGTTCTGGACGGGCGTCATCGGCGACCATGACCGCAGCAAGCTGTTCCACATGCAGACGAATCTGCGCTACGGCTGCGCGATCCTGCGCATGTACCTGGATATGGAAAAGGGCGATTTATACCTGGCGCTGGGGCGCTACAACGGCAGCCGGGGCAGGGCCGAGTACCCGAATGCCGTGCGCGCCGCGTGGAGGCAGTGGGAATTTAAATGAAGGCTGGGGTCAGACCCCCGGCAGCGTTGGCGCAGAGCTCTGTGTTAACGGTGTTGAGGGTCTGACCCCGGGTGAATGGGGCGGACGTAGGTCGGATTAGGTCTGAAAGACCGTAATCCGACAACATAGTTGACGCCCGCAGCAAAAAAAATGCCCCGCTCGCAGTAATGCGGCGGGGCACTCACACGGCGCGGACGCCCTGTGCGTATCTGATTATTTCAAATGATCGGAGATCAGTTTCGTCATTTCAAACATGGAGACTTGGGCTTTGCCGCCGAAAACGGCTTTCAGCTTGTCGTCCGCATTGATCATGCGGCGGTTCGCCGGATCTTGCAGATCGAGTTTTTTGATGTAATCCCATACCTTTTTGGTCACTTCCGTGCGCGGCAGTGGTGCTGCGCCAACAACGGCGGCCAGCTCTTTCGATGGCGTC
The DNA here is from genome assembly GCF_003667705.1 of Janthinobacterium agaricidamnosum. Taxonomy (NCBI): domain Bacteria; kingdom Pseudomonadati; phylum Pseudomonadota; class Betaproteobacteria; order Burkholderiales; family Oxalobacteraceae; genus Janthinobacterium; species Janthinobacterium agaricidamnosum. The sequence continues at coordinate 5,073,087 of NZ_CP033019.1, read as the reverse complement.
ATTGCTTTCATGAATGCTGCGTTTGGCTTGCGTGGTGTTGCCGGTGCTGCCGCTTTCTTCGCCGCTGCTGGTTTAGCTGCTGCCTTGGCTGCGGGTGCTGCTTTCTTGGCGGCTGCAGGCTTGGCTGCTGCTGCTTTGGCTGGCGCTGCTACTGGGGTTTTTTTGGCTGTTGCCATCTTCGAGCCTCCTTAACAAACACATGGGAAATTGCGCAATTAATCGCACGGCTAATATTGGTGTGGATTTACCTTGTATGCAAGTGTTTTTCACGTTTTCACGAGGAAAAAGCAGGGAAATGCCGTGCCTGTCGCCCGGGCGCACCGCTTGGGAGCGCAGAACGGCGTTTTTACCCGTAAATGGCATGGTTGCTGGCTATGCGGGGAGGGGCGCTGCGAAGGGAGGGAAGAGTGATGCCGAACACATGAAAATGCATTCCGGCATTATTTAGAACGGTGTTTTTTGATCTGTCGAGTTTGGATACACGGCCTAATGAATGCCGTCACGCTCCCCGCGAGCGGGGATCGTGACGCCTTACCTCATCCCAGGCATCATGCCCTTCATGCTACGCATCATCTTCATCATGCCGCCGCCCGACAATTTCTTCATCATCGTCTGCATCTGCTCGAATTGCGTCAGCATGCGGTTCACTTCCTGCACCTGCACGCCGGCGCCGGCGGCGATGCGGCGCTTGCGCGTGGCCTTGATCAGTTCAGGCTTGGCGCGTTCCTGCGGCGTCATCGAATCGATGATGCCGCACATGCGGCGCACCTGTTTATCGGCCTGATCCATGTTCTTGCCGCCTGCCGCCTGCTGGAACTGGGCCGGCAGCTTGTCCATCAGGTTGGCCATGCCGCCCATTTTCTTCATCTGGCCCAGTTGCGCCTTGAAGTCGTTCATGTCGAACTTGCCGCCGACCTTGATCTTTTGCGCCAGGTCGGCCGCCGCCTTGCTGTCGACGCCCTTGCGCGCCTCTTCCACCAGGGCGAGGATGTCGCCCATGCCGAGGATGCGGTTGGCCATGCGGGTCGGGTCGAACGCTTCCAGGCCGTCGAGTTTTTCCGAGACACCGGCAAACTTGATCGGTTTGCCCGTGATGTGGCGCACGGACAGGGCGGCACCGCCGCGCGCATCGCCGTCGAGCTTGGTCAGCACGATACCGGTCAGCGGCAGCGCATCGTTGAAGGCCTTGGCCGTGTTGATGGCGTCCTGGCCCAGCATGGCGTCGACGACGAACAGGGTTTCGATCGGTTTCACGGCGGCGTGGACGGCGGCGATTTCGCGCATCATCTCTTCGTCGATACCGAGACGGCCCGCCGTATCGATGATCAGTACGTCGTGGTAGTGCTTTTTCGCCCAGTCCAGCGCGGCCAGGGCGATATCGACCGGCTTGTCCGTGCTGGTGGACGGGAAGAAGTCGGCGCCGACCTGGGCGGTGACCGATTGCAGCTGGGCGATCGCGGCAGGGCGGTACACGTCGGCCGAGACGGTCAGCACTTTCTTCTTCTTTTCTTCCTTCAGGTACTTCGCCAGCTTGCCGACGGTGGTGGTTTTACCCACACCCTGCAGACCGGCCATCAGGATGATGGCGGGCGGCTGTTGCGCAAAGCTGATCTGCGACGCTTCCGGTCCCAGGTCGGCGCCCATCAGGGCGGCCAGCTCGCGCTGCACCACGCCAACGAGGGCCTGGCCTGGCGTCAGCGAGGAAATGACATCCTCGCCCATGGCTTTTTCTTTGACTTTGGCGATGAATTCGCGCACGGCGGGCAGGGCGACGTCGGCTTCGAGCAGCGCCAGGCGCACTTCGCGCAGCATGTCGGCGGTGTTCGCTTCGGTCAGGCGCGCCTCGCCGCGCATGGTCTTGACGACTTTGGCAAGCCGTTGGGTGAGATTATCTAGCATGATGAACCTGCAATGAAAAGCTTGGGAGTGGGCGGCGAAAGCCGGACGATGGCCGTCATTTTACCTTATCGCGGTTGGCTGGCGGTCCTGCGCTGCAGCGCCTGGCGGTTGGCCGGCTTTTGAATTAGTTGGTATTTCTGTCAATGCCGCGATTGCATCAAAGGCATTGCGCGGTTAGAATGCGAATAATTCTTATTTACATTCTCGGGCAGCGCACGCCTGAGCGGAAAGGGATGCCATGTCGGCCGCCGATTTTGCCCAGCAACAAGACCTGCACGCGCTCTACAGCAGCCATCATGGCTGGCTGCAGGGCTGGCTGCGGCATAAGCTGGGCAATGCGGGCGACGCGGCGGATCTGGCGCAAGACACCTTCATCAGCGTGCTGACGGCCGCTTCCGCGCCGCAGATCCGCGAAGCGCGGCCTTTTCTCGCCACCGTCGCGCGCCGCCTGGTGGCGCACCGCTACCGCCGCCAAGTGCTGGAAGACGCGTATCTGGAGGCGCTCGCCTGTCTGCCGCCCGAGGTAGCGCCCGCGCCCGAAGCGCGGCTGCTGGCGCTGGAAGCCTTGCAGGAAATCGACACGGCCCTCGGCGGCTTGCCCGCGCCCGTGCGCACGGCGTTCTTGCTGGCGCAGCTCGAAGGCCTCAGCTATGCCGAGATCGCCGCGCGCCTGAACGTGTCGGCCAGCTCGGTCAAGCAATACCTGACGCGTGCCAACCGCCAGGTGTTTTTCTCGCTGCCGGCATGAGCACGGCGGCAGAACCGGCGGCACCGCCAGCCATCCGCGAGGACGTGCAGCAGCAGGCGGCCGAGTGGCTGACCGTGCTGATGTCGAGCGAGGCCAGCGAAGCGCAGCACGCCGCCTGGCAGCGCTGGCGCGCAGCCGACCCGGAACATGAACGGGCCTGGCGGCATATCGAAGCGGTATCGCGGCGCTTCAACGGCTTGCACCGCGGCGCGGCCGCGCAGGCGCTGGCCGGCACGCAGCGCAAGGCCGTCAACGGCAAGCGGCGCCAGGTGCTGGCGTGGCTGGGCGTGACGGCCGGCGGCGGCATGCTGGCCGCGCAGACGGGCGCCTGGGACGGCGTGCGCGCCCTGCGTGCCGACTACCGCACGGCCACGGGCGAGCGGCGCGAGGTGGCGCTGGACGATGGCAGCGTGCTCAATCTGAATACGGGATCGGCCGTCAACGTGCGTTTCGACGCCAGCCGCCGCCTGATCGAGCTGCTGGCCGGCGAGGTCCTCGTGGCAAGCGGCCACGGTGCCGGCAGCGCCGCGCCTTTGGTGGTGGTCACGCGCGAAGGCCTGGTGCGCGCGCTGGGCACGCGCTTTGCCGTGCGCCAGCAGGATGGCTACAGCACGGTGGACGTGTTTGAAAGCGCCGTTGAAATCCGTCCCCGCGACGGTGCTGGCGCGCCAATGCTGCTGGCGGCCGGGCGCGGCGTGGCCTTTTGCCGCCACGCGCCGGACGCGCCGCACGCCATCGCTGCGTATGCGGATGCCTGGTCGCGCGGGCAGCTGATCGTCGACGACGTGACCCTGGGCGATTTCCTGGCCGACCTGGCCCGCTACCGCCCCGGCGTGATCGATTGCGCGCCGGCAGTGGCCCAACTGCGCCTGTCGGGCGTGTTCCCGCTGGCCGACACCGAGCGCATTTTGAACATGCTGCCCAACTCGCTGCCGGTGCAGGTACGCAGCCGCACGCGCTATTGGGTCAGCGTCGAACCGGCGCCGTAGCACGCTGCGCAGAAATATTTAGCCATCCGGCTGCCCGTTTTTCGTTTTCGCGGCACCTACAGAGTAGGGCGCCTGTTTTCTACCGTCTGATGACGCCACTATCAGGAACTTTTATGTCGTACGCTTTCAATTTTGTCAATTTGCCATCACCTCACTGCGCATTGCGTCCGCTGGCGCAAGCCGCCGCGGCCCTGTGCCTGGCCGCCAGCTTGCCGGCGCTGGCGCAGCAGGCCTCGCCTGCCGTTCCCGTCCCTGAGCAAACCATGCTTGGCGTGTCCGTCACGGCGGGGCGCGATGCGACGACGGAAGGCAGCGGCTCCTATACGACGGGCGTGAGCAATACGGCAACCAAGCTGAACCTGTCGCTGCGCGAAACGCCGCAGTCGGTCAGCGTGCTGACGCGCCAGCAGATCGACGACCTGGGCATCACGACCCTGGACGACGCCGTGCAGTCGATCACGGGGCTGGTCATGCAAAAGGGCAACTTTACGGGCGATTCGGGCAGTTTCAGCGCACGTGGCTTTCCAGTCGATAACATCCTGCTCGACGGCTTGCCCACCAGCCTCGGCGCGAACGGCACTTTCAATGGCGACAATGACGACCTGGCCATCTACGACCGCATCGAAGTGGTGCGCGGCGCTACGGGCCTGACCACGGGCAGCGGCACGCCCAGCGCGGCCATCAACATGGTGCGCAAGCGCCCGACGGCCACGCCGCAAGCGTCGTTCTCGGCCAGCATCGGCAGCTGGAGCAACTACCGCCTGGAAGCCGATGCGGCCAACGCGCTCAACGCAGCGAAGACCCTGCGCGGGCGCATGGTCGTCACGGTGCAGGACAAGAAGGATTTTGTCGACGTGCTGCATGGACGCAATCACCAGCTGTACGGCATCATCGAGGCCGATCTGCGTCCCGATACCACGTTGACCGTGGGCGCCCACTACCGCAAGACCGATAACGACGGCGTGACAACGGGCGTGGTGACGGCCGCCGACGGCCGCTTTTTGCATTTGCCCCGTTCCACCTACCTGGGCAGCGATTTCGACGGCTGGCGCCAGACCGATAAAACCATCTTCGCCGAACTGGAACACCGCTTCGCCAACGGCTGGAAGGCCAAGCTGGCGGCCACGCGCAAGACGCCCGAGATCGACACGACCTTTTCCGGCATCAACCGCCGCGGCGACACCCTGCGTTTCAATTCGCAAAGCTACCGCGCCGAACTGGCCAACACCAGCTATGACGCCTATGCCAGCGGCAGCTACAGCCTGTTCGGCCGCGAGCACGAGCTGACGGTCGGCGCCAGCCACCGCCGTTCGTCGAAAAACAGCTATGGCGGCTGGGCGCCGTACAGCTGGGGCGCGGCTGCGCCCGTGCTCGACCCGTTCCACTGGGACGCGGGCAGCGTGGCGCGCCCCGTCATCAATTACGCGCAGTGGCGCACGGCCAGCATTACCGAGCAAAGCGGCGTGTATGCGGGCACGCGCCTGCGCCTGACCGAGCCGCTGTCGCTGGTGCTGGGCGGGCGCGTGAGCTGGTACAAGGACGATGCCGGCTACTCGGTGGCGCGCGAATTCACGCCGTACGCCGGTGTCGTATATGACCTCGACAAGCAGCATTCCGTGTACGCCAGCTGGACCGAGATCTTCCAGCCGCAGGCGTCCACCGATGCCAATGCGCGGCCCCTGAAACCGATCAGCGGCACCAACTATGAAGCGGGCGTGAAAGGCGAATACTTCGGCGGCGCCCTCAATGCCAGCGCGGCCGTGTTCCAGATCCGCCAGCAGAACCGCGGCGTGGACGACCTGGCCGGCCCGAATCCCTGCCCCGGCAGCACCTGGGGCTATTGCCAGCGCGCGTCGGGCGAAGTGCGCAGCGAAGGCGTGGAGCTGGACGTGGCGGGCGCGCTGACGCCGGACTGGCAGCTGTCGGCCGGTTTTACGTATGTGAAGGCGCAATTCACGCGCGACAGCGATCCGGCCAATATCGGCAAGGATTTCAACAGCCGCTATCCGCGCCAGCAGCTCAAGCTGGCCACCAGCTACCGCCTGTCCGGCGCTGCACAGGGCTGGCGCGTCGGCGCGTCGGTGTACGGGCAGGGCGCGACCGAGTCGAGCGACGGCACCTACCATCTGCGCCAGGGCCGCTATGCGATCGTGGGCCTGAACGCGGCCTGGCAGATCGACAGCCGCGCCGAGCTGCGCCTGAACGTCAACAATGCGCTGGACAAGCACTATTACCAGAGCATCTATTCCGATGTCTTCGGCAACCTGGCAGGGGCGCCGCGCAACGTGATGCTGACATTGAACTACAAACTGTAAACAATCACTTTTGAATGACCTATCTTGATGAAGGATGCATGGCTTATGGATGTGCAGTTGAATCTGGCCCACGCCAGTAATGGCGTGAGCCGGCGTATGCCACGGGGAGTGCCGCGATGATGAAGTCGGCCAACATGATGTTGTTTTCGCGCGTGCTTGCCGCCGTCTTTGGCGGCTATGCGCTCACGTCCGGCGTGGCCGTGCTGCTGGCGGCCGTGCTGCCGCTGTCGCGCGCCGAAGCCGTGCTGACGGCGACCCTGAGCGCCTTTGTCGTCTACACCTGCGCCGTGATCTGGGTCTTTGCCGTGCAAGACCTGCGCCGCGCCTGGCTGGGCATGCTGTTGCCAGCGATCCTGTGCGGCGGCATCGGCCTGCTGCTGTCGCGGGGTGCCGCATGAACGCCGTCAAGATAGACAAAGTGGTGAAAACGCAGCAGCAGGGCGGCCTGCGCCAGGCCATGGCCTGGCTGCATACGTGGAGCGGCCTGTGGATTTCCTGGCTGCTGTTCGCCATCTTCCTGACCGGCACCCTGGCCGTCTTCGACGACCCGATCGGCCACTGGATGACGCCCGAACACGCGTTGGAAGAAGCGGCGCATGCGAACGATCCGCCGTTGCCGAAGGTCACGGACCGTGGCCACCGCCTGGAGCTGGCGCTCGACTTCATGGCGAAGGAACATCCGAAGGCGGACATGTGGGAAATCTGGCCCGTGCAGCGTCCCGGCCACGGCCTGTCCGCCTACTGGTTCCAGCCCAGCGGCGGCTATGGCTCGGCGGAGCTCGATCCGCTGACGGGCGCCGTCATCGAACATGCGCGCGAGGCAACGGAACGGGAAACCATCGGCGGCCACCATTTCGTCGATTTCCACTACGAGCTGCACGCGGGGCGCATCGGCGTCTGGATCGTCGGCATCACCACCATGATCATGCTGGTGGCGCTGGTGAGCGGCGTCATCACGCACAAGCGCATCTTCAAGGATTTCTTCACCTTCCGCCCGGCCAAGGGCCAGCGCTCGTGGCTCGACGCGCACAACGCCGTGGCCGTGCTGACCTTGCCGTTCCAGTTCATGATCGCCTACACGGGCCTGGCATTTTTCAGCGATGACTATGTGCCGGCCCCCGTGGCCGCGCAATACGGCATGGACAACCCCAAGAAAGCCTTTTTGAGCGACTGGAACGACGCGGGCAAACCCGTGAAGACGGGCCAGCCGCTGGCCATTCCCGCGCTGGAAGCGTTCGCGCTGCGCGCCGAACAGTCCATCGGCCAGGAAATCCGCGCCGTGGTGCTGGACAATCCGAACGACGCCTCCATGCGCGTGTGCATGTACGGCTGGAATGAAGAGACGGACACGATGGAACGCATCAGCGCCAACACGGGCAGGGCTTGCTATGCGCTGGCCACGGGCGAGCAGACCGCCTTGCGTCTGCCCGGCGCGTCCGACACGGGCGGCGCGGGCCTGACGCGCTCCGTCATGTCGAATCTGCACATGGTGGGTTTTGGCGGCACGCCCATGCGCTGGCTGTACTTTTTCTGCGGCCTGGCCGGCACGGCCATGATGGGCACGGGCGCGATCATGTTCATGGTCAAGCGCCGCCAGAAGTCGGGCGGCGAGTTCGGCGCTTACACGCAGCGCGTCTACCGCGCCATCGAATGCCTGAACGTGGCGGCGATTGCCGGCCTGTCCATCGCCTGCGTGGGCTTCCTGTGGGCGAACCGTTTGATCCCCGTCGGCCTCGAGCACCGCGCCGGCTGGGAAGTGCGCGCCTTCTTCGGCGTGTGGTTTTTGATGCTCGTGCACGCCTGCGTGCGCGCGGAAAAGCGCGCGTGGATCGAGCAACTGGGCTTGCTGGCCGCCCTGTGCCTGCTGCTGCCGGTGCTCAATGTCCTGAGCACGGGCGACAACCTGGCGGCGCAAATCGCGCGCGGCGACTGGGAAAGCGCCGGCGTGGAGCTGGGCAGCATGGCCTTCGGCCTGCTGGCCGCCTGGGGCGCGTGGAAAGTCCACCAGCGCAAGGAAAAACCGGTGAAAAAGGCTGCTGCCAAGGAAAGCGCTACGCCCTCGGTCAGCCTGCACGTCACTACGGAAGGACAGTCATGATTAACACCATCCTGTGCGCGCTAGGCCTGTCGTATGCGGGCATGGCCAGCCTCTCCCTGGCGATGGACCGCCACCATGGCCAGGTCTGGGGCAGGGACGCGGCGCCGAACGTGCGGCGCGCGCTGCAGCTGGCGGGTGCCGTCCTGCTGGCGCTGGCCATCTGGCCTTGCGTGGCCGGCTGGAGCGCCACCGTCGGCGTCGTCGCCTGGCTGGGTTTCATTTCGGCCGGCGCGCTGCTGGTGGCCCTGCTGCTGCCGTATGCGCCCCGATTGCTGTTGCGTAGTTCCCTGCTGGCAGCCGTCGCCGCGCTGGCAGGTCTTGTGACGTTCCTGCGGTGATGTCCACCGCTATTTTCAAGGATAGACCGATGTATTTTTCACGTTTGGCGACACCGTTTTACTGTACTTGTAACCGCAAGGCGGCTTCCTGATGGCGGCCCGCCTGCCTTCGCGCCGCGCCCGCATCCTCGGCGGCGTGGTCTTGCTGGCGCTGTTCGGCGCCGGCTTTCTATGGGCAACGCGCGGTCCGAAAACCGTGTTCGACACGGCGCCCGTCAAGCGCGGCAATATCGAGGCCAGCGTCACGGCCATCGGCACCCTGCAGCCGCAAACCTATGTCGACGTGGGTGCGCAGGTGTCGGGCCAGATCACGCGCCTGCACGTGCAGCCCGGCAGCGCCGTGGAAAAAGGCCAGTTGCTGGCAGAGATCGACCCCAGCGTGCAGCAAGCCACGGTCGACGCGGGCCGTGCCGCGCTGGCGGGCTTGCGCGCGCAGCTGGCCGACCAGCAGGCGCAGCATCGCCTGGCGGGCCAGCAGCACGTGCGCCAGAAGCAGATGGCCAAGTTCGATTCGACGCCGCTGGCCGACCTGGAGACGGCCGAAGCCACCCTGGCCTCGGCCGGCGCCAAGATCGACCACCTGAAGGCGCAGATCGACCAGACGCAGGCCAGCCTGAAGGCGGACGAGGCGCGCCTCGGCTATACGCGCATCTACGCGCCCATGGCCGGCAAGGTCGTGGGCCTGGACGCGAAAGAGGGGCAAACCCTGAACGCCACCTACCAGACGCCGAACATTCTGCGTATCGCCGATTTGTCGGCCATGACGGTATGGACGGAAGTGTCGGAAGCGGACGTGCGCCGCGTGCGCCCGGACATGCCCGTCTACTTCACCACCCTGGGCGGCGATCAGCGGCGCTGGAGCGGCAAGGTGCGGCAAGTGCTGCCCGCGCCGCCGGTGCCCGGTGGTGCCGCCGCCGGCACGGCCCTGGCGCCGTCGACCAGCAAGGTGATCTTGTATACCGTGCTGTTCGACGTCGATAACGCCGATGGCGAATTGATGCCGCAGATGACGGCGCAAGTGGTGTTTGTCACGGCCGCGGCGAACAATGTGCTGGCCGTGCCCTTGCCGGCCCTGAAACCATCGACGGAAGAAGGCGCCAAGCCGGGGCAGTTCACGGCCCGCGTGATGGATGCGGACGGCAAGGTCGATACGCGCGCCGTCACCGTGGGCGTGCGCAACCGCCTCAGCGCGGAAGTGCTGCAAGGCTTGCGCGAAGGCGAATTGCTGGTCACGGGCGAACAGCCGGCCGGCAGCGGCAGCAGCAGGTTCCAGCTATGAGTGCCATGAGTGAGGCCGCGTCGCTGGGACAAGCGGGACAGCCGGACCAAGCGGCGCCGTTGATTGAATTGCAAGGCATCCGCAAGCGCTACGGCGGCCACGATGGCGCGCCGGCCGTGGAAGTGCTGCGCGGTCTGACCTTGTCGATTGGCGCCGGCGAATTCGTCGCCATCGTCGGTGCGTCCGGTTCCGGCAAATCGACCCTGATGCACTTGCTTGGGTGCCTGGACAGGCCCAGCGACGGCACTTACCGCTTCGCCGGCCAGGACGTGGCCAGCCTGAATCCCGATGAACTGGCGTGGCTGCGGCGCGAAGCGTTCGGTTTCGTCTTCCAGGGGTATCACCTGATCGCCACCGAATCGGCGCGCGAAAACGTGGAAGTGCCGGCCCTGTACGCGGGCATGCCGGCCGCGGCCCGCCACGCCCGCTCGGAAGCGCTGCTCAAGCGCCTGGGCCTGGGCGAGCGGCTCGACCACCGGCCGAATCAATTGTCGGGCGGGCAGCAGCAGCGCGTGTCGATCGCGCGTGCCCTGATGAATGGCGGGCGCATCATCCTCGCCGATGAACCGACGGGGGCGTTAGATAGCAGCAGCGGTGCCGAAGTCATGGCCCTCTTGGGCGAACTGGCCGACGCGGGCCATACCATCATCCTCATCACGCATGACCGCAAGGTGGCGGCCCAGGCGCGCCGCGTGATCGAGATCAGCGACGGCGAAATCATCGCGGACTCGGGCGCCATCGCCATTCCCGCCACATCGACGGCCCTGCCGCCGCTGGACATGTCGCGCGCCGCCCATGACACGGGCGCGTCGCTGGGCACGGAATTGCTCGACGCGGCGCGCGCCGCCTGGCGCGTGCTGTGGATCAACCGTTTCCGCACGGGCTTGACCTTGCTGGGCATCGTCATCGGCGTCGCTTCCGTGATCGTCATGCTGGCCATCGGCCTGGGCACGCGCCAGCAAGTGATGGCGCAACTGGGCGCCTTCGGCTCGAACCTGCTGTACATGGCGTCGCGCGGCGAAAGCTCGCGCATCCCCGGGCGCAGCATCACCCTGGCCGACCTCGATGCGCTCAAGGACGTGCCGGGCATTTCCCACGTGCTGCCGAATGTCACGGGCAACAAGGTGATACGCCACGGTAACCTCGACGTGCAGACCTATGTGCGCGGCACGGGGCCGGCCCTGCCGCAGATCCAGACCTGGCCCGTGGCCAAGGGCGGTTTCTTTACCGAGGAAGACGAGCGCGAGATGGCCACCGTGGCCGTGCTGGGCGCGCACCTGGCCGAAAAGCTGATGCCCGACGTGCCCAACCCCGTGGGGCAGAGCATCCTGATCGGCAACGTGCCGTTCCAGGTGATCGGCGTGATGAGCGCGAAAGGCGCGCTGACGGGCGAGAAGGATGAAGACGACGTGCTGCTGCTGCCGTTTTCCACGGCCGGCATCCGCGTCTTCGGCCAGCGCGAGCCGACGTACACGGTGATGGCCGTGGACGACGTCAAGCGCGTGACGGAGGTGGAGGCGGCGGTCGACGCCACCATGTTCGAGCGCCACCGCATCCGCGACTACGGCATCAGCAATGCGGCCGCGTCGATCGCCGCCGAAGCCAAGACGCAGGACAACATGACCATGATGCTCAGCCTGATCGCCGCCGTCTCGCTGGTGGTGGGCGGCATCGGCGTCATGAACGTGATGCTGATGACGGTGCGCGAGCGCACGCGCGAAATCGGCATCCGCATGGCGACGGGCGCGCGCCGGCGCGATATCCTGCGCCAGTTCCTCACCGAAGCCGTGCTGGTGTCGGTGGTGGGCGGCGTGGCCGGCATCGTGGTCGGCGTGACGGTGGCCGGCCTGCTGCTGGTCTGGGACGTGCCCGTGATCTTTTCGCTCAGCGCCATCGCCGGCGCATTTGCCTGCGCCGTAGTGACGGGGCTGGTGTTCGGCTTCATGCCGGCGCGCAAGGCGTCGGGACTCGATCCGGTGGTGGCGCTGGCGGGACAGTAACGCTTCATGAAGCCGGGCTTGCTGCTCCCGGATTCGCCTGTCTTTGCGCTGCTGCAACAGCGCCAAGGCAGGCTTTCCATAAAAAAGATTGCTCCTGACTCAACACACGGTACTATCTCCCCATAATAAGAGCAGTGTTTCGTGTTTTATGCCCTTGCGGGCACATACCAACCACCACAGGAGAACCCGATGCAGAAAAAATCAACCTTGAAGACCGGTATTGCCGCCGCCCTCATGCTGGCGTTCGGCATGGGCGCCGTGCAGGCACAGGCGCAGGAAGTCGTGCGCCTGGGGAATTTGAAATTCGCCCATTACGGCGCCGTGTCGTACATCAAGGAAATCGCGCCCAAGTGCGGCATCAAGGTCGAAGAGCATGTCTTCGCCAAGGGCCTCGACGTGATGCAGGCGATTATCGCGGGCGAGCTGGACGTGGGCGCGACGGCGTCCGAAGCGGCCATTTCCGGCCGCGCCGGCGGCGCGCCGATCTATGTGGTGGCCGGTTTTGCCAAGGGCGGCGCGCGCCTGGTGGCGGGCGCCGGGCAAAAGATCGCCAGCGTCAAGGAACTCAAGGGCAAGCGCGTGGGCGTGACGCGCGGCGGCATCCAGGAAGTGCTGCTGCTGGCCGAGCTGTCGCAGGCGGGTCTGACGTATTCGGAAACCAAGGGCAAGGACGTGCAGCTGGTGTTCCTCGCCTACGCCGACTTGAACCAGGCGCTGATGGGCAAGAATCTCGACGCCATGATGCAGTCGGAACCGCAATCGTCGCAGGCGATCAACAAGGGTTTTGGCACCGAAGTCATCAAACCGTACGACACGCCGATCGGCGAGCCTGTGCGGACCATGGTGATGACGGAAAAGTTCTACAAGGAACGCCGTCCTGTGGCGGAAAAATTCATGCGCTGCTTCGTCGAAGCGACGAAAACCTTTATCGACAACAAGGCGACGGCGGAAAAGTATGTGCGCGAAGTCGTGTTCCGCGGTCAGATCACGAAGGATGACTTCGACGACGCGATCAGCAATTCGCCGTATTCGTATGACATCTCGCCCGAGCATATCCAGGTCACCACGGACGTGATGGTGAAAACGGGCGTGGGCCGCATGACGAAGCCGCCCGTGGCCAAGGACTGGGTCAAGACGGACTTGCTGGAGCAGGCGAAAAAGAGCCTGAACGTGAAGTAAATCAGGCAACCATGTAAAAAACCTCCGTGCCAGCGATGGCGCGGAGGTTTTTTTTGTGGAGGCGTGGCCTTAGCGGGCGTTAAAACCCATCCAGCCTTTTTCCGTGTGCCGGAAGCTCAAGGTGTAGATGCGCGTCAGTTCATCGCCTTTCTTCAACTGGCGGCTGATGATGGCGCCGTAATTGTCTTGCACGAGCTGGTCCGACCATTGCAGCAGGTTCTCGAAACGCTCGGCCGTCATCGCCGCCTGGCGCGCCAGCAGCGGCGCGGGAATCGCCTTTTTTTCCTGCTGCTGCGTCCAGAATTCGCGGAACACCTTGTTTTCGCCGCCCATGCCGCGCGCCATCAGGCCCAAACCCATGGTCATGCCCACGGAGCCGTCCGTCTTGGCCTGCGCTTCGAGCTTGTCGGCCACGTCGGCCAGCAATTCCAGGTAGCCCACCTTGGCGCGCAGCACGGCCGAGCCCTTGATTTCATATTGTTCGTTCTCTTTCCAGCCGTTCAGCTTTTCCAGCTTCGCGATGTCGAAGTACTCCTTGTACAGGTCATAGCTTTGGATCGAGGTACGGAAATACTCTTCGTAGGTGGACTGGGACGGCGCATCTTTCATGCAGCCGCTTAATACAGTGCAGGCGGCCAGCAGCAGGCAGGTCCAGGAAATTTTTTTGAAAGAAAACATGGCGGTGGGGGCAGGTGGCGAAAGGTCGATGATTATTGCTCTGTGGACATAATTATAGGACTGGCTAATCAGGATGGCAACGTGGCCGCGACGCGGCGACCGTACATGGAAGGAAAGATTGCCGAAATCTTGAGGGTGCGCCACCCCGTCGCGCCCGAGGCACGATATCATGGCAGGCTTGCGGTATCGGCTGGCGCCAATTGCCTACAGCCCATACTGTCGCTTGAATCGCGCTTGCCGGCTATGGTGTAAACTTAAACTATGCAGATCTATTTCTTTTTCATCGCCGCCCTGTTGTACGCGGCGTGCGCGGTGCTTCCCTCGTCCCGTGCCCGGCTCATTGCCGGCCTGACCGGCGTCGCCTGGCTGGCGCACGCCGCCACCCTGTGGTTCGACCTGATGGCGCCGGGCACCTTGCGCTTCGGTTTTTCCGCCATGCTGTCGGCCGCGCTATGGGTCTCGGTGGGCGCCTACTGGATAGAGAACCGCAATTTCAGCCTGGACGGACTGCGCCGCATGGTCATGCCCAGCGCCGTCCTCGCCATTGGCCTGGCCTGGGCCTTTCCCGGCAGCCAGGTCAGCATGGAAGGCAAGTCGGCCGTCTTCGGCTGGCATATTGCCGTGGCCGTGCTCGCCTACAGCACCTTGACGATCGCCGCCTTTCACGCCGTGCTGATGGCGCTGCAGGAATCGCGGCTGCATACGCGCAGCGAAAGCCGCGGCTTCATCGGCAGCGCGCTGGACCAGCTGCCAGCCTTGCTGACGATGGAAAAGCTGCTGTTCCGCATGATTGGCCTCGGGTTTATTTTGCTCAGCTTGACCGTGCTGTCGGGCATCGTGTTCTCCGAGCAATTATTTGGCAAGGCGCTCAACTGGGATCACAAATCCGTGTTTACCATGCTGTCGTGGCTATTGTTTGCCGCCCTGCTGGCGGGGCGCCGCTTTCGCGGCTGGCGCGGCAAGACGGCCCTGAGCTTCACCCTGGCCGGTTTCGCCACCTTGCTGCTGGCCTATGTCGGCAGCCGTTTTGTACTGGAAGTGGTTTTACACCGAGGATTCGCATGACACGTGTTTTATTCTGGCTGGCGCTGGTGTTCCTGGTGCTGTTTGCTATCCGCAGCAAGATCCGGGGCATGCAGCAGCGCGCCCGCGCGCAGCAGCCGCCGAATCCGTTTGCGCCGCCGGGCCGGCCGCAGGAATTGCCCGATGCCGAGCTGATGCTGTGCTGCGCCCATTGCGGCGTCTACTATCCGGCCTCGGAAAACGTGCAGGCCAAGGGTCACGATTACTGCAGCCACGCGCACGCCACCGTGTAAGGGCAAGCGCGCAGCTTCGCGCGCGTTGCTCATCCGTATCGTAACGACCTCCGGCATTCGTCCGGCGTAGCATCTGCAGCAGGCGGTTCGCCACCGCCATTGCAGAAAGGCGCGCTCCCATGTCCAGTCCCCGCACCAGCCAGCAGACCGTGACCACCACCGGCATGGAGCCGGCGCCGCAACTGAGCGGTAATTCCTTGCCCATGCAGGCGCTGCGCGCGCAGATAAGCCGCATCGCCCGCTGCGGCGCGCCGGTGGCCATCCGCGGCGAATCAGGCACGGGCAAGGAACTGGCGGCGCGCGCCATCCATGCGCAGGGCGCGCGCGCCGGCTTCCCGTTTATCGCCGTCAACTGCGGCGCCATACCCGAAGCGCTGATGGAAGCGGAATTCTTCGGCTGCCGCCCGGGCGCCTACACGGGCGCGCTGCACGAGCGCCAGGGCTTGTTCCAGGCGGCCCATGGCGGCAGCCTGCTGCTCGACGAAGTCGACGACCTTCCGCTGGCCATGCAGGTGAAACTGTTGCGCGTGCTGCAGGAGCGCCGCGTGCGCAAGCTGGGCGGCAGTGCTGACGAAGCCGTCGACGTGCGCATCCTGTGCGCCAGCCAGCATGGCCTGGCGAGCGGCGTGGCCGCCTGCACCTTTCGCCAGGATCTGTTTTACCGCCTCAATGTGATCGAACTGGCGCTGCCGCCGCTGCGCGAACGGCGCGGCGATCTGCAGGTATTATGTGAGGTGATCCTGGCGCGCCTGTCGCCACGCCGGGCCGTGAGCCTGGCGCCGCCCGTGCTGGCGGCCCTGGCCGCGTACGCGTTTCCCGGCAATGTGCGCGAACTGGAAAACGTGCTGGAGCGGGCACTGGCCTTTGCCGACGGCGGCGTGATCGCGCTCGACGGGCTGGCCTTGCCATCCGCGCCGGACAGCATGCCGTTGCGGGCGGCGCCGGCATTGCCGGACTTGCCGGAGCGGCAACTGTGCCTACCCGGCATGGCGGCATATGGCGTGAGCCCGGCCCTGCCGCTGGACGTGTATTTGCGTCAGGCCGAGCGCGACATGATCATGCAGGCGCTGGTCCAGGCGCGTTATCACCGCGCGCGGGCGGCGCGTCAGCTGGGCCTGAGCGTGCGCCAGTTGCGTTACCGCATGCAGAAATTGACGATACAGGAAGCATTACTTGATGAGCGGATGGACGATAGATGAAGATGGCTGGTGCGACGGCGCGCTGCGCTATGACTCGCCGTACTGCGATGCGCGCCCGGACGGTGCGCAAGTCGACTTGCTGGTGATTCATAACATCAGCTTGCCGGGTGGCCGCTTTGGCGGGCCGCATGTGTCGGACTTGTTTACGGGCCGGGTAGATTATAATGCCGATCCTTCCTTCGCCGACCTGCGTGGCTTGCAGGTGTCGGCGCACTTTTTTGTGCGGCGCGATGGTGCGTTGTTGCAATATGTTTCTACTGATCAACGTGCCTGGCATGCGGGCGCGTCCGTGTTCGAAGGACGCCCGCAGTGCAATGGCTATTCCATCGGTATCGAAATGGAGGGCGCGGACGATGTGCCTTTCCAGCGGCGGCAATACCATGTGCTGGCGGCGCTGACGGCGGCGCTGGTGGCGCGCCACGGGCTGTCCCATGTGCGCGGCCACGAGCATATCGCACCGGGACGGAAGACGGATCCGGGGCCGTTTTTTGACTGGCATTTTTATCAAGAGTGCTGGCTGGAAACCCTGCGCGGGCAGCCTGCGTTAGCGCTTACTTCGCGGGGATTGGGCTTTCCATCCATGCCCTGAAAAGTCAACCGAAATCGTATATGAAAATACAAAAAATTACGCCGGCGGATGCTGGAAAACTATTGCATCGCCCTTCGATGGGCACTACAATTAGTGCAGAAGTTGGATGTAAAGACTATATCTAGTGCCATCACAGACGTTTTCAGAATTATTGTCAAAGCTATCCGGATTGCTGATAAAGCACTGGAACTGGCGGTTTATCACCCTTGATCGTGTTTCGCGCCAGCCGGGCAGTACGGTGTGGCGCTATGGATACTGACCTGTTTTATGCATTATAAATTTACTATTTAGCAACAAATACCTGAAGAAACCCTGACCATCGGGCGTTCTATTCAACAACACACGCGGCAGCAAAACTGCAGGCTGACTTTAGCTGACAACGGGAGCTTCAATGCAATCACCACAAGATATTTCCATCCATCCAACGCCAGTATCGCCAGCGCCAGGCGCGGCCAACAGCGTGGCGAGCACGGGCGCGGCACTGGGCGACTATCGCATCATCCGCCGCAACGGCGCGGTGGTGGCATTTGAGCCTTCGAAGATCGCCATCGCCATGACCAAGGCGTTTTTGGCCGTTAACGGCGGCCAGGGCGCCGCCTCGGCACGCATCCGCGAACTGGTGGAGCAACTGACGGACGGCGTCGTCGCCGCGCTGGTGCGCCGCCATCCGGGCGGCGGCACCTTCCATATCGAAGACGTGCAAGACCAGGTGGAACTGTCGCTGATGCGTTCGGGCGAGCACGATGTGGCGCGTGCCTACGTGCTGTACCGCGCCAAGCACATGGAAGAGCGCCGCCTGCAGAAGGAAGCGCAAGGCGCGTCCGCACAAGTTTCCGCACCACAATTAAATGTCACCGACAACGGCGTGCGCCGCCTGCTGGACATGCAGGAAGTGCGCGACCTGATCAACGCCGCCTGCGCAGGCCTGGAAAAGCACGTCGATGCCGACGCCATCCTGGCTGAAACGGTGAAGAACCTGTACGACGGCGTGCCCGTCGAAGAGCTGCACAAGTCGGCCATCCTGGCGGCGCGCGCGCTGATGGAAAAAGACCCGGCCTACAGCCAGGTCACGGCCCGCATCCTGCTGCACACGGTGCGCAAGGAAGTGTTCGGCAAGGAAGTGCCGCAAGCGGCCGCCGCCGCCGAATATCTGACGTATTTCCCGCAATATATCGCCAAGGGCATCGCCGCCGAGCTGCTGAACCCGGTACTCGCCAGTTTCGACCTGGAGCGCCTGGCCAAAGCCATCGTCGCCGACCGCGACTTGCAATTCGGCTACATCGGCCTGCAAACCCTGTACGACCGCTACTTCCTGCACATCCAGGACGTGCGCATCGAAATGCCGCAGGCGTTCTACATGCGCGTGGCCATGGGCCTGGCGCTGAACGAGGCGGACCGCGAAGCGCGCGCCATCGAGTTCTACAGCCTGCTGTCCTCGTTCGACTTCATGAGTTCGACCCCGACCCTGTTCAATTCGGGCACCCTGCGCTCGCAGCTGTCGTCGTGCTACCTGAGCACCGTCTCCGATGACCTGGAAGGCATCTACGACGCCATCAAGGACAACGCGCTGCTGGCCAAGTTTGCCGGCGGCCTGGGTAACGACTGGACGCCGGTGCGCGCCCTGGGCGCCCACATCAAGGGCACCAACGGCAAGTCGCAAGGCGTGGTGCCGTTCCTGAAAGTGGTCAACGACACGGCCGTGGCAGTCAACCAGGGCGGCAAGCGCAAGGGCGCCGTCTGCGCCTACCTGGAAACCTGGCACATGGACATCGAGGAATTCCTCGACCTGCGCAAGAACACGGGCGACGACCGCCGCCGCACGCACGACATGAACACGGCGAACTGGATTCCCGACATGTTCATGAAGCGCGTCATGGAAAAAGGCGATTGGACGCTGTTCTCGCCGTCGGACACGCCAGACCTGCACGACAAGGTCGGCAAGGCTTTTGAGCAGGCTTACCTGGGCTACGAAGCCAAGGCCGCCGCCGGCGAAATCCGCGTCTTCAAGAAGATCGCGGCGCTGGATCTGTGGCGCAAGATGCTGTCGATGCTGTTTGAAACGGGCCACCCATGGATCACGTTCAAGGATCCGTGCAACATCCGCAGCCCGCAGTCGCACGTCGGCGTCGTCCACAGCTCGAACCTGTGCACGGAAATCACGCTGAACACGGGCCCTGACGAAATCGCCGTCTGCAACCTCGGTTCCGTGAACATGCCGGCGCACATGAAGGAAGGCAAGCTCGATCACGTCAAGCTGGCCAAGACCATCCGCACCGCCATGCGCATGCTCGACAACGTCATCGACATCAACTACTACGCCGTCGACAAGGCGCGCAACTCGAACATGCGCCACCGTCCGGTCGGCATGGGCATCATGGGCTTCCAGGACTGCCTGCACATGATGCGCGTGCCGTTCGCCTCGGACGCGGCTGTCAGCTTCGCCGACACCTCGATGGAAGCCGTCTGCTACTACGCCTACCTGGCGTCGACGGAACTGGCCGAAGAGCGCGGCCGCTATGAATCGTACGCCGGTTCGCTGTGGGACCGCGGCATCCTGCCACAGGACTCGGTCAAATTGCTGGCCGAAGAGCGCGGCGGTTACCTGGAAGTCGATTCCTCGTCGGCCATGGACTGGACGCCGGTGCGCGAGCGCATCGCCAAGTTCGGCATGCGCAACTCGAACTGCGTGGCGATTGCCCCGACGGCGACGATTTCGAACATCATCGGCGTCTCGGCCTGTATCGAGCCGACGTTCCAGAACCTGTACGTGAAATCGAACCTGTCGGGCGAATTCACCGAGATCAACGGCTACCTGGTGCGCGACCTGAAGGCGCGCGACCTGTGGGATGAAGTCATGATCTCCGACCTGAAATACTTCGACGGCTCGCTGGTGAAGATCGACCGCATCCCGCAAGACCTGCGCGACATCTACGCCACCGCCTTTGAAGTGTCGCCAAGCTGGCTGGTGGAAGCGGCTTCGCGTCGCCAGAAGTGGATCGACCAGGCCCAGTCGCTGAACATCTACATGGCTGGCGCTTCGGGCAAGAAACTGGACGAGACCTACAAGCTGGCATGGCTGCGTGGCCTGAAAACCACCTACTACCTGCGCACCATCGCCGCCACTCACATGGAGAAATCGACTTCCAAGACGGGCGCGCTGAACGCCGTGGCAGTCGATGGCGGCATGTCGGCCAGCGCACAGAGCGCCCAGGCAGCGGTCGTGGCGGCAGCAGCAGTGGCCGTGGCGCCGGTAGTGGCAGCGGCGGCGGACGATGCCGATGGCGAAGCCTGCTACCTGCGTCCGGGTGATGACGGTTTCGAAGAGTGCGAAGCCTGCCAGTAAGATTTTAGTTGTCAGCCCAGAACTTCTGGGCTGATTCAATGTTGTCAATGTCCGTATTGTCCGATTCAACGGGCCTGTTGCGGATCGCCGGCTCGCCGGCATGGAAAGGAAGAAGAATATGTCGTTGTCTTGGGATGATGAAACCACGTCGGCAGCTGTGCCGCGTCCGGCGCAGCAAGCGCCGTTGGGAAATACCGATTTGAACCTGCCGGCCGGCGCCGAGCCGTCCGAAGCGAACGCCGAGCAAGTGGCGCGCCGCGTGAATGCCGACGACAAGCGCATCATCAACGGCAAGACGGACGTCAACCAGCTGGTGCCGTTCAAGTACAAGTGGGCGTGGGACAAATACCTGGCCGGCTGCGCCAACCACTGGATGCCGCAGGAAGTGAACATGCAGCGCGATATCGAGCTGTGGAAAAACCCGAACGGCCTGACGGACGACGAGCGCCGCCTGGTCAAGCGCAACCTGGGCTTCTTCGTGACGGCCGACTCGCTGGCCGCCAACAACATCGTGCTGGGTACCTACCGCCACATCACGGCGCCCGAGTGCCGCCAGTACCTGCTGCGCCAGGCGTTCGAGGAAGCGATCCACACGCACGCCTACCAGTACATCGTCGAATCGCTGGGCCTGGACGAAGGCGAGATCTTCAACGCCTACAACGAAGTCAAGTCGATCCGCGACAAGGATGAATTCCTGATCCCGTTCATCAACACCCTGACCGACCCGGCCTTCGTCACCGGCACGGTGGAAAACGACCAGAAGCTGCTGAAATCCCTGATCGTGTTTGCCTGCCTGATGGAAGGCCTGTTCTTCTATGTCGGCTTCACGCAGATCCTGGCGCTGGGCCGCCAGAACAAGATGATGGGCGCGGCCGAGCAGTACCAGTACATCCTGCGCGACGAATCGATGCACTGTAACTTCGGCATCGACTTGATCAACACGATCAAGATGGAAAATCCGCAGTTGTGGACGGCCGCCTTCCGCGAAGAGATCAAGGATCTGTTCATGAAGGCCGTGGAACTGGAATACGCGTACGCGGAAGACACCATGCCGCGCGGCGTGCTGGGTCTGAACGCGCCGATGTTCAAGGGCTATTTGCGCTTCATCGCCAACCGCCGCGCGCAGCAGATCGGCATCGAGCCGCTGTTCGCTCAGGAAGAAAATCCATTCCCGTGGATGAGCGAAATGATCGACATGAAGAAGGAACGCAACTTCTTCGAGACCCGCGTGACCGAGTATCAAACGGGTGGTGCGTTGAACTGGGAGTAATCCTTTTTCAGGCTACGCCAACAAGCGCCGTCATCGTGACGGCGCTTTTTTTTTGCGTGCGTGGCGGCGCAAAAATGCGCGCATCATCGGTGCATGCGACGAGGCCTGCGCCAGGATTTCCGGATGCCGCGCATGGCCGCATCGCACACCCGAAAAAGCATTTCCGGAGACGCTGGCGGCGGCATTTGCCGCGCGATTGTGCGATAGCACGCGTATCGTGCAAAAAAGCGGGCGAAAACGTGTCGTGCCGGTTGCGCATTGACAAGGTTTTCGTGTACTTTATGAGATTGCAAATGCGAGCGTTAGAATGCGGGGTTTTTTAACCAGCGCGGTAGCGAAAAAACCTCGCAAAACAGGGATACAGATTTACACGGATATGCACAAAACCACACCGTTTTCGTCTGCCGCCGTGCCCGAATTTTTTCAGGCATGGCGGTTTTTTATTTGACGCATCGGTGTTGTGGCGAGCGCGATGCGAGGAGCGAAAAAACGCACGGCATCGAAAACGAATGACCGAATTCAGACTTTGCCACCAGCTGCGAGATAAAGCAGGGTGGCACCGACGATGGCTGAAGTGCTGCAAACGTGAGGAGTTGCAGCAGTTCAGCTGGTGCCGAATTCATTAGCGCAAACGACCGTTTGTGCCGATGAATAATTCGCCTGGCCTATCCCTGTGGTGGGTCGGACGGGTTTAAATCTTGTAGCTTAAATTTCTCATCTCAGATGAAGGAGAGACAAATGGCAACAGCCGCTAAGAAATCAGAAGTAAAGAAACCAGCCGCCAAGGCTGCTCCTGCCGCGAAGAAGCCGGCAGCCGCAGCGAAGACGGTTGCCGCTAAACCAGCTGCCAAAGCCGCAGCGAAACCAGCAGCAAAACCGGCTGCCAAAGCCGCAGCCAAGCCTGCAGCAAAAGTGGCTGCCAAGCCAGTAGCGAAAGCCGCAGCGAAACCTGCGGCCAAGGCAGCAGCAAAACCGGCAGCCAAGCCAGCAGCGAAAGCCGCAGCGAAACCGGCAGCCAAGCCTGTCGCGAAAAAAGCCGCAGCCAAACCGGCCGCCAAGCCAGCAGCAAAAGCCGCAGCAAAACCGGCCGCCAAGGCAGCAGCCAAACCAGTAGTGAAAAAAGCCGCAGCGAAACCTGCAGCCAAGGTGGCAGCGAAACCGGCCGCCAAGGCAGCAGCCAAGCCAGCAGCGAAAAAAGTCGTCGCCAAGGCAGCAGCGAAGCCAGCAGCAAAAGCTGCAGCCAAGCCAGCGGCCAAGGCAGCAGCCAAGCCAGCGGCCAAGGCAGCAGCCAAGCCAGCAGTGAAAAAAGCCGCAGCGAAACCTGCAGCCAAGGCAGCAGCGAAACCGGCCGCCAAAGCGGCAGCCAAGCCAGCAGCGAAAAAAGTCGTCGCCAAGGCAGCAGCGAAGCCAGCAGCCAAAGCGGCAGCCAAGCCAGCGGCCAAAGCAGCAGCCAAGCCAGCAGCAAAAGCTGCGGCGAAGCCAGCGGCCAAGGCAGCAGCGAAGCCAGCAGCAAAAGCGGCAGCCAAGCCAGCAGCCAAGGTAGCAGCGAAGCCAGCAGCAAAAGCTGCAGCCAAGCCTGCAGCCAAGCCAGCGGCCAAGGTCGCAGCGAAACCTGCAGCCAAGCCTGCGGCAAAAGCAGCAGCGAAACCTGCAGCCAAGCCAGCGGCCAAAGCAGCGGCGAAGCCAGCAGCCAAGCCAGCAGCGAAGCCAGCGGCCAAGGTAGCAGCGAAGCCGGCAGCGAAAGCAGCAGCGAAACCTGCCGCCAAGCCAGCCGCCAAACCAGCCGCAGCGCCAGTCGTGGCAGCCGCACCAGCAGCAGCGCCGGCAGCAGCTCCAGCGGCACCAGCCGCCGTGGCCGCCAAGCCAGCCGCCAAGAAGGCCGCGCCTAAAAAGGCCGCACCGAAGAAGGCAGCTCCTGTCGCCAAGCCATCGGCACCTATCGCACCTGTAGCAAAAACCGTGTTGGCACCGGCTGCAGCCTGGCCATTCCCAACCAGCACCCGCCCATCGTAATTCCAACGATACGGGTGCCTGGATGAGGCAACACGCCGCTGTGTGACTCAATCACACAGCGGTTTTTTTTTGGAGAATTAGTCGTGCTGATCGTTATCCTTACATTGATCGTTGATACCATCGCCACCTTGCTGGGCGGCGTGTTACTGCTGCGCTTCTGGATGCAGGCGGTGCGCGTGCGGCCGCCCTCGTCGGTGGCGCAATTCA
Source organism: Janthinobacterium agaricidamnosum (assembly GCF_003667705.1). Classification (NCBI taxonomy): domain Bacteria; kingdom Pseudomonadati; phylum Pseudomonadota; class Betaproteobacteria; order Burkholderiales; family Oxalobacteraceae; genus Janthinobacterium; species Janthinobacterium agaricidamnosum. The sequence goes on along the minus strand of NZ_CP033019.1, from coordinate 5,049,627 downwards.
CGTTTCAATTGTCCGACTGGCTGGTGCGCCCCCTGCGCCGCGTGGTACCGGGCGTGGGCGGGTATGACTGGGCCAGCCTGATCGGCGCCTTCCTGATCGTGCTGCTGGCCAGCTCGGTGCTGTTTATTTCCGGCGCTCCCGTCGAAGTTGTGCTGCTCAAGTCGCTGCAACGCTTCCTGCAATGGATACTCTACGGTTTCATGGCCTTGCTGATCATCGAAGCCATCTTCAGCTGGGTCAACCCGCATGCGCCGCTGGCGCCGTTCGTACGGGCCCTGAACGAGCCGCTGCTGCGTCCGATCCGCAAGGTGGTGCCGCTGGTAGGCAGTCTGGATTTGTCGCTGCTGGTGGCGCTGATCCTGCTGCAGATTGCGCAAGTGCTGGTGGGGATGATTATTGTGCTGCGATGATGGTGATGTGAGGGCGTAGGTCGGGTTAGCGTAGCGTAACCCGACATCCCCCACGAACCCGACCTACATATTAATAGCGGTAACCAAACGCCGCTTCGAACTGCTCGGCGATGCTCTCCGGCGTAAACACATGGTTTTGCGCGCCCTGGGTAGCGATCTTGATGGCGCCCAGCAGGCTGGCCAGACGGCCGCTGGTTTCCCAGCCCAGGTCGTTGGTGATGCCGAACAGCAAGCCGGCACGGTAGGCGTCGCCGCAGCCGGTCGGGTCCAGCACTTCCTTGGCGGTCACGACTGGAATGTCGATGCGCTTGCCGTCCGTATAGATCTCCGAACCTTTTTCGCCACGCGTGACGATCAGCGCTTCCAGGCGGCTGGCGATGTCCGGCAGGGTCAAGCCCGTGCGTTCCATCAACATTTCCATCTCATAATCGTTGGCCGACACATACGTGGCCTTGTTGATGAAGTCGATCAACTGTTCGCCATTGAAGCGTGGCAACTGCTGGCCCGGATCGAACATGAAGGGAATGCCCAGCTCGGCCAGGTCGGCGGCGTGCTTGAGCATGCCCTGGTCGCCGTCCGGCGAAATGATGGCGACCTTGGCCGGGCCTGCATTGGCGATCGGGTTTTCATGCGCGAACGACATGGCGCCCGGGTGGAAGGCGTTGATCTGATTATTGTCCGCATCGGCCGTGACGAAGCACTGCGCGTTGTAGCTGTCGGCCTTGATCAGGATGTTGGCGGTGGAAATGCCCAGCTTTTGCAGGCGCTCCAGGTAGGCGGCACTGTCTTGCCCCATCACGCCGACGATGCGCGGGTCGCCGCCCAGCATTTTCAGGCTATAGGCGATGTTGCCCGAGCAGCCGCCGAACTCCGTGCGCATGGTGGGCACGAGGAAGGAGACGTTCACCTTGTGCAGCTGGTCGGCCAGCAGGGATTCGCCGAAGCGGCCAGGGAATTGCATGATGGTGTCGGTGGCAAGCGAGCCGCAGATCAGCGATGTTTTGGTCATGATAGTGCCTGTTAAGGGTAAAAGATGGCGATATGGTAGCCAGACGCCGTGAGCTGGTCTAATGCAAAATACAGTTTGATGGTTTGTTCCGAGCGCGGCGCAAACCCCGCGTTCACGTCGATAGTGGCCGGCAGATAGTCGCGCGGCGCGATCACGCGGCGCAAGAGGGGCTTGTCGTTCGCGTCGTTGAGGATCAGTTCGATGCTGGGCCAGGCTTGCACGCTGCGGCTCTGGTTGCGCAGCAGCGAGACGTAGGAAAACGTCTGTTCCTTCAGGGTCTGCAGCTCGCCCTGCTCGATGGCCAGCGCCTCGATCTGCGCCGGCAAGTCGACCTGGCAGCCGCTGAGCTTGCACAGCGTGACCAGGGTCGGCTTCCACTGCGGAAATTGCGCCGCCAGCGGATTGCGGAAGGTGGTCATTACCTGCAGGAATAATAAAAGCAGCAGTACCACCGAGCCGGCGGCCATGGCCACGCGCAGGGCCTTGCTGCTCTGTTCGCGGCGCCGGCCCTGGGTGACGAAAGCCGGTTCGTCGTCGGCTGGCGGCAGGACCGGTTCTTCCTGCTCATCGGCTGGCGCCGGCGCAACGGCGGCGGGCAGCGGCGTGAAGGCATGGTCGGCCAGCGTGGGTTCGCGGCGCGCGGGGCTGGCTGCGGCAGGCGCAGGCGGCACGGGCTTGTCCAGGCTGACTTTTTCGGTCGCGGGCGGCGCCGCTGCGGCGCCAGTTTCCAGATTCGGTTCGCGGCGGCTATCGCGCAAATACGTGGCAAAGGCGGGCGCGTCATCGACCTGGCGGCGCTTGAAGGGCGCCATTGGCTGGGGCAACGGTGGTTCGGGCAGCTCGGCCGGTGTTTCTGCCGGTGTTTCTTCGGGGAGTTCGGGTGGTGCGTCGGCTGCTGCCTCTTCAGGCAGGCTGACGTCGAGATCCAGCTCGATGTGCTCGCCATCGTCCGCGTCATCCTTGAGCTTCGCCGTTTCCGGCAGGATGCCAAACGGGTCAAACGAGGTGTCGAAGTCGAGGGAGTAGATGGGTTCGTCGTCCGTGGCGGACGGCAGGCTGTTGTCGGCCAGATAACTGCTTGACGGCGGGGCGGCAGTACCGGGAGCGGATGTTAAAAACGGCGATGCCGCGGCTGGATCGACCAGCGCGGCATTGCCGTCAAACACTTCCCTGCACGTGCCACAGCGCACGATGCCCCCACGTAACTTCAACTGGTCAGCAGCGACCCGAAATATCGTGTTGCAATGGGGGCATTTGGTGGCGAGGGCCATTGCTGTGCTTATGCACCTTCCGCGCGGGGCGCAGGCGCTTGCGTTGCACCCAGGCGGCCATGCAGGGCCACCCAGCCGTCTTGCTCGGCCCATACACCCAGCTGGATGAACGGTGCGTAGGCAGCGGCCACTTCTTCCGCCTGGCGCGCCAGCACGCCGGACAGGATCAGGGCGCCGCCGTCGGCGACACGGCCGGAGAGCATCGGCGCCATCAGCTTCAATGGGCTCGACAGGATATTGGCGACGACGATGTCAAACTTGGCCGTGGCGTGTGCCGACGTGGCAAACGTGTCTGGCAAGAAATATTCGATCTCGCACTGGTTGCGCTCGGCATTGTCGCGCGCCGATTCGATCGCTTGCGGGTCGATGTCGACGCCGGCCACCGTTTGCGCACCGAGTTTCTTGGCCACCATGGCCAGGATGCCGGAACCGCAACCGTAGTCGAGCACGGTCTTGCCTGGGGCCGGATGGGCTTCCAGCCATTCCATGCACAGACGCGTGGTCGGATGGCTGCCCGTGCCGAAGGCCAGGCCCGGGTCCAGTTCCAGGATCAGACCGCTTGGATCCGGTGCCTCGTGCCAGCTGGGCACGACCCAGATATTCTTGCCGATGTGAATCGGTGCGAATTGCGACTGGGTCAAACGCACCCAGTCCTGCTCTTCCACGGGGCGCATGCTAAAGGCGGGCACTTCCGTCATGCCGACCGCTTGCGCAGCGGCGGCCACGATGGCGGCCTGGTCGGCGTCGACGTCCGTCAGCGCCACCACGCGGCTGCGTTCCCACGCCGCTTCCTTCGGTTCCATGCCGGGCTCGCCAAACAGCGGCTGCTCGGCATCCGTGCCTTCATCGGCGTCTTCCACCGATACCGACAGGGCACCCGCTTCCATCAACGCGTCGGACATGGCCTCGGCGTTGTCACGGGCGATTTCGATGACGATTTCCGTCCAGCTCATGCGCCCGCCTTGATTTCGGACTTCTTGGCGATGCTGGGGCTGCCGCCATTCAGGTTCTTGCCCAGGTCCGGCATGTCGGCCAGCTTCTGTTCCAGATAGTGAATGTTGGTGCCGCCTTCGATGAAGCGCGCGTCGATCATCAGTTCGCGGTGCAGGGCGATATTCGTGTTGATGCCTTCGACCACCATTTCGGACAGGGCGATCTGCATGCGGCGGATCGCTTGTTCGCGCGTGGCGCCGTAAGCGATCACTTTGCCGATCATCGAGTCGTAATGCGGCGGCACATAGTAGCCGGCGTAGGCGTGCGAGTCGACGCGGATGCCAGGGCCGCCCGGCGCATGCCAGGACACGATCTTGCCTGGCGATGGCGTGAACTTGAACGGGTCTTCCGCATTGATGCGGCACTCGATGGCGTGACCCGACAGCAAGACGTCGCGCTGGCGGAAACGCAGTTTTTCGCCGGCGGCGATGCGGATCTGTTCTTGCACGATGTCGATGCCGGTGATCATCTCGGTGACGGGATGCTCCACTTGCACGCGGGTATTCATTTCAATGAAATAGAACTCGCCGTTTTCGTACAGGAATTCAAACGTGCCGGCGCCGCGGTAGCCGATCTTGCGGCATGCTTCGGCGCAACGGTCGCCAATTTTCTCGATCAGTTTGCGCGGGATGCCCGGCGCCGGTGCTTCTTCGATCACTTTCTGGTGGCGGCGCTGCATGGAGCAGTCGCGCTCGCCCAGCCAGACGGCGTTCTTGTGTTCGTCGGCGAGGATCTGGATTTCCACGTGGCGCGGATTTTCCAGGTACTTCTCCATATACACTTCAGGGTTGCCGAAAGCGGTGCCCGCTTCCGTCTTGGTCATCGCCACGGCGTTGATCAGGGCCGCTTCCGTGTGCACCACGCGCATGCCGCGTCCGCCACCGCCGCCGGCGGCCTTGATGATGACCGGGTAGCCGATCTTGCGGGCAATTTGCACGATCGCTTTCGGATCGTCCGGCAACGCGCCTTCGGAGCCGGGTACGCACGGTACGCCAGCCTTGATCATGGTTTGCTTGGCCGATACTTTATCGCCCATCAGGCGGATCGATTCGGAGCGGGGACCGATGAAGACGAAGCCCGATTTCTCGACGCGTTCGGCAAAGTCGGCATTTTCCGACAGGAAGCCATAGCCTGGGTGAATCGCTTGCGCATCCGTCACTTCAGCGGCGCTGATGATGGCGGGCATGTTCAGGTAGCTCAGGGTCGACTGTGCCGGGCCGATACAAACGGATTCGTCGGCCAGCTTGACGTATTTCGCGTCCTTGTCGGCTTCGGAGTGGACTACAACCGTTTTAATGCCCATTTCGCGGCAGGCGCGCTGAATACGGAGGGCAATTTCACCACGGTTGGCAATCAGGATTTTTTCAAACATGGTAGGTTCGCGTATGTCTGTGAGAGCCGGCGAGCCGGCGAAACAACAAGTGTGAGGGGCTAAAACTGCAAACGGCCGTTGCCGGCCGTGTGGACTGGGTTTTAGCCGATCACAAACAAGGGTTGACCGAATTCGACCGGTTGGCCGTTTTCGACCAGGATCTGGGTCACGACGCCGGCTTTATCGGAGTCGATTTCATTCAGCAGCTTCATCGCTTCGATGATGCACAGGGTATCACCTTCCTTGACGGTCGAGCCCACTTCAACATAGGCGGCGCTGCCAGGAGCGGAGGAACGATAGAAGGTGCCGACCATCGGCGACTTGACCACATAGCCCGTTGGCTCGGCGGCGACCACGACGGCAGGTGCCGCAGCGGGAGCGGCGGCTGGCGCGGCTGGCTGGTATTGCGCTTGCATGCCTTGCGGCTGCATCATGACCATCTGGTTTTGCGGCATGGCCGACGATTTGACGATGCGAACCTTGCTTTCGCCTTCGGTAACTTCCAGCTCTGCGATATCCGATTCGGCGACCAGGTCGATCAAGGTCTTGAGTTTTCGTAGATCCATGTAAAACCCCTAGGAATGTAGTTTGTTTTATGAGTGATGCGGTGATGTCCAAGAGCCTATCGCCGCGCTAAATGCGTGCAGATCGCGTAGATTAACGTTTTTTAAGCGCAAAGTCGATGGCAAACCGATATCCATCGATACCTAGCCCGCAGATCGTCCCCTGCGCGATCGCGCTGAGAAATGAGTGATGTCGAAACGTTTCGCGTTGATAAATATTCGAGATATGGACTTCCACGAACGGGATGGCGACCCCGGCCAGCGCATCGCGCAAGGCAACACTGGTATGGGTCAGGCCGCCCGGATTGATGACGATGGCATCGATCCCTTCCGCTCGCGCGGCATGGATGCGGTCGATCAGCGCGCCTTCGTGGTTGCTTTGAAAGCAGACCAGGTCGGCACCGGCCGCCATGGCTTGCGCCATTGCTGCCTGCTCGATATCGGCCAAGGTGCTGGCGCCGTAGACCTCAGGCTCGCGCGTTCCCAGCAAATTCAGGTTGGGACCGTTGAGCAGAAGGAGGTTTTTTGCCATGTATGGAAGACCGTTTTAGCGAAAGTTCCGCATTTTGCCGCCAAAGATACGCATTGGCAAGAGAAAAAAGCACGCTCCGAATTTACAATTTATCCAGATCGGCGCGTAACTGATCAAATTTCAAGCGGCCCAGATAGGTCTTTTTGACTTCGCCATCGGCGCCGATCAGCACCGTAAACGGCAAACCGCCCGTGGCATTGCCAAAATGGCGCGACAGGTCGGTGCCGCTCATGCCGGAGACATACACGGGATAGGCAATCTTGAATTTGCTGGCAAAAGTGGCAATATTGCTGGCCGAATCGATGCCGATGCCGATCACCTGCAGGTTTTTTGCCGCATAGTGGCCTTGCACTTCGGATAACTCCGGCATTTCTTCCACGCAAGGAGGGCACCACGGCGCCCAGAAATTGACCAGCAAATTCTTGCCTTTCCATTGCGACAAGGCTTGCGTGGCGCCCGCCGCGTCCGGCAAGGACAGCGCATACAGCTCGTTGACGGGGCCCGTCGCGCCTGGCGCGATCGTGGTCGTCAGCGGTCCCGCTGCTTTCGCTTTTTCCTTGCTTAAACCGACGTAGGCGCCCATGCCGCCAAACATCAGCGCGACGATGGCGCAGGCGATCCAATTCTTTTTTGTCATAACTTTATCTATATCAATGTTAGTCGGCAGCCGGCACGCCATCGGCAAGGCTGGCGGCCAGCAGGCTACGCAGCCCGGCGATATCGGTGCGCAGCACCTTGCCGTCCGCCTTGGCTTTCAGCGCGCCGCGCATATCGTCGAGCTCATACATGGCGGCGTGCACGCCTTCGTTTTTCCACAAGAAACTGGCTGTCTCGACCGCATCATAACGCGCTCCCTTGAAATGCGGGCTTTCCGACATGTCGAGCACGACATTTTTATTCAGCAGGAAGATGTGGATTTCCTTGGCGCTCTCGGCAAACAGCTGCAAATAGATCTCGTCATGGGGGCCGGCCGTGCCATTGAGCACGGGGCCGCTGAGCAGGGGATGAAATTGTTGCAACGCTTCCATGACCTGCAGCGCAATCGTGCGCAGCTGGAACAGGCGCGCCGGCTGGCTGTCGGCCAGGAACAGGGCATTGTATTGCCGCACCTGTTCTTCGATCATGTCGTTGTCAGGCAGTACATTGGTCAGGTTCGGCGCGTCACCGAGGACTTGCCGCGCCGCCTTGCGCTTGGCGCTGCCATAGTCGGCGCCATCCTGCGCCACGAGGCGCGCGGCAGCGGCGGCGATTTCCAGGCGCAACTGCGCGCTATCGTCAAATGCATCGTTCGTCATGAGCGAGATGATACTCCGAAGCGGAAAAAGTCATGGCGTCAGGTAAAATCCTGCACTTGCTGTTTTTTATCTCACCGTCTTACTTACTTAAGCGTGCACCTTTCGCACTGATCACATGCATATTCATATTCTCGGTATTTGCGGTACCTTCATGGGCGGCCTGGCCGTCCTGGCCAAGGAAGCCGGCCATAAAGTCACCGGTTGCGATGCCAACGTCTATCCGCCGATGAGCACTCAGCTGGAATCGCAGGGAATCGAACTGATCCAGGGGTTCGATCCGGAACAGACCAAGCTGAACCCGGATTTGTATGTGATTGGCAATGTCGTCTCGCGCGGCAACCCGCTGGTGGAAGAAATCCTCAACCGCAGCCTGCCCTATGTATCTGGCCCGCAATGGATCGGCGAACACATCCTGCGCAATCGGTGGGTGCTGGCGGTGGCCGGCACGCATGGCAAGACGACAACATCAGCCATGCTGGCCTGGATACTCGAAGACGCGGGCTACGCGCCGGGCTTTTTGATCGGCGGCGTGCCGATGAACTTTGGCATTTCCGCCCGCCTCAGCGGCAAGATCGACGGCAAGAGCGCCGAGTCGGACTTCTTCGTCATCGAAGCCGATGAGTACGACACAGCCTTCTTCGACAAGCGCAGCAAATTCGTGCATTACCACGCGAAGACGGCCGTCATGAATAACCTGGAATACGATCACGCCGACATCTTCCCCGATCTGCACGCGATCGAGACGCAATTTCACCATCTGGTGCGTACCGTGCCCGGCATCGGCCGCCTCGTGTACAACGGCGACGAAGCATCGCTGCAGCGCGTGCTGGCGCGCGGTTGCTGGAGCGAACAGGAAAGTTTTGGTCAAGATGCTCACTGGCAACTGCAAGAGCAGGCCGACGGCAGCTTCGACGTCTTCTTCAATGGCCAGCAGGAAGGCCATGTGGCCTGGGCGCTCACGGGCAAGCACAACCGCAGCAATGCGCTGGCGGCCATCGCCGCCGCGCGCCACGTGGGTGTGCCCATTGCCCAGGCGTGCGCTTCGCTGGCCACGTTCGAGAGCGTCAAGCGCCGCATGGAAGTGCGCGGCGTGGTCAACGACATCACCGTGTACGACGATTTCGCGCACCATCCGACGGCCATTGCCACCACCGTGGGCGGCTTGCGCCAGAAGATAGGCGACAGCGGCCGCATCCTGGCCGTGCTGGAACCGCGCTCGAACACCATGAAGCTGGGCGCCATGAAAGAGGCGTTGCCGGGCAGCCTCAAGGATGCGGACCTGGTCTTCGGTTTTGGCAGTCATGCCGCGCTGGGCTGGAGTCTGGGCGACGCGCTGGCGCCGCTGGGCAAGATTGCCAGCGCCTATGAAGACATCGATACCCTCGTGGCCGCCGTGGCCGCCAGCGCCCGTCCCGGCGACCAGATCGTCGTCATGAGCAACGGCGGCTTTGGCGGCGTGCACCAGAAATTGCTGGAGGCGCTGGGTCGATGATTCTGTACCTGCATGGATTCCGCTCGTCGCCCCTGTCGATGAAGTCGCGCCTGCTGGCCGCGCAGATGCAGGCGCTGGGCCGCGAAGCACAGTGGCTGTGCCCGCAATTGCCGGCTTCGCCCAAGCTGGCCATTGAATTGGCCTTGTCATTAGTGAAAGACGTGGCGCCGGCCGACCTGACGATTATCGGCTCCTCGCTGGGCGGCTATTACGCCACCTGGCTGGCCGAGCGGCTCGGTTGCCGCGCCGTGCTGCTCAATCCTGCCATCGTGCCCCTGATCGACCTGGAGCAGCATGTGGGCGTGACGACGGAGTTCCATTCGGACAAGCCATTCGAGTTCAAGCGCGAATACATCGCCGAACTTGGAACCTTTGCTGTAGAGAAAATTACTGAGTCGCAACGTTACTTCCTGATCGCCGCCACCGGCGATGAAGTGCTCGACTACCGCGATATGGTGGCGCATTATCAGGGTGCGCGGCAGTGCGTCATCGACGGCAGCGACCATGGCATCAGCGAATTTGCCGCATACGTGGCGCCCGTGCTGGCCTTTTGCGGCATCGACGCGGACTCTGCCCAGTGAGGCCGGGTTCGCTGCGGCAGGCGCAATGGCATGCGCACGTGAACGCCGTCAATGCGCCGCCGGCCCTGCGCCACTGGCTCACGGGCGGCGGTTCGCTGACGGCCAAGCTGAAAGCGCATAGCCAGGCGTTCCGCGTGCAATGTTTGCATCAGGAAACGGCACGCTGCTTGAGCGACGAGGCCGCCATCATTGGTTTGCACCGCGCGGGCCGGGTATGGGAGCGCGAAGTGCTGTTGCGTTGTGATAACAGACCGGCCGTGTTTGGCCATACCGTCGTGCCCATGCAGGCGACGGCCACGGACTGGCCTTTGTTTTCCGCGCTGGGCGAGCGTTCGCTGGGCACGACGCTGTTTGGCGACCGCATGGTACGCCGCGGTGCACTGGAATTTGCCCGCTTGCGTGCCGGGCACCCGCTGGTGCAGCGGGCGCAGGCGGCGCTGGCATTGGAAGGGCGGCGCGCCAACGACAAGTCGCTGTTTTTTGCCCGCCGCTGCCTGTATCAGCGTCACCAGGGATTGCTGCTGGTAACAGAAGTATTTTTGCCGGCGGTGCTCGAGTTGACGTCCATCACTCGCACCGCTGCAACCGACACACTAATAAACAAAGCATAACAATGAATCTATTTTTTGAAGAATCCGGCGATTTCAAGGTCGGCACGGTCCTGTCGCAAGCGGGTGAAGCGTATCAGGTCGAGATGGCCAGCGGCAAGCGCACCAAGGTCAAGGTCAAGGACGTGCTGCTGCAGTATGAAAAGCCGGCCCCGGCCGAGTTGCTCGAGCAAGCCAAGGCTGTTGCCGCCGAGATCGATCTCGATTTCCTGTGGGAAGTGGCGGGCGAAGACGAGTTCGGCTTTGCCGAGCTGGGCGCCGAGTATTTCGGCCATGCCCCCTTGCCGCCGGAAGCGGCCGGCTTGATCCTCGCCCTGCATTCGGCGCCCGTGTATTTCTACAAGAAGGGCCGTGGCCGCTACAAGGCGGCGCCGGAAGCGTCCTTGAAGGCGGCATTGGCCGGCATCGAAAAGAAAAAGCAGCAGGCCCTGGTGCAGGCAGGCTATGTGGAAGAGCTGAAACAGAACCGCTTGCCCGCCTCGATGCAGCCCATGGTGCTGCAATTGCTGTTCAAGCCGGACAAGAACACGATTGAATACAAGGCGCTGGAAGCGGCGTGCACGGAATTGCACACGACGCCGCCGCGCCTGATGCTGGCTGTCGGTGGTATCGCTTCGCCGAAAGACTTGCACCTGTCGAAGTTCCTCTTCGAAAACTTCCCGAAAGGCGCCGGTTTCCCCACCGTGCCCGTGCCCGCCGTGACGGCCAAGCTGCCGCTGGCCGACGTGGCCGCCTTCTCGATCGACGACGTGACCACGACCGAGATCGACGATGCCTTCTCCGTGCAACCGTTACCGGATGGCACCGTGAAAGTGGGTATACACATCGCTGCGCCGGGCCTGGGCATCCGTCCGGAAGACGTGATCGACAAGATGGCGCGCCAGCGCATGTCGACCGTCTACATGCCGGGCGACAAGATCACCATGCTGCCGGACGAAATCGTCAATGCGTTTACCCTGGCGGAAGGCACGACGTGCCCGGCCCTGTCGCTGTACGCCACTCTGGACCCGAAAGCCGACTGGGCCGTGGTCAGCACGCAGACGCGCGCCGAACTGGTGCCGATCGCCAGCAACTTGCGCCATAACCAGCTCGACGACCTGGTCAACGAGGAAACCCTGGCCAGCGGCGAGGGAGACTATCCGCACAAGGCCGACTTCGCCATCCTGTGGCAATGGGCGCAGCAGCTGGAACAGGGCCGCATGAAGAAGCGCGAAGCGTTCGGCCTGAAGCCGGAACAGAATAACCGCGTCGATTTCAACTTTTATGTGGAAAACGACATCGTCACCGTGGCGCGCCGCAAGCGTGGCGCGCCGCTGGACAAGATCGTCGCCGAATTGATGATTTTTGCCAACAGTACCTGGGGCAAGATGCTGCACGACCATGGCGTGCCCGGCATCTACCGCAGCCAGGGCGGCGGCAGCGGCAATAGCTGGGCGGCAAAGATGCAGGTGCGCATGGTCACCCATGCGGCGCCGCACCAGGGCCTGGGCGTGGATCAATACGCGTGGAGCACCTCGCCCTTGCGCCGCTACACGGACCTGGTGAACCAGTGGCAAATCATCGCCTGCGCCGAGCATGGCGTGACGGCGCCGCTGGTGGCCCCGTTCAAGCCGCGCGATGCGAACCTGTTCGCCATCGTCTCGGCCTTCGACGCCGCGTATGCAGCGTATGGCGATTTCCAGTCGAATATGGAACGCTACTGGTGCTTGCGCTGGCTGCACCAGGAAAACGCGCGCCAGGTCGATGCCGTCGTGCTGAAAGACGAGATTTTGCGCCTGGTCGACATTCCGCTGGTCATCAAGCTGCCGGGCATGCCATCGGTGGCGCGCGGTGCGCAGGTCAAGCTGGATCTCTTGCGCTGGGATGAAGTCGACCTGAGCATCGAAGCGCGCTTGCTGGAAATCGCCGCCGTGCCCGATGCGGCGGCCGATGCCGAGCTCGACTACGAAGAGGAATCGGACGACGAAGGCGCGGAAGAGGGCGACGCGGCGGCGGAGGCCTCGCCGGAAGCGGCGAACCAGGTCAGCGACGCGGACGCGGAAGTGGCGGAACTGGCCAGCGAAGACGTGGTCAGCGAGCCCGAGGTCAAGTAAGGCTGCGGGGCGGCGTGAAAAACGGGACTAAAACTGTTTCCCGCGTCGCCCTTTGACGTAGAATTCAGCCATCTTGTATGGTGTGCTTGTTGCTAACTGGGTTGCGCGTGAAGTCTTTCCGAGAGAATCGTTTCCTGATGATCGCCGTGGCGGTATCGCTGCTGGCGCACGGCGCCTTGCTGGCGATGCATTTTGTCGCCCCGCCCCCGCAGCGGGCCGTCGCCACCGATCCCGGCCTGGAAGTAATACTGGTCAATGCCAAGCATGCGGACAAGCCGCTGAAGGCCGATGCCCTGGCACAAGCCAACCTCGACGGTGGTGGCCAGGCCGACAAGGGCCGCGCCAAGTCGCCCTTGCCCGATATGCGCAAGGTGGAAGAGGGCGACAGCGTCAAGGCCAGCGCGCGGCGCATCGCCGAGTTGGAGCAGAAGCAGCAGGAACTGCTGACGCAGGCGGCCAAGGCGACGCCCTACAGCGCCGCGCCCGTCACGGAAAAAGACAAGCCCAATCCCCTGGCCTCCGGTTCGGACTTGATGGAAAGCAGCAAGGCCATCGCCCGCATGGCAGCCGAGATCAGCCAGACCGTGGAAGACCAGAACAAGCGCCCGCGCAAGACCTTTATTACGCCCAGTACGCAGGAGGTCGGCTATGCCATGTATTACAAGACCTTGCAAAAGCGTATCGAGGAAATCGGCACCCTGAATTTCCCGCAAAACAATGGCCGCAAGATGTATGGCGAACTGGTCGTCTACATCCCCATCTTCCAGGATGGCACGATTTACCAGAAAGAGGGCGGCGTCCGCGTGGAAAAAAGCTCGGGTAATCCCGCGCTGGACGCGGCAGCCCTGGCCATCGTGCGCCGCGCGGCGCCGTTCGGCCGTTTCCCACCGAATATGTTGTCGAGTGATAAAGATGACCTGTGGGTCGTCATCACCCGTTTCAAATTTACCCGCGAAGAAAAAATGGAAGCTAACCTGACTGGCGGCAGCAATTGAACAAGCAAGAGATGAACCCCGATCAATATTGCGTCTTCGGCAATCCCATCGCCCACAGCAAGTCCCCCCTGATCCACGCCGCGTTTGCCCTGCAGACAGGACAAGCGTTGGTCTACGAGCGCCGCCTGGCTCCGCTCGACGGCTTCGCGCTGGCGGCCCGCACGTTTGCCGCCGAGGGCGGCAAGGGCGCGAACGTGACGGTGCCCTTCAAGCTCGACGCGTGCGCGCTGGCCACCGCGCTGACGCCGCGGGCCAGGGCCGCCGGCGCCGTCAATACCCTGCGTTTCGATGGCGACACCATTCTTGGCGACAATACCGATGGCGCGGGCCTGGTGGCCGACATCGTGCGCAACGCGGGCGTGAGCATTGCCGGCAAGCGCGTCCTGCTGCTGGGCGCGGGCGGCGCGGCGCGCGGCGTCGTGCTGCCTTTGCTGGAACAGGGGCCGCAGGAAATGTTCATTGCCAACCGCACCGTGGCCACGGCCGAGGTTTTGGTGGCGCAGTTTGCCGACGCGCTGGCGCACCCCGGCCAGCTGCGCGCCGGTGCTTTCACGCAGCCGGAAGGCGTCTTCGATATCGTCATCAATGCCACCTCGGCCAGCCTGGCGGGCGACTTGCCGCCCGTGCCGCCCGGTATCTTCGGCAGCCGCACCCTGGCGCTGGACATGATGTACGGCGCCCGGCCCACCGTCTTCATGGATTTTGCCGCCCAGCATGGCGCGCAGGTGCGCGACGGCCTGGGCATGCTGGTGGAGCAGGCGGCCGAATCGTTTTACGTGTGGCGCGGCGTGCGGCCGCAGACGCAGGATTTGCTGGCGCAATTGCGGGGCAGCCTGTGAGCGCCGGCAAGAAGGGCACGCGCAAGAGCGGCCGTGGCTACGGCTGGATCAAGTGGCTGTTCATCGTGCCCGTGCTGGCCTTCATCGTCGTGCAACTGTATTTCTTCCTGCAAATCTGGTGGTGGGTCGACCATAACCCCTCCAGCACGGCTTTCATGCGCGAACAGTTGTCTGTCTTGCAGGAAAAGAATCCGAATGCCACGATCCAGCAGACGTGGGTGCCGTACAACCGCATTTCGAACAATCTGAAACGGGCCATCATCGCCTCGGAAGACGCGAATTTTTCCGAGCACGAAGGCGTGGACTGGGAAGCCTTGCAAAAGGCATATGAAAAGAACAGCAAGAAGCAGAAAGTCGTGGCGGGCGGCTCCACCATCACGCAGCAGCTGGCGAAGAATCTGTTCCTGTCCGGTTCGCGCAGCTATGTGCGCAAGGGCCAGGAACTGATCATCACGTATATGCTGGAAAACCTGATGGAAAAGCAGCGCATTTTCGAGATTTATCTGAACGTGGTGGAATTTGGCACGGGCACCTTCGGCGCCGAGGCGGCCGCACGCCACTATTACAAGGTCAGCGCGGCGGGCTTGAGCGCGGCGCAGGCGGCGAAATTGGCCGTGATGCTGCCGAACCCCCGCTTTTACGACCGCCACCGCGACACCGGTTATCTGAACCGGCGTACGGGCGTCATCCTGCGCCGCATGGGGGCGGCGGAATTGCCTTGATGGCGGGGCGATTCCTTTGCATAAAGTTAAAGCTGCCTGATTGGCACTATTGCGGCGCAGCATCTTAATCGCCTCCCTTGGTGCACCGCCGCACTTTTTCCGTGAAAAAGCCGTGCCGGGGGTGGTCGTGAAAAGGCCTTTGCGGGTACACTTGCGCTGTTTTCATTTTTGGCGCCAGCGCCAGCACATCACGATAACCCCACATCCGGCTGAGAGCGCGCATGATCAATGTCTTTGTATTACAGAATGGCCGGCTCAACCAGGTGCCGATCGACAGCCGCGCAGACCTCGAAAATGCCGAACCGGTGTGGGTCGACCTGACCGACCCCACCGATGATGAACGGGCCTGGGTCAAGGCCATCTACAACGTCACCCTGCCGGGCGAAGACGAAGTCAAGGATATTGAGGCGTCGGCCCGCTATTACGAAGCGGAAAACGGCGACTTGCACCTGCGCACGGATTTCTTGCGCGAAGAGGACGACGGCCCGTCGCGCGTCATCACCGTGGCCTTCATTCTGGCCCGCAAGATCCTGTTTTCCATGCATACGGACGACTTGCCCGTGTTCCGCCTGGTGCGCATGCGCGCCCGTTCGCGGCCCGGCTCGATTGCCGACTACATGGACGTGCTGCTCGACCTGTACGCCACCGATGCCGAATATTCGGCCGACGTGCTCGAAGGCATCTACCAGAACCTGGAAGAAGTCAGCACGCGCGTGCTGCAAAAGGAATTTACCGATGCGCACGCGGCCGAAGCGCTGAATGCCATTGCCCACGAGGAAGATTTGAATGGCCGTATCCGCCGCAACATGATGGATACGCGCCGCGCCGTGAGCTTCCTGATGCGCGGCCGTTTGCTCAATTCCGAGCAGTTCGAGGAAGCGCGCCAGATTTTGCGCGACATCGAATCGCTCGATGGCCACACCTCGTTCCTGTTCGACAAGATCAACTTCCTGATGGACGCCACCGTCGGCTTCATCAACATCAACCAGAACAAGATCATCAAGATATTCTCGGTGGCCAGCGTGGCCTTCCTGCCGCCTACCCTGATCGCCAGCGTGTACGGCATGAACTTCAAGCTGATGCCGGAGCTGGAATGGTCGTTCGGCTATCCATGGGCCTGGGGCTTGATGATCACCAGCGCCATCGCGCCCTTCCTGTACTTCCGCCACCGCGGCTGGCTGAAATAAGCAGCATCGCCGGGACGCTCCCGCGTCCCGGTTTCAAGGCGAGCGCAGCAAATTCAAAAATCAGCGATAATCACTGGTATTGCGTGGTATTGAATTGGTATCTACGTTGCCTGTGCTGAGCCAGTCTTTTCCCCGTAGTCTGCCTTTTGCAGAAAAGTATCGTCATTGAGCCGTTTTCTGCGTGGCAGCGTCCGCCTGTTCCACCTATGATCGTTGCGATGCCAGCCTTGGCCGGCCGGCCGCCGCATTTCCCGTCACCGTTGTCTTCTGGAGAGTCCATGCCTGATACCGCCATCACCCCACCGCGCTTCACCCATCTGATCAGCGACTGCGATGGCGTGCTGATCGACAGCGAAGCCGTGGCCCTGCAAGCGCTGCTGGAGTTGCTGGGGCCACGCCTGCAGAACCTGCCCGAGGGCGTCACCCTGCAAGGCTTGATCGAGCCGCGCCTGGGCCAGCGCCTGGTGCCGCTGATGCAGGATATCTACAAGGAACTGGGCTTGCCGCAATTGCCGGCCGACGAGATCATGGCCATCGGCAACGCCGTCGATGCCGCTTGCGACGCGCAATTGCGCGCCGTGCCCGGCGTGGCGCAGGCGCTGGCCGCCATTGCGCTGCCCAAGGCCGTGGCCTCGAACAGCGTCAGCGCGCGCGTGCTGTCGGCACTCGAACGGACCAGCATGGCGCCGCTGTTCGACAAGCGCGTGTTTACGCCCGACCTGGTGGGTCATGCAAAGCCGCATCCGGGCGTCTACCTGGCGGCGGCTGCCGCGTTTGGCGTGCCGCCGAGCCAGTGCCTGGTGCTGGAAGACAGCGTGACGGGCGTGACGGCCGCCGTGGCGGCGGGCATGACGGTATTGGGATTCATCGGCGGCGGGCATATCGCCGCCGGCCAGGAAGATAGGTTGAAAGCGGCCGGTGCGCATGTCGTGTTCAACGACATGGCCAGGCTGCCGGCGCTGGTGGCCGCGGTGATGGACACCGCGACCGTATAACCTTACGCCAGCTTGGCAAACACCTTGCGCGCGGCAGCGATGGTGGCGTCGATGACGGCGTCATCGTGCTGCGCCGAGACGAAGCCCGCCTCGAAGGCGGCGGGCGCGAAGTACACGCCTTCGTCCAGCATGGCGTGGAAGAAGGCGTTGAACTTGCTGCGGTCGCCCGCCATCATTTCCGCGTAGCTGGTCGGCGGCGTTTCGCTGAAATAGATGCCGAACATGCCGCCGATGTAGTCGGCGCAGAACACCACGCCCGCTTCCTTGGCGGCGGCGGTCAGGCCTTCGGTCAGGCGCTTGGCCGTGGCGCCCAGCTGCTCGTAGAAGCCCGGTTGCTGGATCAGTTTCAGGGTGGCCATGCCGGCCGCCACGGCGACCGGGTTGCCGGACAAGGTGCCGGCCTGGTAGACGGCGCCCAGCGGCGCCATGTTGTGCATCAGCGCCGCGCTGCCGCCGAAGGCCGCCACCGGCATGCCGCCGCCGATCACCTTGCCCAGCGCGGTGAGGTCGGGCTGGATGCCGTACAGCGCCTGCGCGCCGCCCAGGGCCACGCGCAAGCCGCACATGACTTCATCGAAAATGAGCAGAGCGCCGTGCTGCGTGCACAGCTCGCGCATCGCCTGCAGGAATTCTGGCGTGGCTTTTACCAGGTTCATGTTGCCGGCCACCGGTTCGACGATGACGCAGGCGATCTCCGCGCCGAAGCTGTCGAAGGCGTCCTTCAGCTGTTCCACGTTGTTATAGTCGAGCACCAGGGTGTGCTTGACAAAATCTTCCGGCACGCCGGCCGACGTCGGGTTGCCGAAGGTGAGCAGGCCGCTGCCCGCCTTGACCAGCAGCGAATCGGCGTGGCCGTGGTAGCAGCCTTCGAACTTGACGATCTTGTCGCGTCCCGTGGCGCCGCGCGCCAGGCGCAGGGCGCTCATGGTCGCTTCCGTGCCCGACGACACCAGGCGCACCTGCTCGATCGACGGCACCAGACGCGTGATTTCCTCGGCCATCAGCACTTCGCCTTCGGTCGGCGCACCGAACGACAGGCCCAGCGCGGCCGCATCCTGCACCGCCTTTACCACTTCCGGATGGGCGTGGCCGACGATGGCCGGGCCCCACGAGCCGATGTAGTCGATATAGCGCTTGCCGTCCGCGTCCCAGAAGTACGGGCCTTCGGCGCGCGTGATGAAGCGCGGCGTGCCGCCCACGGAGCGGAAGGCGCGCACGGGCGAGTTGACGCCGCCTGGCGTGGTTTTTTGTGCGCGGGCAAACAGGATGTCGTTCTGTGAAGTCGTCGTCATGATAATCGTGCCTTGAGAGTGGATCGTTGTCTGTGTCGTCTGTGTTTGTCTGGACGGGATTATTGGGCGCCGCGCTGGCGCTGCTGCCGGAACAGCCGGTTCGGCACCAGCTTGCCCATGCCGTGGCGCTGCGCGTGCGCCAGCGCGCCGGCCGTGAATTCCTGCGCCGCCACGACCACTTGCGGCACGTCGTCTTCGTTTTCGGCCAGGGCCAGCAGGGCGGTGGCCGCCGCCGACAGGGTGCTGCCGGCGCCGTTGAAGATGCCTGGCAAGTGCTGCCATTCGTCGTGGCGCACCACGCCGTCCTCGCCGAACAGGGTATTGGCGCGCAGCTTGCCTTCGCCCGTGCCGGACTTGCTGGCATCGGCCGGCATGCCGGTGACGAGCACGTATTCGCAGCCCAGCGCCACCAGGTAATCGACGTCGTTTTGCAGGGTGTCGTCCGGGTCGGCGTCGCGCCAGGTCTCGGCCAGGCGCTCCAGTTCCACCGGCGAGAGCACCAGCAGGGTCGTTTGCGGGATCAGCAGCTGGCGCACGGCGGTGAGGATGTCCTCGTCGTCCATGCCCTGTTCCGGCAGCGCCGAAATGAAGGGATCGAGGATCAGCGGCACGTTTGGATAGTCGGAGACGATTTCGGCGATGGCCGTCACGTTTTCCACGCTGCCCAGCGCGCCGATCTTGATGGCGGCCACGGACATGTCTTCCAGCAGCACGCGCGCCTGGTCGGAAACCCAGTCCGGGTCGACCGCCTGCACGTCTTCCACGCGTGCCGTATCGCTGATCAGCAGGCCCGTGGTGACCGACAGGCCATGGCAGCCGAAGGCTGAAAATGTGGCCAGATCGGCCTGGATACCGATCGCGCCGACCGGATCGGACACGCCGAAGCTTAATATGAGGGGAGAAGTTTGGTTTTGCACGGCGGGTAGATTAAGATACCTAATTCAGCATTTTACTTGATTGAAGGGTGGCAGAACGTGAGTAGCAACGAAACAACGCAGCAATTCCAAACGTGGATGTGTCTTATTTGCGGCTGGGTTTATGATGAAGCGGCCGGCTTGCCCGACGAAGATATCGCTCCCGGCACGCGTTGGGCCGATGTTCCGATGAACTGGACCTGTCCTGAATGCGGTGCGCGCAAGGATGATTTCGAGATGGTAGCGCTGTAATCAATCAGGTCCACGGGATGCCGCTGCCGCACGCAGGTGTCGCGGCTGCCTGTGCTATGGTATGAAAAATTGTCGAATAATCACATGACGCGATCTTCCTTGCCAGAGGCGCCGTCCGATGCCGTGTGTGCCGGCGTCACGGTACTCGTCATCGACGACAGCGCGACGATACGCAGCGCTGCCGCGAAGATACTGGGCGAGGCCGGTTACCGCGTGGTGGTGGCGGAAAACGGCTTTGCGGCCCTGGCCAAGATCGCCGACTGCCAGCCGGCGCTGATCGTGTGCGACATTGTGATGCCGCGCCTGGACGGCTACCGCACCTGTGCGCTGATCAAGGCCAGCGCGGCGTATCACGCCACGCCGGTGCTGATGCTGTCGTCGAAGGAAGGCTTGTTCGACCGCGCGCGCGGCGCCATGGCGGGCGCCAGCGCCTGCCTGGCCAAGCCGCTGGCGCGCGAGGCGCTGCTGGAGGCCGTGCGGCTGCACCTGGCCGGGCATTTTGAGTAAGTGTTTTTATTGATTGACAACGCAGCAAGGAAGCAGATGGCCATACACACAATTCTGATCGTCGATGACTCGCCGACAGAACGCTACTACCTGAGCGAGATGCTGGTGCGTGCCGGTTATGCCGTCCTCACGGCGCAGGACGGCGCCGACGCGCTGGCGCAACTCAAAGAGGCTAGGCCCGACCTGATCCTGATGGACGTGGTGATGCCCGGTGCGAATGGCTTTCAGATCACGCGCGCGATTGCGCGCGATCCCGAACTGCAGGACGTGCCGGTGATTATCTGTTCCAGCAAGAGCCAGGAAACGGACCGCATCTGGGGCTTGCGCCAGGGCGCGCGCGATTACCTGGTCAAGCCGGTGGTCGAAGCCGAGCTGCTGGCCAAGATCGCCGCGCTTTCCTGAGCATGCAAACGATGCCAGGTCTCGGCGTGTCCACAACGGCCTTTGCGCCTGCCGCTGCCGCCGTGCCATCCTTCGAGTCGGGCGCGCGGCAGGGGCGCTTGCGCCAGTATCAGCTGCAATTGATCGAGCGGATACAGGCTGCGCGCAGCGGCGCGCTGGCGGCGCGCAAGGAACTGGGCGTGATGCTCGGTGGCCGGCCCTGCCTGCTCGACCTGACGCAGCTTGGTGAAATCGTCATTGCCGCCGGCGTGCAGATCCAGGGCGTGCCGCTGGCGCAGGACTGGTACCTGGGCCTGGCGGCCATGCGCGGACGCCTGACGGGCGTCGTCGACCTGGCCCGCTACATGGGCGAACCGGCTTGCGCGCCCGGCATTCACTGCCGCATCATCACTTTTTCTCCGCGCCTGGGCCTCAATTGCGCACTGCTGGTCGAGCGCGTACTGGGCTTGCGCCAGCTGCGCACGATGCAGCCCGTCTCCTTGCCGCATGCACCGCCGTCGTGGGCGGCGCAGGCGCTGCGCGACAGCGAAGGGCAGCAGTGGCTGCGCCTGGACCTGGCGCAGCTGGCGCAAGCGGAACGCTTCCTCGATGCCGGCTTTGGCGGCCTCGCCGACTACAAGGATATTTGCTGATGGGCGCCCATTCCCCCATTCTGGCGGCCGCCATGCCCGAAGCGGAGCACGCGCCCGGCGAGCCGGGATCGGCGGCCGACCTGCCGCTGCGCCTGCGCGACGCGCTGGGACGGCGCAAGTCGCTGGCCAGCGCGCCGGTGCGCGACTTGAAGCTGCCGCTGATCGGCCATTTCCCGCTGCAAAAGCAGCTGAGCATCCTGTCGACGGTGATGGCCCTGAGCCTGGCCGCCAGCCTGCTGTTCGTGGGACTGAACACGCGCAGCGGCAATATCGCCTCGGCGCAGACGCAGCTGGCCAGCGATGCGCTGATGCATTCGCAGCGCATCGGCAAGGCCGCGCCGAACGCCGTGCAAGGCAATCCGGAAGCGTTCCGCCAGCTCGAGGAAAGCCGCAATGAACTGAACCAAGATTTCCGCCTGATGCTGCGCGGCGGGACGTATCACGGCCGCGATATCGGCGAGTCGCGTTCCGCCCTGCTGGCGGCCGTGGCCGACGCGCGCAAGAAGTGGGCCAGCAGCGACCGCGCGGCCAGCACCATCCTGCGCCTGAAACCTGAGCTGGGCGAATTCGACAAGACCTTGCAGCAATTGAACGCGCTGTCGCCGGCGTTGCTGGCGCAGACCGAGGAAGTCGCGGCCCTGAAGGTGCAGCGCGGCGGCAATGCGCGCGACCTGGCCGTCATCGGCCGCCTGATGATGCTGAGCCAGCGCATGAGCCGCAGCGCCAGCGAGTTCCTGTCGTCGGGCAGCATCAGCTCGGAAACGGCGTTTTCGCTGGGGCGCGACACGACGTATTTCCGCACCGCCGTCGAAGGGCTGTTGAATGGCAGCGTGCCGCTGCAACTGGCGCCCACGCGCGACGCCGAACTGCGCGACCGGCTGGTGGCGCTGAAAGCCAGTTTCGACACTTACCAGAAGCTGGTGTCGTCGATACTCGACCGGCTCGATAAATTCAGTTCGGCGAAAAGCGCCGAACAGCTGATCTTCAACGAGAACGAAGACCTGCGCCAGCGTTTGACCCTGCTGCAGCAGATGTACCACGTGAACCAGGAAACTCTGGGCATGGCCTTCTGGATGATGGTCGGCGGCGTGTTGCTGACCCTGATCGCGGCGGCCGGCATCGGCAGAGTGCTGCTGCAGGACTCCGTCAACCGCACGCGCGACGCCGAGCGGCGGCGCCAGGAGGCGGAAATCCTGCGCCTCCAGTCGCAGGGAAAAGAGGAAGCGGCGAAGGCCAGGAATGACCAGAACCAGGCGGCCATCCTGCGCCTGATGAACGAATTGCAGAAGGTCGCCGATGGTGATCTGACGGTGCAGGCCACCGTGTCGGAAGACATCACGGGCGCCATCGCCGATTCCGTCAACTACACGGTCGAGGAATTGCGCGGCCTGGTGGGACGGGTGACGGCGACGGCCGAACAGGTCAACCGCGCCTCGACGCAGGCGCAAAGCATCTCCAGCAAGCTGCTGATCGCGTCGCAGCAGCAGTCGCGCGAAATCCAGGGCGTCAGCGCCACCGTGGTCAAGATGGCCAATGCGATTACCGACGTGTCGAAGTCGGCCAGCGTCTCGGCCGACGTGGCGCGCCAGTCGGTGGCGGCGGCGCAGCAGGGTTCGACGGCGGTGGAAAACGCCATCAAGGGCATGCATGAAATCCGCGAGCAGATCCAGGATACGTCCAAGCGCATCAAGCGCCTGGGCGAATCGTCGCAGGAAATCGGCGAAATCACCGAGCTCATTTCCGACATCACCGAGCAGACCAATGTGCTGGCGCTGAACGCCGCCATCCAGGCCGCATCGGCTGGCGAGGCGGGGCGCGGCTTTTCCGTCGTCGCCGAGGAAGTGCAGCGCCTGGCCGAACGCTCGGCCGCGGCCGCCAAGCAGATCGGCGCGCTGGTGCGCACCATCCAGGCCGATACCCAGGATGCGACGCGGGCGATGGAAACGTCCACGCAGGGCGTGGTCGAGGGCGCGCGCCTGTCCGACGCGGCCGGCGCGGCCTTGAACGACATCAGCCAGGTGTCGAAACACCTGGCCGAACTGATACAGGGCATCTCGTTCGCCACCGGCACGCAGGCCGGTTCGGCCAGCGGCGTGGCCTTGAATATCCAGCATATCCTGAGCGTGACGGAGCAGACGCAGGACGGCACGCAGCAAACGGCGCAGTCGATCCATAAACTGTCGATGCTGGCGCAGGAACTGAAAAACTCGGTGTCGCGCTTCCGCGTCGCCGCCTGAACGTCGCGCCAAGCCAGGGCGATTTCTTTACCGAGGCATGCATGAGCACACCAGATAGTCCACAGCAGTCCAAGCCGTTCGACAGCGAACCTTTGTCCTGGGTGATGGTGGAAATCCGCGAAGCGCTGGGCCGCTCGAAAACGGCCCTGTTCGAAGCGGGCGGCCGCGAACGCGAGGAACGCGCCACGGCCCTGCAGCATGCGCGCTCGCACCTGCACCAGGCGCATGGCGCGCTGGTGATGGTGGACGTGGCCGGCGCCAGCCTGCTGACGGACGGCGCGGAACGGGCGCTGGCGCGCTTTCGCGACGGCAGCCTCGAATACACGCTGGACCATGCGCAGATCGTCGCCGCACTGTATCAGGCCCTGACCGAATACCTGGAAGACCTAGTGGCCGGCACGCCGCCGCAGCCGGCGCGTTTGTTCCCCTACTACCGAGACCTGCAAACCCTGCTGGGCACCGAGCGCATCCACCCGGCCGACCTGTTTTTTCCGCCGTCCGCCATGCTGGAAGGGCAGGCCATCGCGCTGGCCGACACGCCGCCCGTGGCGGACTATCCTGCCTGGCGCGGGCGCTTTGAAAAGTCCCTGCTGCCCTTCCTGAAGGCGCAGGATGATGGGGCGCGGCGCCAGCACGCGGGCGAGCTGCACGCCACCTTGACCCTGGTGGCCGACGCGCAGCAGGAAGCGCCGGCGCGCACCTTCTGGTTCGCCATGCAGGCGTTCGCGGGGCTGGCGGCCAGCGGCGAGGGCATGGGCACGCTCAACGTCAAGCAGCTGTTCGGCCTGATCAACCTGCAGTTGCGCCGTCTGGCGCAGGGCACGGCCAGCCTGCCCGAAGCGATGCTGCGCGACGCCCTGTTCTTCATCGCCGCGGCGCCCGAGCCGACGCCGGAGGCACGCCAGCTGCGCGCCGCTTTCGCCCTGGACGGCATGCTGCCCGCCGACGTGGAAACGCGGCGCTACGGCCAGGTCGACCAGGATGCCTTGCAAGGCGCGCGTACGTCACTGGCGCAGGCGCGCGCCAGCTGGAGCCGCCTGGCGCAAGCCGACCTCGATCCTGCCTTGGGCCCGGATTTTGAAGCGTCGCTGCAACAGGTGGCGGCACATGTGGAGACCTTGAAGCAGCCCGCCCTGGCCAGCCTGCTGCGCGAATGCGCGGCCGTGGCGCGGCAAGCCGTGGCCAGCGGGCGCAGCGCGGCCCTGGAGAATGAAATCGGCATGGCGCTGCTGTTTGCCGACACGGGACTGGAGCAGCTGCGCCGCCTGCCCGACGATTTCGCCGGCAATGCGGAAACCATCGCCGCGCGCCTGCAGGCGCTGCTGGCTGGCGAAGCGCCGCCGCCCGTCACGGCGGGCGAGCTGTCGCGCCAGATCGAACAGGGCCAGACGGTTGCCGCGCTGGCCGAGGACATGAAGACGGGCCTGCGCCAGGTGGAAAAGGTGCTCAACGCCTACTACGCGGATGCCGCGGGTGCGGGAACGGCGGGGGCGCTCGATGGCGTCGCGCCCGTGCTGGAGCAGTTGCAGCGGCAGCTGGCCGGGCTGGGACAGGAAGACGCGCGCGCCGCCGTGCTGCAGGTCGATGCGGCCGTGCGGCAGCTGGCCGGTGGCGACGCCAATGCGCACGCCGAAGCGCTCGACGAGATCGCGCAAAATGTCAGCGCGCTGGGCTTTTTTGTCGATATGCTGGGCCGCAACGCGCAGGCGGCCAGCGGGCGTTTCCATTTCGATGCGGCCGCCGGCACTTTCCGCGCGCTGCCATTTGAAAAAGTCGCCGCCGCCGGCGCTGTACCGGTACCTTTGCTCGACCAGGCCCTGGCGCCCGCAGCACCCGCCGGCATGGATGCCGCACCGGCCGTGACCGATGTCGACGCGGAGATGCTCGACATTTTCATCGCCGAAGCGCGCGAAGTGCTGGCCTTCATCGACACCACCCTGGCCTTGCCGCGCGAGCAGGCCGCCAGTGGCGACCACCTGGCCATGCTGCGCCGTTCGTTCCACACCCTGAAAGGCAGCAGCCGCATGATCGGCCTGGCGCAGTTTGCCGAAGCGGCCGGCGCCATCGAGCGCGTCATGAATACCTGGCTGGCCGAAGCGCGTCCCGCCAGCGACGACTTGTTTACCTTGCTCAATTACGGCTGGTACCAGCTCAGCGAATGGGTGGCCGAACTGGAAGGCGGCGCGGGGCGCGAGCGCGAGGCCGGCATGCTGCTGGCGGCGGCCGAGCGCGTGCGCGAAGGGGGACCGTTCGAACTGCGCAAGCCGCGCCCGGCCGCGCCGCTGGCCGGCAATGGCAATGTGATCGGACTTCCTTTGGCCACGGCGCCCGCGCTCCACGAAGCGCCGGACGATCACCTCAAGCACGTGGGCGAACTGCGCATCAGCCTGCCTTTGTACAACATCTACCTGGCCGAGACGGATGAATTGCTGCGCGTGCTCACGCGCGATTTCGGCGAGTGGCGCCATGAACCGCGCGCCGTCAGCGCCGAGGCGCTGCAAGCCGTGCATACGCTGGCCGGGACGTCCGGCACGGTGGGCTTCCAGTCCCTGCGCGACCTGGCGCACGCGCTGGAAACGGTGATTGAAACGGTGGTGCCGCCGCTGGCCGGCCTGCGCGCCGAACAGCACGACGTGCTGGAGCAGGCCACGCGGCGCATCGGACAAATGCTGCAGGCGTTCGCGCTGGGCGACCTGGCGCCAACGCAGCCGGACATGATCGAAGCGCTCAACACTCTGTGGCGCGCCTTGACGGCGCCGCCTGGCGAAAGCAAGGAAGACCGCCTCGACGCCCTGTTTGCGGAGGCTTACGCCAGCATCGTCGGTACGCCGGCGCAGCCTGCCGAGCCGCTGGCCGAAGTGCCGGCACCGGCGCCGGCGCAGGAGAGCGGCGCCAGCGACGACCTGTTCGATGCCGGTTTCGAACACGCACCGCCATTGGAGCATGCGGCGCCGGAAGCGCCGGCACCGGCCATCATGCCGGCCGATGCGGCCGCGCTGCTGGCGGCGAGCGCCGGCATCAGCGATGAACTCGACCTCGATTTATTGTCCGTCTTCCTGGAAGAGGGCGCCGACCTGCTGCCGCAGATCGGCGAGGCGCTGCGCAGCTGGCAGCAGCAGCCGCACGACAGCGGCCAGGCGCAGATGCTGCTGCGCACCCTGCACACGGTCAAGGGCAGCGCGCGCATGGCCGGCGCCATGCGCCTGGGCCAGCATGCGCATGAAATCGAGACGCATATCGAAAACATGCTGCACGCGGGCACCGCCACGCCGCAAGCTTTCGAGGAATTGCTGGCCCATTACGACCATGCGCTGCACCTGTTCGAGCAGCTGCAGCAACCGTTGCTGCCCTTGCCGGGTATGGAAGACAACCCGGTGGCCGAACCGAAGGCGGCGCTGGTGCGCGTGCGCGCCGATATCCTCGACCGCCTGGTGAACCAGGCCGGCGAAGTGTCGATCACGCGTTCTAAAATGGAAAATGAAGTGGGCGTGCTGGGCGCTTCGCTGTCCGAGTTTTCCGATAACCTGGCGCGCCTGCGGCGCCAGTTGCGCGAAGTGGAAATGCAGGCCGAATCGCAGATCGCTTCGCGCATGGCCGTCGGCAGCGAGCGCGAATTCGACCCGCTCGAATTCGACCGCTTTACGCGTCTGCAGGAACTCACGCGCATGATGGCCGAAAGCGTCAACGACGTGGCCTCGTTTCATGAAAACCTCAGCCACAGCGTCGATGCGGTGACGGACGACCTGGTGCTGCAGGCGCGGCTGACGCGCGAGCTGCAGCGCGACCTGATGCAGATCCGCATGGTGCCGTTTGCCAGCATCGCTGAACGCCTGTTCCGCGTGGCGCGGCAAAGCGCCAAGGAAGTCGACAAGCGCGTCAACCTCGACATCCGCGGCGGCGGCGTGGAAATCGACCGCAGCGTGCTCGAACGCATGGCCGCGCCCTTCGAACACCTGCTGCGCAACGCCATCGTGCACGGCGTCGAGCCGCGCGATGCGCGCCTGGCCGCCGGCAAGAGCGAGACGGGCGAGCTGCTGGTGCAGGTCAGCCAGCAGGGCAATGAAGTGGCGATCGCTTTTTCCGACGATGGCGCGGGGCTGGACCTGGAACGCATCCGCGCCAAGGCGCACGGCGCCGGCCTGGTGCCGACGGACGCGCCTTTGAGCGACGCGCAGGCGGCCGAGCTGATTTTCACGCCCGGATTTTCCACCGCCGACAGCCTGACGGAACTGGCAGGACGCGGTTTTGGCATGGACATCGTGCGCTCCGAAGCGCTGGCCCTGGGCGGGCGCGTGGAAACGCAGACGCAGGCGGGCCTGGGCATGCGCTTCACCATCCACCTGCCGCTGACCCTGGCCGTCACCCAGGTGGTGCTGCTGGCGGCGAACGGCAAGACGTATGCCTTGCCGTCGGTGCTGGTCGAGCAGGTGCTGCACCTGAAAGGCGAACAGCTGGAGCAGGTGCGGGCGGCCGGGCGCATCGAGTCGCACGGGCAGTCGCTGGCGCTGCATCACCTGTCGGCCATGCTGGGTGAGACGCCGGCGGAGCAGGCCACGCAGCGCCATGCGCCGGTGCTGTTGCTCCGGAATGGCAATGACAGGCTGGCCTTGCAGGTCGATGACGTGGTGGGCAACCGCGAGGTCGTGGTCAAGCACGTGGGGCCGCAACTGGCGCGCATGCCGGGCATCGCCGGCGCCACGGTGCTGGGCACGGGCGACATCGTGCTGATCCTCAACCCGGTGGCGCTGGCGCAGCACCTCGAGCACCATCCGGAACTGCTGTCGCAATATGCGCTGGCCAGCCGCGAGCAGCACGCCGCTTCCAGCGTGCTGGCCGTGCCAGCCGTGCGCGTGATGGTGGTCGACGATTCACTGACGGTGCGCCGCGTGATGCAGCGCCTGTTCGAGCGCGAAGGCTACCAGGTGCTGCTGGCCAAGGATGGCCTCGATGCGCTGGAGCAGCTGCATGCGCTGGAACCGGCCGCCATGCCGGCGCTGCTGCTGGTCGACGTGGAAATGCCGCGCATGGACGGTTTTGATTTGACGCGCAATGTGCGCAGCGACGACAAGACGCGCGCCATCCCCGTCATCATGATCACCTCGCGCAGCGCCGACAAGCACCGCGCGCATGCATTTGAACTGGGCGTGAATGCGTATTTCGGCAAGCCGTTCCAGGAAGATGAATTGCTGGCCGAGGTGGGACGCTTGCTGGCCGACGGCGTGGTGTAACACGACGCCGTCACAAGCGCCAACGATATTGTCGGATTACGCGGGGCCTTGCCCCGCTAATCCGACCTACGCTCTTTACGACAGCGTAACCCGACATCACCGCAATGCCAATCAATTACCTGCTTACCCCACCACCTTCACCACGGCATAGCGCTCCAGGGTCTCCTTGCGCGCCTCGTCGTGCTGCACGATGGGTTCCGGATAGTCGCGTCCCAGCACGATGTTTTTTTGCTCGAGCAGCATGCGCGGCACCAGCCAGGGCGCGTGGATTTCCTTGTCGCCCAGCGCCTTCAGCTGCGGCAGGTAGCGGCGGATGAAGCGTCCGCCGGCGTCGAATTTTTCCGACTGCGTGATGGGATTGAAGATGCGGAAGTAAGGCTGCGCATCGCAGCCGGACGACGATGCCCATTGCCAGCCGCCGTTGTTCGAGGCCAGGTCGAAGTCGTTCAGATGCAGCGCGAAATACGCTTCGCCGCGGCGCCAGTCGATGCCCAGATCCTTGATCAGAAAGCAGGCCGTGACCATGCGCAGGCGGTTGTGCATATAGCCCGTCTGGTTCAGCTGCGCCATGGCCGCGTCGACCAGCGGATAGCCGGTGCGCCCCTCGCACCAGGCGGCAAAGGCGGCATCGGCCTCGGCTCCCGTTTCCCAGGCGATGGTGTCGTAGGCCGGTTTGAAGGCGCCGCCTTCCACGTGCGGGTTCTGGTACAAAATCATGGCGTAGAAATCACGCCAGATCAGTTCGGCCAGCCACACGGGCGCCCCATCGCCGCCGCCGCCCCGGTCCATCAGATCGACCACGGTGCGCACCAGATAGCGCAGCGACACGGTGCCGAAACGCAAATGCATGGACAGGTAGGACGGTCCCTTCAGGGCGGGAAAATCGCGCGCCACGTCATAGCGGGCCACGCGCGGCAAAAAATCCTCGAACAGCGCGCTGGCGCCCGACATGCCGGTGGGGATGGCCAGTTCGGCCAGGTTGCTGGCCTCGAACCCCAGTTCGCCCAAGCTGGGCAGGGGCGACGGCGTGCCGGCGCGGGGCGGCGCCAGGCTGGCCGCATGCGGCTCGATAGCGAATGGCGCCAGGCAGGCGGGTTCGGCGCGCATTTTCTTCAGCCAGGCATTTTTATACGGCGTATAGACGGTGTAGGGTTTGGCCGAGAGCGTCAGCACCTCGTCCTTTTCAAAGATGACCTGGTCCTTGAAGCTGAACCACAGGCGCGCGTCGTGCGTGAGCGCGGCGGCCACCGTGGCGTCGCGGGCGATCGCCTGCGGTTCGTAGTCGTGGTTGGCAAAGACGGCGTCGGCGTTCAATTCGGCGGCCAGGCGCGGAATCGCCTCGGCCGCGTCCGCGTGCAGCACGATCAGGTCGCCGCCCAGCTGGCGCAGCTCGGCGGCCAGCTCGGCCACGCTGGCATGGATGAAGTCGACCCGCCGGTCGCGGCGCGGCAGCGCTGCCAGGATGGCGGTGTCGTATACGAAGACGCAATGCACGGCCTGGCTTTGACGCAGGGCGTGATGCAGTGCAGCATGGTCAAACGCGCGCAGATCGCGGCGGAACCACACCAGGGAAGTCTTAATTGTCATTATTTCGCGTGTTCAAGGTCAAAGATAGGCGATTTTTTGCCGTCAACAGGGCTTTATGGCCGCTCGCGTCGCGCCTTTGGCGTCGCTGCGGCGGCAATTCAGTGTAAACTAGCGGGTATGTTCGCGGTACTTTATGTGCGACAGCGATTTTGCAATCAATTTTACAATTGGCATTGAAATGCGCCTGCAGGCATAGCGAATTGATCATTAATTTATAACATAACAAGAATAACGCCTGGCACCACGGTGCGCGCCGCCCAAGATATGCGGCCGCTTGCGCCGGGCGTACGATAGCGGGGTAAGCGAGACTTGCCAGCAAGCCCACAGAGAGAGCATCGCGTATGAAAAAGAGTAAAATCGACCAGACTCTACCAGGACATCGTCTGATGCAGGGTGTGGGAGAGCCGGCCGCGACCGGTTCCTCCACCCTGAATCTGGCGAACCATTTCCTGATTGCGATGCCGGCCATGCAAGATCCGATCTTCGGCGGCACGGTCGTGTACGTGTGTGAACACAATGAAAACGGCGTGCTGGGCGTCGTCATCAACAAACCCACCGACATGACCATGGAAGTGCTGTTCGACCGCATCGACCTGAAACTCGAGGCTGGCAGCGACACGCCCATCATCAACGAGCCGATCATGTTCGGCGGCCCCGTGCAGGATGACCGCGGCTTCGTGCTGCACACGCCGGGCGCGCGCTATTCCTCGTCGCTGACGGTGACCGATGAAGTGGCGTTTACCACCTCGATCGACGTGCTCGAAGCCGTCGCCAAGGGCGATGGTCCCGAGCGCATGCTCGTCTCGATCGGCTACTCGGGCTGGAGCCCGGGCCAGCTGGAAGACGAGATCGGCCGCAACGGCTGGCTGACGGTAGGCGCCTCGGCCGATATCCTGTTCGATTTCCCCATCGAACAGCGCTACGTGGCGGCCATCAAGTTGCTCGGTATCGATCCCCTCATGCTGGCATCCGAAGCCGGACACGCATGAGGTGGATGCCATAAACCTACTGCGCAGCCCACTTTCGGGCATCCGTTGCTCGCTGTACCTTCGTACAGCTCCGCTACTCAACCCGACATTGAGCTTGCTCGCTACGGTTTCTGACACCACCTATGTTGATCTTTATTATGGAAAAATGCTGTGACGAGTAACGCCATCGACACCATCCTTGCCTTCGATTTCGGCTTGAAACGCATCGGCGTGGCCATCGGCAATACCATGATTTGCCAGGCCAAGCCGCTCAGCGTGATCACGGCCACGGCGAACGAGCCGAAGTTTGCCGCCATCGATAACCTGATCAAGGAGTGGGGCGCCAGCCGCATCGTGGTGGGCTTGCCCAGCCACCCCGATGGCACGGAACACGAGATGAGCGCGCGCTGCCGCCGTTTCGCCAACCAGGTGCATGGCCGCTTCAACCTGCCCGTGGAACTGGTCGACGAGCGCTATTCCTCGGCCGTGATCGCCGCCAAGCGCGGCGAAGTGATCGATGACCGCGCCGCCGCCATCATCCTGCAACAGTATTTCGACGCGAATTATTAATCTGACCCTAGACTCCCTCCCTGAATGATTAAGAACTCTATGCCGCATCCTGCGAATCCTTCCCAACTCGACGCCGAGGCCCTGTATGCAGATTTGCTGCAGCAGGTGCGCAGCGGCCTGACGGGCATCCCCAACGTGGCCATCGTCGGCATCCATTCGGGCGGCGCCTGGCTGGCTGAACGCCTGGCGCGCGATCTGAATCTGCTCGACCGTCTGGGCGTGCTCGACGTGTCCTTCTACCGCGACGACTTTGCCCAGAAGGGCTTGCATGCGGACGTCAAGCCGACGCAAATCAGCTTCGACGTGGCCGGCGCCACCATCCTGCTGGTCGACGACGTGCTGTACACGGGCCGCACCACGCGCGCGGCCATCAACGAATTGTTCGACTATGGCCGCCCGGCCAAGATCATGCTGGCGGCCCTGGTCGACCGCGGCGAACGCCAGCTGCCGGTGGCCGCCGATTTCGTGGCCGCCTTCACTGCCGTGCCGCCGGGCCAGGCCCTGGTCCTGAAGCAAGCCGACGATGGAAAATTCACGCTCACCATAGATAACAACCATGCTTAATCCGCAACTGAATAAACACGGCGAACTGCAACATCTGCTGACGATCGAAGGCTTGCCGAAGTCTATCGTCAACCATATCCTCGACACGGCCTCCTCGTTCGTCGGCATTTCCGACCGCGACGTGAAAAAGGTGCCGCTGATGCGTGGCAAGAGCGTTTTCAACCTGTTCTTTGAAAACTCCACGCGCACCCGCACCACCTTTGAAATCGCCTCGAAGCGCCTGTCGGCCGACGTCATCAACCTGAACATCCAGGCCTCGTCGGCCAGCAAGGGCGAATCGCTGCTCGACACCATCGACAACCTGTCGGCCATGCATGCCGACATGTTCGTCGTGCGCCACGCGCAGTCGGGCGCGCCCTACCTGATCGCCAAGCACCTGATCGACACCAAGCAGCCGCACGTCCACGTGGTCAACGCGGGCGACGGACGCCACGCGCACCCGACCCAGGGCTTGCTCGATATGTACACGATCCGCCACTACAAGAAGGATTTCACGAACCTGACGGTGGCCATCGTGGGCGACATTTTGCACAGCCGCGTGGCCCGTTCCGACATCCACGCGCTGACCACCCTGGGCGTGCCGGAAGTGCGCGCCATCGGCCCGCACACCCTGCTGCCGGGCGGCCTGGAACAGATGGGCGTGCGCACCTTCACCAACATGGATGAAGGCCTCAAGGGCGTGGACGTGATCATCATGCTGCGCCTGCAGAATGAACGCATGAGCGGCGCGCTGCTGCCGTCGGCGCAGGAATATTTCAAGAGCTATGGCTTGACGCCCGAGCGTCTGGCGCTGGCGAAACCGGATGCCATCGTCATGCATCCGGGCCCGATGAACCGCGGCGTGGAAATCGATTCGGCCGTGGCCGACGGTCCGCAGGCGGTGATCCTGCCGCAGGTGACCTTCGGTATCGCCGTGCGCATGGCGGTGATGAGTATTTTGGCTGGTAATCAGGGCTGATAGCCCAAGGACGAGTAAGCGAGCATGACGACACTACATATCAAGAACGGCCACCTGATCGACCCTGCCAACGGCATCGATGGCTTGCAAGACCTGTTTATCGCCGACGGCAAAGTGCTGGCCGTGGGCAGCGCCCCTGCCGGCTTCACCGCCGACACCACGTTTGACGCGGCCGGCCTGGTGGTTTCCCCCGGCCTGGTCGACCTGTCCGCGCGCCTGCGCGAGCCGGGCTACGAATACAAGGCGACCCTGGAATCGGAACTGCAGGCGGCCCTGCAAGGCGGCGTCACGAGCCTGGTCTGCCCGCCCGACACCGACCCCGTGCTCGATGAGCCGGGCCTGGTGGAAATGCTGAAATACCGCGCCAAGACGCAGAACAAGGCCCACGTGCACCCGCTGGGCGCGCTGACCATGGGCTTGAAGGGCAAGTCGCTGACGGAAATGGCGGAACTGACGGAAGCGGGCTGCATCGGCTTCGCGCAGGCGGAAGAGCCGATCGAGGACACCACCGTGTTGCTGCGCGCCATGCAATACGCGAACACCTTCGGCTACACGGTCTGGTTGCGTCCGCAAGACCCGCACATCGGCCGTGGCGGCATCGCCCACAGCGGCCCGCTGGCGTCGCGCCTGGGCTTGTCCGGCGTGCCCGTGATGTCCGAAACCATCGCCCTGCACACGATTTTCGAATTGATGCGCGCCAGCCGCGCGCGCGTGCACCTGTGCCGCATCTCGTCGGCGGCGGGCCTGGAACTGATCCGCGCCGCCAAGGCCGAAGGCTTGCCCGTCACCTGCGACGTCGGCGTGCACCATGTGCACCTGACGGACGCCGACATCGGCTTCTTCGACCCGAACGCGCGCGTCACGCCGCCGTTCCGCAGCCAGCGCGACCGCGATGCGATCCGCGCCGGCCTGCTTGACGGCACGGTCGACGCCATGTGCTCGGACCACACGCCCGTCGATGACGATGAAAAACTGCTGCCGTTCGGCGAAGCGTCGCCCGGCGCCACGGGCCTGGAACTGCTGCTGTCGCTGGCCCTGAAATGGGCCGACGACTACGCCTTGAACCAGCCGCAAACGGGCGCGCGTCCGCTGGCGCGCGCCGTGGCCAAGGTCACGTCCGATGCGGCGCGTGTCGCCGGCATCCCGGCCGGCAGCCTGGCCGTGGGCGAAGCGGCCGACATCTGCGTCTTCGATCCCGCCGCGCGCTGGACCGTGTCGTCGGCGTCGCTGGCCAGCCAGGGCAAGCACACGCCTTTCCTCGGCTATGAGCTGAGCGGCATCGTCAAGGCGACCATCGTTGCCGGACAGGTGGCGTTTCAGCGCTAATTTTTTGTATCGGAGCCGTAGGTCGGATTAGCGGTACGCGTAATCCGACAAGTCCATGGCGGCTCCTGTCGGCTTACGCAGCGCCTCGCGGGCGCTGCCAAGTCGACCTACGCAGCTGCATGGCTTTGCTTCCAACCTTGGTGTCATTTGAAACTTCTGCTTACCTACCGCCTCGCGCGCATCGCCATTCACCTGAGCTGCGGCATGGCCAAGAGCGCCGTGCTCTTTCCCTGGCTGGACCTGGAAGGGCGCAACCGGCGCATCCGCCGCTGGTCGACGCAGCTGCTCGACATCTGCGGCGTGCACGTGGCGCAGCCGGCAGACAGCGTGCCGGCACTCGACCATGCGATGATGGTGGCGAACCACGTCTCGTGGCTCGACATCTTCGTCATCAATGCCGTCCACCCTTGCCGTTTCGTCGCCAAGGCGGAAATCCGCGCCTGGCCTATCCTCGGCTGGCTGGCGGGGCGCGCCGGCACCATCTTCATTTCGCGCGGCAGCAAGCGCGACCTGCGCCTGATCTTCCAGGGCCTGGTGGACAAATTGACGGCGGGCGAACGCATTGCGTTTTTCCCCGAAGGCACGACCGCCGCGCAAGGGCAGATCTTGCCGTTTCACGCCAACCTGTTCGAGGCGGCCATCGACGCGCAAGTGCCGGTGCAGCCGTTCGCGCTCGTGTATGTGGATGACAAGGGGGCGCTGCACCACGCCGTCGACTTCATCGGCGACATGAGCTTTGCGCAAAGCATGGTGGCGATCCTGAGCGGCCCGCCGATCACAGCGCGCCTGACCTGTCTGGCGCCAGTGGCGACGGCCGACGCGCACCGGCGCGAACTGGCGGCGGCAACGCAGGCGGCGGTGGCCGCTGTGCTGCCGCTGGAGAAGGCGGCCTAGTTTTTTACGTGCAGCCAGCGCGCATGCGCGGCGCGGGCCAGGTAGTCGAGGATGAAGCCTAACATCCCGATCAGCACGATGGCGGCCATCAGCTCCGAATACGCGAGGCGGTCGCGCGTGTCGAGGATGAAGTAGCCGAGGCCGGCCGATACGCCCAGCATTTCCGCCGGCACCAGCACGATCCAGATGATGCCGATGGCCAGCCGCACGCCCGTCAGGATATCGGCCGTGATGCCCGGCAAAATCACCTTGAAGACGATCTCGCTGCGCGTGGCCGACAGGCTGCGCGCCAGCAGCAGCCAGTTCGGGTCGAGCCGCGCCACGCCGGCCGCCGTATTGAGCAAAATCGGCCAGACGGCCGCGAACGCCAGCAGGAAGTATACGGGCGCGTCGCCGACGCCGAGCACCATCACGGCGATCGGCATCCACGACAGCGGCGAAATCATGCGCAGCAGCTGGAACAGCGGCATGGCCGCGCCGGAAAAGCTCTTCGACATGGCCACCAGCACGCCCAGAGGCACGCCGATGACGATGGCCAGCCCCAGGCCCACGGCCACCCTTTGCAGACTCAAGACCACGTGCAGCCAGATATCGGAACCACCGAGCATCTCCCTGAACGCCAGCGCCGTGGGCAAGGGCGCGAAGGCGGTGGCGATCGGCGTGGATTTCTCCAGTGCCGTCACACCCATGGACCACAGCAGCAAGGCACAGGCCAGCCCCACCAGGGGCAGGCCGAACTTCGTGAACAACTTGCTTGCCATCGTCAGACCGCCACGGTTTCGCTGCGCAGCAGGTTGGCCGGCAAGCCGAAGGCGGCCGGGCCGCCGACTGCCGTGATGGCCTTGCGCACAAAACGGTCATCGACCAGGTCGCGCGCGGCGAATTTCGGATCGAGATTCGCCAGGAAGCGCGTATCGCCCTCCACCTTGGTGCGGCCGATGGCGCGCACCAGTTCTTCCGTGTACGAGGCGAATGGATAGGGCTGGAAGTCGATGCGGCGCTGCTGCCAGTTCTTGTGCACGATCAGGCCCTGCTTTTCATAGCCGGCGTAATCGGTGGTGGCCAGCACCTTCGTCAGCACCTGCAGCGGATGGGGCGTGTAGCGGTGCTCGCCCACGTTCGACAGCAGCTTGGCCGTATCGACCTGGTTCGAACGCGTCCACAACTGCGCCTTGACGATGGCGTTGGTGACCTTTTGCGCCCATTCCGGGCGCGTGTTGATGTCGCGCTCGGACAGGAAGGTGACGCAGCACGCATGGTTTTTCCACACGTCGCCCGAGAAGCGAAGGATCTTGCCGATGCCGGCGTTTTCCGCCGCCGCATTGAAAGGCTCGGCCACGATGTAGCCGGCAATCGACTTGCTGGCCAGGGCCGAGACCATTTCGGCCGGCGCCAGCACGATCAGGTTGACTTCATTCGGCTTGATGGCCGCGTTGCGCGCGCGCGTGACCGGCGTCAGGCCATTCGAGGACAGGATCTGCTGCAGCAGGATGTTGTGGATCGAGTACCAGAATGGAATCGCGACCGTGCGTCCACCCAGGTCGGAGACCTTGTTGATCTCGTTGGCCACGGTCAGCGCGGAGCCGTTGACGTGGTTCCAGGCGACGACTTTCGCGGGGAACTTGGCGCCGTAGCGCACCCACAGGGTGGCCGGCGACAGCAGGTGGATGACGTTGACCTGGCCGGCGACGAACGCTTCGATGATCTGCGCCCAGCTGCGGAACAGGCGCGGCGTTTCCGCCTGCAAGCCTTCCGCCTCGAATAGCTTGCGCGCGTGGGCGACGAGCAGCGGGGTGGCGTCGGTGATCGGCAGGTAGCCGATTTTTACGGGCTGGTCATCGCCTTTCGGGCCTTGCTGGGCCATGGCGTCGCCGGCGAACAGCAGCGGCGAGGCGACGCTGGCCGTGGCCAGGGCCGACATGCGCAGGAAGTCGCGCCGCGTCAGGCCGCAGTCGCAATCGGAGGAGGCGCAGATATGCAGGGGTTTGTTATCGTGTGGGAGGGACATGAAGGTTCCAGTAAAGTGCATTAGTGGGCGGCGTGGGCCTGATCTTGCTGTTGCAGCGCTTGCAGGGCGTCGAGGATGTCCATCTTGAGGGCGATCACGTCGGCGCTGTGGCCGATGCGCGGCTGGTCGATGGCGACGGGCCATTCGCGCACGATGTTGCCCGGCTTGCCGCCCATGAGCAGGATGCGGTCGGCGACGAGGATGGCTTCGTCGATGTCGTGCGTGACCAGCAGCACGGCCGTGTGCCAGCGGTGCACCACGTCGACCAGCAGCGACTGCATCTCGGCGCGGGTAATGGCGTCGAGCGCGGAAAACGGTTCGTCGGCGAACAGCAGTTCCGGTTCGCGCGCCAGCGCGCGGGCCAGCGCCACGCGCTGCGCCATGCCGCCCGACAGCGCGGACGGATACAGTTTTTCGCGGCCCTTCAGGCCCACCGCTTCGATGGCTTGCGCCACGCGCGCCTCGTGCGCTGCGCGCGTGAGCTGCGGCTGGTGCTTGAAATCCAGGCCGAAACCCGCGTTGCCCGTGACGTTCAGCCAGGGCAAAAGGCTCGCCTGCTGAAACACGAGGGCGCTGCGCGGGTCCGGTTCGCGCATGGGCGCGTCCAGGAATTGAATGGCGCCCGTCGATGGCGGCTGCAGGCCGGCCAGCACGCGCAGCAGGCTCGATTTGCCGCAGCCGCTGCCGCCCAGCAGGCAGACGATCTCGCGCTTGCGCACACCCAGCGAGACGTGCTGGAACACGGGCGTGCTGCCCGCATAGGAAAAGCTCAGGTCCTGCGCCTGCAAGGCCCAATCAGCAACGCTCATGCCGGGGCTCCCGCTGCCGCCTGCTGGCTGTCGAACAGCTGCAAGGCCGATTGCAACTGCGTCAGGCTGGGGGTGACGATGGGGATGAACGACGATTCGCGCCAGCGGCGGGCAAAGCCCTGCTGTTCGGCGTTCAGGTAGGCGCGCCCGCCCATGGCTTGCAGTTCCAGCATCAGCGCCTGCTGCAGCACGTCGGCCAGCTGTATGCGCAGGCGGAACATGGCCGGCGCCTGCGTCTTGAAGCGGCCGTCGTGCACGCCGGCCAGCAAGGTGGCGACGGCGCTTTCCAGTGTCGCTTGCAGCGCTTCGATGCGTGGCGTGAGCTGGTTGCGCGAGCCGGCCGAGATTTGCGCCGCCTTTGCCAGGCTGGCGCGCGCCAGGCCGATCGACAGGCCGCACTGCATGCCGAGGAACGATGGGCGCACCTGCGGCAGCCAGGCCGGCGCGTTGTCGCTGATGATGTCCGCGGCGGGGATGTGCACCTGCGCCAGCTTGACGGAAGCCGTATTGCTGCCGCGCAGGGCAATCAGGTCCAGGTCATCGCTGCGCTTGACGCCCGCCGTGCCGCTGTCGAAGGCGACGATGACGGGCGGCGCGCCGTCGTCGGGCGCCACGGCGGCTGCCGCGACAAAGCCGGCCTTGCGCAAGTTGGTCACCCAGGCCAGGCCGCCGTTGACGAGCAAGCCGTCATCGTGGCGCGCGCCCGTGATTTGCAGCTGCTCGATGCCGGACAAGAATTTCATCGCGTTCGACAAACCGCTGGCGCCTGCCTGCGTGCCGGCCAGCAGGCCGGGCAAACGGCGCTCGGCCAGTGCGCGGTTCTCGCTTTGCAGCAGGAATTCGATAAAGCAGCGCTGGCCCCAGAAGACAAAGGCTGCCGTCACCGATTGCCCGGCCACCTTGGCGATGGCGTCGATGGCGTCGCGCACGTCGCCGCCCGCGCCGCCGTGTTCCTGCGGCACGCCGATGGCCAGCAGCTTGTCGCCGGCCAATGCCGGCAATACGGTTTCAGCCAGCTCCGGCGATTGGTCGAGCTGGTCGGCATGCATGTGCAGCCAGTGAGTGAGGTTCGCCATGTCAGACGGCGCCAGGCAGGTAGGGCGTCAATTGCGGATTGACGGGCGTGCCGGCCAGGCTGTTGGAGAAATTGCACAGGGTGGCCAGGCTGATGCCCAGCACGACTTCGAGCGCCTGCTGTTCGTTGTAGCCGGCGGCCAGGAAGGCTTGATATTCGGCGTCGCTGACGGCGCCGCGCGTGGCGATGACGGCCGTGGCGAAGGCGGCGACGGCGTCGAGCTTCGTATCGCCCGTCGGCTGGCCGTGCTGCAGGGCGCGCACCGTGTCCGGTGTCTGGCCCGCTTTTTTCAGCGAGATGGCGCTATGGCCGGCGATGCAGAAATCGCAGCCATGGATGCGCGCGGCCGTGATCTGCACCACTTCGCGCTCCATCAGGGTCAGGCTGGCGCGCGCATTGATGCCGGAGACGGTCAGATAGGTTTCCAGTGCCAGCGGGGCATTGGCCAGCACGCCGATCAGATTGGGCAGGAAGCCATTGTTGGCGATGGCCTTTTCCACGAAGGGGCGGCTGTCGGCCGGGGCGGTATCGAGAGTGTGCAGCGTCAGACGGGACATGGGGTACCTTGCTAAGTTAGTAAGTCACCCGGTCATTATATCGGCCATGCCGTGCACGCAACAGACGTCAGCGTCGTCCTTTTGTGCTCGTTCGTCTGCGATTGTGTGATCCTTGATTCCGGCAGGCTCTTAGCTGGCCAGCTGGCGCAATCGCTGGTCGCGCCGGTAGGCGCCCGGCTGCTCGCCCGTGACCCGCTTGAAGGCGCGCGTAAAGGCGGCGTGCGAGCGGTAGCCCACCAGTTCGGCGGCGCGTTCGACGGAGACGCCGTCGTGCAGACGCCGCGCGGCGATCTTCATGCGCAGCAGGAGCAGGAACTGGGCCGGCGAGTGGCCGCTGGCGCTGGCGAAATGCTTGCAGAAGCTGGCGCGCGACATGCACGCTGCCTTGGCCATGTTCTCGATCGACCAGTCGTCGGCAGGGGCGTCGAGCATGCGTTCGAGCAGTGGCGAAAATGCGGGCTGGTGCAGCAGCGACAGCAGGCCGGCCGCCACCTGCTCGCCCTGCGCCACATGGCGGATCAGGTAAAAGAACAGCAGCTCGACCAGGCGCGCGATGAGCGGCGACGGTTGCTCCGGATCGCCGCCTGCTTCGGCGAGGATCAGGTCGAACAGCGCGGCGGCGGCGCTGAAGGCGGGCGCGTCGCCGCGTATCAGCAGATACGGCGGGAACGAGTCGACGATCAGCGCGGAGAGGGCGCCGCGAAATTGAAAGAAGCCGCAGGCCAGCGCCGTCGCCGGCTGCTGCGTGGGCGTTTGCAGCGGCAGCATCGCTTGCGCGCTCACCGCCTGCAGCGGATCGCTGTGGGGACTGGGGAAGTGCGGCAAGTCGCGCAGCAGGAAGACGCCGTCGCGCGGGCCGAGCGCAATGGGCGCCGCGCCGTCGAGGTGCAAGTAGCAATGGCCATCGAGCACCAGGTGAAAGCTGCCCAGTTCCCGCCCCGCCGTGGAAGCGCGCCAGCGGCCGCAGTACTGGCCCACATGCAGGACGGCGGTGTCGAGTTCCAGGCTGCCGAGCAGCCAGCGCGCCAGTCTGTCGGTATCAGGATGCATGGGATCGCAAAGGCAAAAGCGCCATCATACGGGCCAGACGCGGCAAGGCCAACGACCGATTTCGACTAAGCATATGCGCGCCAAGCTTGGTGATTACTGCTTGCCGCTATGCTGCTGGAACGCGGGGCAGTCGACTTGCAGCAGCGAGCGGTCCTCCAGGCACACGGCCGACAGTTTCCCGCCCCAGACGCAGCCGCTATCGAGTCCGATCAGGTGCGGCCTTAGTAGCAGTCCCAGCGCCGACCAGTGGCCGAAGACGATGGTGTCGCCGGCGCTGCGCCGGCCCGGCACGTCGAACCAGGGCAGCAGGCCGGAGCCTGGCGGCGGGCTGCCGCTTTCCTTCATCTTGAAATCCATTACACCGTCCGGCGTGCAAAAGCGCAGCCGCGTCATGGCGTTGACGATGCAGCGCAGCCGGTCGGCGCCCTGCAGGTCGTCGCGCCAGGCGGCCGGCTCGTTGCCGTACATGGTGCGCAGGAACGCCACCCAATCGTCGCTGCGCAGCATGGCGGACACCTCCTCGCTCAGGGACAGGGCCTGGGCCGCGCTCCATTGCGGCAGCAAGCCTGCATGCACGAGCACATGGCCATCGTGTTCCAGTGCCAGTGGCCGCTGGCGCAGCCAGTCGATCAACTCCTCGCGGTCGGGTGCATCGAGGATGTCGGCGAGGGTGTCGGACGCATGCTCGGGCCGGATGCCGTTGGCCACGGCCAGCAAGTGCAAGTCATGGTTGCCCAGGACGCTGTCGGCCAGGCCTTGCTGCGCCAGGGCGTGCACGTGGCGCAGGGTGGCCAGCGAGGCCGGGCCGCGATTGATCAAGTCGCCCGCGAACAGCAGGCGGTACGGACCGCCCGCTGCCGCCTGGATCCGTTCGATCAATTCGACGGTTTGTGCATGACAGCCTTGCAGATCGCCGATAAAGTAAGTTTTCATATGTGCCGGGGTGAAGTGAACTACGCGCCTGCATTATAAGCATGCCCGCCCTTTGGCGTTGGGGCATTTCTGGCAGGTGCGCGATTGCGCGCATGGCCGGCGGGAAGAAAAACGCGGGCGCCGATTATGCCGCATGGGAATTTGATTCAGCGGTATGTCACGCTGCCGTATCACGCTGCCGTATAGGAATAATAATCCGCTGGCATGCCGTTCAGGCACGCGGGAATGCCATTTAATTCATGGTTATTCATTTTTCATGCGGGCTTCCGGTATATTCTTCATTTAATCTTAATGTTGGCCCGCCAAATAAATCGAGGGCCGTGATTCAATTGATGATGGATTATGCGTTGGTGCACAGATATTTATGCAATGTAGTATATTCCACGTGATTTTATTATTTAAATGAATATAAAGGATGTACCAATGGATCTGTCTACGATGACGATGCTGGAATTGCGCAAACTGGAAGATAATGTCAAGCAGGAGTTGAACAGCCGCGAGCGCGAAGACTTGAACAAGGCGCGCGAACAGATCATGGCCATCGCGCAGCAAGCCGGCATTCCGCTGAAACAGCTGATACTCGATGGCTTGCACCCGCGCACGGGCAAAGTCGCGGTGCGTTACCGCCATCCTGAGAATGCGACCGAGCAATGGACAGGCCGTGGCCGTCAGCCGCTGTGGGTCAGGCAGTGGGTGGAATCGGGCAAGTCGATCGATCTGCTGCGCGTATAATTCGGTATACTCTTGGCGTAGTGGCAAGCCGCCAGCCGCGCGCTGCACCTTGCCAGGCACCTTATTGACCCTACTTATACCGGCCACACCATGCTCCCATTGTCCAGAACGATCTTCAAGGCCTACGATATTCGCGGCATCATCGCTAAAACCCTCGATGCCGGCGTGGCCCACAAGATCGGTCAGGCATTTGGCCAGGCCGCCCTGGCCAAGGGCGAGCAGCGGGTCGTGATCGGCCGCGATGGCCGTCTGTCGGGACCGGAATTGACGGCGGCGCTGGCGCAGGGCTTGCAAGCGGCGGGCGTCGACGTGATCGACCTGGGCGTGGTGGCCACGCCGATGGTCTACTTCGGCACGAATGTGCTCGACACGCGCTCCGGCATCATGGTCACGGGCAGCCACAATCCGCCCGACTACAACGGCTTCAAGATGGTGCTGGCCGGTGAAGCGATCCACGGCGAAGCGATCCAGGCGCTGTACCACAGCATCGTCGCGCACGACGGCAGCGCCAGTGCCAAGCCGGGCTCCTATGCCACGCACGATATCCGCACGGCCTACCTGGCGCGCATCCTGGGCGACGTCAAGCTGGCGCGCCCGATCAAGATCGCCGTCGACTGCGGCAATGGCGTGGCCGGCGCATTCGCGGGGGACCTGTTCCGCGGCATGGGCTGCGAAGTCATCGAACTGTTCTGCGAAGTCGACGGCCACTTCCCGAACCACCATCCGGACCCGGCGCACCCGGAAAACCTGCAGGACCTGATCCGCTGCCTGGCCGAGACGGATGCCGAAATCGGCATCGCCTTCGACGGCGACGGCGACCGCCTGGGCGTGGTCACCAAGGATGGCCAGATCATCTACCCTGACCGCCAGATGATGCTGTTCGCGGCCGACGTGCTGACCCGCCATCCTGGCGCGCAGATTTTGTACGATGTGAAATGCACGCGCCACCTGGCGCCGTGGATCAGCAAGCATGGCGGCGTACCGCTGATGTACAAGACGGGCCACTCGCTGGTAAAAGCCAAGCTGCGCGAAACGGGTGCGCCGCTGGGCGGCGAAATGAGCGGCCATATCTTCTTCAAGGACCGCTGGTACGGTTTCGACGACGGCATGTATTCGGCCGCGCGCCTGCTCGAAATCCTCACGCGCGAAGCGGATCCGTCGGCTTTGCTGAATTCCCTGCCGCAGTCCGACAGCACGCCGGAACTGCACCTGGAGCTGAAGGAGGGCGAGAACGTCGCGCTGATGGACATGCTGCGCCGCGACGCCGTCTTCCCCGGCAATGAACAGATCATCACCATCGACGGCTTGCGCGTGGAATACGCGGACGGCTTCGGCCTGGCCCGCTCGTCGAACACCACGCCAGTGATCGTCATGCGCTTCGAAGCGGAAACGCCGGCAGCCCTGGCGCGCATCCAGGGACAGTTCAAGAGCGTGATCCTGGCCGCCAAGCCTGATGCCGTGCTGCCGTTCTGACAGCATGGCCGCTCAACCAGGCGCGCAGGCGCCCTTGAAAATCCTGCTGGTGCGCGTGTCCTCGCTGGGCGACGTGCTGCATAACCTGCCGATGGTGGCGGACATCGCCCGCCATTTCCCGAACGCGACCATCGACTGGGTGGTTGAAGAGGGCTACACCAGCCTGGTGCGCCTGAACGCGCGCGTCAATACCATTTTCCCGTTCGCGCTGCGGCGCTGGCGCAAGAGTCTGGGCAAGAAAGAGACGCGCGCGGAAATCGCCGCCTTCTTCCGCAGCCTGCGCCAGACGCGCTACGATTATGTGTTCGATACCCAGGGCTTGCTCAAGACGGGCATCATCATGGGCGCCGCGCGCCTGGCGCCGGGCGGACAGAAGGTCGGCCTAGCCAATGGCAGCGAAGGCTCCGGCTACGAAGGCATCTCGCGCCTGTTCCACACCAAAAGCATTCCGCTCGACCCGCGCACGCATGCGGTAGCGCGCGGCCGCCTGGTCGCTGCCGCCGCACTCGGCTACACGATCGACACGCCGGCCGATTTCGGCTTGCCGGAAGTCTCGCGCAACGAGCCGCGCCCGGACTGGATGGGCGAAGCTCCCTACTGCGTGTATTTCCACGGTACGGCGCGCGACGCCAAGAAATGGGCGCCGGAAAACTGGATCGCCCTGGGCCGTGCCTTGGCGCCGATGCCGATTTTGCTGCCCTGGGGTTCGCCCAGGGAAAAGGCGGAAGCCGAACAACTTGCGGCCGGTCTGCCGAACGCGCGCGTGCTGCCGAAACTGTCGATGGACGATGCCACCCTGCTGGCGCGCCACGCGGCGCTGGTGATCGGCGTCGACACGGGTCTGACGCATATCGCGGCCGCCTTCGTGCGCCCGACGGTGGAAATCTATGCCGATTCTCCGCTGTGGAAAACGGAAGGCAACTGGTCGCCGAACATCATCAACCTGGGCGACAAGGGTGCGCCGCCCGGCGTGCCGGAAGTGCTGGCCGCGGCACAACGCCTGCTGACCGAACATCCTCCCGCCTGACTTCAACCGCCTGACCTTAACATTCAACAATCATGCGACTTCTTTAT
This sequence comes from Janthinobacterium agaricidamnosum, assembly GCF_003667705.1. NCBI lineage: Bacteria > Pseudomonadati > Pseudomonadota > Betaproteobacteria > Burkholderiales > Oxalobacteraceae > Janthinobacterium > Janthinobacterium agaricidamnosum. The sequence continues at coordinate 5,004,628 of NZ_CP033019.1, read as the reverse complement.
ACCCTTGCCTGGTGGCTGGCCTTGCCCCTGGTGCTGGCGCGGCTGTGGCTGCGCGGACGCCAGGAACCCGGCTACCGCCAGCACTGGGGCGAGCGCCTGGGCTTTTACGGCCGCCAGCCGACAACGGCTACAGACACCATCTGGCTGCACGCCGTCTCCGTCGGCGAGACGCGCGCGGCCGAGCCGCTGATCGATGCGCTGCTGGCCGCCTGGCCCAGGTGCCGCATCGTCCTCACGCACATGACGCCGACGGGGCGTGCGACGGGCAAGGCGCTGTTCGCCAAACACGGCGCGCGCCTCGTGCAAAGCTATCTGCCCTACGACACGGGCGCCATGCCGGCCCGTTTCATCCGCCATTTCACCCCGCGCATCTGCATCCTGATGGAGACGGAAGTGTGGCCGAATCTGATCCACCAATGCACTCGCTACAAAGTGCCCGTGGTGCTGGCCAACGCGCGCTTGTCGCAGCGTTCGCTGGGCAAGGCGCAGCGTCTGGGCAAGCTGATTGCCGATGCGGCGCGCGGCATCACCCTGGTGGCGGCGCAGACGCAGGACGACGCCGATCGCGTGCGCCAGCTGGGCGTGCAGGACGTGGTGGTCACGGGCAGCATCAAGTTCGACGTCGTCGTGCCCGAGGCGGCCCTGGCGACGGGGGCAGCGCTGCGCGCCGCCATCGGTGCGCGCCCCGTGCTGCTGTGCGCCAGCACGCGCGAAGGCGAAGAGCAGCTGATCCTCGATGCCTTTACCCGCGCCAGCTTGCCCGATGATGCGCTGCTGCTGATCGTGCCGCGCCACCCGCAGCGCTTCGACGAGGTGGAAAAATTGATCGCGGCGCACGGCCTGGCCGTGCAGCGCAGGTCGGGCCTGGCGCAGGACGATGTGGTGGCGGCGGGCACGCAGGTGCTGCTGGGCGACTCGATGGGCGAGATGTTTGCGTACTACGCGGCCTGCGATTGCGCGTTCGTCGGCGGCAGCCTGCTGCCGCTGGGCGGACAAAACCTGATCGAGCCGGCGGCCTTGGGCAAGCCCGTGCTGATCGGCCCGCACACCTTCAATTTCGCGCTGGTCACCGAGCAGGCGATCGCCGCCGGCGGCGCCGCGCTGGTGGCGGATGCCGATGCGCTGATGGCGCAGGCATCTGCCTTGCTGCAGGATCCGGCGCGTTTATCGTCGATGGGTCAAAAGGCGCTGGCGTTTGCCAGCCAGCACCGGGGCGCCACGCCGCGCACCATCGCGGCGATTCAACCGCTGCTGCGGTGACGGCGGCGCGGCCAAGAATGTTGTCGGATTACGCGCTAGCGCTAATCCGACCTACCTCCATCATGGCAGCTGTAGGTCGGATTAGCGCAGGGCGCGTAATCCGACAGTCGTGGCCAACAATATCGTTTACGCGAACAGCACCGGCAACTCCTGCGAGCGTTTTCTGAGCGCCTGCTTGGCCCCATCGTAATCGGGATAGATCGATTCCACGGTGGCCCAGAAGCGGGGGCTGTGGTTCATTTCCAGCAGGTGCGACAGTTCGTGCGCCACGACGTAATCGATCAGCGGCAGGGCGAAGTGGATCAGGCGCCAGTTCAGGCGGATCTTGCGCTCGATGGTGCAGCTGCCCCAGCGCGTGCCGGCCGACGACAGCGACAGCGAATCGTAGCGCACGCCCAGCTTGTCCGCATACAGGTCCAGCCGTGCTTCGAACAGCTGGCGAGCCTCGTGCTGGAACCAGCCCTTCACTTTTTCCTTCAATTGCTGCTCGCTGCCCGTGGGCGTGACCCACACGTGCAGCTCATTGGTATCGCGCTGAAAGCTGGCGCGGTGGCGCGGCGCCTGGTGCAATCGCAAGGTGATCTCGCCACCGAGGTAGGGTAGCACGGCGCCATCGACCCATGCCACGGGCGGGCGCTGCTGGCGCTGTACCTTGCGCTCGCCCCGTTCCAGCAGTTTCGAGACGATCCAGCCTTGCTTGGCGCGGATGGCGTTGTCGATTTCGGCCAGGGTGACGCGCTTGGGCGCGGTGACGCGCAAACCGTTATCGTCGATCATGAAGCCGATGGAACGGCGCGTGGAGCGGCGCAGGGCGAATTCGACGAGGTGGCTGCCCAGCTGCAGCTGGCGCAGTGGCGGGCCATCGGCGGTGCGTGGCGGGGAAGGCAGGGGAGGCGGGGCAGGGCGAACGATGGGCGGCGCGGGCGCCACTACCGGTGGCACCACGGGCGGCGCTGGCGGTGCCGTGGGGCGCACCGCCGGGGGCGTGCTGGTCGAGACGTCATGCGCGAACAAATCCAGTTGTTGGTCGCCGACCTTGATGGTCTTCATCTGCTGGCGCAGTGTCGGCTCCTGGATGACCGCGCTGATGCCGTCTAGCCAGCGTTGTAGGCGTGAGGCGAAATGACGCGCATTTCTGATTCTATCCAATTTTCCACCTGTTGCATCATGCTGTCCGGGGTTTGCCCTTCCGGCGAAATCGGTTTGCCTATCGAGACGGTGATCAGTCCCGGGCGTTTGAGGAATGACTGCTTGGGCCAGCACTCGCCTGAATTATGCGCAATCGGCACCACCACGGCGCCCGTGGCGATGGCCAGACGCGTGCCGCCGCTCTTGTACTTGCCCGCCTGGCCCACGGGAATGCGGGTACCTTCAGGGAACATGATAATCCATTGGCCATCGGCCAGCCGGCGCTTGCCATGTGCGACCACGCTCTTGAACGCATGCTTGCCCTGCTTGCGGTCGATGGGGATCATGCGCAGCAGCGCCATGGCCCAGCCGAAGAAGGGGATGTACAGGATCTCCTTCTTGAACACATATACGAGCGGACGGGGCAGGCTGGGCAGCAAGAAGATGGTTTCCCATGCCGACTGGTGCTTCGACAGCACGATGGCCGGCGCGTCCGGGAAGTTCTCGGCGCCCTTGACTTCATAGCGGATGCCGCAAATGACCTTGGCGCACCACAGGATAAACACATTCCAGCGCGAGGTGACCCAATAGCGCTTGTTGTAGCTCAATGGCGCGGCAAAAAAGCACACGCAGGCCCAGACGATGGTGGCCACGATCATGATGATCATGAACAGCAGTGATCGCAGGAACAGGGAAATATTACGCAATGCGGTTCTCCGAAGATTAGATACTGAATGCCACGGTGGGCGCCGGTGTGGCGGGCGCCTTGAGCAGGTGGTTCACGACGGCGGCCAGGTCGGGGAAGACCTGAGTGCCGGGCGGCAGGCCACCCGTCTCGTTGGTTTTTTCGCCCTTGCCCGTCAAGACCAGGTAGGGCACGCAGCCGCTGATGAAGCCGGCCTGCAGGTCGCGCAGCGAATCGCCAACGGTGGGCACGCCTCGCAGGCTGGTGTTGTAACGCTGCGAGATTTCATGGAACATGCCCGGTTTCGGCTTGCGGCAGTCGCAATTGTCCGCGCCCGCATGCGGGCAAAAGAAGATGGCGTCGATATCGGCGCCCACCTGCTGCGCCAGGGTGTGCATCTTCTGGTGGATCGCGTTGAGCACCGTCATGTCGAAGTATTCGCGCGCGATGCCGGACTGGTTCGAGGCGACTACGACGCGATAGCCGGCCTGGTTCAGGCGGGCTATCGCTTCGAGCGAACCGGGGATGGGCAGCCATTCGGCCGGCGACTTGATGAAGTCCGGCGAGTCATGATTAATGACGCCGTCGCGGTCGAGAATAATCAGTTTCAGCGCCGGAGTGCCCATTATGCCGCCAGCTTGGAAATGTCGGCCACGCGGTTCATCATGCCGTGCAAGGACGACAGCAAGGCCAGGCGGTTGTTGCGCAGGGCGACATCCTCGGCCATCACCATCACGTCGTTGAAGAAGCCATCGACGTCATCGCGCAGCTGCGCCAGGGTTTGCAGGGTGCTGGTGAAGTCGCCCTTGGCAAAGGCCGCGTCGACTTCCGGCTGCACGCGCGAGACGGCGGCGGCCAGTTTTTTCTCCGCCTCGTCCTGCAGCAGCGCCACGTTGACGCCACCGGCGGCGACCTGGCTCACGGCTTCCTCGTTCTTTTTCAGGATGTTCGTGATGCGCTTGTTGGCCGCTGCCAGCGAGGCGCTTTCCGGCAGCGCGGCAAACGCCTGCACGGCTTCCAGGCGCTGCACGATGTCGTCCAGGCGGTCGGGATTCTGCGCCACGACGGCTTCGATTTCATTCGGCGAGAAACCGCGCTCGCGCAGGATGCCGCGCAGGCGGTCCAGCATGAAGGTGGTCACATCCGCGACGGGGTCCTTGAAGCCGGGCACCGACGCGAACTGCGCGGCGGCGTCCGCCAGCAAGCCCTGGATCGACAATGGCAGGCGTTTTTCCAGCAGCATGCGCAGCACGCCCAGGGCGTGGCGGCGCAGCGCAAACGGGTCCTTGTCGCCTGTCGGCGCCAGGCCGATGGCCCAGATGCCGACCAGGGTTTCGAGCTTGTCGGCCAGGGCCACGGCGGTGCCGGTGGCGGTGGACGGCAGGCTGTCGCCGGCAAAGCGCGGCTGGTAGTGTTCGGAGGCGGCCAGCGCCACTTCTTCCGGTTCGCCGTCATGGCGCGCGTAGTACGTGCCCATGATGCCTTGCAGTTCGGGGAATTCGCCCACCATGTCGGTCAGCAGATCGGCCTTGGCCAGCAGGGCGCCGCGTTCGGCCAGCGCCACGTCGTAGCCCAGCTTGGCGGCGATGGCGCCGGCCAGCGACTTGACGCGCTCTGTGCGGGCCGCTTGCGTGCCCAGCTTGTTGTGGTAGACGACGTTGGCCAGCAGCGGCAGACGCGATGCCAAGGTCTTCTTCTTGTCCTGCTCGAAGAAGAACTTGGCGTCGGACAGGCGCGGGCGCACGACGCGCTCGTTGCCGCCGATGATGTGCTCGGGCGTGTCCGTCTCGATGTTCGAGACGATCAAAAAGCGCGAGCGCAGCTTGCCTTCGCTGTCCGTCAGGGCGAAGTATTTCTGGTTCGTCTGCATCGTGAGGATCAGGCATTCCTGCGGCACGGCCAGGAATTCTTCCTCGAAGTGGCACTCATACACGACCGGCCATTCGACCAGGGCCGTGACTTCATCGAGCAGCGCTTCGGGCATCAGCACCTGGTCGGCGCCGGCCTTGTCCAGCAGCTGGGCGCGGATGCGCTCCTTGCGTTCCTCGTTGCTGGCGATGACGCTGGCGTTGAGAATCAGCGAGGGCGCATAGTTTTCCGCGTGCGCGATGGTGATCGGTTCGCCGTCGGTGAGGAAGCGGTGGCCCAGGGTGGTGCGGCCGGCCGTCAAGCCCAGCAGGGTCAATGGCAGGATATTGATGCCGTGCAGGGCGATCAGGCTGTGGGCCGGGCGCACGAACTGCACGGTGGTGCCGTCCGGACGCTGATAGCTCATCAGTTTTGGAATCGGCAGCTTGGCGGCCGATTCCGTCAATGCGGCCTGCGCCCCTGTGGCGAGCTGGCTGCCCGGCGCCGTGTAGGTGTAGAAGAAGCTTTCCGCCTTGCCGTCGGCGGCGCGTTCCAGCTCGGCCACCGTCAGATCGGGGAAGCCCAGCGCGGCCAGTTTCTTGGCCAGCGGCGGCGTGCCGTTGCCGTTCGCGTCCAGCGCTACGGAGACGGGCAGGACTTTTTCGCGGATCGATTTGTCGGGCGAGACTTCGCGCACGTTGGTGATGGAGACGGCCAGGCGGCGCGGCGAGGCGTAGCTGGTGGCGACGCTGTCGGCTTCCAGGAAGTCGCGCGTTTTCAGGCCGTTGACGATGCCGGCCGTGAAGGCGGCGCCCAGTTTGGCCAGCGCTTTCGGCGGCAGTTCTTCGGTCAGCAGTTCGATGAGCAGTGTTTGGTTCATGGTGTTCTTGTCAGGTACGGCGGTGTGGAGGCTCGAATTAGGCGGCGGCTTGGTCTGCGGCGGGCAGCATCGGGAAACCGAGGCGCTCGCGCGAGTCGTAGTACGCTTGCGCCACCAGGCGCGACAGGGTGCGCACGCGGCCGATGTAGGCGGCGCGTTCCGTCACCGAGATGGCGCCGCGCGCGTCGAGCATATTGAAGCTGTGCGAGGCCTTCATGATCTTCTCGTAGGCGGGCAGGGTCAGTTGCAGTTCGATTAGGCGCTTCGCTTCCGCTTCGTAGTTGCCGAACTGTTCGAACAGCAGGTCCGTGTTCGCGTGCTCGAAGTTGTAGGTCGATTGCTCCACCTCGTTCTGGTGGAAGACGTCGCCGTAGGTCAGTTTTTTCGTAATACCGTTTTCTTCCCACTCTGTCCACACCAGGTCATACACGTTTTCCACGCCCTGCAGATACATGGCCAGGCGTTCGATGCCGTAGGTGATCTCGCCCAGCACGGGCTTGCAATCGAGGCCGCCCACTTGCTGGAAGTAGGTAAATTGGGTCACTTCCATGCCGTTCAGCCAGACTTCCCAGCCCAGGCCCCAGGCGCCCAGGGTCGGGCTTTCCCAGTCGTCTTCGACGAAGCGCACGTCATTCTGCTTCAAGTCCAGGCCCAGCGCGGCCAGCGAACCCAGATACAGGTCGAGGATGTTTTCCGGCGCCGGCTTCAACACCACCTGGTACTGGTAGTAGTGCTGCATGCGGTTCGGGTTTTCGCCATAGCGGCCATCTTTCGGGCGGCGCGACGGCTGCACATACGCGGCGCGCCACGGTTCCGGGCCGATCGCGCGCAGGAAGGTGCCGGTGTGGAAGGTGCCGGCGCCGACTTCCATGTCGTATGGCTGGAGCAGGGCGCAACCTTGCTTGTCCCAATAGGTTTGCAAGGTCAGGATAATTTGTTGAAATGTGAGCATCGTATGAGTTCGCCGCGCGGGAGACTGCGCGCTGTTAAGGTTTGCTTGAAGCCCGCACGCCGCTAACAAGCGCGTCCGGGCCGGGGTTTTGCTAATTTTAGCGGTTTTTACGGGCCCACTGTGACTCTTCGGGCAATATCGGCCGCTTATTGCTGCGCGGCGCGGCCACGGCGGGCGGCGCGCGACAGCAGGAAGGCCGTCAGCAGGGCCAGCGCGGCCAGGGCCAGCACCAGTTTGTTGCCGTACAGAATGTATGGCGTCATGCCGCCCATGCCCTGCACCTTGGTCGCCAGCGTGGCTTGCTGTTCCGGCGGCAGCAGGCTTTGCACGTTGCCCTTGCCGTCGATGACGGCGGTGGCGCCCGTGTTCGTCGAGCGCAGCATGGGGCGGCCCGTTTCCAGGCTGCGCATCTGCGAAATCTGCAGATGCTGGGGGATGGCGATCGAGTCGCCAAACCATGCCAGGTTCGAGATATTGAGCAGCACGGACGCCGATTGCTTGCCGTGGCGGTGGGCGCTGGCCAGCTGGCCGGCGATTTCTTCGCCAAACAAGTCTTCGTAGCAGATATTCGGCAGCACCAGCTGGTCGCGCACCTGCAGCGGCGCCTGCACCTCGGCGCCGCGGCCCATGTCGCCCAGCGGGATGGCCATCATGGCGACGAACCAGTGCAGGCCGGGCGGCACGAATTCGCCGAACGGCACCAGATGGTGCTTGCGGTACTGGTAGTAGGGACCGCCCGCGCCGTTGGGGGAAATCCCCAGGGCCGCATTGTAGAAGCGCTGCTGCTCGTCGAGCACGGGCATGCCGACCAAAATCGTGCTGCCCGTCTGCTGCGCATACGTCGCCAGGCTATCGAGATAGCCGGGCGGCAGCTGGTGCGGCAGCACGGTGACGGCCGTTTCCGGCGTGGCGATCAGGTCGGCCGGCGTGCTGGTGATGGCGCTCTGGTACATCTGCAGAGCGCCCAGCACGAAGCCGGGGTCGAATTTCTGCTGCTGCGGCACATTGCCCTGCAACAGGCGCACAGTGATGGGGCGCCCGACCGGGTGGGTCCAGTTCACGTATTGCAAGCCAACGCCGGCCGCGTACAGGGCGATGACGCCGCCCAGCGCGCTCCAGCGCGTGCGGTGCAGGGGGTGGACCAGTAGCAGCAGGGCGCCGGCGGACAGCGCCGCCAGCCAGCCCAGGCCATACGATCCGACGATGGGGGCAAAGCCGCCCAGCGGGCTGGCATTGTGGGCGTAGCCGGTGGCCAGCCACGGAAAACCCGTAAACAGCCAGCCGCGCGTCCATTCGAACAGGGTCCACGTGGCGGGCAGCACCAGCAAGGTCATGGCGGGCAGGGACAGCACCCAGCGCTGGCGCAGCCAGGCGGCCGCGCCCATGGCCAGGGCCACGTAGATGGCCATCAAGAGTGCCAGCAAGGCCACGGCGATGGCGGCGATCGGCGCGGCCATGTCGCCATAGCGGTGCATCGAGATGTACAGCCAGTGCGTGCCGGCCGCGCACCAGCCGAAGCCGTAGGCCCAGCCGATCAGCGCGCCGGCCTTGACGTTCGCCGCGCGCAGCACCTGGTAGAACAGCACGCCCAGGCTGAGGATTTGCAGCGGCCAGTAGCCGAAAGGGGCGAACGCCAGCACGGCGACTGCGCCGGCAACAAAGGCAGTCAGCATGCGCGCCCAGGTGCTGCGGGGCGGTTTGGCGGGGGCGTTGGGGTCGGCGCGTCTGAAACGCATTTACAGCACGCGCATGTCAGAGTTCCAGTTCCGGCACGTTGGGCAGGCGCTCGACGAGCAGCACGTGCACCTGGCGCGCATCGGCGCGCAGGACCTCGAAACGCAAATTGCCCAGGTCGAAGATGTCGCCCTTGTGCGCCATGCGGCCCAGGTACTTCGAGACCAGGCCGCCGATGGTGTCGACGTCGTCGTCGACCAGGTGGCTGCCCACTTCTTCGTTGAACTGTTCGATCTCGGTCAGCGCCTTGACCCTCCAGCGGGGGCCGAACTGGCCTTCCTTGAGCGAGAGGATATTGTCCTCCGCTTCGTCGAAGTCGTATTCGTCCTCGATATCGCCGACGATCTGTTCCAGCACGTCTTCGATGGTGATCAGGCCGGCGACGCCGCTGTACTCATCGACGACGATGGCCATGTGATTGTGGTTGGCGCGGAAATCGCGCAGCAGCACATTCAGGCGTTTCGATTCGGGGATGAAGATGGCGGGGCGCAGCATGTCGCGCACGTCGAAAGTTTCTTCTGCGTAATAACGCAGCAAGTCTTTCGCCAGCAGGATGCCGATGACCTTGTCGCGCTCGCCTTCGATCGCGGGGAAGCGCGAGTGGGCGGTGGACAGGACTTCCGGCATCCATTCCTCGATCGGCTTGCTGATGTCGATGACATCCATTTGCGAACGGGGAATCATGATGTCGCGCGCACAGAGATCCGACACCTGGAACACGCCTTCGATCATCGACAGGGCGTCGGCGTCGATCAGCTTGCGTTCATGCGCATCGTGTAGAACTTCGAGCAATTCTGCACGGTTCTCTGGCTCGGGGGAAATGAGTGCGGTCAGGCGTTCAAACAGTGACCGGTGGGGCTTGACGTCAGTTCTGACGCCACTAGGGTGCTCGGGCATAGGAGGCGTGAGCCGTTGTTGCGAAGGGATATAGGATACACCAAAAGTGGGGGAATACCGGATTTCCCCGCTTTTGATGCAAATTTAATACGTTGAAGTGCGCCGTTGCGCGATCTTTTACGCCGCTTCCGGGCCCAGCACGCGCGCGCGCAAGTGCGCCACGTCGGCCTGCCAGTCGGCGAAATGCTCGCTGTCCTGCCACAGCTGGCGCAGTTCCGACGCTTCGGCCGTGATCTTGTCGAAGGCCAGGCGCGCCTTTTCCAGCAGCGGCGGCGTGACTTTCTTCTTGCAGGCGGCCACCCATTCGTCAACCTCGGCCGTGGCCGGGTCGTCCTCGCCCGGCTTGCCCAGCAGGCGCGCGATCACTTCCAGCGCGGCCAGCGCCTCGGCGGCGAACGGCGCTTCCAGTTCCGCTTCCTGGCTGTCGATGACGTTGTCGAGCGTTGTCTCGACCAGTTCCAGGGTTTTATATTCGTGCAAATCCTGCGCCCAATCCATGGCGTAGTCGTTGCCGAAGGCGTCAGTGGCCCAAGTGCCCATAGTATGTCCTTGTGTGCGCGCGTTGGCGCTATTTGTACGTAGGTCAGATTAGCGCAGCGTAATCTGACACTGTGGTGCTCCGGTTACATTGACGGATGTTGTCGGCTTACGCCCTGCGGGCTAACCCGACCTACCCGACCTACCGACCGCCCCAATCTGCGCGGTTTATTTTGGGTCCGCGTACGGATCGGCAATGCCGAGTTTGGCCAGGATCTCCGTCTCCAGCCCTTCCATCTCGGCCGCTTCCTCGTCATCCATGTGGTCGTAGCCCTGCGCATGCAGCACGCCGTGCACGATCAGATGGGCCGTGTGTTCTTCCACGCTCTTCTTTTGCTCGGCCGCTTCCTTTTCCAGCACGTCCGTGCACAGGATGATGTCGGCGCGCGTTGGCTCGTCGTCGCTTAATTCTTCGCCTTCGTTGTAGGCGAAGGTCAGCACGTTGGTGGCGTAGTCCTTTTCGCGGTAGTCGCGGTTCAGGCTGCGGCCTTCTTCCGCGTCGACGAAGCGGATGGTGAATTCGGCCGGGGCGAACAGGGCCGCCTTGACCCAGCGGCGCACTTTCGGGCGCGTGATCAGGGTTTCCAGACGGGCATCCGGGTATTGCACGGACAAGGACAGTTTATTTTTTTCGGACATTTTTGGCGGCGGCTGGTTTCAATAAGGAGGGCAGGTGGGCGGCGTCGGCATTGGCCGCCTGCGCCGTTTCATAAGCGTCGACGATGCGCGCGACGAGCGGATGGCGTACCACGTCGGTGCTGTTAAATTGCGTGAAGCCGATGCCGCGCACGTCTTTCAATACGTGCACGGCGTCGATCAGGCCGCTTGTCTGGCTCTTGTGTAGGTCGACTTGCGTCACGTCGCCCGTCACCACGGCCTTGCTGCCGAAGCCGATGCGCGTCAAAAACATCTTCATCTGTTCGACGGTGGTGTTTTGCGCCTCGTCGAGGATGACAAACGCGTGGTTCAGGGTGCGCCCGCGCATGTAGGCCAGCGGGGCGATCTCGATCACCTGTTTTTCAAACAGCTTCTGCGTGCGGTCAAAGCCCAGCAAATCGTACAGCGCGTCGTACAGGGGGCGCAGGTAGGGGTCGACCTTTTGCGCCAGGTCGCCCGGCAAAAAGCCCAGGCGCTCGCCCGCTTCGACGGCGGGGCGCGTCAAGATGATGCGCTTGACGGCGTCGCGCTCGAGCGCGTCGACGGCGCAGGCGACGGCCAGGTAGGTCTTGCCCGTGCCGGCTGGACCCACGCCGAAGCTGATGTCGTGTTCGAGGATGTCGCGCAGGTAGGCGATCTGGTGCGGCGTGCGTCCGCGCAGGTCGGAGCGCCGCGTTTTCAGCACGGGGCTGGCGATGTCCGGTTCCACAAAAGTGCTGGCGGGCGCGTTGGCGTGGTGTTCCGAGGCGGCGGACAGGCCCGCGCGCTGTTCCACCAGGGCCAGCTGGACTTCTTCCAGCGGCACGACCTTGTTGGCGATGGCGTAGAACTGTTCGAGGATTTCCACGGCGCGCTCGGCGTTGCTGCCGCCGACGATGAATTTCTCGCCGCGGCGGAAAATCGTCACGTCGAGGGCGGCGGAAATCTGGCGCAAGTTTTCATCGAGCGGTCCGCACAGATGCGCCAGGCGCGTGTTGTCGAGCGGCTCGGGGATGAAGTAATGCGGCTGTATCGGGGCTTTGGTTTTCAACTGGCTCTTTTCAATGCGGGGGCGCTGGCGACAAGTTCGCCGCGCAGGGTGTAGGAATGGCTTTCGGTGATGCGCACGTCGACCAGCTGGCCGATCAATTGCAAACCGTCCGGGCCGGCGTCGAAATTGACCACGCGGTTGTTCTCGGTGCGGCCTTGCAGCTCGCTATCGTCTGTATCCTTTTTGGAGCGGCCTTCGACGACGATGGTTTGCACCGTGCCCACCATGGCCAGGCTGTATTTGCGCGTATTGGCGTCGATGGCCGCCTGCAGCTGCTGCAGCCGGGCCAGCTTGATCTCGTGCGGCGTGTCATCTTCCAGGCTGGCGGCCGGCGTGCCGGGGCGCTTGCTGAAGATGAAGCTGTAGCTGTTGTCGAAGCCCACGTCCGCGATCAGCTTCATCATGGCGTCGAAGTCGGCCTGCGTCTCGCCAGGAAAGCCCACGATGAAGTCGGACGAAATGGCCATGTTCGGGCGCACGGCGCGGATGCGGCGGATGATGGACTTGTATTCGAGGCCCGTGTAGCCGCGCTTCATGGCGCCGAGGATCTTGTCGGAACCGTGCTGCGCCGGCAGGTACAGATGGTCGACCAGCTGCGGGATCTTCGCGTAGGCGTCGATCAGGCGCTGCGTGAATTCCTTCGGGTGGCTGGTGACGAAGCGCATGCGTTCGATGCCGGGAATGTCGGCCACGTATTCGAGCAGCAGGGCGAAGTCGGCGATCTCGCCGCCTTCCATCGCGCCCCGGTAGGCATTCACGTTTTGCCCCAGCAGGGTGATTTCCTTGACGCCCTGGGCGGCCAGGCCCGCCACCTCCGTCAGCACGTCCTCGAAGCGGCGCGACACTTCCTCGCCGCGCGTGTAGGGCACGACGCAGTAGCTGCAATATTTGCTGCAGCCTTCCATGATGGAGACGAACGCCGAAGCGCCTTCCACCTTGGCCGGCGGCATGTGGTCGAACTTTTCGATTTCCGGGAAGCTGATGTCCACTTGCGCATCGCCGCTGGCGCGGCGCAGTTCGATCATCTGCGGCAGGCGGTGCAGGGTTTGCGGGCCGAACACCATGTCGACATACGGCGCGCGCTTGACGATGGCGTCGCCTTCCTGCGAGGCCACGCAGCCGCCCACGCCGATCAGGAGGTGCGGCTTGGCCAGTTTCAGCTCGCGCAGACGGCCCAGGTCGGAAAACACTTTTTCCTGCGCCTTTTCGCGCACGGAGCAGGTGTTGAGCAGGATGACGTCGGCGTCTTCCGGCGTGTCGGTGCGCACCAGGCCATCGGAGGCGCCCAGCACGTCGGCCATCTTGTCCGAGTCATATTCGTTCATCTGGCAGCCGAAGGTTTTAATGAATACTTTTTTCTGCATGGAGTCGGGCGCTTATCGGTAAATGTGGCGGCAAACAAGATGGGTGGGCAGGATGCTGCGGCGCAGGGGGCCGCTCAGGGTTGGGCGCGGTGGATGACCGGCCGGGCGCCTCTGGCTGCCCGGTGGCAGGCTCGCTGCAAGTTCAGGCCATAGTTTAGCGTAAATCGCCGGCACGGGCCATGTCGTGCTGATCTTGCCGGCAAGGTTGCGATGTGAACAAGGCGCCCGGAACGGCGATGCTGAAAAGCATTTATTGCTGTACGGCACCATTGATTTGTAACAAGTTGCTGCAAAGCCTTGTGTGCGCCCGCTGGCATCCTAATGTGTTGAAATAGCATCGTTGCCAAGCCAACCAGCAGATTGATTGATATTTAACAATCAGGAAGTTTGCGCGAGGCGCAGATGCTGCGTGTTTGGACTAGTATATTGTCTTATATGCAATTCATTTTGGTGGGTTGCAGTGCTTTTACTCACGCGGCAAGTTGCGTACGTTGGCCGGGCGTGGCTGTGCGAGTCCTGTGCGGGCAGTGCGATAAGGAAAAAGGCGGGGGAAGGCTGAATCAGTTGGAAAGACGTTTATTTAAACACTCTAAGCCAGCCTTAAGTTCATATCGGCATTATTTTCTACATTCACCAGACGAGGAAAAATCATGGCACATCATGCATTAGCATCGCAAGAGAGTTACAACCCGAACCACCTGCTGGATATTCTGCTGAGCAAGATGCAGCTGAAGAATGATGCAGCCCTGTCGCGCCTGCTTGAAGTGGCGCCACCGGTCATCAGCAAGATCCGCCACCACCGCTTGCCGGTCGGCGCCTCGCTGTTGATCCGCATGCACGAAGTGACGGGCATGAGCATCCGCGACCTGCGCGACTTGATGGGCGACCGCCGCACCAAGTATCGTCTGTCCGACGCCCAGGGCCGTCCAAAAGCGGAAGACCGCGGCGATGCGCAAGAATCCAATTACGCGCACTGATGTGGCGGTTGCGCGCTGACTGTGCCGCTTGCGTAGCTGCTGGCGGCAACAGGCTGGCGTGGACCGGGCAGCATGGACCGGGTAACATGGATGTATCGCAGTACCGATAACGGCTTTCGCTTCGCAGCGAGAGCCGTTTGCGTTTGCGGCCTCGTGAGGATCTTGATTAGCTCAGCAGTGCCGAGGTGATTTCGTCGTAGCGCAGTTCCGTTTCGCGGAACAGCTGCAGATACGTGTCTTCGCCCAGGCCCAGCGCATCCCAGGCCACCGGCGAGACGCGCGGCACCATGTCGTCGCCTGCCTGCGCCAGGTCGAGCGCGCAGACAATCGCATGGGCCACGTGGATCAGCGACGCGAGAAAGCCTGCCCCCGGCGCTTCCGGCTGCAGGTAGTTGCCCAGCGCCAGGCGCATGGTGTCGGAAAAATTCCAGTGTTCGGCCAGAGCCACGGCCGCCTGCACGTGGTCCACGCCCAGCACGGCCTGCTCCGCTTCGAGCAGGCTGCAATCGTGCGCGGCCTGGTGTGCGATGACTTGCGCGTAGTGCGCGGGAAAGCTGCTGACCAGCACCAGCCGTCCGATGTTGTGCAGCAAGCCGGCCGTGAATGCGTAATCCTGGTTGAAACGGATCTGCCGCGCCAGCACCTTGGCGCAGGCGGCCGTCGCTACCGAATGGCGCCAGAAGGCCTTGTCGTCGAAACCGGGGCAGCGGCCTTCCGGGAAGCAGCCCGTGATGGCGGCCGAGGTGATCAGGCTGCGCGTGGTCTGGAAGCCCAGGTAAGTGATCGCCTGCTGGATGGTGGTGGCCTTCACTTGCAGGCCATAGTGCGATGAGTTGGCCAGGCGCAGGGTTTTTGCCGTCAGCGCCTGGTCATACGACACTTTTTTGGCCAGCACGGAAATATCGACGTCCTCCTGGTCTATGCTGTTGAGCAGTTCCATGACGACGGCGGGCAGCGAAGGCAGGTCATCGAGGTGGGCGACGATATCGTCGAGCGTCAGCTGGGTGCTCATGCGGCCTCTCCCGTGCCCAGGCGGTAAGCCGTGACATAGTTGCGCAGCAAGGTGGTGGCCGCATCGAGGGGATCGTCCGGGTCATGCTTGCGGAACAGGTAGGCCAGCCGTTCGCTGTCGGCCGCCTGCTGCGCGGCGATTTCTTCCGGCGACGGGGGCGGCGCCTGGATCGGCAGCATGTCGATGTTGTGGCGGGGCATCAGAGCCAGCATGTTTTCCGTCAATACCGCGCCTTGCGGCAACAGCACTTGTCCATGCGCATCGAGCAAGACATCCGACAAGATCATGCCGGGACGAACTTGTTCCAGGGGTAGATGTTGATGCGTGACCGCCATGACGACTCCTTAGATGATTGCGGGATATTACCATTGCCATGACGCAATGTCTCAACCTGCATCAAAGTCTCTATCGAAACTGGGAATGCTGTAAATCTTGCCAATAAGCATGTCATACCGTACATTTGAATCAGGCCCTTGCATTGCTGACGTATCTGCGCCCGCGCCGCGGGCTGGCGGCTGGCCTGGCCCGGGGAGTGTTGATTGATGGTGAGTATCCAAGTCCGGCTGACCCTGCTTTTTGTCGTGATCGTCACCTTGGTGCTGGGCATTTCCGGCAGCTATACCCAATATACCTTGAGCAAGGAACTCGAATCGGGCAGCGCGCGCCTGCGCAGCGGCGTGCTCACGCGCTTGCAGACCAGCTTGCCGTCCGCCCTGTGGGACCTCGACAAATCCAAGGTCGACAGCATCGTGGCGGCCGAAATGCTGCCGCCGGAACTGGTCGGCATCCGCGTCTATGACGCCTCGGTCGGTTTGTTCGCCGGCGAGGTGCGCGACGCGGCCGGCACGCTGGTGCCGCTTGAGGCGGACGTGGCCATGGGCGGCACGCCCGTCGAGGCGCCGCTGGTGTTCCGCGACGCCGTGGCGGCGGCCTCGGGCGGCAAGCCGGTGATTGTCGGCAAGGTCATCGTCAATTTCAGCCGTGCGCAGATCGATGCGGCCTTGCGCAGCGAAGTGCGGCGCAAGGTACTGGAAGTGTTGCTGCTTGACATCATCCTCGTGGGCGCCTTGGCGCTGAGTCTGCGCATCGTCTTCGGCCCCCTGAAACAGTTGCGCGACGGCTTGTTCGACCTGGCCACGCGCGGCAGCGACGAGGTCGAAGAGCTGCCGGAAAGCCGGCGCGACGAACTGGGCGACGTGATCCGCGGCTTCAATGCCGTGCAGCGCAAGCTCAAGTCCATCATCGAGGGCAGCCGCGAGGCGGAGGACATGGCGCGCCGTTCGCAGCAGGCAACGGCGCAGGCCATGGACGAGCTGCGCCGCGCGCAGGAATCGTTGCTGCAATCGGAACGCCTGGCCTCGCTGGGCAGCCTGGTGGCCGGCGTGGCGCATGAAATCAACACCCCGGTCGGCATCGCGCTGACCAGCGCTTCGGTGCTGAAGGAAGCCACCGATGACATCAGCGCGGCGGTGGCTGGCGGCAGCGTGAAGAAGACCGACATCGTGCGCTACCTGGAAACGGCCGGCGAAAGCGCGCGGCTGATCATGAACAATGCCTACCGGGCCGCACACCTGATCCACAGCTTCAAGCAGATCGCCGTCGACCAGGTCAGCGAGGCGCGCCGTTTGTTCGAATTGCGCGACTATATCGGCGAAGTGATCTCGAGCCTGCAGCCGACCCTGAAAAAGACGCGCATCAGCATCGATATCGATTGCCCGCCTGACATCATGCTCGACAGCTATCCGGGTGCGCTGGCGCAGGTGCTGACCAACCTGGTCTTGAACTGCGTCGAGCACGCCTTCGATGCGGACACGGCGGGCAATATCCATATCGGCGTGCGCCGCGACGGCGACGCGATCGCCATGCAGGTGCGCGACAACGGCCGCGGCATCGCACCCGACATGCTCGACCGCGTGTTCGATCCGTTTGTCACCACGCGGCGCGGGCAGGGCGGCACGGGGCTGGGCTTGAATATCGTGTTCAACTTGATTGCCAAGCAGTTTGGCGGCACCATCACGGTCAGCAGCACCTTGGGGCAGGGCGCGACGTTCCTGCTGCGCCTGCCCACGGTGACGCCGTTGCCGGAAAGCACCAGCAGCCAGGCATAGTCAAGGAGAAGACATGGCACAGATAGAAAACAGTCAGCAAGTGGCGCTTTTGCGCGGGATCAATGTGGGTCGCGCCAAGCGCGTGGCCATGGCCGACCTGCGCAAGCTGCTGGGCGACCTCGGTTTTGCGCAGGTGCGTACGGTACTCAACAGCGGCAACGTCGTGTATGACGGGGGGGCGGTGGCGCCGGCCGAGGCCGCTGCCCGCATCGAGGAAGCGCTGGTGCTGAAACTGGGCGTGGCGGCCAGGGTGACGGTGCTGTCGGCCAGCCAGTTTGCCGAACTGGTCGAACAAAACACCCTGGCGCCGGCGACCGATGCGGCACGCCTGCTGACCTTGGTGCTGAACAATCCGGCCGACGTGCAGCGCCTGACGCCGCTCTTGCAGCAGTCGTGGCAGCCCGAAGCGCTGGCGCTGGGCCGCTGGGCCGCGTATGCCTGGTGTCCCGATGGCGTGCTGGCCAGCAAGGTGGTGGCGGCGCTCGGTGTGCTGCTGGGCGACGGCGTCACCTCGCGCAACTGGGCCACCATGCAGAAATTATATGCGCTGCTGAACGGAGCGGATGCGGCAGCCATATCCTCATTTACCAAGGACCACTGATGCCTTCCATTTCAGGGACATTCGACGTCATCATCCGTCCGGAAGCCTTGTCTGACACGGCCACGCAGTCGGGGCTGGGACGCTTGTCGCTAGCCAAGCGCTACCACGGCGCCCTCGACGCCAGCGCGCAGGGCGAGATGCTCAGCGCGCGTGCCAGCGTGACCGGTTCGGCAGGCTATGTGGCGCTGGAACGGGTGGAAGGCACTTTGGACGGGCGCCACGGCAGTTTTTATTTGCAGCACAGCGGCAGCATGACGCGCGGCGCGCCCGCCTTGTCCGTGACGGTGGTGCCCGATACGGGTACGGGCCAGTTGCAAGGACTCACCGGCAGCCTGGCCATCCGCATCGAGGAGGGCAAGCATTATTATGATTTTACGTATGATATTGTTGAGACGCCATGAACTGGGATATCGTCAAGGGCGTCTTGATCGTGCTCGTCGCCATCAGCGCGGTGGTGACGGCCTTCGTGCTCATGTCCGCCTCGGGCCCGGACAAGGCGGGCTGCATCGCGCGCGCCCTGAAGTCGGGCATTCCGGTGGGGAATATCGAACGGGTCTGCCGCCTGCTCGATAAATGAGGACGCCATCAAAAAACATTCCGCACCAGGCGGAATGTTTTGCAGCAGCGCACTTGCCAGCGCAGGCGCCGTCAGTTGTCGAATTTTTCCTGTTTTTCGCCGTGCAGGCTCAAGGCCACCAGGCCCAATCCCACCAGCAGCATCGAGTACATGCTCGCTTCCGGCACGGCGGCCGGTACGCTGGTTTGCTGTGCGGTCGCGGCCGTCGTGGGCCTGGGCGGCGCCAGGGCCGCATGGCGCGCGCCACTGCTGCTCCAGTGCGGTGTCGCCGTCGCGGTGCTGCTGGCCAGCAGGCGTGCATACGGCAAGTCCGGCGTTTCCCAGCCAGGATTGTTATTCAAGCTGATGCTTTCATCGATCGTCACGCGTTCGCCGGCTTCCTGCTTGCCGGCCGTCGTGTCGCTGACTGCCGCCATGCTCCCCGTGCTGGCCGACAGCGCCAGCAAGGCCACGCATAACGGCTGATAGATTCTCATCGTGCTCTCCCTGTTGTTCACCGCGCGGCGCAGCCGAAACCGGCTAGCGCATGGACGGACAATTCGCCTGTACGGGGGCGTATCATGATTTTTCTGCTGTTCTCCCATTACAGCATAGATCGTGACATTTTTGATACGCTTATTTCCTCTTTATTACGAATATTTGTCATTTTGATAGCGTAAGCATGATCGCTGCCGCACACTTTGCATAAGCACGCTATCGCCGAAAAACACTGTTGTTTTTTTGTGCGAATCGCCAGCAGGAAAACAATATATTGATTAGTATATTGTTTATCGCACGCTATTCAATATGACCGCCTGTGGGAGGGCACGATGGAGACAGTCGCAACACAACACGCCGAATACAACCTCGACGCCATGCGGGGTTCGGCCTACAAGGCCAGCTCGCTGCTCAAGGCCATGGGCAATGCCGACCGTTTGATGCTGCTGTGCCAGCTATCGCAGGGCGAGCATTGCGTCAGCGACCTCGAGCAAAAAGTGGGCATCGGCCAGCCGACCCTCTCGCAGCAGCTGGGCGTGCTGCGCGAAGAGATGTTGGTGGCCACGCGGCGCGACGGCAAGCAGATCTATTACCGCGTCGCCAGCGCGCCCGTGCTGGCCGTGCTGCAAGTGCTGTACGCGCAATTTTGCGCGCCGCGCGCCCCGTTCAACGACGAAGCCGACTGATCCTGCCATGACGATAGCCTGGCAACACTTCACGCCATGGGCCGCGCTGGCAGGCGGCATGCTGATCGGTCTGGCGGCGGCACTATTGATCTTGTTCAATGGCCGCATCGCCGGCATCAGCGGCATCCTCGGCGGCTTGCTGCGCCCGCGCAGTGGCGACCTGGGCTGGCGCATCGCCTTTCTCGCCGGCCTGATCGGCACGCCCCTGCTGTGGCAGTTGTGGCAAGCCTTGCCGCCCGTGCAGGTCGACGCCGGTACGCCTGCCCTGATCGTGGCGGGCTTGCTGGTGGGCGTGGGCGTGCGCTATGGCGCCGGCTGCACCAGCGGCCACGGCGTGTGCGGCCTGTCGCGTCTGTCACCGCGTTCATTGGCGGCCACGTGTGCCTTCATGGCGGCCGGTTTCTTCACCGTGTATCTGTTGCGCCATCTGTGAGCAAGCTTATGAGCAAGCTGATCCTTTCCCTGTTGAGCGGCCTCGTCTTTGGACTGGGCCTGATCGTCTCCGGCATGGCCAACCCGGCCAAGGTGCTCGGTTTCCTCGACCTGGCCGGCGCCTGGGACCCATCGCTGGCGCTGGTGATGGGCGGCGCCATCGGCGTGGCCCTGCCCGCCTTCTGGCTGGCGCGGCGGCGCAGCAATTCGCTGCTGGGCGAGCCCATGCAATTGCCCGCGGCGCGCCGCATCGACCGGCGTTTGCTGCTGGGCAGCCTGGCCTTTGGCGCGGGCTGGGGCATCGCCGGTTTCTGCCCCGGTCCCGCCCTCGTGTCGCTGCTGGCGGGCCAGCCGAAGGCCTGGATTTTTGTCGGCGCGATGCTGGCTGGCATGGCCCTGTTTGAAGTCCTGGAGCGCCGCAAGGCACCTTCGCCGGCCTGAGACGGTACAATCTGGCGCATCGCCACTCTGGATACTGCTTACATGAAGACCGTGATTTTCCGTGCCGGCGCGCGCGCCGCCCTGCTGTGCAGCGTGCTGGCGCTGGCCGCCTGCGGCGGCTTGCTGAAGAAGGAAGCGCCGCCCCCTCCCGCGCCCGTGGCCGACACCTTGCCCAATCCGCAAGTGCTGCTGCTCGGCGAAGTGCATGACAATGCGCAAGGCCATCGCCTGAGGGTCGCGGAATTGCAGCGCCGGCTGGCGGCCGGCTGGCGTCCCGTGATCGTCATGGAGCAGTTTGATCGCGAAAACCAGGCCTTGCTGACGCGCGCCGCGCGCGATTGCGCCGACCCCGATTGCATCATCCGCGTGATGGAACAGCCGCGCTGGGACTGGAGCTTGTACCGGCCCGTGCTGGACCTCGTCATCAGCTACCAGCTGACCCTGGTCGCCGGCAACCTGTCGCCGGCCGATGCCTCGCGCATCGTGCGCGACGGTATCCAGTGGTCCATGCCGCCCGCCATGGTAGCCACTTACCTGGCTGCGCCCGTGCCGGCCGATATTCTGGAAGGGCAAAAGAAGGAAGCCCAGGCGGCCCGCTGCAATATGCTGCCCGACATGATGATCAACGGTGTCGTCAACGCCCAGGTGGCGCGCGATATCTGGATGGCCAAGCTGATCCGCGACCAGGCGCCGCGCGACGTGGTGTTGATCGCCGGCAATGCGCATGTGCGCAAGGATATCGGCGTGCCCCGCTGGCTGAAGCTGGCCGACCCGCAACTGAACCTGCGCAGCATCGGCTACCTGGAACAGGGCGTCGCCGGCTACCAGGGCACGTTCGACCTGACGCAAACGATGCCGGCGCAGCCGCGCCCGGACTTGTGCGCCAAATTCAGGAAATAATCACTGCTGCACCCGCACCAGGGCGCTGACCCGGCTGGCCGTGTCGAGCAGTTTCGGCAGGCTGTGTTCCAGCAGGTGCGCCACGGACGGCCCCGCCGTCTGGCCGCTGACGTTGATCGCCGCCACCACCTTGCCGGCCCGGTCGAACACGGGCGCGGCCAGGGCGATCAAGCCCTGTTCCAGCTCTTCCTGCACCAGGCACCAGCCCTGGCGCCGCACTTGCGCAATCTCTTCCATCAGGACCTCGATATCGACCTTGGTCGCCGGCGTGATCTTCAGCAGCGCCATCTTCGACAGCCGTTCGCGCAACGCGTCGGGCGCCAGGCCCGACAGCAACACCCTGCCCATCGAGGTGCAGTAGGCGGGCAGGCGGCTGCCGATGCCCAGGTTGATCGACATGGTGCGGTGCGCGGACAGGCGCACGACATACACGATGTCGTCGCCGTCGAGCACGGTGGCCGAGCACGACTGGCGCAAGGTCTGCATCAATTCTTCCAGCAGCGGCTGTGCCTGCGTCCACACGGGCAAGGATGACAGATAGGCGTAACCGAGGTCGAGCACCTTGGGCGTCAAACGGAACAGCCGTCCATCCGCTTCCACATAACCGAGATGCAGCAAGGTGTGCAGGATGCGCCGCGCGCCCGCGCGCGTCAGCTGCGCCCGTTCCGCCACTTCGCTCAAAGTCTGCTGCGGCGCGTCCGCGCCGAAGCTGCGCAGCACGGCCAGGCCCCGCGCGAACGATTGCACATAGCTGTCGCCGGGACGCGGCGCGCCGTCGGCATCGACGGTTTCTTCGGTGGAAAGGGAGGTGCGGCTGCGTGCGGTCATGGCAATTCCAATGGGGCAAGGTGGCAATTATAGCCATGGCGCTGGCGAAAACGGCAAATTGACAAGCGCCCCGATCAGGCATATTCTCACGAATAAGTTCTAAATGCGAATATTTGTTCGATATACGAACAAATGACTAATGAGTTTGATTGGGAGGAGACCGCAATGATCGACAAACTGCGTTCCAGCGTGATTGATGCGCTGGCCGATATCCACGATGGCGCCACCGTCATGATTGGCGGCTTCGGCGGCGCGGGCCAGCCGGCCGAGCTGATCGACGGCCTGATCGCCCAGGGCGCGCGCGACCTCGTCATCGTCAACAACAACGCGGGCAATGGCGACACGGGCCTGGCCGCCCTGCTGAAAAACGGGCAGGTGCGCAAGATCATCTGCTCGTTCCCGCGTCAGGCCGATTCCCACGTCTTCGACGCCCTGTACCACGCGGGCAAGCTGGAACTGGAATTGGTGCCGCAGGGCAACCTGGCCGAGCGCATCCGCGCCGCCGGCGCCGGCATCGGCGGTTTTTTTACCCCCACGGGCTACGGCACGGACTTGGCCAAGGGCAAGGAAACGCGCGAGATCGACGGGCGTATGTATGTGTTCGAGTCGCCCATCCACGCCGATTTCGCCCTGATCAAGGCGGAGCAGGGCGACCGCTGGGGCAACCTCACTTACCGCAAGACGGCGCGCAACTTCGGCCCCATCATGGCCATGGCCGCCAAGGTCAGCATTGCTTCCGTGCACGAGGTGCTTGACTTGGGCAGCATCGACCCCGAACACGTCATCACGCCGGGCCTGTTCGTGCAGCGCATCGTGCAAGTGCCGCGCACGGCCACCGGCCCCGCCGGCTTCAAAGCAGCCTGAGGAAAATCAACATGAATAAATGGAATCGAGATCAAATGGCAGCCCGCGTGGCGGCCGACATCCATGAAGGCGCCGTCGTGAACCTGGGCATCGGCTTGCCGACCCTGGTGGCGAATCACTTGCCGGCCGGCGCGGAGATCATCCTGCACAGCGAAAACGGCGTGATCGGCATGGGCCCCGCGCCCGCGCCGGGCGAGGAAGACTACGACCTGATCAACGCGGGCAAGCAGCCCGTCACCTTGCTGGCCGGCGGCAGCTATTTTCACCATGCCGACAGCTTTGCCATGATGCGCGGCGGCCACCTGGACATCTGCGTGCTGGGCGCGTTTCAAGTGTCCGCCACGGGCGACCTGGCCAACTGGCACACGGGCGCGCCCGACGCCATCCCCGCCGTGGGCGGGGCCATGGACCTGGCCATCGGCGCGAAAAAAACCTGGGTCATGATGGAATTGCTGACCAAGGGCGGTGAAAGCAAGCTGGTGCAGGCCTGCAGCTATCCGCTGACGGGCATCGGGTGCGTGAGCCGCATCTACAGCGACTTGGCCGTGTTCGACCTGGGACCGGCCGGCGCCACGGTTGTCGAACTGGCCGATGGCCTGAGTTTTGAACAGTTACAAGCCTTGACGGCCGTGCCGCTGACGGACGCGCGCTAACTGACCATCAATACACTTTCTTGGAGGAAAGAACATGACCCACGCATACATCTGCGACGCCCAGCGTACGCCCTTCGGCCGCTACGGCGGCGGCCTGTCCGGCGTGCGCGCCGACGACCTGGGCGCCGTGCCCATCCGCGCCTTGATGGCGCGCAACCCCAATGTGGACTGGACGGCCGTCACGGACGTGCTGTACGGCTGCGCCAACCAGGCGGGCGAGGACAACCGCAACGTGGCGCGTATGGCCGCCTTGCTGGCGGGATTGCCCGACAGCGTGCCGGGCGCCACCCTGAACCGCCTGTGCGGCTCGGGCCTGGACGCCATCGGCAGCGCTGCCCGTTTCATCAAGAGCGGCGAAGCGGGCTTGCTGGTCGCCGGCGGCGTGGAAAGCATGAGCCGCGCGCCGTTCGTCATGGGCAAGGCCGACAGCGCCTTTTCGCGCGGCATGAAAATGGAGGACACGACCATCGGCTGGCGCTTCATCAATCCGCTGATGAAGGCGCAGTACGGCGTCGATTCGATGCCGGAAACGGCGGAAAACGTGGCCAGCGACTTCGGCATCAGCCGCGCGGACCAGGATGCGTTTGCCCTGGCCAGCCAGGTCAAGGCCCTGGCGGCGCAGCAGGCTGGCGTGTTCGACAGCGAAATCTGCCCCGTCAGCATTGCACAGAAGAAGGGCGATCCCATCGTCGTCGCCCGCGACGAGCATCCGCGCGCCACCACGCTGGACACCCTGGCCAAACTGAAACCCGTCGTGCGCGCGGACGGCACGATTACGGCCGGCAACGCGTCCGGCGTCAACGACGGCGCGGCGGCGCTGCTGCTGGCCGATGAGGCGAACGCGGCCCGCTTTGGCCTGACGCCGCGCGCCCGTGTCGTGGCCATGGCCACGGCCGGCGTGGCGCCGCGCATCATGGGCATCGGCCCCGCACCTGCCACCCTGAAAGTGCTGGCCATGACGGGCTTGACCCTGACCGACTTCGACGTCATCGAATTGAACGAAGCATTTGCCGCCCAGGGCCTGGCCGTGCTGCGCCAGCTGGGTGTGCGCGACGACGATCCGCGCGTCAACCCGAACGGCGGCGCCATCGCCCTCGGTCACCCGCTGGGCGCGTCCGGTGCGCGCCTGGCCATGACGGCCGTCAACCAGCTGCACCGCACGGGCGGGCGCTATGCGCTCTGTACGATGTGCATCGGCGTGGGCCAGGGCATCGCGCTGGTGCTGGAACGGGTCTGACCGGCAGCGCCTGATGGCGAAAAATAGTTGCCGGCGATACGTATTAACCCGTATGCCGGACGGCTTTTTGACCCTGATCAAGGGCGTATGATGCAAAACCAGCCCGGGCAACCTGGCTGGCGTTGGCTTTTTTACACGAACAAGAAGATTGATATGACATCCCACGATACTCCGCATGACGTTGCGCAGCTGACTTCCCAGCAGCGCATCAAGGCCATCATTGGCGCTTCTTCCGGTAACCTGGTCGAATGGTTCGACTTCTACATTTACTCGTTCTGCGCGCTGTATTTCTCGCACGCCTTCTTCCCTTCCGGTAACTCGACCACGCAGCTGCTGCAGACGGCCGGCATCTTTGCCGCCGGCTTCCTGATGCGCCCCGTAGGCGGCTGGCTGTTCGGCCGCATCGCCGACAAATACGGCCGGCGCCAGTCGATGATGATTTCCGTGCTGATGATGTGCGGTGGCTCCCTGATGATCGCCGTCATGCCCACGTATGACACCATCGGCGCCTTCGCGCCATTCCTGCTGCTGGTGGCGCGCCTGTTCCAGGGCCTGTCCGTGGGCGGCGAATACGGTACCAGCGCCACCTACATGAGCGAAGTGTCGGAATCGGGCAAGCGCGGCTTCTTCGCCTCGTTCCAGTACGTGACCCTGATCGGCGGCCAGCTGCTGGCCTTGCTGGTGCTGGTGGTCTTGCAGCAACTGCTGACCCTGGAAGAATTGCGCGCCTGGGGCTGGCGCATCCCGTTCGTGTTTGGCGCCCTGGCGGCCCTCGTCTCGCTGAACCTGCGTAAATCCCTGACGGAAACGACCACCGCCAGCGAGCGCAAGGACAAGGACGCGGGCAGCCTGCGCGGC
This sequence comes from Janthinobacterium agaricidamnosum, assembly GCF_003667705.1. Classification (NCBI taxonomy): domain Bacteria; kingdom Pseudomonadati; phylum Pseudomonadota; class Betaproteobacteria; order Burkholderiales; family Oxalobacteraceae; genus Janthinobacterium; species Janthinobacterium agaricidamnosum. The sequence goes on along the minus strand of NZ_CP033019.1, from coordinate 4,979,005 downwards.
TTGCTCAAGCACAAGCGCGCCTTCATCACGGTACTCGGCTTTACGGCCGGCGGTTCGCTCGTGTTCTACACGTTCACCACCTACATGCAGAAATACCTGGTCAACACGGCCGGCATGGATACCAAGACGGCCAGCGCCGTCATGACCTGCGCCTTGCTCGTCTACATGATTCTGCAGCCCGTGTTCGGCGCCTTGTCCGACCGCATCGGCCGCCGCACCTCGATGCTGTTCTTCGGCGGCCTGGCCACCCTGGGCGTGTTGCCGATCATGCATGCCTTGAAGGATATTTCCAGCCCGTACGCGGCGTTTGGCCTGATCATCATCGCGCTGGCCATCATCAGCTTCTACACGTCGATCAGCGGCCTGATCAAGGCGGAAATGTTCCCCGTCGAAGTGCGCGCGCTGGGCGTGGGTCTGTCGTATGCGGTGGCCAACGCGATGTTCGGCGGTTCGGCCGAATACGTGGCGCTGCAGTTCAAGGCTTGGCACGTGGAAGAGTATTTCTATTGGTACGTGACCGTCATGTGCCTGATTTCCTTCATCGTCGCCATCCGCATGCCGGACCCGAGCCGCTCGGGACTGCTGAAGTAACGTTGTCGTAAAATGGGGGACACTGCGTGGGGGACACTGCGGTGTCCCTTTTTCATTGCCGCCTTTTATCGTGCCGATCAGGAGTTTTCATGTCGTATGTCATTCCCGCACCGATCCAGCCCAGCGTTCCCGTCACGGGCAGCGTTGATACTTTCCCCGTCCACCGCATCTATTGCGTAGGCCGCAACTATGTCGAGCACGCCAAGGAAATGGGCCACACGGGCCGCGAGGCGCCGTTTTTCTTCATGAAGCCGGCTGACGCCGTGCTGCCCGTGCCCGCCGGCACGACGGGCGAGCTGCCGTATCCCGCGCAGACGCAGGATTTCCAGCACGAGATGGAGCTGGTGGTGGCCATCGGCAAGGGCGGCAGCGATATCGGCGTGGCCGATGCGCTGAGCCACGTGTGGGGTTATGCGATCGGCCTGGACATGACGCGCCGCGACGTGCAGGGCGCGGCAAAAAAACTGGGCCGTCCGTGGGAGACGGGCAAGGCCTTCGAGCACTCGGCGCCCATCGGCCCCATCACGCCGGCCGCGCAGGCAGGTGACGTCCAGCATGCCGCCATCACCCTGCGCGTGAATGGCGAGCTGCGTCAAAGCAGCAGCATCGACATGCTGATCTGGAACGTGGCCGAAACCATCGCCGACCTGTCGACCTACTTCACCTTGCAGCCGGGCGACCTGATCTACACGGGCACGCCGGCCGGCGTGGCTGCCGTGCAGCGCGGCGACGAACTGGTGGGCGCCATCGATGGCCTGGGCGAACTGCGCGTGAAAGTGGTCTGAGCGGACAAGGAGGGCGGCATGATGAACGACACATATTCCGTAGCACAACCGACGCGCGCCGAGATCGACGCCCTGGCGGGGCCGGCCCTGCTGGAATTCGGCACGGGCTGGTGCGGCCACTGCCGCGCCACCGAGGCGCCGCTGGCCGCTGCGTTGGCGCAGCACCCCGCGGTAGCGCATATTCGCGTGGAAGACGGCCCCGGCCGCGCGCTGGGGCGCTCATTCCGCGTGAAACTGTGGCCGACCCTGATTTTCCTGAAAGATGGCCAGGAAGTGGCGCGCCTCGTGCGCCCGCTCGACAGCCGCGAGATCGAGCAGACTTTTGCATTGATCGATGCGTAGGTCAGTATAGGTGGGCGTAGGTCGGCGTAGGTCGGCGTAGGTCGGCTTAGCGCAGCGTAAGCCGACACCACCGTACATGCTCCATCACAACTTCTTGCCGCACCGCAGCACTGCGCGTATGATAAGCCGCTTACAGCAAGATCAACCGCATCCTTCGTGATGCAGCGCGATCATCGCCGGCCCGCTCCACCCGGAGGGGCCGCAGGCAAGGATTCACCACAAATGACCGATGCCGCGATGCCGACGCGCGGGTCTGGTACGGAATGCCTGGCGATACGCCGGGCCTGATACACGTCGCCCATCCCCTGACGCCTTTCCTGCCGTGCCCCGGGTAACCGGATGGCGCACGACCGTTGTTTCTCTAAATCAGCACTGATCACGGCGCGTTAGCGCGCGTTGCCGACAGTTCGCTACGGCAACAAAAACCGTTGTTTTTTGTTTGCAAATTTAATAGCAAATGCGCAGCAAATACGCCTGCGCGCAGCTATGATATGCGAACGACACGGAGACAACGTGCTGTGCTGCTGCCTGAAAAAACATCCAGAGAATGGCCTTTAGACACCCTCCCCAAGGAGCGCAGTAAATGAGTAAGCCCCGGAGCACCCCCCCCAAGAAAAATTCCCCCGGCACGGTGCTGTTCGCCAGCCTGATCGGCACCACCATCGAGTTCTTTGACTTTTATATCTACGCCACCGCCGCCGTGCTGGTGTTCCCGAAACTGTTCTTCCCCGCCGGCGACCCGTCGGCCGCCGTGCTGCAGTCGCTGGCCACGTTCGCCATCGCCTTCTTCGCCCGCCCCATCGGTTCGGCCGTGTTCGGCCACTTCGGCGACCGCATCGGCCGCAAGGCGACCCTCGTGGCGGCCCTGCTGACCATGGGTATCTCCACCGTCATCATCGGCTTGCTGCCGACGTATGCCGCCATCGGCACCCTGGCGCCGCTGCTGCTGGCGCTGTGCCGTTTCGGCCAGGGCCTGGGCCTGGGCGGCGAGTGGGGCGGCGCGGTGCTGCTGGCAACCGAGAACGCGCCACCGGGCAAACGCGCCTGGTACGGCATGTTCCCGCAGCTGGGCGCGCCGATCGGCTTTTTCCTGTCGGGCGGCATCTTCCTGCTGCTGAGCGAAACCATGACCGATGAGCAGTTCTTCAGCTACGGCTGGCGCATCCCGTTCCTCGCCAGCGCGCTGCTGGTCATCGTCGGCCTGTACGTGCGCCTGAAGATCACGGAAACGCCGGACTTCCAGAAAGTCATCGACAAGAACGAAGTCGTCAAGCTGCCCGTGGCCACCGTGTTCCGCCAGCATGGCCGCATGCTGTTCCTGGGCACCATCATCGCCCTGGCCACCTTCGTGCTGTTCTACCTGATGACGGTGTTCGCGCTGAGCTGGGGTACGACCAAGCTGGGCTTCACGCGCAAGGAATTCCTCGTCGTGCAGCTGTTTGCCGTGCTGTTCTTTGCCCTGACGATACCGTTGTCGGCCGTGCTGGCCGACCGCCGCGGCCGCCGCGCTACCCTGATCTGGGTCTCCGTCGCCATCGCCATTTTCGGCCTGGTGCTCGCGCCGATGTTCGGCTCGGGCGTGACATGGGAAGTGACCGTCTTCATGGCTGTCGGCCTGGGCTTGATGGGCATGACCTACGGACCGCTGGGCACGATGTTGTCCGAGCTGTTCCCGCCCGAAGTGCGCTACACGGGCGCTTCGCTCACGTTCAACCTGGCCGGCATTCTCGGTGCCTCGCTGGCGCCGTACATCGCCACCTGGCTGGCCACCAACTATGGTCTGCAGTACGTGGGCTATTACCTGTCGCTGGCGGCCGTGCTGACCCTGGGCGCCTTGTTGATGGTGGGCAAGCCGCGCGCGGGCAAGGAAGCCTGGCAGTAACACGCCTCTGATCCCGGAGCACCCGAAAGCCGCCAGCTGCAACCAGCTGGCGGCTTTTTTTGTCGGTAAAACGCCACGCCGCACGCCTGCCGAGATTCTTGTTGACAGTCAAAATCGGCTGGTGGTAAGGTGTGCACACGTGTGCAATACAGTGCAAGGCCTTACAAAGCACATCCCGGGACAGTGACACCGCAAGATAGCGGTGCGGTCTGAAGTACCACAACGATAACGAACTTGGAGTGAGACGATGAAGATGCGCAATGTTGCGATTGCTATAAGCCTGGCCCTGCCGATGACGGCCATGGCCGCCGAGGAACGCCTGTCCGTGCTGTGCTCGGCCGACATGGAATGGTGCCAGCTGATGAAGAACCGCTTCGAGGCGGAAAGCAAGATCAAGGTATCGATGATCAGGAAGAGTGCGGGGGAAGCCTACGCGAAGATCCGCGCCGAAGCGTCGAACCCGAAATCGGACATCTGGTGGGGCGGCACGGGCGACCCGCACCTGCAGGCCGCCGCCGAAGGCTATACGGAAGAATACAAGTCGCCCACCTTGCCCAAGCTGCAGCCGTGGGCGCTCAAGCAGGCCGAGACGGCCAAGTACCGCACCGTCGGGATCTATATCGGCATCCTGGGCCTGGCCTATAACGAAAACGTGCTGAAGAAGAAAAACCTGCCGCCGCCCCAGTGCTGGAAAGACCTCGTCAAGCCCGCTTACAAGGGCGAGATCGAGATGGCCAACCCGAACTCCTCGGGCGCCGCCTACAACGCGCTGGCCACCGTGGTGCAGCTGTTCGGCGAAGAGGAAGCCTTCGATTTCCTGGCGAAAATGGGCCAGAACGTCAGCAAGTATCCGAACGCGGGCGTGGCGCCGGGCGAGGACGTGGGCCGCGGCGAAGCGGGCGTGGCCATCGGCTTCATGCATGACCTGATGAAACTCACCGTGGCCGGCTTTCCCGTGAAAGTCTTGCCGCCCTGCGAAGGCACGGGCTACGAGATCGGCTCGATGAGCATCGTCAAGGGCGCGAAAAACATGGAACAGGCAAAGAAATTCTATGAATTCGCCCTGCGTCCCGACGTGCAGAGCGAAGCCGTCAAGGCGCTGGCTTTCCAGATCCCGTCCAACGCGGCCGCCACCATTCCCGCCGCCTCGCCGCGCCTGGAAAACATCAAGACCATCAACTACGACTTCGCCAAGTATGGCGCGTCGGACACGCGCAAGCGCCTGCTGCAACGCTGGACCACGCAGATTTATTCTGCCGGCAATTAACGCGCGCCAAAACTTACTGCGCGTCGCGATTTGCAGCCTGCGATGCTCACTGTGCTAGCGCACAGCTGCGCGTCTCGGCCGCAAATCACTGCCGCTCGCTACAGTTTTGGCAGGCGTTAAACCTATATCAATTGTTCAAAACGTCTGGAAAACAGAGCGCACCGCGCAACAGAATTTCAGACGTTCATAGTTGGATGAAACTCATGAAAAAGATATTTTACGGCTGGCTGCTGGCCGCTTTGGCCTCGTTGTGCCTGTTGCCCTGGCAGCAGCAGGAAGCGGGCCTGTTCGCCGGCGAATGGCTGCGTGACGGCCAGTTCTTCAGTGAACGTGGCGCACCGGCCGTGTTGCACGTGCTGTCGTTCGGCGCTTGGCCGCTGGGCGTGTTCTTTGCCCTGATCGCCGCCAGCGCCGCGCTGGTGGCCGGCAATCCCCACCGCAAGACCCTGGGCCTGGGCCAGATCGCCCTCGGCGGCGCGGGCCTGCTGTGGCTGGCATGGCTGGGCTGGGGGCCGCTGGCCGCCGGCACCGGCCTCGGTTTCGGCGCGCTGCTGCTGGCGCTGTGCCTGCTGTTCCTGCTCACCTCGGGCGCCGCCGCCTGCGGCGTGTGCCGCGGCGACGCCTTCGTGGCCGGCGCCATCGGCCTCATCATCTGCCTCATTTCCCTGTTCGTGCTGTTCCCCGTCGCGCTGATCCTCGTCAGCGCCGGCCAGCCCCTGGACGATGGCGGCACGGGCGCCGCCGCCCTGGCGCGCCGCCTGGCCGACCCCGGCATCTGGAGCCTCAATTGCGTGGCCGGTCCCGGCCGCTGCGGCGTGGCCTGGAACACCCTGGCGCTGGCCTTGCTGACGGGCGTGTCGGCCACCTTCCTCGGTCTCGTGTTCGCCCTGCTGGTCACACGCACGAATGGCCGCTGGGTACGCCCCATGCGCGCCATCACGATTCTCCCCATCGTCACGCCGCCGTTCGTGCTGGGCCTGGCGCTGATCTTGCTGTTCGGCCGCAACGGCGCCATCACGGGCCTCGTCGGCGAACTATTTGGCATCGAACAAAGCCGCTGGCTGTACGGCATGACGGGCGTGTGGCTGTCGCAGATGCTGGCCTTTGCGCCGATCGCCTTCATGACATTGATCGGCGTGGTCGAAGGCGTCAGCCCCTCGCTGGAAGAAGCGTCGGGCACCCTGGGCGCGAGCAGCTGGCAAACCTTCGTCAAGGTCTCCTTGCCGCTGATGCGTCCCGGCATCGCCAATGCCTTCTTGCTGTGCTTTATCGAAAGCATGGCCGACTTCGGCAACCCGATGGTCTTGGGCGGCAACTTCCACGTGCTGTCGACGGAAATCTTCTTTTCCGTGGTGGGCGCCTCGAACGACCAGGGCCGCGCGGCGACTTTGGCCATCGTGCTGCTGACGTTTGCCGTGGGCGCTTTCTTCATCCAGAACCTGTGGCTGGGCAAGAAATCGTATGTGACGGTGACGGGCAAGGCCGACCATGGCGGCCACGCCTCGCTCAACCCGCGCCTGAAAACCACCCTGTGGACCATCGCCCTGCCATGGTTCGCCTTCACGGCCCTGATCTACGGCACCGTGGTGGCGGGCGGCTTCGTGAACAACTGGGGCCAGGACAATGCCTTCACCTTGCGCCATTACATCGACGCCTTCGGCATCACGGCGGGCGCTGCCGGCTGGCACTGGACGGGCCAGGCCTGGCCGTCGCTGTTCACCACCTTGACGATTTCGGCCATCGCCGCGCCCTTGACGGCCTTTGTCGGCATCCTGTCGGCCTGGCTGCTGGTGCGCCAGCAATTCGCCCTGAAGAGCGCGTTCGAGTTCGGCACCATGCTCAGCTTTGCCATTCCCGGCACCGTCATCGGCATCAGCTACATCCTGGCGTTCAACTCGGCGCCGATCGAGTTGACGGGCACGGCGACGATTCTGATCCTGTGCTTTGTCTTCCGCAACATGCCGATGGGATTGCGCACGGGCATCGCCGCCATGCGCCAGCTCGACGGCAGCCTGGACGAGGCGTCGATCACCCTGGGCGCCAGCAGCTGGACCACCATGCGCAAGGTCATCCTGCCGCTGCTGCGCCCGGCCATCGCCTCGGCCCTCGTGTATGGCTTCGTGCGTTCGATCACGTCGATCTCGGCCGTTGTCTTCCTCGTCAGCGCCGATTACGACATGGCCACGTCCTACATCATCGGCCTGGTGTCGAACGGTAACTACGGCACGGCGATCGCCTATGCCACGGTGCTGATCGTCATCATCCTGCTGTGCATCCAATTGATCCACTTGCTGGTCGGCAAGCGCCGCCTTCGCCGCGTCAGCGCCGAAAAAACGCTGCCGGCCGCCGTTCCCAACCTGGAAAAGAGCTACGCATGAACCACTTTACTACCCAAGCAACAGAGCTTGCCGCGCTGGAATTCGATGGTGTTACCAAGCGCTACGGCAAGGCCCTGGCCGTGAACGATGTGTCGTTCACGATCGCCCCGCGCACCATGGTCACCCTGCTGGGCCCCAGCGGCTGCGGCAAGACGTCCACCCTGCGCCTGATCGCGGGCCTGGAGCGCGTCAGCGCCGGGCGCATCCTGCTGGCCGGCGAGGATGTCACCCTGACGTCCGCCGCCGAGCGCGACGTCAGCATGGTGTTCCAGTCGTATGCGCTGTTCCCGCACATGACGGTGCTCGACAACGTGTGCTACGGCTTGACCGTCTCGGGCGAGACCAAGCCGCGCGCCGTGGAACGGGCGCAGGAAAGCCTGCGCCTGGTGGGCCTGGCCGACTTTGCCGCGCGCTTCCCCAACGAGTTGTCGGGCGGCCAGCAGCAGAGGGTGGCCGTGGCCCGCTCGCTGGTGCTGCAGCCCAAGGTCTTGCTGCTGGACGAGCCGCTGTCGAACCTCGACACGAAACTGCGCCGCCGCGTGCGCGACGAGATCCGCGACATCCAGGTCAAGCTGGGCTTGACGGCCGTGTACGTCACGCATGACCAGGAAGAGGCGCTGGCCATTTCCGACCAGATCATCGTCATGAACCGCCAGGTGATCGCGCAAAAGGGCACGCCGCACGAGCTGTTCGAGTCGCCGGCCGACAAGTTCGTCGCCGACTTCATCTGCAACGCGAACATCGTCGATGGCGTGATCGAATCGGTGGCCGACGGCAAGGCCGTCTGCGTCATGGGCAAGCTGCGGCTGCGCCTGCCATGCCGCAGCCAGCGCAGCGGCGAAGCGAGTTTCGCCGTGCGTCCGGAAGCGATCCTGCTGTCGCCCGCGCAGCCCGACAGCGCCATGGTGGTGCGCGTGGCGCGCGCCACTTACCTGGGACGCGAAATGCAATACACGCTCGAGACGCCGGTCGGCGAACTGTTTGCCGTCTCGCACGACTTGAGCCAGGTTTTCACGCAAGGCACATCGGTCGCCATGACCGTACACGAACATGGCGCAGCCATCATTGGAGGACAAGCATGACAGATATGACACAGGCAGCGGTACTGGCCGACGCGGCGACCCTGGAACGCTATGCCTACGCCCGGCACATCATCGGCCAGGCGGGCGAGATCGCGCTGGGCATGTTCCGGCGCCGCACGGAACTGGTGATCGAGGAAAAGGGCTTGCAGGACATGGTCAGCATCGCCGACCGCATGGTCGAGGATTTCCTGCGCGCGCAGATCGCCGAGCGCTTCCCGGAAGACGCCGTGGTGGGCGAGGAGCGGGGCGGCGGGGCGTCCGATGCGCGCTGCGTGTGGGTCATCGATCCCATCGACGGCACGGCCTGTTTCGTCAACGGCATGCTGGCCTGGTGCGTGTCGATCGGCGTGCTGGTCGACGGCCAGCCCGCCATCGGCGCCGTGTACGACCCGAATGCGGACGAGCTGTTCCACGCCTGCCTGGGGCAGGGCGCGCATGTGACGGCGAAGGCGGGTGAAACGCGGCTGCGCATCAACGACGTGGCCAGCCTGCAAGGCGGCGTGCTGGGCGTGGGCTTTTCGCACCGCGTGGGCACCGATACCTTTTTGCCCTTCCTGCTCGACGTGCTGGAAGAGGGCGGCATGTTCATCCGCAACGGTTCCGGCGCGCTGATGATCGCCTACGTGGCGGCCGGGCGCCTGATCGGCTATTTCGAGCCGCACATCAATTCCTGGGATTGCCTGGCGGGCATCGTGCTCGTCAACGAAGCGGGCGGGCGCTGCAATGATTTCCTGGCCGATAACGGTCTGGAAAAGGGCAACCCCATCCTGGTGGGCGGCCCCCGCTTGTATCCGCAACTGGCGGCGCTGGCCTTGCCGCGCTGTACCTGAACACATTGACTGGAAAGGGAGGGCAGGCGTCCGGCGAGGGACGCATGTAGTGGCAACACGCTGTTGAGCATCATGAGTAATCCACCACCATAAAAACAAGCAGGAGACAAAATGAAAAACGGGATGAAAAAGAGCACCATGCAGTTGAACAAGATCGCCGCCGTATTGTTGCTGGTCGCACCAGGTTGCGTGCTGGCCGAATCGAGCGTCGTCGTGTATGGCCGCATCCACGCGGGCTTCGACCGTATCGAAACGTCGAGCTCGGCCACGGCGCCGAATGGCGAGTCGGTATCGCGCGTATCGGACAATTCCTCGAAGATCGGCTTCCGGGGAAGGGAAGATTTGGGCAATGGCAACACGGCCTTCTTCCAGATCGAGGGCAATGCCAAGCTCGACGATGGCACGGGCGCCATCAATAGCAAGGATACCTTTGTCGGGCTGGAAAACCCCGCCTATGGCCGCATCGCGCTGGGCCGCTTCGCCACGCCGATCCGCCAGATCAACGGCTACACCAACCGTTTCGTGGGCGAAGGCATCCAGGATGACGCCAACATTTCGCAGCTGGGCGGCGAAGGCTTCAACCGCCGCAGTTCGAATGCCGTCAGCTATCGCACGCCCGTGGTACAGGGATTCAGCGCCACGATTTACCGCGCCAGCGAAAACGAGGCATCGAACGGCGACCGCATCTATTCGGGCATCGTGCAATACGCAAACGGTCCCGTGAAGGGCGCCGTCGGCTATGAAAAGCACAAGGACTTGCGTCCCGGCTTCAGCGAAAAGATGTTCCGCGCCGTGGGCAATTACAACTTCGGCGGCGGCGACGTGGGCGTGGCCTGGAACCGCATGGTGTATGACGTGGCCGGCGGCGACTTGCAGCGCGACTACTTCACCATCACGGGCGCCTACAAGGCGGGCGGCGGTGCCTTCATCGGCCGTTTCGGCGTGGCAGGCGACGTGTCGGGCAGCGCGCCCAACGGCAGCAGCGTGACCATCAAGGCCACCACCCTGGTGCGCGGCGACGACAGCGGCGCCAAGCAGGCGACTTTGGGCTACGAGTATTACTTGTCCAAGCGCAGTACCGTGTACGCCTACTACACGCAAACCAATAACGACAAGAACGCCAACTACACGTTTGGCGGCAATGCCTTCGCCGCCACCAAGAAGGGTGCCAAGCTCAGCGGCGTAATGCTGGGCGTCATCCACCTGTTTTAACTTTTTTAGCCCGGATTTGCACACGTGTGCATTTCCGGGCCAAGCGATACCGACTATCAAGGAGATGGAAATGATTCAAGTGGCATTGTTCGGCGCCGGGCGCATCGGCCGCATTCACGCCGGCAATCTGGTACGCCAGCCCGGCGTGCGCCTGAAATACGTGGTCGACGTGCATGCGGGCGCGGCGGCGGAAGTGGCGGCCCTGCATGGCGCCAGCGTGGCCAGCGTGGACACTGTGCTGGCCGACCCGGCAGTCAAGGCCGTGCTGATCGCGTCGAGCACGGATACGCATGCGGACCTGATCGTGCGCGCGGCCGCCGCCGGCAAGGCCATCTTTTGCGAAAAGCCCGTCGACCTGACCCTGGAGCGCGCGCGCGCCGCCGCCGCCGCCGTCAAGGAGGCAAAAGTGCTGTGCATGATCGGCTTCCAGCGCCGCTACGACCCCACGTTTGCCGCCGTCAAGCAGCGCATCGCGGCGGGCGAGATCGGCACGCCGGAGATGCTCATCGTCACCAGCCGCGATCCGGGCCCGCCGCCCGTCAGCTACATCCAGGTGTCGGGCGGCATCTTCAAGGATATGCTGATCCACGATTTCGACATCTTCCGCTGGATACTCGACGATGAAGCCGTCAGCGTGCATGCCACGGGCAGCTGCCTCGTCGACCCGGCCATCGGCGCGGCGGGCGATCTCGACTGCACGGCTGTGACCATCCGCACGGCAAAGGGACGTTTGTGCCAGATCAACACCACGCGCCGCGCCGCCTACGGCTACGACCAGCGTTTCGAAGTGCTGGGCAGCGCCGGCATGCTGCAGGCAGGCAACCACAAACCGACGGAAGTGACGGCCTATGGTGCCGTCAACGTCAGCGTGGACAAGCCGGAAGACTTTTTCCTGGAACGCTACCGCGCCGCCTACGCCAGCGAAATGGCGCACTTTTTCGACGCCTTTGCCCATGGCGCAGCGCTGCGCACCACCGTCCACGATGGCTTGAAAGCCCTGGAACTGGCCGAAGCGGCCACCGTGTCGTGGCGCGAGCAGCGCATCGTGCAACTGTCATAAGGAAACAATGCCATGAAGAATACGACTGAATTTGCCCAGGGCCGCGCGCTCGACGTGATCTGCCTGGGCCGCCTGGCGGTGGACCTGTACGCGCAGCAGATCGGCAGCACCCTGGAAGACGCGACGAGCTTTGCCAAATACCTGGGCGGCTCTTCCGCCAATATCGCCTTCGGCACGGCCAGGCTGGGCTTGAAGTCCGCCATGCTGTCGAAGGTGGGCGATGACCACATGGGCCGTTTCCTCACCGATACCTTGGCGCAGGAGGGCTGCGACGTCAGCCATGTCGGCATCGACCGCGAACGGCTCACCGCCCTGGTGATGCTGGGCATCAAGGACAAGAACACCTTCCCGCTGATCTTTTATCGCGAAAATTGCGCCGACATGGCCATCGAAGCGTCCAGCGTCGACGCCGCCTTTGTCGCTTCCAGCAAAGCGTTATTAATCACCGGCACGCATTTCTCGACTAGCGCCATGCACGCCGTCAGCACGCAAGCTCTGAAATTGGCGCGCGCCAATAACGTGCGCACCGTGCTCGACATCGATTACCGGCCCGTGCTGTGGGGCTTGTCGGGCAAGGCGGACGGCGAAACGCGGTTCGTCTCGAACGACGGCGTCACCAAACATCTGCAGGCGATCCTGCCGCAGTTCGACCTGATCGTCGGCACGGAAGAGGAATTCATGATCGCCGGCGGTGGTGCCGACATCATGGCGTCCCTGCGCGCCGTGCGCAAGGTGAGCGGTGCAACCCTGGTGGTCAAGCGCGGGCCGCTTGGCTGCGCCGTCATCGAGGCGGCCATCCCTGTCGGTCTCGATGAGGCATTCAACTATCAGGGCGTGCGCGTGGAAGTCTTGAACGTGCTCGGTGCGGGCGACGCTTTTCTGTCCGGTTTCCTGAAAGGCTGGCTGCGCGGCGAGGATTACGAGGCGTGCTGCCGCTATGCGAATGGCTGCGGCGCCCTCGTCGTGTCGCGCCACGGCTGCGCGCCGGCCATGCCGTCGCCCGTTGAGCTCGACTATTTCCTGGCTAATGCGGCCAAACTCACGCAGCCGGACCAGGATGCGACCTTGTCGCGCCTGCACCGCACGACGGTGGCGCGCAAACAGTGGAATGAGTTGTGCGTATTTGCGTTCGATCACCGCACGCAATTCTTTGAGCTGGCCCAGCAGGGCGTGAGCGACGAAGCGCGGATTTCAAAGCTCAAGCAACTGTTCGTGCAAGCCGTGGGCCAGACGGAAGCGGCGCGCGGCTTGCAGGGCGGCACGGGCGTGCTGATCGATGACCGCTATGGCGTCGACGCGCTCAACGATGCCACGGGGCGCGGCTGGTGGATCGGCCGTCCCGTCGAGATGCCGGGTTCGAATCCCTTGCAGTTCGACTGGGGCCGTTCGCTGGCGTCGCGCTTGACGCAGTGGCCAAAAGAGCACGTGATCAAGTGCCTGGTGCAGCTGCATCCCGACGATACGCCGGAAAACCGCCTGGAACAGGAAGCGCAAATCAAGGGCTTGTACGACGCGGCGCAAATCACGGGCCATGAATTGCTGCTGGAAATTATTCCTGCCAAGTCCTTGCCGCAGCACGACGACACCGTGTATCGCGCGGTGAAACGCCTGTACAACCTCGGCATCTACCCGGAATGGTGGAAGCTGGAAAGCATGTCAGCCCAGCAATGGCAAGCCATCGATGCCCTCGTGCACGAGCGCGATCCGTATTGCCGTGGCGTGGTATTACTGGGCCTGAACGCGCCCATCGCCGCCCTGGCCGACAGTTTCGAGCAGGCCAGTGCCAGCAGCACCTGCAAGGGTTTCATGGTGGGCCGCACCATCTTCCAGGAACCGAGCCGCCGCTGGCTGGCCGGCGAACTCGACGATGCTGGCCTGATCGCCGCCGTGCGCGCCAATTTCGAGCAGCTGATCAGCTTGTGGCAACGCACGCGCAACCGCCTGGAGCGTGCGGCATGAGCGCCACGATCAGATTGACCATGGCGCAGGCCTTGATCCGCTACCTGTCCGTGCTGCGCACCGAGGACGGCGAACCTTTGTTCGGCGGCGCCTTCGCCATCTTTGGCCACGGCAACGTGGCGGGCCTGGGCGAGGCGCTGTACCAGTACCGCGAGCAATTTCCCACCTACCGCGCCCACAATGAACAGGCGATGGCGCACTCGGCCATCGCCTATGCGAAAGCCCACATGCGCCGGCGCATGATGGCCGTCACCAGCTCCATCGGTCCCGGTGCCACCAATTTGCTCACGGCCGCCGCGCTGGCCCACGTCAACCGCCTGCCGGTCTTGCTGTTGCCCGGCGACGTCTTCGTCTCGCGCGCGCCGGATCCCGTCTTGCAGCAGCTGGAAGACGGCACGGATGGCAGCGTGTCGGTGAATGATGCTTTTAAACCTTTATCGCGCTATTTCGACCGCATCGTGTATCCGGAACAATTGCTCACGGCCTTGCCGCGCGCGATCGCCGCCTTGACGGACGCGGCCGCCTGCGGCCCCGTTACTTTATCTTTGCCGCAAGACGTGCAGACGATGGCGTATGACTATCCGGCCGACTTTTTCGAACCGAGAGTCGTGCGTTTCCGCGCCGTGCCGCCCGTCGAGCAGGAACTGGAAGAGGCGGCAGCGTTGTTGAAGCACGCGAAGCAGCCGCTGATACTGGCCGGCGGCGGCGTGCTGTACGGCCAGGCCGGCGCCGCCTTGCAGGCGTTTGCCGAACGCCACGGCATTCCCGTGGCGGAAACCCAGGCCGGCAAGAGTTCCTTGCCGTGGGATCATCCTTTGCAGCTGGGCGCCATCGGCGTCACCGGTTCGCCCGCCGCGAATGCGCTGGCGGCGCAGGCCGACGTGGTGCTGGCCGTCGGCACGCGCCTGCAGGATTTCACGACAGGATCGAACTCCCTGTTTGCGCAGGCGCAACTGCTCAGCCTGAACGTCAACAACTTTGATGCGCTGAAACGCCGCGGCCTGGGTGTACAAGCGGACGCGACCCTGGGCTTGCAGGGCCTGTCGCGCCTGCTCGGTACCTGGAACAGCGCGGGCCAGTGGCTGGACCGGGCGCAACAGGCAGGGAATGCCTGGCGCGATACCGTGGCGTCCATTACCGGCAAACGCGAGGTGGCCGGCTTGCCGTATGACGGCGAAGTCATCGGCGCCGTGCAGCGTTCCGCACCGGATTCTACTGTGCGCGACATCGTCGTCTGCGCGGCAGGGACTCTGCCGGCGGAGCTGCATAAGCTGTGGAGAACGTCCACGCCGGGCGGCTACCACATGGAATACGGCTACTCGTGCATGGGCTATGAGATCGCCGGCGGCCTCGGCGTCAAGATGGCCAAGCCTGATGCCGAGGTCATCGTCATGGTGGGCGACGGCAGCTATCTGATGATGAATTCGGAAATCGCCACTTCCGTCATGCTGGACAAAAAGCTCATCATCGTCGTGCTCGACAACCGGGGCTATGGCTGCATCAACCGCCTGCAGCAGGCCTGCGGCAATGCTTCGTTCAACAATATGCTGCCCGACAGCGCACCGCCTATCGACTTCGCCCTGCATGCGCAAGCCCTGGGTGCGCTGTCCGAGCACGTTGCCGACATTGGCGAACTCGAGCAAGCGATGCTGCGCGCCCGGGCAGCTTCCCGCACGTATCTGATCTGCATCAATACGGACGCCACGCGCACGACAGAAGAGGGCGGCTGCTGGTGGGAAGTGGCCGTGCCCGAGGTCTCCACCCAGTCCGGCGTGCAAGCTGCGCGTGCCCGTTATGAAAACGATCGCCTGAAACAAAGGAATTGAAATGACTACCTGGAATGTACGTATCGGCATCAACCCGATCTCGTGGATGAACGACGATTTACCGAGCCTGGGCGGCGAAACGCCCCTGGAAACGGCGCTGAAGGAAGGCGCCGAGATCGGCTACGTGGGCTTTGAACTGGGCAACAAGTTTCCGAAAGATGCCCCGTCCCTGAACGCCGTGCTGGGCAAGTATGGCCTGGCGTGCGTCTCCGGCTGGTATTCGGGCCGCCTGGCGCACCGCTCGGTGGAAGAAGAGATCGCTTCTGTTGGCCCGCATTTACGTTTACTTGCCGACAGCGGCGCCACCGTCATGGTGTACGGCGAAGTGGCCGACGCCATCCAGGGTGAAGCCCGTCCGCTGTACAAACGCCCGCGCTTCCAGTCGCAGCAGCAATGGCAGGACTACGCCGACAAGTTGACGGCCTTTGCCAGGCATTTGCTGGCGCACGGCGTGCGCCTGGCCTACCACCACCACATGGGCGCCTACGTGGAAACGCCGGCCGACGTGGATCAACTGATGGCCTTGACGGGGCCGGAAGTGGGCTTGTTGTTTGATACGGGTCATATCACCTTTGCCGGCGGCGACGCGCTGGCGGTGCTCAATAAACATATCGACAGGATTTGCCACGTGCATTGCAAGGATGTGCGCCCGAACGTGGTGAAACTGGCCCGCAATGGCCACTGGAGTTTTTTGCAGGCCGTCATCAATGGCGCCTTCAGCGTGCCGGGCGACGGCTGCATCGACTTCCCGGCCATCCTGACGCGGCTGTATCTGCATGGCTACGCGGGCTGGCTGGTGGTGGAGGCGGAGCAAGACCCGGCCGTCGCCCCCAGCTACGCATACGCGAAGATGGGCCACGATTACCTGGCGCGCCTGGTCCATGCGATTCCGCGCCTGGGTCGGGAGGCGGCATGAGCCCGCTGCTGGTCAAAGCAGGCAAGGCCGGCGGCAAGATTGTGGAAGTCACGCCGGAATCGGCCGGCTGGACGCACGTGGGCTTTGCCGCGCACAGGTTGCAGGCCGGCGAACACATCAGCCTGGAGACGGGCCACCGCGAGCTGTGCCTCGTCGTGCTGACGGGCACGGTCACGGTGCAGGCGGGCGATCACGTATGGGAAGGCATCGGCAAGCGCGCCAGCGTCTTCGAGGACGTCTCGCCCTACGCCGTGTATGTGCCGCTGGAAACCACGGTGCGTATCACGGCCGTGAGCGCCGCCGAGGTGGCCTTGTGCAGCGCCCCGGCCACGACCCACCGTCCGGCGCGCCTGATCGAACCTTCCACCATGACGCGCTCCGTGCGCGGCCAGGGCGCCAACACGCGCTATGTGTGCGACATCCTGCCGCAGACGGCCGAGGCGGACGGCTTGCTGGTGGTGGAAGTCGTCACGCCGTCCGGCCATTCGTCCAGCTATCCGCCGCACAAGCACGACAGCGACAATATTCCAACCGAAAGTTCGCTGGAAGAAACCTATTACCACCGCCTCCATCCTGAGCAGGGCTTTGCCTACCAGCGCGTCTACACGGATGACCGCAGCATTGACGAAGCCATGGCCGTGGAAAACCACGACGTGGTGATGGTGCCGCGTGGCTACCACCCCGTCACCGTGCCGTATGGCTACGACGGCTATTACCTGAACGTGATGGCCGGCCCGAAACGCGTGTGGCATTTTAAAAACGACCCGGCCCATGACTGGCTGATGACGAAATAACCAAGGACAAGACAATGACGACCCCGATGATCGGCCACTTTATTGGTGGCAACCCGATGGCTTCGCGCACCGAGCGCACGAGCGATGTGTTTAATCCTGCCACGGGCGCCGTGACGGCCAAGGTGGCGCTGGCCACGCCTGCCGAGCTGAACGCGGCCGTGGCTGCCGCCCATGCGGCCTTTCCCGCCTGGTCGCAAACCTCGCCCCTGCGCCGCGCCCGCGTCATGTTCAAATTCAAGGAATTGCTGGAGCAAAACGCCGACAAGCTGGCCGAGCTGATCACGCGTGAACACGGCAAAGTTTTCACGGATGCGAAAGGGGAAGTGACGCGCGGCATCGAAGTGGTGGAGTTTGCCTGCGGCATCCCGCAGATGATGAAGGGAGAATACTCGGAACAGGTGGCCGGCGGCATCGACGCCTGGTCGATCCGCCAGGCGCTCGGCGTCTGTGTCGGCATCACGCCGTTCAACTTTCCCGTGATGGTGCCGATGTGGATGTTCCCGATGGCCATTGCCTGCGGCAACACGTTTGTATTAAAACCGTCGGAACGCGACCCGTCGGCCAGCCTGCTGCTGGCGCAGCTGCTGACGGACGCGGGCTTGCCCGACGGTGTCTTCAACGTGGTGCAGGGAGATAAGGAAGCCGTCGATGGCTTATTGCACCACCCGGACGTGCGCGCCGTCAGCTTCGTCGGTTCCACGCCGATCGCCGAGTATATCTATGCGACGGGCTGCGCGCAGGGCAAGCGCGTGCAGGCCCTGGGCGGCGCGAAAAACCACATGGTCGTCATGCCCGACGCGGACATTCCCCAGACGGTGGACGCCCTGATGGGCGCCGCGTTCGGCTCGGCCGGCGAGCGCTGCATGGCCATTTCCGTCGTCGTGGCGGTCGGCAATGTGGCGGACCAGCTGGTGGAAGCCCTGGTGCCGCGCATCGCGGCGTTAAAGATCACGCAGGGCATGGATCTGTCGGCCGAAATGGGGCCGGTCGTCACGCAGGTGCACAAGGAGAAGATCGCCGGCTATATCGCGCAAGGTGTGGAAGAGGGCGCCAAGCTCATCTGCGACGGGCGCGGTTTTGTCCTGCCCGGCCATGAGCAGGGCTTTTTCCTCGGCGGCAGCCTGTTCGACCACGTCACGCCGGACATGACGATTTATAAGGAAGAAATCTTCGGCCCCGTGCTGTGCATCGTGCGCGTGCCCGATTTCACGGCGGCGCTGGACCTGGTCAATGCGCATGAATACGGCAACGGCACGGCCATCTACACGCGCGACGGCAACACGGCGCGCGAATACACGCACCGGGTGCAGGTGGGCATGGTCGGGGTGAACGTGCCGATTCCCGTGCCGATGGCCTTCCACAGCTTCGGCGGCTGGAAGCGCAGCCTGTTCGGCGACCACCATGCGCACGGCCCGGAATCGGTACGTTTCTATACGAAGCAGAAGGCGGTGACGCAGCGCTGGCCGGCCTCGACGGCGGCCGGGGCCGAGTTTGCCATGCCGACCCTGAAGTAAAGCGCGCTGGCGGCGCGCAGTATCAGCGCGTCAGCGCGCCGCCACGTGTCCGTAGCAGGTTTTCAGTTTTGCGTAGTCGTAAAAGACGCTGCCCGGCGCGATGCGGGCGCCGTCGCAAGCGGCCTGGAAGTCCGTTTCCTTTTCGTTGTACAGCAGGCGCACGATGAGCTGCCCTGCCTCGTTGCGGTACACATCCCACTGCATATTGGCCGCCAGCGGCGAGACGTTCTGGCCGCGCCATGGATTGTTTTCATAACTGTAACTGACCGATGCCGGCAAGGGGGCCAGCGCCTGCTGCAAGCCCATGGCCGAAGCGAGCGGAATGATCATCTCGGCGTGCGTGAAGCGCAGCTTCGCCGCGTGGCGCACATCTCCCCTGGCCAGCGCATCGACCTCATTGAAAAAATCGTCGCGCAAGGCCAGCGCAAAGCGCCACGTCACACCGCTGCTTTCCTTGGTGGCCGGTCCCTTCTGGTAAAAATCCTCGTGGTCGGCGATATACGCGTAGTAGCGCGCATCCTCGGCAGGCATGTAGCGGCTGAAATCGACCGGCACTTCATGCCGCATGCCGGCCGCGATCGCATACAGCTCATACAGTTTTGTCGCGGCCGCATTCAGGCTGCGGATCACGGTCTTGCCGCTGCCCGTCATGGTGCGCGTGAACTTGCCGTCGGCGCTGGTGAAGGTGTAGCTGCCCGTGTCCGCATAGCTGGCGCGGCCGCCTTCCAACTGGTCGAGGAAGGCGGGAGAAAACAGCCGTTCGAGCACGTGGCGCGCATGCGCGGTCGCCGCAGGCAGCCTGGCCGGGGTTCCCATCAGCGCATCCAGCTGCTTGCTTCGTTCATAGTACTGGTAGGCCTGGCTGGCGGCATAGGTGGCGTAATACGGGTTGGCCGGATCGGTGACACGGTCCGTCTGCGGCGCCAGCTTGTGCGCGTACAGCAGGAAGCGGTTGACGCCATCGGGCTGCAATATCGGCTGTACCGCGGGCTTGCGCCCTTGCGGATATGGCGCCGGCGCGGGCGGAAGGTACAGCAAGGGCGTCAGCGCTGGCGCGTGCTCGAGCAGCGACTGCGTGAAGAAGCGCGAACTGTCGCGCGCGCGGTCCACGCCGGAATGAATGGTGACGAGCTGTCGCGGCGCCGTCGCCGCGTCTTGCCCCACTTGCGCGAACAGGGTGGGCAGGCGCGCCAGCATGCGCACGGCCAGCTGCCGGTGCTCGTCGATGCCCGTCCGCGACAGATTGCCGTAGCCGGGCCGCTCGATGCCGGCCACGCCATAACCGAGCAAGGCATTGGCCTTCATCAGGGCCAGGATGTCGGGGCCGAGTTCGCGGCCCAGGGGCGTGAGCGCATCCTGCGCGGCGGCCTGCTGCCACATCGCATACAGGGCCGCGTCGTTCTTCATGCTTGTGAGTCCGCGCGAACCGTGGCGCGCCACCAGTTGCGTGAAGATGGGCTGGAAGCCGGCCGGCGGCGCGGCATAGGTGGCCGGGTCCTGCTGCGGCGCATACGGCGTCTTGGTCTGGTAATGGCCTTCGACGGCCAGCGTGGGACCGGCGCACATGGCGAGGGCCAGGGCCAGCGGGATGCTGGCCAGGGGAAGCGATGGAGGCATGGGAGTCCGTGACGTGATGAGTTCCTGGGCGCAAGCCTAGCATCAAACGCCAAACTGGCGGGCACGGCTGGGAGCCGGCCCGCCTGCACTCCGTGATTACTGCGCCACGTGGCCGTAGCAGGTCTTCAGCTTCGCATATACATAGAAATGGCTGCCGGCCGCATGGCGCGCGCCATCGCAGGCGGCCTGGAAGTCGGTTTCCTTTTCGTTGTACAGCATTTTTACCAGCACATTGCCGCTGGCGTCGCGGTACACGTCCCACTGCATGTTGGCCGCCATCGGCGCCACGTACAGGCCGCGCCAGCTGCTGTTGTCATAACTGTAGGTCTGCGCCGCCGGCAGCGCGCCGACGACGGTCTTCAGGCCCATGGCCGTGGCCAGCGGGATGATGGCTTCCGCATGCGTGAAGCGCAGCTTGGCGCCGTGCGACAGGTCGCCGCGCGCGATGGCGTCCACTTCCGTGAAGAAGTCCTCGCGCAGCGCGCGCACGTAGTTCCAGGTGACGCCGGCGCTTTCCGTGGTGCCGGGACCCTTGTTGTAGAAATCCTGGTAATCCTGCACGAAGGCCTGGTACTTGGCCGCGTCCGACGGCATGTACTGCACGAAGTCGGCTTTGACCTCGTTCGTCATGCCGGCCATGATGGCGTACAGGTTGTACAGCACGGACGCGGCATCGGCCAGGCCCTTGATGGTGGTCTCGCCGTCGCCCGTGACAGTGTTGGTGAACTTGCCGTCGTCGCTGGTGAAGCTGTAAGTACCCGTATTGGCGAAGCTGTAGGTGCCGTTGTCGATCTTGTCGACAAACGCCTTGCTAAACAGCCGTTCCAGCACTTCACGGCCCAGGGTGCGCGCCGTGGCGTCCGTGTCGATGGCCGTGTACTTGGCCAGGAAGTCGGGGCTTTTCAGGTAGTTCTGGTAGGCCTGGCTGTCCTGGTAGGTCTGGTAGTAGCCGTCGAGGGCATCGGTGACGAGGTCCGTCTTGGGCACCAGCTTGTGCGCATACAGCAGGAAGCGGTTGGTGCCAGCTGGCTGCGCCACGGGCTTGCCGGCCGGGTAGCCGGCGGGCGCGGGCGGCAGGGTGATCAGCGGCGCGACGTTGGGTGCCGTGGCGGCCAGCGACTGCGCAAAATACGCGGCGCTGTCCTTGGCGCGGTCCACGCCGGAACTGACGGTGACGATCTGGCGCGGCGCGCTGGCGGCGTTCGCGCCCAGTTGCGTGAACAGGGCGGGCAGGCGCGCCAGCATGCGCACGGCCAGCTGCTTGTGCTCATTGATGCCCGTCTGCGACAGGTTGCCGTAGCCGGGCGCCGTGATGCCGTCCACGCCGTAGCCGAGCAGCGCGTTGGCCTTCATCAGTTTCAGGATGTCGGCGCCCAGCTTTTGCCCCAGCGGCGTGAGCGCATCGTCGGCGGCGGCCCTTTGCCAGACGTTGTAGAAGGCGGCGTCGTACTTCATGCTCGACAGGCCGCGCGAACCGTGGCGAGCCACCAGTTCGGTGAACACGGGCGCGTAGCCGGCCGGCGTGGCTTCATACGTGGCCGCCTCCTGCTGCGGCGTGTACGGCGTCTTGGTCTGGTAATAGGTGGCGGGCGGCGGCGTCACAGGGGGTGTCACCGGCGGCGTGACAGGGGGCGTCACCGGAGGCGTTGTCTCGCCGCCGCCACAGGCGGCCAGGGAGAGCATCAGGATGGACAGGGGGAGATGGCGTGCATGCAGCATGGCGTTTCCTTTGGATGTGAGTTGCCCGGGCGCGCCGCGCAGGACGGCGCACCCAGGGCAGACAGGCAGGATGGTGGAATTTAGAGCTTGAGGGCCTTGGCCAGGCTGTTGGCGCGCGCATCGCGCTCGCTCAATGGCGCCAGGCCATGGCGTTCCTCGATGAACTTCAGGATCGACACGGTTTCATACTCGGTATGGTCGATATGCCCGCCTTCGCTGAACGGCGAGATGACGAGGGCGGGGATGCGCGTGGCCGGGCCGAAGCGGTCGCCTTTGGGCGGCGCCACGTGGTCCCAGAAGCCGCCGTTTTCATCGGTGGTGACGATGATGACGGTATCCTTCCATTGCGGGCCTTCCATGATGGCGTTGATGATGGCCACGCCCTCGTCGTCGCCGGCCGCCACGCTCGATTTGTCCATCCCCGGATGCATGTTCTTCTTGCCCATGGGCTTGTAGAACGAGACGGGCGGAAGCTTGCCCGCCTGGACGTCGGCGATCATGTCGGAGCGGTCCTTCAGGTGCGTGGCGCGCTGCTGCGGGCTGTCGATGAAGCGCTTGAAGTAGGTGAACGGCTGGTGGTGATACGAGAAATCGTCGGCCTTCTTGCCCGACTTGGTCGAGGCGACGGCGATGTCGTAACCGTCCGCATAATAGACCCACGAGATACCCTTGTCCGTCAGGCGGTCGCCGATGGTGGGCATGGTTTGCGGCGGCAGGAACGTCTGCTTCTTGGTCGGGTCGAACAGCAGCGGGCCCTGCATGGTGTTGACGGCGTAGCCGTCCTGCGTCACTTCCGCTTCCTCGCCCTTCTTGTGGCCGGTGCCGCGCTCATCCTGGGCGACGATGGACTTGGGCGCGTTCGGGAACACGGGCGTGCAGGCGCAGGTCAGCCACATGTGGTTGAGGAAGGAACCGCCGTAAGCGGACTGGAAGAAGCGGTCGGCCAGGGTGTAGCGCTGCGCCAGGGCCCACAGTTTGAGCTTGCTGCCGTCGAAATAGCCCATGGGCAGGGCGCCCGTGTTGCCCTCGACGACGAAGCGGTCGTTCTTGCCGTCGTTGATCTGGCGCTTGTGCGTCCAGAATGCGTGCACGGGACTGGCCGTCTTGTCGCCCAGCGACACGCTCGGCTCCATGTGGAAAGGCGCGTTGGCGATGTCGCCCTTGAAGCGCTGGTCCAGGCCGCCCTTGTCGAGTGCCACGGCGGGCAGCATCGCATACGGCTTGCCGTCGGGACCGGTCTGCGTGGTGGTGTCCGGCGAGCGGCCATTGGCGATGCCGTCGGCGCCGGGGAAGGTGCCGAACAGGTGGTCGAAGCTGCGGTTTTCCATGTACACGACGACGATCTGGCCGATCTTCGCCAGCTTCGGATCGGCGGCGGCACTGGCAGCCGTATTGTGCTGCATGCCGGCGGGGGTGGTGCAGGCCGCCAGGCCGATGGCCCCGGCGCCGAACAGGGCGATTCTTAGAACGTGGTTCAACATAACGGTCTCCTTGATACGCCTCCGTGGACGGGGCGCTTTTTTTAGTGGTATGGCCAGAACAGGCTTTTTGAAGAAATTGCACACGTGTGCAGTACACGTGTGCAAACAGTAACCCGGATTTTTTTCGATGTCAACAAGTACAGGCGGAGGATGAAAAAGTGTGGAAAACGGGGAACGGCGGGCGCTGCGGGGCGGTGGGGGCGGGCAGACGGCGTTGCGCCATCTGCCGTATTGAATCGCTTAGCGCGTCGTGCCGCGCCGCACCAGGGTGACGGGGACTTCCTTCAGGCGGCCCGGCATGGCAAATTTTTCCATGCGCTCGACCAGGCTCTTGACGGCGCGGCGCGCCAAGTCGCCCGCATCCTGGCGGATGGTGGTCAGCTGGTAGGCGTCGAGCGCCGCCATGGGAATGTCGTCGAAGCCGATCACCTGCAATTGCGCAGGCACGTCGATGCCGTACTTGCTGCGCGCCGCGTCGATGAAGCCGCAGGCGATCAGGTCGGTGGCGCAAAAGACGCCGTCGGGCAGCTTGCCCGAGGCGAGCAGGGCGTCGGCCGCTTCCTGGCCCGCCTGGTAGCCGATGGCGTCGGCCAGGTATTCGCCGGCCGTGCAGCGCTTCTTCGCCACGGCCGGCGCCAGATGGTCGAGGAAGGCCTTGCCGCGCGCGATGCCGCTGAAACTGCTGGCGCGCGTGTTGACGAAGGCCAGCCGTTTGGCGCCGCTGTCGAGCAGAGTGCTGGCCGCCAGTTCGCCGCCATGGCGGTTGTCGCTGTTGACCACGTCGACGCCCTTCAGGTCGCGCGCGCGGTTGATCATGGCCACCGGTACTTGCCGCTGCAGGTATTCCGTCGCCACGGCGGACGGCGGCGAGCCGGACGTCATGATGACGCCGGAAATCTTGTAGCTGAGGAGGATGCGCAGCAATTCGCTGAGGCGTTCGGGATCTTCCGCATTCATCAGCAGCGGCACCAGCGCATGTTCGCTCAGGCTGCGCGTGACTTCGCCCAGCAGGGCCACGCGGAACGGGTCCGTGAAGCCCGTGATGACGACGCCCACCAGATTGCTTTGCCCCTGGTTCATGCTGCGCGCCAGGATGTTGACCTGGTAGCCCAGCGACTGCGCCGCTTCCATCACGCGGGCCCGCGTTTCGGGCGCCACGCTGGCGCCGGGCGTGAATGTGCGCGAGACGGCGGAGCGCGAGACGCCGGCCCGTTTGGCGACGTCGACCGAAGTGACCCAGGACTTGTCTTTTTGTTCCATTGACGGTGTAGATGATTGAGAGGCCGATGCACGATGCGGTGCGGCGCAACGCCGCGCCATCATCTTAGCCGAAAATCCCGGCCGCGGCGCGAACTGAATGCCGGTGGCACTATCAGTCACGCGGCGCGGGCCGGCGTTGCCGGCCCTCAGCTTTTCAATCGTCCTACCACTTCGGCGTGTACTTCAGGGTGAACTGCACGTTGCGCGGGTCGCCATAATAGTTGTTCGACCCGGTGGTGTTGTAGGCCGGGATGATGTAGCGCTTGTCGAACAGATTGTTGACGTTGACCGACAGGGCCACTTGCGGCGTGGCTTGCCAGCCCAGGCGTGCATTCCAGATCGAGAAACCGGCAACCTTGAACGTGCGTTCGGTATCGACCGTATGGCTTTGCAGGCTGGTGCCGGCGCCCACGCTGAACTTGTCCCACGCGCCGGGCAGGGTATAGCTCGACCAAAGGCGCAGCATGTGCTTCGGCGTCCACGTGGAAAAGACCTGGCCCTTGTTGTCCGGATCGTCGAGGTAGGTCGTCGTCGTGTAGGCATAGCCGGCCGACAGCTGCAGGCCGCGCGCCACTTCGCCCGACACCTCCGCTTCCAGGCCCTGGCTGCGCACCTTGCCCGAGGCGCGCGAGCAGTACCAGCCGTCGCAGGCGAAACCGGCAGCGTAGTCGGTGACGGCGCGGTCCTTGTGGTCATAGCGGAATACGGCCAGCGAAGTGTTGACCTTGCCGTCCACCAGTTCACCCTTGATGCCGCCTTCGTAGCTGCTGCCCGTGATCGGCTTGAGGGTGCGGCCGGCCACATCGTGGTTCGTCTGCGGCTGGAACACGTCCGCATAGCTGGCGTAGGCCGACCATTGCGGCGTCAATGCATAGATCAGGCCCACCGATGGCGTGAACCTGGCCGTGGCGCGGGTGGCGTCGCGGTAGCCGTCCGGCGTGGCATACAGGAAGTCGTACCAGCTGAAGCGCCCGCCCAGCAGGGCTTTCAGCTTGCCCGTCAGCTGGCCGTTCCAGGTGGCGTACAGCCCTTTCTGGCGCATGTCGTAGGTGCTGTAGCTGCTCACGCCGCGCGCGGCGATGCTGTCGAAGTCCTGCCACGGGCGATGGTGCTTGATGTTGAAGATATCCGCGCCCGTTTCCCACGCGCGCGCATAGCGGTCGTTCGACGTCATGCTGACATAGCTGGCGCCGGCGACGATTTCCTGCGCGATGCCCAGGCCGTCGAATTTGCCGCGCACGAAAGCGTCGATGCCGCGCTTGCGGTTGTCGAAATCGGTGGAAAAGTCGCCATAGCGCGCGCCGCTGCCATCGGGTTTGATGGCGAAGGCCGTGCGCTGGTGCGTGGAGCTGGTGCTTTCATTCATGCCCAGCGCCGAGGCCTTCAGGCTCCATTGCGTATTGAAGTGGTGTTCCAGGTCCAGGTAGACGGTGCTCTGTTCCACCAGGCTGCGGTTCCAGTCGGCGCCCGTGAAGGTGGAGCGCGGCAGCGGCAGTGCGCTGCCGTCGACGTAGCGGGGCAGGCCGATGAAGGTGGGGCGGCCGTGGGCCTTGACATGGCTGGCGGCCAGGCCGACCGTGGTGGCGGGCGCCAGGTCGTAGTCGATTGCCGCGTACAGGGTGCGGCTCTTGCTCCATACCTGGTCGATGAAGGAGTGGCTGTCGTCCTCGTCGACGATGGCGCGTCCGCGCAGGCTGCCTTCCGCGTTCAGGGGCGTGCTGATGTCGACCTGGGCGCCATAGTGGTCCCAGGAACCGGCGCGCCCCGTCAGCGTGATCGCGCGTGTGGCCAGCGGGCGCTTGCGCACCAGGTTGACGGAACCGCCGGGGCTGCCCGTGCCAACGAGCATGCTGGAAGCGCCGCGCAGCACTTCCAGGCGGTCGTAGATGACCATGTTTTCCTGGCCCCAGTTACCCAGCGCATAGGTGTTGCGGTCGATCGGCACGCCGTCGTATTGCCATTGGTCGATCTGGAAGCCGCGCGCCGTGATGACCACGCCCGGGCCCACGCCATGCACGCCCACCACGCCGGTGACGTTGTTGACAGCTTCGCGCAAGTCCGTGATGCCCTGGTCGTCCAGGCGCTGGCGCGTCAGCACGCTGACCGATTGCGGGATGTCCTTCATCGCTTGTTCACCCTTGCCGATGGTGAGCTTGCGCGCCGTGTAGGAACCGCTGCCTTCCGTGGTGGCGCCTTGTTCGGCCTGGCCGACGATGGTAATCGAGGGCATGGTGCGCTCGCCCGCCGAAGCGGAGCTTGCCGCCGCCGTGGGGGCGGACGCCGGTGCGGCCACCAGCACATAGCCGGTGGACGTCTTGCCGATGGCATAGCCGCTGCCGCGCAGCAGCATGGCGAAGCCGTCGTCGATGGCGTAGCTGCCTTGCAGTCCGGCCGTCTGCAGCCCCTGCACCTTGGCCGCGTCGATGACGATGGACACGCCCGCCTGCTGTGCATAGCGGTTCAGGGCGCCGGCCAGCGGGCCGGCGGGAATGGCGTAGCTGGCGACCGCCGGCACGGCCTGGGCGGCTGCCTGGGCATGCAGGGCGGCGCCAGCGAGCAGCATGGCCGCCAGGGCCAGCGGGCGCAGACGCGTGCGCAGGGTGTTCGGGGAGGAAACGGCAACGACTTGAGCGTACATGGTGACAGCCTTTTTTGAATGATCTCAGCTGCCTTGACGCGCGAGATGCGCCAACACGAACCTGCGTGGCAAATTATTTTTTTGCGGTGCCAGTGCTTGGCGCGTCGACCATCACCAGGTAGCGCGTCAGCATGCGGATGCGCAGTTGCGGGAAATTGTCGATCAACAGCTGCAGCGCCTTGTCCGTGTCGTCCAGCGGCAGCACGGCCGCCACGCGGATGCCGGCGATCTGCGCGCGGTCGTAATGCAGCTGGCCGGGACGGTGGCGCGCCAGCTCGTCGAGCACCTCGGCCAATGGCTGGTCGTCGACCACCAGCTGGTGCGCGTGCCACGCTTGCTGCACGCTGACCGCATCGATGGTTGTTAGCGGTCCGACGCCATCGCCCGTGATGCGCGTGCGCTGGCCCGCCCGCACCACGACGGCAGGATGTTGCGGCACCTGCGCCGATACTGTCGACTCCAGCATGTTCAGGATGGTGGCGCCGTCTTCCCGGCGCACGCTAAAGCGCGTGCCCAGCGCGCGGATCGCCGCCTGCCTGCTGTCGACGATGAAGGGGCGCTGCACATCCTTGGCGACGTCGACGAGGATGTCGCCACGCACCAGTTCCACGTGCCGCTCGCCCGCAGTAAAGCGCACGTTGACGGCGCTGCCGCCGGCCAGGGTGATCCGGCTGCCGTCGGCCAGGATGTGCGACTGCCATTGCCCTGTGGGGCTGCGCAGGTCGGCCAGCAGGTAGGCGGGGCGCTCGCTGGCGACCATGGCCGTGCCCAGCACCAGCATGGCGACGGCACTGGCGGCGGCCAGCTGGCGCAGGCGCTGGCGGGGGCGATCGGGGGAGATGGCGGCCAGGGCGGCCCGGGCGGGGCGATGGTCGCCGCCGGCCGGCTCGCGCACGGCGTGCAACTGGCGCAGCAGGTTTTCCATGCCGGCCGCTGCGTTCGCGTGCAGCGGGTCGGCCGCCTTCCATGCGGCGAAGCCGGAGCGTGCCTGTTCGCGCTCGGCCGGGTCGTCGGCGCTCAGGCGCACGATCCACTGCGCGGCCTGTTCGGCTGTCGCGTCGGTGCGCGCGCCCTTCATGCCGCCATGGCCGGGCAGGCGTGGCGGCAGGCCAGCAAGGCTTGCACCAGGTATTTTTGCACCATGCGCGTGGAGACGTTCAGCTGCGCGGCGACGGCGGCCTGCGGCTGCTCTTCCAGGTAGTGCAGCAAGAAGGCGTCGCGCGCCCTGGCGGACAAGCCGGCCAGCGCCGTGGCGATCTGCCCGAGCGCCTGCACGGCCATCAGGATCTCGTCCGGCGACGGCGCGCCGGGCAGGCTGTCGGCCAGCAGGGCCAGTTCCGCCAGGTAGCTGCGCTCGAGTACCTGCCGGCGCGCGCGGTCGAGCAGCAAGCGCTTTGCCGTGGTGGACAGATAGGCGCGCGGCTCGCGCATGCCGAACAGGGCGTCGCGCGAAGCGATGATGCGCACGAACGTGTCTTGTGCCACATCGGCCGCGCCATGCGGACAGCTGAGCTTTTTGCGCAGCCAGCCCACCAGCCAGCCATGATGCTCGCTGTAAAGCGACTGCACTTGCTGTTGCAGGCTGGGTTGGATGGCGGACATGGGGAATGAATAATATAAATGAGAATTATTCTCATTGTAAGCGCCAGCGGCGTCTCGCCACAATCCCCGATTGCATGCGGAAGGGGCGGGTGTTGCGCGCAGGCCGCATGCGCGGTAGCCGGAAATGAAAAAACCCGCCGCTGCACGGGGCAGGGCGGGTTCATCAATGCTGCAAATTCTTGGTGGTGATAGGTGGACTTGAACCACCGACCCCAGCATTATGAATGCTGTGCTCTAACCAACTGAGCTATATCACCAAACAGACCGGTCAGACCGGATGCTGGTTTTGACCAGGTGAAACCTGATCGATGTTCTTTGGTGGTGATAGGTGGACTTGAACCACCGACCCCAGCATTATGAATGCTGTGCTCTAACCAACTGAGCTATATCACCCAACAGCCGAGCATTATCCAGTCTTCCGATTTCCTTGTCAATGCTGGAGCAAAAAAATGTGCGGGTTTTTCGTGGTGGATTGTTGTATGGCTATTTCAGCAACGCTTGAATCTGCGCCAGCATGGCCGCGGCCGGGTCACGTCCCAGGCAATCGATGACGACGCGTTCCGGCATCGAGCGCAGCCTAAGTCGAGCCTAGCGCTTGGCCAGTTGTTGTGTGGCGACGCTTATGTCAGCAAAGGGGCGATTTGTGCCAGCATGGCATTGGCCGGATCAGCTCCCAGGCAATCGATGACGATGCGCTCCGGCATCGAGCGCAGCCATGTCAGCTGCCGCTTGGCCAGCTGGCGCGTGGCGATGATGCCGGTCTCGCGCAGCGCGGCGCGGTCGATGCGGCCGTCGAGGTATTCCCAGGCCTGGCGGTAGCCCACGCAGCGCATCGACGGCAGGCCCGGGTGCAGGTCGCCGCGCCGGCGCAGCTGTTCCACTTCGTCGAGCAGGGCGTCGTTTTTCAGCATGAGGTCGAAGCGCGTGGCGATGCGCGCATGCAGCACGGCGCGGTCGGACGGCTCCAGTGCGAACGATTGCAGCCGGAATGGCAGCACGGTCTTTTCGCGGCGGTCCAGCAGGGCCGACATGGGCTGGCCGGACAGGGCGATGATTTCCAGCGCGCGGCCGATG
Organism: Janthinobacterium agaricidamnosum; assembly: GCF_003667705.1. Classification (NCBI taxonomy): domain Bacteria; kingdom Pseudomonadati; phylum Pseudomonadota; class Betaproteobacteria; order Burkholderiales; family Oxalobacteraceae; genus Janthinobacterium; species Janthinobacterium agaricidamnosum. The sequence goes on along the minus strand of NZ_CP033019.1, from coordinate 4,949,176 downwards.
CGCTGCGCGTCCTGTGGCGCCAGGCGCGCGGCCGTGACGGGGTCTTGCTCGGCCAGGCGCGCATGCATGGCGGGCCAGCCGATGGCGGCCGCGTCTTCTTCCAGCCGTGCACGCAAGGCTGGATCGGCGCCTGGCAAGTCGTCGAGACCGTCGGCCAGGCCCTTGAAGTACAGCATGGTGCCGCCGACGAGCAGCGGCAGCTTGCCGCGCGCGGAAATTTCCGCCACCAGACGCAGGGTATCGTTGCGGAACTGGGCCACGGAATACGCATCGAGCGGGTCGATGATGTCGATCAGATGATGCGGTACCTGGGCCAGTTCTTCTTGCGACGGCTTGGCCGTGCCGATATCCATGCCGCGGTAGACGAGGGCGGAATCGACGGAAATGATCTCGGACGGGATCGCTTGCGCGATGGCCAGCGCACTGGCCGTCTTGCCGCTGGCCGTGGGGCCCATGATGGCGACGGCCAGGGGGAGATGTGGGGTGTTTTGCATGTTGACTCGTGTAAGGTGATGCGTAGGTCGGCTTAGCGCAAGCGTAAGCCGACGTGATGACGCCGCTGCAGTGTCGGATTACGCTTGCGCTAATCCGACCTACTGGCCGCGCAGGAACAGCTTGTCTAGCGCGTTGATCTCGACCTGCACCCAGGTGGGCCGGCCATGGTTGCACTGGTCGGCGCGTTCCGTGCTCTCCATCTGGCGCAGCAGGGCGTTCATCTCTTGCACCGACAAGATCCGGTTGGCGCGCACGGCCGTGTGGCAGGCCAGGGTGCCCAGCAATTCGTTCTGGCGCTCGATCAGCACGCGCGAGCCGCCGTATTCGCGCACGTCGCGCAGCACGTCGCGCGCCAGGGTTTGCGCGTCGGCGTTCTTGAGCAGGGTCGGCACGGAGCGTACGGCCAGGGTGGTGGGCGACAGGGCCGCGATATCGAAGCCCAGCGCTTTCAAGGTGTCCTGGTTTTCATTCGCCGTCGACACTTCGATGGCGTCCGCGTAGAACGTCACGGGGATCAGCAAGGATTGCACTTGCATGTCCTGGCCGGAGACCTGGGCCTGCAGCGCGTTTTTCAGCTGTTCGTACAGGATGCGCTCGTGCGCCGCGTGCATGTCGACCAGCACCAGGCCCTTGGTGTTTTGCGCCAGGATGTAGATGCCGTGCAGCTGGGCCAGGGCAAAGCCCAGCGGATATTCTTCGCGCGCCATCGCTTCGGGCGAGGCGATGTAGGGCTCCACCTGCGTGACCGGCGAGTTGGCGGCACCTGCGCCGCCGCCGAACAGGGCGCCGTAGGCCGCCGTGTCCTGGGCCACGCCTGGCGCCTCGGCAAAGAAGGGGCGGGCCGCGCCGGGCGAGGCGGGCGCGAAGGTATTCGTAAATTGCGCGCCGAACGAGGTCTGCGTCTGTTCGCGGCGCCAGATGCCGGGGCCGCCGTTCGCTGAGCCGGCGTCGCCGCCGCCCAGGGTGGAGGCTGCCGGCAGCGGTGCCGGCACGCTGCCGAAGGCCGTGGCCGATGTCTGCGCCAGCGCGCGCTGCACCGCATGGAAGACGAACTGGTGCACGGAACGGCTGTCGCGGAAGCGTACTTCGATCTTCGACGGATGCACGTTGACGTCGACCAGGGCCGGGTCGAGGTCGAGCGCCAGCACGTACGACGGGAAGCGGTCGCCATGCAGCACGTCCTGGTAGGCCATGCGCACGGCGTGCACGAGCAGCTTGTCGCGCACGAAGCGCCCGTTGACGTAAAAGAACTGGCCGTCGGCGCGCGCCTTCGACGCCGTCGGCAAGCCGGCAAAGCCGTGAATGCGCAGGCTGCCGGCCGACTCGTCCAGCGCCAGGCGCGCTTCGGCGAAGTCGTTGCCCAGGATGTGGGCGCTGCGCTTGGCCAGTTCGCTGATATTCCACTGGTCGATGGTGCGGCCGTTGTGCGACAGCGAGAACGACACGTCGGGCCGCGCCAGCGCGATGCGGCGCACGACTTCGGCGCAATGGCCGTACTCCGTCTGCTCGGATTTGAGGAATTTGCGCCGCGCGGGCGTGTTGAAATACAGGTCCTGCACGTCGACCGTGGTGCCGTGCGCGCCCGACGACGGCGACACGCTGCCGTTGTGCGAGCCGACGATTTCCCACGCATGGGCCGCATCCATCGTGCGCGAGGTCACGGTGACGGCGGCCACCGAGGCGATCGAGGCCAGTGCCTCGCCCCGGAAGCCCAGGGTGCCGACGTTTTCCAGGTCGTGCAGCGATGCGATCTTCGAGGTGGCGTGGCGCGCCAGGGCCAGCGGCAGCTGGTCCTTATCGATGCCGCGCCCGTTGTCGGTGATCGCGATGCGTTTCACGCCCCCTTCTTCCAGCCGCACGGTGATCTGCGTGGCGCCCGAGTCGAGGGCGTTTTCCAGCAATTCCTTCACCACGGCCGACGGCCGCTCGACCACCTCGCCGGCGGCGATTTGCGAAATCAACTGGTCAGGCAAGGCCTGGATCGGGCGGTGGGGCGTGATGGGAGCGTTCATGCGGTAATTATACCGGGGTCAGACCCGCAACGCCGCCTACGCAAAGCGTCGCGCCAACGTACTTGGGGTCAGACCCTCAACACCGTTAACACAAAATTTGGCGCCAACGTACCCGGGGGTCTGACCCCAGCCTTGGTCCCTATTTACTTCCCCACCTCCCGCACCGGTATCGGCGCATTGCACAGGTCGACGTGGCCGGCCGTGACCTTGCTCCACGGGCCGCCGCGGTGGCGCTGGGCTTCCAGCACGGCCTGGTAGGCGGCGCTGTCGGTACGCATCACTTCCAGGTTGCTGCGCTGCTCCGGTGGCACGCTGGCGGCCAGGCGGATGGACTTGATCGGCACGTTTTTCTCGGGGCTATCGTAAAAGCCCATGGGCGCCGTGCCGCGCGGCAGGGTGGACAGCAATGGCATGCCGGAGACGACCCGGCCGACGACCGTGATGTCGCGGTCCAGGTGGCGCGGCGACTGGCCGATGACGGCGTACAGCTCGGTGCCGCCGCCGCTGTCGCTGGCGCTGTCGCGGCCCACGCCCACGGTGGCATAGCAATGCGTGAGCCAGGCCGTGCCGGTTTTCGGGTCGCGCGCGGATGGAAAACCGTTCGAATGGCCGACCTGCGGCGCATAGCCGTCAACGTCCGGCAGGCGCGTGAAGCTCTTGATGTTTTTCAATGGCACGGTGAATTCGCCGGGCAGGGTGCGCTGGGCGTGCTGGATGGGCTTGGGATTTTTCTCGTTCGGATCGCCCCACTGCGCCACCCAGTTGTCCTGCGCGCGCGTGATGGCCAGGCCGTCGTAATACTGTTCGTCCACCAGGGCCTTGATGTTGGCCACGTGCTTCGGTGCGAAGTCGGGCGCCAGTTCGATCACCACGCGGCCGGCGGGAATGTCCAGGTACAGGGTGTTGTCCGGGTCCAGCGCACGCCAGTCGGACGGTTTCGAGGCCTTGATCACGTCGGCCAAGGTTGCCTTGGCGGGCAGTTCGGCGGGCGCCTTGATCTGGACAGGGGCTGCGTGGGCCGTCAGATGTGCAAGGCCCAGTACGGTGGCCATGGTCAGGCCGCTCAATGGGTGTCGATACATGTTTTCTCCTGGTGGGCGCGGGTTGCGCCGTGGAGAAAGTGTATACCGGAATGGCAATATTTCGCTGTAAAAACATTGCAGATGGCAATCCTGGCAGTTGCCTGCCGATATGGCGTTTCCTTAACCTTTACTTAAAATGCCACATCGCCAAGGGCGCTGCCGAATTAATCACGAAATATCGGCCCAGGGACTGCCGTTGCGCTGGCCGGGTGGTGTATGATTCCGCCGCTACCTTTAGGGAAAAATATATGGATTTTGTGCAATTCCTCGACATGATCGTGCATGTCGACAAGACGCTGGGCCTCTTGATCGAGCAGTACGGTACCCTCGTGTATGCGGTGCTGTTTGCCATTATTTTTTGCGAGACAGGCCTCGTGGTGCTGTTTTTCTTCCCTGGGGATACCTTATTGTTTATCGCCGGCGCGTTTTGCGCGACGGGACAGATGCACCTGGGCTTGCTGATCGCCTTGCTGGTGACGGCCGCCGTCACGGGCAACACGCTCAATTACTGGATAGGCGAGGCCATCGGGCAAAGGGTGTTTACCCACGATTACCGCTGGATCAACAAGGATGCCATGCGCCGCACGCATGAATTCTTTGAAAAGCACGGCGGCAAGACCATCATCCTGGCCCGTTTCGTGCCGGTGGTGCGCACCTTCGCCCCGTTCGTGGCCGGCATTTCCGACATGACGCATGCGCGCTTCCAGATGTACAACGTGACGGGCGCCCTGTTGTGGGTGGTCGGTCTGGTGACGGCGGGCTACTTCTTCGGCAATATTCCGTGGATCCGCGACCACCTGACCTTGATCGTGCTGATCGGTGTCGGCGCCGCGGTCGTGCCGGTGGTACTGGGCGGCTTGTGGAAACTCTACAAGCGCATGGTCGGCAAGTCGGCGTAAGGCCGCATGGATCCGGGGCAAGCGCGCTGCGGCACAGCCCGCAGCCGGCCCCGGATCCCGTTTTTCTCTCCGTTGTTTCTGTATTACGCCTGCGCTGATTCAAGTTTTGTTGCTTTCCAGCCGTAAACCAGAAGGTATTCTCACTTTCTGGATTTCCATGCGACATTTGAGCGCCCTGTTAGCTTGCAGCCTTGCCGCGATGGCGGCCATGGCAAGCGCCAAAGATGCCCCCGCTTCGGCGAGCGCGGCCGCCTCCGCGCCGATGTCGGCGTCGGCGCGTGCGGCCGCCATGAAAACCCTGACCGAATCGGTGAAGGGCAAGGAGGCCAAGGCGCCTGTCGTCGTCGCGCCCACGGCGCGCGAGAAGGAAGAAGCGGCCGAAGTCGACCTGTCCGAACGCATCGCGGCGCGCCTGGCGGAAATGCGCGCCACCCAGGCGGCCCGCGCCGCCGCCCGCGCCAAGCGGGCCGCCGTGGTGAAGGCCGCGCCGCCGCCACCGCCGCCCGTGGCGCGCGGCACGCACTGGTCGTACGAGGGGGAGAGTGGTCCGGCCAACTGGAGCAAGATCAATGTCGACTGGGCCAAGTGCGGCAATGGCAACCGCCAGTCGCCGATCGATATCCGCGATGGCATGAAGGTCGAGCTCGAGCAGATCAGCTTTGACTACCACCCGTCGTCGTTCAATGTGGTCGACAACGGCCACACGGTGCAGGTGGGCGTGAGCGGCGGCAATTACATCACGGTGCAGAACCGCATGTTCGAGCTGCAGCAATTCCATTTCCACCGTCCGTCCGAAGAGCGCATCAATGGCAAGGCATTCGAAATGGTGGTGCACCTGGTGCATCGCGATGCGGAAGGCCGGCTGGCGGTGCTGGCGCTGCTGCTGGAGCGGGGCGCGCCGCAAGCGACCATCCAGACCGTGTGGAACAACCTGCCGCTGGAAAAATTCGACACCATGCAGCCGACCATCCTGCTCGATCCCGCCGAGATGCTGCCGGCGCGGCGCGACTACTACACGTATATGGGATCGCTGACTTCGCCGCCGTGCAGCGAGGGCGTGCTGTGGCTGGTGATGAAGCAGCCGGTGCAGGCTTCGCCGGCGCAGATGGCGCTGTTCAGCCGTTTGTATCCGCTCAATGCGCGCCCGGTGCAAGCCGGTAACGGACGCATCATCAAGGAATCGAATTAAACGAATTCCAGGCGCTGGCGGCCGGTCCATTCGGCGCCGGCGGCCAGCAGGTCGGGCTGGATCAGGGCAGGCTCGATGCAGATGAAGCGCTGGTACTCGTCGTCGCCCAGGTCGGGCAGGGCGGCCGCGTCCTGCGCGCCGGGGTTCCACACGACGGCATCCGTGAAGCCCTGCTGCTCCAGGCGCAGCGTATGGCGGCCGGACTGCAGGGTCAGGGCGCCCGGCAACTGGTAATAGATGCGGTCCAGCTTGTCCAAAAATTGCAGCTCCTCTTCCGCCTGCAAGGCATCTTGCGGCGTCTCGTCCGAATAGCGCACGCGCTGCAGGCCGCCAACGCGGGCCTCGCTCAATCGTTCGATCGCAAAATAGCTGTGCAGGGCGGCCGAGAACGGAAACGCCTGTTCGCCCGTGTTGTGCACGGACAGGTGCAGTTCCAGCGATTGGCCTTGCACCGCCACGCGCAGGCGCAGGGTGAAGGCCCAGGGCCAGCTGGCGGCGATCGCCTCCGGCAGGTCCGTGTGCTGCAGGATGAATTGCGCCCATGCGGCCCCATCGGTGTCGCCCGTCGATTCCAGCTGCCAGGTCGCCACGCGCGCAAAGCCGTGGCGCATGCCCGTGCCGCGCGCGCCGAACTGGGGGAAGATCACGGGCACGCCGCCACGGATGGCGCGGCTGCCGTCGAGGGCGGAATCGCGGCTGCAGAACAGGCGCTCCTGGCCGTCGCTGGTTTGCCACGAGACCAGGTGGCCGCCGTACAGGGTGACGGTCGCCTGCGCGCCATCGGCGGCGCGGATGGTCACGGCCGGCAACTGGCCAAAGGTGCTGTTGCTCATGCTAGGCTTTCATGTCAGGTCAAACGGCTTTTCGCCAGCGGCGGATTCTTCGCAAAATAATTCTTGATGCCCGTGACGATGGCGTCGGCCATCTGGTCCTGGTAGCCGTTGTCGGTCAGCTTGGCTTCTTCCTCCGGATTCGAGATGAAGGCCGTCTCGATCAGGATGGACGGGATGTCCGGCGCTTTGAGCACGGCGAAGCCGGCCTGCTCGACGGAACCCTTGTGCAGGCGGTTGATGCCGCCGATTTCGCGCAGCACGGCCTTGCCCAGCTTCATGCTGTCATTGATCTGCGCCGTCGTCGACAGGTCGAGCAGCACGCTGGCCAGCTGCTTGTCGTGGTTCTTCACGTTCACGCCGCCGATCAGGTCGGCCTGGTTTTCCTTGTTGGCCAGCCAGCGCGCGGCCGTCGAGGTGGCGCCCTTTTCGGACAGCACGAAGACAGACGAGCCGCGCGCCGTCGGCTGGATGAAGGCGTCGGCGTGGATCGAGACGAACAGGTCGGCCTGCACCTTGCGCGCCTTTTCCACGCGCATGCCCAGCGGGACGAAAAAGTCGGCGTCGCGCGTGAGCATGACGCGCATGTTCGGCTGCAATTCCAGCTTGGTCTTGAGGCGCTTGGCGATGGCCAGCACCACGTCTTTTTCGCGGCTGCCCCGGCTGCCCATGGCGCCCGGGTCTTCGCCGCCGTGGCCCGGATCGAGCGCGATGGTAATCATGCGCACCACTTTCTGGCCCGGCAGGGGGCGCGCTTCGGGGCGCTGTTCCGGACGCAGTTCGGGCACGGGCGGCACGGTGGGCGCCGGCGGCGTCACGGCGGCCACGGGCGGCTTGCCGCTCTCGGGCAGCGGCAGCGCGGGCGGCGGCGTATGCGTGTCGGCCATAGGCGGCTTGGCGGGGTCGCTCGACCAGTCGCCCTTTTCGATCATCTGCGCGATCAGGTCCGGCTCGCGCACGGGATACAGGTCGAAGATCAGGCGGTGGTTGTAGGAGCCGGCCGGCGGCAGGGTAAACAGCTGCGGCGTGACTTCCTCCTTCAGGTCGAACACGAGGCGCACGACATTGGGCCGGTTCTGGCCCACGCGCACCTGCTTGATGTACGGGTCGTTCGACTGGATCTTCGCCACCAGGCCCTTCAAGGTGGGATTGAGTTCCAGTCCTTCGATGTCGACCACCAGCCGTTCCGGGTCCTTGACGATGAAGTGGGTCGCCTTGAGGATGCTGTCGTTTTCCAGGGTGACGCGCGTGTAGTCCTCGGCCGGCCAGACGCGCACGGCGAGAATTTGCGCCGCCATCGCCGACATGGGCGCGAACACGGACAACAGCAGGGTGCCGCCGGCCTTGAGCACCGTGCGCCGGGTGATGGGCGAGGAGATCAAAGGTTCGGGGCGAATTTGAGACGGTGAAGGCATGACAGACCCAATTCAGAAGACGCTTGCAATTCTACATCACGTCCTGTACCCGCAACGTTCAAATAAATATTCAGGTCGGCAGGCGGCAGCACCGGTTCGGCTTTTTCCGGCCATTCGACGATGCAGATATTGCGCCCGTCGAAGTCTTCGCGGAAGCCCGCGTCGAGGAATTCCTCGGCACTGCCCATGCGGTACAGGTCGAAGTGGATGACGTTGACGCTCTGGCCGTCGAGCCGCACCGTGTACGGTTCGGACAAGGTGTAGGTGGGGCTTTTGACGTGGCCCGCGTGGCCGGCCGCGTGCAGCAGGGCGCGCGTGAGGGCCGTCTTGCCGGCGCCCAGGTCGCCGTGCAGGTAGATCGCCAGGCCCGGCGCCAGCGCGCGCGCCAGCGCGGCGCCCAGCGCGGCGGTGCCGGCTTCGTCGTGGAGGTGGGCTGTGAAGTGTTCGGTCATGATCTTCCGTATCGCATAAAATGGAGGCTGCTGTCATTGTAACCGCCCGCGCGCCTGCCGTTTTCCGTAAAGTCCCCTATGTCCGCCACCACCACCGATCTCGCCGTCCTGGCGCGCACCATCAAGGAATGGGGGCGTGAGCTGGGTTTTGCCGAGGTGCGCATCGCCGACGTGGACCTGTCGCACATGGAAGCGCCCTTGCAGGCCTGGCTCGATGCAGGGTATCACGGCGAAATGGATTACATGGCCAGCCACGGCATGAAGCGCGCGCGCCCGGCCGAACTGGTGCCGGGCACGGTGCGCGCCATCAGCGCGCGCATGAACTACCTGCCGCCGGCCTTGGGCCCCGACTGGCGCGCGCACGAGGCGGCGCGCGACGCCGACCCCGCGGCGGCCGTGATCTCCGTGTATGCGCGGGGCCGCGACTATCACAAGGTGATGCGTTCGCGCCTGCAGCAGCTGGCCGAGCGCATCAAGGGCGAGATCGGCGACTTCGGCTACCGCGTCTTCAGCGATTCGGCGCCCGTGATGGAAGTCGAGCTGGCGCAAAAGGGTGGCCTGGGCTGGCGCGGCAAGCACACTTTGCTGATCAACCGCCAGGGCGGTTCCTTCTTTTTCCTCGGCGAGATCCTCATCGACGTGCCGCTGCCCGTCGACCCGCCCGAGACCCCGCGCTGCGGCCAGTGCTCGGCGTGCATCACGGTGTGCCCGACGCAAGCCATCCTGGGGCCGTACCAGCTTGACGCGCGGCGCTGCATCTCCTACCTGACGATTGAGCTGAAGGGCGCGATTCCCGTCGAGATGCGCCCCCTGATCGGCAACAAGGTGTACGGCTGCGACGATTGCCAGACCGTCTGCCCGTGGAACAAGTTCGCCCAGCGCGCCGTCGTGCCCGACTTCGACGAGCGCCACAGCCTGGGCAGCGCCGGCATGGTGGAGCTGTTCGCCTGGACGGAAGAGGAATTCAACCGCCGCATGGAAGGCAGCGCGATCCGCCGCATCGGCCACGAACGCTGGCTGCGCAACCTGGCCGTCGGCATGGGCAACGCGGCCGCCAAGGCCCGGGGCCAGGCCGACATCGTCGCGGCCCTGCTGTCGCGCCGCGCGCATCCGTCGGCCATCGTGCGCGAACACGTCGAATGGGCGCTGGCGCTGCACGGCATCGCCTAGCGTTTTTTAAACCTGCTTCAGGCGCAGCGCCGACCACTCGCTGTCGATGGCGATCATCGCCACGCTGTCGAGACCTGTTGCCTGCGCATACAGGCGAATATCGTCGCGGTGGATATCGCTGCCCGCCTTGATGCCACCCTTGCGGTACGCCACCCAGACCGCGCCGCCGGGCGCCAGCCGCGCCTGCGCCGCCGGCAGGAACTGCTCCAGTTCCGCGCGGCTGCGCGCGAACAGCAGTAGCCAGTCGGCGTTTTTTCCTTCGCTCACCCGCCGCTCCGCCGGCAACTGCGCCAGCAGGGCGGCATGCTCGCCGCCGTCATTGAGCACGGCCAGGGCTCTGGCATTTTTTACATACATTTTTTCAGCAACGGTTTTTTCAGGCATGGCATGGGCGTGTCGGTTGGGAAAAGACGAGCATAGCAAATTTCTCCTTGACTTATCGATATATCGTTATAAAATGACGATACCTACTAACGATATATCTTTAAAGAGAAAACATGAGAAACTCACACCACGCAGAACACGGCCATTGCGGCCAGCATCACCATCACCATCAAGGCGGGCATCGCCACGAAGACCGTCACGAATACTTCATGCACGGCCGCGGCCCGCGCGGCTTCGACGAGCGCGGCGACGGCATGGGCCATGGCGGCCCCGGTGGCCGGGGCGGGCGCGGCGAACGGGCCGAGCGCGTCTTCGGCCGCGGCGATCTGCCGCTGATCGTGCTGGCGCTGATCGAAATCAGCCCCCGTCACGGCTACGAAATCATCAAGGCCATCGAAGAGCGTTGCGGCGGCGCGTATGCCCCCAGCCCGGGCGCCGTGTATCCGACATTGACCTTGCTGGAAGAGCAGGATCATGTGACGTCCTCCGAAAGCGCCAGCGGCAAGAAGCTCTACACGATCACGGAGCTGGGGCGCGCCTATCTCGACGAGAACCGCGCCCAGGTGGACGGCATCCTGGCCCGCCTCGACATGTTTGCCCGCGTCCAGGCGCGCAACGCCTTGCCCGAGCGCGTGCGCCAGGCCATGCACACCCTCAAGCATGCGCTGTTGCTGAACAAGACTAACTGGAGCGAAGCGGAAGCCGAACGCGTGTCCGCCGTGCTGGAACAGGCGGCGAACGCCATCGTCGACGGCCACTGAGCCCACTTTACAAGGATACGCAATGACTACTGCCTCACCTGCAACACTACCCGCGCACGCCATCGAACGCGTGCGGCATGACTTGAAACTGCGCGTGCTCACCGTCGTGCGCACCGAGCAGCTGACGCCGCACATGCGCCGCATCACGCTGGCAGGGGACGACCTGGAAGGCTTTGTCTCGCCGGCGCACGACGACCACGTGAAACTGTTCTTCCCCGCCCCGGGTCAGACCACGCCCGTGTTCCCCGTGCTGGGCAATGGCGCCAATCCCATCGAGTATGCGGAAGGGCCGCGCCCCATCGCCCGCAACTACACGCCGCGCCGCTACGACGCCGAACGGCGCGAGCTGGAAATCGACTTCGTGCTGCATGGCGACGGGCCTGCATCGTTGTGGGCGGCGCAAGCGGCGCCCGGCCAGACCCTGGGCGTGGGCGGGCCGCGCGGCTCGATGCTGGTGCCGCTCGACTTCGACTGGTATGTGCTGGTGGGCGACCAGACGGCCTTGCCGGCCATCGCCCGCCGCCTGGAGCAGCTGCCGGCCACGGCACGGGCCATCGCCGTGATCGAGATCGTCGAAGACGGCGAGCAGATCGCGCTCGAGTGCGCGGCGCAGCTGGACCTGCGCTGGGTGGCGCGCAATGGCCGCCAGGGCCCGCTGCTGCTCGACGCCTTGCGCCAGATCGCGCTGCCGTCAGAGGGAGACGGCTACGTGTGGGTGGCGTGCGAGCACGCGCAGGTGCAGGGCTTGCGCGGGCACTTTATCGACGCCGGGGTGCCGAAGCAGCATCTGCATGTGGCCAGTTACTGGAAGCATGGGGCGGCGGAGCACCATGAGCATCACGATGCGTGATGGTGGTGATGGTGGTGATGGTGGTGGTGTCGGGTTACGCGCTTTGCGCTAACCCGACCTACGCCGACCTGCGTTGCAATATACGGCGTAATCCAACATTGCTGCAATTACTTCAACAACCCCGCCAGCTCCACCGCCGTCTTGACCTGCATCTTGTCGAAGATATGCGCGCGGTGGACTTCCACGGTGCGCATGCTGATGCCCAGCTTGTCGGCCACCACCTTGTTCATCTTGCCCGCCAAAATCAGGTCCAGCACTTCGCGTTCGCGCGTCGACAGGGTGGCCAGGCGCGCGTGCACGGCGGCCAGTTCGCCCGCCTGGCGCGAGTTGGCCAGGCCTTGCTGCACGCGGTCCATCAGGTCGTTGTCGTTGAACGGCTTTTCAAAGAAATCGAAGGCCCCCCGTTTCAGGCTGTCGACGGCCATCGGCACGTCGCCGTGGCCGGTGAGGAAAATCACGGGCAGGCGCGCCGTCAGGTCGCGCTTGACCAGCTGGTCGAACAGGGCGATGCCGTTCATGTCGGGCATGCGCACGTCGAGCAGCACGCAGTCGCCGGCGGCGTCGAAGCCGCCGTCTAGGCTATCGAGAAATTGCTGGGCGCTGGCGTAGCTGCGCGCCTCGATGCTGCGCGAGGCGGCCAGCCAGGAGAGGGAGTCGCGCACGACTTCTTCGTCGTCGATGATGTGTAGCATGGTGTCTCCGGCTTGTCGGTTATTCGTTATGCGTTATTGCCTGGTGCGGCGCGCGGCGCGGCCGGCACGCTGAAGGTAAAGATGGTACCGCCAGCGGGGTTGGCGCCGAAGGTCAGCGCGCCGCCGTGAAATTCGATGGCAGTGCGGCAGATGTTCAGGCCCATGCCCATGCCTTCGGACTTGGTCGAGAAAAACGGCGAAAACAGCCGCTCGGCCACGTCCACCGGGATGCCGTGGCCATGGTCGATCACGTCCACCGTCACCATGCCTTGCTGCGCGTCGTGGCTGGCCCGCAGACGCATGATACGCCGTCCGGGCGCCGCATCCTGCATGGCCTCGATGGCGTTGCGCGTCAGGTTCAGCAGCACTTGCTCGATCATCACGGGGTCGGCGCGCAGCAGCGGCAGGTCCGGCGGCAGCTCTTCCTGGATGGTGACATAGTATTTGCGCGCCTGCAGGTCGATCAGCGCGCGGATGCCGTCGATCAGGGTGCGCAGGGCGATATCCTGGCGCTGCGGTTCGCTCTTGCGCACGAAATCGTGCACGCTGCGGATGATCTGGCCGGCCCGCTGCGCCTGCGCGCTGGCCTGTTCCAGCGCCGGTTTCAGGGTGCCCGGATCGACGGGGGCGTCATGCTCGATGGCGCGGCGGATCAAATTCAAGGCCCCTGTCGTGTAGCTGGAAATGGCCGCCAGCGGCTGGTTCAGTTCATGCGCCAGCATCGACGCCAGCTCGCCCATGGTGGCCAGGCGCGAGCTCGTTTGCAGTTTTTCCTGCTGCTGGCGATTGAGCTCCTCGACCCGCTTGCGGTCCGAGATGTCGAGCACGGAACCCATCCAGCCCGTCTGCTGGCCGTTCTTGTCCACCAGCGGCGCTTCGAAGATCAGCACGGGCACGCGCGTGCCGTCCGGGCGCTGGAAATAGGTTTCGAACTGCGGCGTGGGATTGCCGGCCAGGGCCTTGACGAAGCGCTGCTGGTATTCCTCCAGCGCCTCCGGCACCCAGTAGGGCATGGGCGGCAAACGGCCCAGGATTTCCTCGGGCGGATAGCCGACGATCTGGCAAAACGCCGGATTCACGTAGGTGACGCGGCCTTCCAGGTCGCGCGCGCGCATGCCCGTCACCAAAGAATTTTCCATCGCCGTGCGGAACAGCATCTGCTGGCGCAGCGCGCCTTCGGCCACCAGGCGGCGCGAGATGTGGCGCCACAGGGCCAGCAAGCTCCATAATAAACCCAGCGACAGGGCGATGACGGAGCCGACCAGCAGATTGGGCAGCAGCTTGGGCTGGCTTTTCACGCTGTCGGTAAACAGGGTGATGGTGGCGCCGGGCACGTCGAGCGCGCGCTTGTGCGTGTACACGCCGTGGCCGGGACCGGCGGCGGCGCGCCGCGCCAGCACCTTGTCGTCGCGGTCGATCAGCGAAATCTGGTTATCCTGCGCAAACCACCACGGCACCATTTCATCGAGCAGGCTGCTGATCTGATAGGTGGCCACCAGGCTGCCGACATAGCGCTGACCATCGAACAGGGGCTGGTGGTAATCCATCAGCATGGCGCCCGGCGGCGTATCGGGAAAGCCCGTCTGCTGCGAAGGCTGGGCGTATTGGCCCCGGTGCAGGCGGCGCGCATTGTCGGCCGCCGTCAGCGATGCCGGCGCAAACGACAGGGCGTGCGGCAGATTGTTGTCGCTGGTGGCCAGCACCTTGCCGTTGGTATCGAGCCACAGCACGCGCTGCAGTTCGCGGCCATTGCGCAGCATCTGCTGCAGCCGTTCATGCACTTTTTCCGCCGACAGGGAGCCGCTGGCGATGTCCACGCCCAGGTTGAACAGGCTTTCCTCGTTGCGCGCCAGCTGGAAGCGGATGGTCTGTTCCACCCACAGCGTATCGGCGATCAGCTGCTCCTGGCGCTCGTTGCTTTCCATCTGGCGTGCCTGCCAGGGCAGCCAGAACAGGATGGACAGGAACAGCAGCAGCAGGATGACGGGCAGCAGCCAGCGCATCGGACTCGATAGCTTGAAGCGGCGCGCAAGGGTGGGGGGAGTCGGCATGGCTGGCAGGGTAGCGGCTTATCGGGAACCGGCTATTGTGGTTAACCACAATAGCCGAGGCAGTTTCTTTGGCACAATATTCAAGTAGACAAATAATAAAGTTTTTCTAAACACCATTCAGGAGACAAAAATGCAGATGAAAACCATGTTCGTCGCGCTGTGCGCGGCCATCGGCGCCACCGCCGGCGTCCACGCTTACGCGCAAGCCCCCATCGTCATCAAGTTCAGCCACGTCGTGGCGACGGACACGCCGAAAGGCCAGGCCGCCGAGCGCTTCAAGCAGCTGGCCGAAAAAGCCACGAATGGCAAGGTCAAGGTCGAACTGTACCCGAACAGCCAGTTGTACAAGGACAAGGAAGAACTCGAAGCGCTGCAGCTGGGCGCCGTGCAGATGCTGGCGCCGTCGCTGGCCAAGTTCGGCCCGCTGGGCGTGAAGGAATTCGAAGCGTTCGACCTGCCCTACATCTTCCCCACCAAGACGGCGTTGTACAACGTCACCGAAGGCGAAATCGGCAAGAGCCTGCTGAAAAAACTCGAACCCAAGGGTATCACGGGCCTGGCCTACTGGGACAATGGCTTCAAGGTGATGTCGGCCAACAAGCCGCTGCATACCCCGGCCGACTTCAAGGGCCTGAAAATGCGCATCCAGTCGTCGAAGGTACTCGATGCGCAGATGCGCGCGCTGGGCGCCAACCCGCAAGTGCTGGCCTTCTCGGAAGTGTATCAGGCGCTGCAGACGGGCGTGGTCGACGGCACGGAAAATCCGCCATCGAATATGTACACGCAAAAGATGCATGAAGTGCAAAAGCACGTGACCGTGTCCAACCACGGCTACCTGGGCTATGCCGTCATCGTCAACAAGAAATTCTGGGACGGCTTGCCGCCCGATATCCGCACGCAGCTGGAAAAAGCCATGCGCGAGGCGACCACGTTTGAAAAAGCCATCGCCCAGCGCGACAACGATCAGGCCCTCGACGCCATCAAGAAAGCGGGCAAGACGCAGATCTACACGCTGACGGTGCAGGAACAGGCCGAATGGCGCAAGGCGCTGGCACCCGTGCAGAAGGCCATGGAAGGGCGCATCGGCAAGGATCTGATCTCGGCCATCAACAAGGAAAGCGCGAAGTAAGCCGCGCTGGCCGCGCCGCCTGGCGCGGCAGGCAGGGCATCCCTGCCGGTCCGTTTGAACGACTCCCGCGCGTCCTGCGCGGGAGTGCGTGCACCCGCATTCTTTGAAAGTCCACCATGAAATTTCTGGATCACCTGGAAGAGTGGCTGATCGCGACCCTGATGGGCGCGGCCACCTTCATCATCTTCGTCGCGGTCGTGCACCGCTACCTGGCAGGCTTGCCGATTCCGGGCCTGCAAGACTTCCTGATTCAAATCAACACCAGCTGGGCCCAGGAACTGTGCATCTACATGTTCGTCTGGATGGCCAAGTTCGGCGCCGCGTATGGCGTGCGCACGGGCATCCACGTGGGCGTTGACGTGCTGATCAACCGCATGAACCCGCGCTGGCGCGACCGTTTCATCGTCTTCGGCCTGGGCGCCGGCGCCCTGTTTACCGGTATCGTGGGCACCCTGGGCGCCAGCTTCGTGTGGTCGATCGGCCACACGGACCAGACTTCGGCCGACATGGAAATACCGATGTGGCTGGTCTACCTGGCCGTGCCGCTCGGTTCTTACCTGATGTGCTTCCGTTTCCTGCAGGTGATGGTGCATTTCATCAAGACGGGCGCCTTGCCGAAACACGACCACTCGCACGTCGAGGGCCTGGAAGATGAACTGACGGCGGAAGAAAAAGGAGCCAAGGCATGAACGCGCTGATTATTTTTGTGCTGCTGCTGGCACTGATGCTGACCGGCATGCCGATCTCCATCTCGCTGGGCCTGACGGTATTGACGTTCCTGTTCACCATGACCAGCGTGCCCATCGAATCGGTGGCCCTGAAGATCTTCACGGGCATCGAGAAATTCGAAATCATGGCCATCCCGTTCTTCATTTTGGCGGGTAACTTCCTCACGCATGGCGGGGTGGCGCGGCGCATGATCAACTTCGCCAGCTCCATGGTCGGCCACTGGCACGGCGGCCTGGCGCTGGCCGGCGTGATGGCGTGCGCGCTGTTTGCCGCCGTCTCCGGCTCCAGCCCCGCCACCGTGGTGGCGATCGGCTCCATCATCCTGCCGGCCATGGTCAAGCAAGGCTATCCGCGCGGTTTCGGCGCCGGCGTCATCACGACTTCGGGCGCGCTGGGCATTCTGATCCCGCCCTCGATCGTGATGGTGATGTATTCCGTCAGCACGAACACGTCCGTGGGCAAGCTGTTCATGGCGGGCGTGATTCCCGGCATGATGCTGGCCATGCTGCTGGGCCTGACCACGTGGTTCTTGGCGCGCAAGCACAACTATCCGCGCATGCAGAAGGCCAGCTGGGGCGAACGCTTCGTCACGTTCAAGAAGAGCGCCTGGGGCCTGCTGTTGATCGTCATCGTCATGGGCGGCATCTATTCGGGCGCGTTTACGCCGACGGAGGCGGCCGCCATGGCTGCCGTGTACGCCTTCATCATCGCCGTCTTCGTCTACAAGGACTTGAAGATCAAGCAAGTGGGCAAGGTCTTGCTCGATTCGGCCGCCATGTCGGCGATGCTGTTGTACATCATCACCAATGCCGTGCTGTTCTCGTTCCTGATGACCAGCGAAAACATCCCGCAGGCGATGGCCGAATGGATCACGGGCAAGGGCCTGGGCGTGATCAGCTTCTTGCTGGTGGTCAACGTACTGCTGTTGTTGGCTGGTAACGTCATGGAACCGTCGTCCATCGTGCTGATCATGGCGCCGATCCTGTTCCCTGTCGCCATGAAGCTGGGCATCGATCCTGTGCACTTCGGCATCCTGATCGTGGTCAACATGGAAGTGGGCATGTGCCATCCGCCCGTGGGCTTGAACCTGTACGTGGCGTCCGGCATCACCAAGATGGGCATCTCGGAGCTGACCGTGGCCGTGATGCCATGGCTGCTGACGATGCTGGCCTTCCTGGGCTTGATTACCTACGTACCACAAATCTCGCTGTGGTTGCCAAATTTAATTTACAACTAAAACAGTTGTCCCCTTCATGGTGCAAAAAAAGTCGATCCTGCCGAACAAATGCGCTATGATGGGCAGCCTTAAGGGGAAACACGTATATGCATATGCGCCCCGGTAGCAAGGCTGAAATACAGAATTGGCAACAAGGTTAGTGGGGGAGTGGTCTATAAAAACGGTATTGATACCGGGGATATATTGAGGAGACACACGTTTCACAGAAGTTGTTGAGTCATAGCTGTCTGCGGCCACAAGCCGGCACCGGCGGACCCAAACGACCGGGAACGTGAAGCAATATTTGAAGCGCACCGGCTGGTGCGCTTTTTTTTCGTGCGCAGGAAACGTCCGCCGGCACGCCCAAAGTCGGTGCATAATTCCCGTGGCGCGGTTTCCGGCGCCGGCAGGTTGCATATATGCCACACTTGAATAATGATCAGCAGATGAAAAAACAACAGGGCAGTGAACTGTTTAGCGCCATCGTGGCCGCGCCGTTCGGCGCCATGGGCGTGCGCGCGCAGGACGGCCAGTTGCGCGAACTCGTGTATTTGCCGCCGCACTTTGCCGAGAAAGATCCGCAGGATGCCGTCTCCGAGCGGGCGTGCGAACAACTGGCGCGCTATTTCCGCGACCCCGATGCGCCGTTCGACCTGCCGCTGGCGGGCCTGGGCAGCGCTTACCAGCAACGCGTATGGGCGGCGATCGCCGGTATCCCGCGCGGCCAGGTGCGCACGTATGGCGACGTGGCGCGCCTGATCGGTTCGGCGCCGCGCGCCGTGGGCCAGGCCTGCGGCGCCAACTGGTTTCCCGTGGTGATCCCTTGCCACCGCGTGACGGCCGCCGGCGGCCTGGGCGGCTTTGCCCACCATGACGATGCGACCGGCTTCCACCTGGGCGTCAAGCGCTGGCTGCTGGCGCATGAAGGCGTGGAAGCTTACCGATGATGAACAGTCTGCTGGCGCCCGACAACGCCACCCTGATCGATGAATTCTGCGACAGCCTGTGGCTGGAAGACGGCCTGTCGAAAAACTCGCTCGATGCCTACCGGCGCGACATGCGGCTGTTCGCCCGCTGGCTGGAAGTGGCGCGGCCCGGGCGCGAGGGGCTGTACGAGGTATCCACGGCCGACATCGAGGCGTATTTTGCCGCCCGCCACGACGAAAGCAAGGCGACGTCGTCGAACCGGCGCCTCTCTGTGCTCAAGCGGTTTTACCAGCTGGCCTTGCGGCACAAGCATATCGCGGCCGACCCGTGCCTGAAGATGGTGTCGGCCAAGCAGCCGGCGCGCTTCGTGCATACCCTGAGCGAAGCGCAGGTGGAAGCCTTGCTGGCGGCGCCCGACGTGAGCACGCCGCTGGGCTTGCGCGAGCGCACCATGCTCGAACTCATGTATGCCAGCGGCTTGCGCGTGTCGGAACTGGTGGACTTGCAATCCGTGGAACTGAGCCTGAACGATGGCGTGCTGCGCATCACGGGCAAGGGCAGCAAGACGCGCCTGGTGCCGTTCGGCGAACAGGCGCGGCTGTGGATCGAGCGCTACCTGAAGGAGGCGCGCGGCGTCATCCTCGACGGGCAGATGGACGACGCGCTGTTCGTCACGCGGCGCGGCGGCGCCATGACGCGGCAAATGTTCTGGGTCATCATCAAGAAACACGCGCTGAACGCGGGCATCACGGCGCCGCTGTCGCCGCATACCTTGCGCCACGCGTTCGCCACGCATTTGCTGAACCACGGTGCGGACTTGCGTGTTGTGCAATTGTTACTGGGGCACTCCGATATTTCCACCACGCAGATTTACACGCATGTGGCCCGTGAACGGCTGAAACTGCTGCATGCGCAGCATCATCCGCGAGGCTAAACATTTGGAGTTTGCTCCAACTACGTCATAATGTGCCTTATATGCTTATCTGTAACATCTAAAAACTAAAGAGGTAGTAAATGGCCAAGACAAATTTCCAATACGAAAAACGGCAAAAAGAGCTGGAAAAGAAGAAGAAAGCCGAGGAAAAAGCCAGGCGCAAGCTGGAAGCGAAAAACAATCCGAAGCCGGCCGATGGCAGCGAGGGCGATGAGCCGGAAGCGGACGACGCAGACGTCGACGCTGATCCAGCCGCCGCTGGCGACGCTCCTGCCCAGCCGCAGTAATTCCCCTGTTTCTGACGACCGGTGCGGCATGGCCGCGCCGGTCTCCCCGCGTTTTTCCTTCCCCCGCTACAAGCGCGGCCGCTGGCCGATCGCCAGTTGCAGCTGCGTGCTGGCGATGGCCGCATCGGCGCGCGCCTGCACATAACCCTGATACGCCTCATCGGCCGAACGCTGCGCCGCCAGCCATTCCAGCAGCGAGGCATTGCCACTGAAATAGGACAGGCGCATGCCGTCGACCACCTTTTGCGCATCGACCAGCACGCCGTCGCGGTAGCGCGCCAGCCTGTCCCGCGCCGCACGCAGCTGCCGCTGCGCCGTGCGCACCTGCGTTTCCGCCGTCAGTTCCGCCTGGCGCAGGGCCAGCATCGCCTGCGTCACGCCCGCTTCCGCCTGCACCACGTCGCCCCTGTCGCGCCGCGACAGGGGGATGGGGATGGCCAGCGATACGCTCAAGGCGCGCGAGCGTGGCGACCCGTCGACGGGATTGCCGCCGGCGTCAACGCCGTCATGGTAGCCGCGCGCGGCGGCCAGGCCCACGGTGACGGTCGGGTCGACCGAGCGGTTGGCGCGCACCAGCGCCGCGCCGTCGCGCAGATTGTCCACGGTGGCGCGGGCGATGCGCACGTCGCTGCGCTCGCGCAGCGCCTGCGGCACCAGGGCGCTGGCATCCTGGTCGGCATACGCGGCGAAGTCGCAGGCCAGCTGTGCGTCCGGAAACAGGCTGTCGAACTGGCGGCCCAAGGGGGGCGACAAATTCAACATGGCGCTGTCCGCCTCGCTGCGCGCCTGCGCCAGCTCGGCCTGGAACTGGTCGCGTTCCACGCGCGACTGCAGCAGCTCGATGCCGCCCACGTCGCCCGCCTTGCGCCGCACGGCATTCGCGTCGACGACTTTCGACAGGGCCGCCATGGTCTGCTCCTTGCGCGCGAGGACCTCGCGCGTGCGGCACGCTTCCGTGAACGCGGCGGCGGCCGTGCCATACAGTTCGCTTTTGAAGCCAGCCACCGTTTCCTCGGCCAGCGCGACGTGGCTGTGCGCCGCCTTCAAGCGCGCGGCGCGCTTGCCGCCCGTTTCGATGGCCATGCTGATGGCCGGATTCCACGTGACGGGGCGGTGCTCGACGCTGCGCACGGTTTCGCGCGTGGCGCCCAGCGTGAATTCGGGATCGGGACGCAAGCCGGCGATGCCGATGCCGGCCTTGGCCGAGACGATGTCTTCCTGCTGCGCCTGCAATTCCAGGCTGTGGCTTTCCACGGCGGACAAATAGGTCTCGAAGGTCAAGGGCGCGGCGCAGGCGCCGGGGGCGATCAGCCAGGCCGCCAGCAATACATTAAAACGTGTCATGGTTCACTCCTTCGGTATCGGTCCGGCGTTGTTGTACATACGCCTCGATCAGGTAATACAGGGCCGGCAACAGCAGCAGGGTCAGTGCCGTCGCCGTCACCAGCCCGCCCACCACGACGGTGGCCAGCGGGCGCTGCACGTCGCTGCCCAGGCCCGTCGCCAGCATGGCCGGCGTCAGGCCCAGGGCGGCCACGGTGGCCGTCATCAGCACGGGGCGCATGCGGTCGCGCGCGCCATCCAGTACGGCGTCGCGCAAGCTCCTGCCTTCGTCCGCGCGCAAGCGGTTGATCTGCGCCAGCATCAGCACGGCATTGAGCACGGCCACGCCGAACAGGGCGATGAAGCCGACGGCGCTCGACACGTTCAGGGTCATGCCGCGCAGGTGCAGCGCGGCCAGGCCACCGAGCATGGCCAGCGGCACGGCCAGCAAGACCAGCGCGGGCTGGCGCAGGTTGCGGAACTGGCCAAACAGCAGCAGGAACATGGCGCCCAGGGTCATCGGCAGGATCAGGGCCAGGCGGCTTTGCGCGCGCTGCAGGTTTTCAAACTGGCCGCCCCACTCGACGCTGATGCGCTGGTGCTCGCCCGCCACGGCTTGCGCCACCAGCGGGCGCGCTTCGGCCAGGAAGCCGGCCAGGTCGCGTCCGCGGGCATTGAGGCGCACGATGATGTGGCGCCGCCCCATTTCGCGCACGATCACGCTTTCGCCCGAGGTGGTGCTGATGGTGGCCACCTGCGCCAGTGGCACCCTGGCACCGTTGGCGGCCGTGAGCTTCAGGCTGGCGATGGCGTCCGGGCTGGAACGCGTGGCGGGCGGGAAGCGCACGGCGATGTCATAGCTTTTTTCGCCCACGTAGACCTGGCCGATGGGCGTGCCGCCGATGCCGGTGGCAATCAGGTCGGCCACGTCGGCCGCATTGATGCCGTAGCGGGCCGCCTTCGCGCGGTCCAGTTCCACCTTCAGGTTGGGCAGCGGCGGCTCCACGTCCACCGCCACGTCGGAGGCGCCGTGGACAGTCTTCAGCACATTGGCCACCTTGCTGGCGATGGCGCGCACCTCATCGAGGTCGTTGCCGAAGATTTTCACCGTCAGGTCGCTGTGCGCGCCCGACAATTTGTCCTGTACGCCATCGATCATCGGCTGCATGAAGGCGACTGTGACGCCGGGCATGCGCGCGAAGCGCTCGTTCATTTTTGCGATCAGCTGCTGCTTGCTCATGCCCGACTTCCAGCTTTTATAGGGATGCAGTCCCACGCTTGCCTCGATGTGCGACGGCGTCCAGTAATCGGTGCCGTCGTCGTTGCGTCCCGTCTGCGTGACGATGGTCGACACTTCCGGGAATTCCAGCGCGGCGCGCCGCAGTTCGCCGGCCATCTCCGACGCCTTGTCCAGGGTGATCCCGGGCGGCATCTGCACCTGCAGCCACAGCGACCCCTCATCGAGATAGGGCAGGAAGTCGCGGCCGATGCTGCCGCCCAGGATGGCAAGCGCTGCGAGCGATCCTGCGCACACCATCGCCACCCAGCGCTTCTTGCCCACCATGCGTTCGAGGAAGCGGCCATACGCGCCCGTCAGCTTGTCCAGCACGCGGTTATGGAAGGTGCGGCGCGGCTTGCGCAGGGCCAGCCAGGCCAGGCCCGGGATCAGCACCAGGGCCACCACCAGCGCGCCCACGAGCGCCGCGCCCACCGCATACGCCATGGGCGAGAACAGCTTGTACTCGATGCGCTGGAAGGCGAACAGGGGCAGGTAGGCGGCGATGATGACGGCCATGCCGAACATGATGGGGCGCGCCACCTGCAGGGTCGCGTCGATGGCGTCCTGCAGGGTGAGCGGGCGGTCCTGCTCGCGCTCACGGCGGCGCAGCATGTTTTCCAGCACCACCACGGAACCGTCGACGAGGATGCCGAAGTCGATCGCCCCCAGGGACAGCAAATTGGCGGGAATCTTAAAGTGGTGCATGAAGATAAAGGCGATCAGCAGGGCCAGCGGAATCGTCAGCGCGACGATGGCGGCCGCGCGCGGGCTGCCCAGATACAGCAGCAGCACGAGGGCGACGAGCAGCATGCCTTCGCCCAAGGTAAATCCCACCGTGTGCAGGGTGGCGTCGATCAGCGAGCTGCGGTCCAGGTAGGGCACGACCTTGACGTCCTTCGGCAGCACATTCGCATTCAAATCGTCCACGGCCGCATGGATGCCGGCCAGCGCTTCGGACGGGTTGAAATCCTTCAGCAGCAGGGTGATGCCTTCGATGGTGTCGGGGTTGTCGTCCATGCCGAGGATGCCGCGCCGCTCCACGTTGCCGTAAGCGAGCTTGCCCAGGTCCTTCACCAGCACGGGCACGCCGTCCTTGCTGCTGACGACGACGTTACCCATGTCATCGAGCGAATGCAGCAGGCCCACGCCGCGCACCACGTACGATTGCTGGCCGCGGTCGATGACGCTGCCGCCGCCGCTGAGGTTATTGGCGTTGATGGCGTCCTTCACCTGCGCCAGCGAGAAACCGTAGCTGTCCAGTTTTGCGGGGTCGAGTTCCAGCATGAATTGCGTCGTCAGGCCGCCGAAATTGCTGACGTCGGCCACGCCGCGCACCTGCTGCAGGCGCGGAATCACGGTCCAGAACTGCAACTCGGACAGTTCGCGCAGGGAGCGCGTTTTCGATTCCAGCGTGTAGCGGTAGATCTCGCCCGTGGGCGAGGTGTAGGGATCAAGCCCCGGCTTGGCGTCGTACGGCAGGTTCACGCTGGCCAGGCGCTCCTGCAACCGTTCGCGCGTGAAGTAGCCGTCGCTGCCATCCTCGAACACCACGGTGATCAGCGACAGCGCGAACAGGCTGCGCGTGCGCAGCACGTGCATGCCTGGCGTGCCGAGCAGGGCGCGCTCGAGCGGTATGGTGATCTGCTGCTCGATCTCCTCGGCGCCCAGGCCCGGCACCTGCGTGACGATCTGCGAGGTCACGTCGGCGATGTCGGGATAGGCTTCGATGGGCAGCTGCTTCCAGCAGTAGACGCCGTAGACGGCGACGAACAGCAGCACCAGCCAGACGATGCCGCGCCGCTGGCAGCAGGTGGCGATGAAACGGTCAATCATTGAGCAGCACTCCTTCCTTGACGACGATGCGTTCGCCCGCTTTCAGGCCGGCGAGGATTTCCACCTGTTCTCCATGGCTGGCGCCCACTTCCACCGTGCGCGGCGTAAATACCAGCGGGCTGCGCTCGACCATCACGCGCGTCGATGGCCCGCTTTGCAGCACGGCGGCCGCGGGCACGAGGAGGGCGCGGCGGCTGGCGCCGGCGAACCCCGCGTGGGCAAACATGCCGGGCTTGAAGGTGCCGGCGCGGTTGTCGATGGCCACGCGCACTTTCACCGTGCGCGTCTCGGGATCGAGCACGGCGCCCACATACGCGACCTTGCCCTCGAAAGCCTTGCCGGGCCAGGCGTCGACGGTGATGCGGGCCGTCTGGCCCACGGCCACCTGCGCCAGGTCCCTTTCGGCCACGTTGGCCGACAGCCACACGGTGGAGAGATCCGCCACCGTCATGACGGGCGCGTTGATATCGTTCCAGTAGCCGCCCTGGGCGCCTTCCATGGCGATCACGGTGCCGGCGATGGGCGAACGCAGCACGTAGTCGCGGCGGGTGCCGCGTGTGCCGCGCGCGCCGGCGCCGTACTGGGCCAGCTTGTCGGCGCTGGCCTGCGCGTCGCTGCCGGCCTGCGCAAAGGCCGCCTGGGCCGCTTCATATTCCTTGCGCGCGGCGATTTCCGCCTCGAACAGCGTTTTCTGGCGCTCCAGTTCCTGGCGCGCCTGCAGCAGGGCGGACTTCGCCTTGCTGTCGTCCGCGTAGGCAGCACTGAGTTCCGCCGAGTCGAGCGTGAACAGCGGGTCGCCCGCCTTCACGCTGTCGCCCAGGGCGCGCTGCAAGCGCGTGATGCGCCCGGCCAGGGGCGGCGTGATCTTCACCAGTTTTTCCGGCATCGCTTCGATGCTGCCCGGCGCCTCCGTCTGTGTGGCGATCTCCTGTTCCTGCACGGCGGCGATCTGCAGGCGCTGGCGCAGCGGCGACATCCTGTCGACGGCGATGCTGCCGTCGTCCAGATGCATCGATTGGACGGGCGGCGTGGCTGCCGCCGTCGGTTTGGCGCAGCCGGCCAGGGCCGAGCAGGCGAGAGCGAGGGCGCAGCTGGCGCCCAGGGCGTTGCGGGTGGTCGTGTTCATCCCGTGTTTCCTTGTTATTGATGGTGATGGGGCATGCGTGGATGCCGTGCCCAGGCGGGCGGTCAGAGGGGAGCGCGGGCAGCGGTATGACAGCGCCGGAAAAGCATAGCAATGTGCTCCTGAAGAAGCGCCCAAGAACGCCTGAATCATTCTTCAGGTTGCGTGCGCGCGCGGTGTGGCGCGGTAAAATGCAAGGATGGAAAATGCGGGAAAACACAGCACAATGGGAAAGGCAGGCATGAGAATCCTCCTGGTGGAAGACGACCGCAAGGCGGCGCGCCTGCTGGCCCGTGGCTTGCAGGAAGAAGGCTTTGTCGTCGACGTGGCGCACAGCGCGGAAGAGGGCGAGGATGAAAGCTACGCCGTCGACTACGACGCGATCGTGCTGGACTGGATGTTGCCGGGCAAGCAGGGCATCGATTTTTGCCGCGATTTGCGCGCGCGCGGCATCCAGACGCCCGTGCTGATGCTCACGGCGCGCGACGCCACGGCCGACCGGGTGGCGGGCCTGAACACGGGCGCCGACGATTACCTGACCAAGCCGTTCGAATTCGAGGAGCTGCTGGCGCGCATCCGCGCCTTGCTGCGCCGCTCCGACATCAGCCGCCCGCTGGTGCTGGCGCTGGCCGACCTGACGCTCGATCCCGTCAGCCACCAGGCGACGCGGGCCGGCGCGCCGCTGGTGCTCACGCCCAAGGAATACGCGATTCTGCTGATCCTGCTGCGCCAGGCGGGCGAGGTGGTGAGCCGCGCGCGCCTGGCCGAGCAGATCTGGCAGGCTGACCTGATCGGTATCGACAACCTGATCGACGTCCACGTGCGCAATTTGCGGGGCAAGGTCGATGCGCCGGGCTTGCCGCCCCTGATCCACACGGTGCGCGGACGCGGCTTCCGCCTGGCGGAAAACCATGGTGGCTAGCTTTCGCAAGCGATTGCTGCTGGTGCACCTGGCCGTCATCCTCGCCATCGTCGCCTGCACGGCGCTGGCCGGCTACTGGGGCCTGTCGCGCGCCGTGCACGGCCAGCTCGATGCGGCCCTGCTGGCGCTGGCCGAGACGGAAATGGCCATGCTGCCGGCCGCGCCGCGCCAGCCCGTGCAGGTGCACGAGGTGGCGCCGGGCCTGGCGCCGCCGTCGTTGACGCGGCTGGACCGCCTGGTGCAGATCATCGATGGCGAAGGCCGCGTGCTGGCGCGCAGCCGCAACCTGGAGGCGGCGCAGCTGCCGGCGCCGCCCGCCCTGCTGGCGCGCCTGGCGGCCGGCGAGACCGTCTTCGAAACCCTGCCCAAGTTTGGCGAAGAGCCGCTGCGCATGGTCTCGATTCCCGTGCCCTCGTCCGGCGCGCGCCTGGCGGTGCAGGTGGCCGGTTCGCTCGACGACACGAATCACGTGCTGGCCGCGGCCACCGTGCTGTTTGGCGCCATGGCGCTGGCCTTGCTGGCGGCCGTGGGCCTGGCCGGCGAAATGCTCACGCGCCGCGTGCTGGGCGCCATCGACGACGTGGTCGACCAGGCGCATTCGATCGGCGAGGCCAGCCTGCACCAGCGCCTGCCCCATCCCGGCACGCAGGACGAGATCGGCCGCCTGGTCGATACCCTGAACGCCATGCTGGACCGCCTGGAACACGGCTACGATGCGCAGCGCCGCTTCACGGCCGATGCTTCGCACGAACTGCGCTCGCCCCTGTCGCGCCTGCGCACGGAAATCGAAATTACCCTGCGCCGTCCGCGCGAAGCGCCCGAGTATGTGGACGCGCTGGCGTCCTGCCTCGATGAAGTGCAGCGCCTGACGACCCTGGTGGAAGAACTGCTGATGCTCACGCGCCTGGACGTGGGGCAGGAGCGCAATGCCGTGGAAACCATCGCGCTCAATCCGCTCGTGCGGGCGGCCGCGCAGCGGCTGGAAAAGCCGGCAGCGCAGCGCGGCATCCGCATCGTCTTCGATGACAGTGTGGCCGTGCACGCGCGCGTGGCGGCCGGCCCCGTGGACCTGGTGCTGGCCAATCTGCTCGATAATGCCGTGAAGTTTTCGCCACCCGATAGTGTCATCAGCGTGCACGTGGCGCGCGAGGGTGAACATGCACTCGTCGGCGTGGCGGACGCGGGACCGGGCATCGGCGTGGAAGACTTGCCGCATCTGTTCGAGCGCTTTTACCGTGGCGCCCAGGCGCGCGCGGGCGAGGCGCCCGGCTTCGGCCTGGGCCTGGCCCTGTCGCAAGCGATCGTGCACGCGTACGGCGGCAGCATCGAGGCGCGCAACCGCCCGCAAGGCGGCGCGCTGTTCCTCATGCGCCTGCCCGCGTCAAGCTGAGGGGGCGACGCCTTCCCAGCGCACCTGCCGCACTTGCGGCCAGGCGCCCGCGCGGTTGACGAAGCGCACCAGCACGGCGCGCTGCACGGCCTGGCACAGCACCGTGGCGATCAGCCGCACCACTTGCCGGGCTTCGTCCCAGCTGCGCAGCATCTGCGACGGCGCCAGGCCCGCGTCTTGCAGTTCGGCCAGCAGCAGGCGCACCACGTGGTCGGCTTGCGCCGCGGGGCAGGTGACGGTCAGGCGGTAGGTGGCCATGACGGGACCGCGCCTGGCAAACCAATGGAAGAATTTTTTCATCATCACACTCCCCGTTCAGCGACAAATTCCGCGTTGTTCACGAGCGCCCAGCGCACGGCCGAGACGCTGCCTTCCAGGCTGACCTGACTGACGATCTGCTCCAGCAATCCCAGGCTGGAGACGGGCGTGAGCAGGTCGGCCCGCACTTCGATGCGCCCGGCCTGCGCCGCGTCTTCGCTGTGCAAGGATTGCAGCATCAGCGCCGGCATGCCGCTGATCAAGCGCAGCATCAGCTTGCGCACTTGCACTTCCTGCTCCGCCTCGCACACGGCCGTCACGCGATAGATGCTTTCCGTCTCGATGCCCGCTTCGCTGCCGTGCGCGTTGATGCGTTGCGCCAGGTGGCGCAGCACCAGGTTGGCGATCAGCACGAAGCCCGTGCCGATGGCCGCTTCCAGGGCAAACCCCAGGCCGCACAGGATGCCGATGGCGGCCGAGCACCACAGGGTGGCGGCCGTGTTCAGGCCGCGTACCGTCATGCCCTCGCGCATGATGACGCCGGCACCGAGAAAGCCGATGCCCGACACCACCTGCGCGGCGATGCGCATATGGCCGGAGGCATCGCCTTCGAGCACGGAAACCATCACGAACAGCGAAGCGCCGACGGACACCAGCGCATTCGTGCGCAGGCCCGCCATGCGCTGGCGCAGCTGGCGTTCGGCGCCGATCATGGCGCCCAGGGTCAATGCCGCGGCAACGCGCAGCGCAAAGTCAAATACCACCATCAGTTTCTCCCGGCTGGGGAGGAACAGGCGAGTGCACAAGGCGAAGAAAATCCGCCCGGATTGGGGGCAGCAGACGGGGATGACGGGCGGTGGAACGATGAGGAGGGAAGTGGCGGCGAGTGAAGTTCGCCGCTGGAAGAGCCACACCTTGCCGAGGGCAGGGCGGGCGGAATGCGCGCGTCTTGCCTAAGGTCGATCGCCGATGGTCAATCGACTACTGTCACTGGAACAAGCACCCACGAGTCACTCCATATCATTGATAACGGGGACAGTCTAGCCAGTGGTGCCGCTTTGGTCAACTGAAGCTCTCTTCAGGCAGCCGCCGCGTCGTCCCCGCCAATGCGGGGACGGTGAAGGCGACCGGTCAATCAGTGGGCGTGTGCTTTGCCATCATCGGCGGATTCGGCATGCTCGCCGCTGCCGAAAAAGCGCGCGGCGCGCTTGCCCAGGCTATCGAGATAGGTGTAGGCGACGGGCACCACCACCAAGGTCAGCAAGGTCGAGGTGATCACGCCGCCGATGACGGCGCGGCCCATCGGCGCCTGCGATTCGCCGCCGTCGCCCATGCCGATGGCCATCGGCAGCATGCCGAACACCATCGCCAGGGTCGTCATCAGGATGGGGCGCAGCCGCACTTGCCCCGCTTCCATCAGCGCCTCGAACTGCCCCAGGCCTTCGCGCTGGCGCTGGTTGGTGAAGTCGACCAGCAGAATCGCGTTCTTCGTCACTAAGCCCATGAGCATGATGAAGCCGATCACGGAGAAGATGTTCAGGGTGCTGCCCGTGATCAGCAGCGCGGCCAGCACGCCGATCAGGGACAGCGGCAAGGACACCATGATGGCGATCGGCTGCAGGAAGCTGCCGAACTGCGAGGCCAGCACCAGGTAGATGAAGATCACGGCGATCCCCAGCGCCATCATCGCGCCGCCCATGGTTTCAGCCATCTGCTGCGCATTGCCGGCCACGTCGAAGCGCACGCCCGGCGGCAGGTCGATGGACTTGATGGCCTTCTGCACGTCGGCGTCGACGTCGCCGGCAGGGCGGCCCTGCACGCCCGCATAGATGGCGACCCGGCGCTGCAAGGCCTGGCGTTTGAGCACCTGCGGACTCGAGGACGGCACGAATTCGACCACCTGGCGCAGCGGGATCATGACGGGCTTGCCGTTTGCGTCAAGCTTGCTCGACGCCAGCGACAGGTCGGCCAGGTCGGCCACCTTTTGCCGGCCCGATTTGGGCAGCTGCACGTTGACGTCGTAGTTCTGCCCGTCGGACGCCAGCCAGTGGCTGACCGTGTCGCCCGCCACGAACGGCCGCAGGGCATTGCCGATCTGCTGCACCGACAAGCCCAGGTCGCTGGCCAGTTCGTTATTGATCTTCACCGTGGTCGACGGATTGGCGCCTTCCTGGCTGTATTCCATGTCGGCCAGGCCCTTGATGTTGCGCATCTTGTCCATCAGGGTGTGCGCCACCGCATCGAGCTTGCCTTCGTCCGTGCCGAGGATGGCGATGAAGATGGGGCGCTGGCCGACGGACAGGGTGATGCCGGCGATCGGCGCCAGGCGTTCGCGGATCAGTTTTTCCAGTTCCTGCTGCGAGCGGCGCTTGTGTGTCTTGATGTCCGTCAGCTTCAGGTTCACCTCGGCCGTGTTGCGCCCATCGGGCGTGCCGATATTGGCCACCAGGCTGTCGATCTCGGGAAATTCCTTCAAGGCCGTTTCGATCTGGCGCACTTTGCTATCCGTGTATTCGAGGCTGGAGCCGACGGGCGTCTTGAAGCGCAGGTTGACCCAGCCCTGGTCCGTTTCGGGGAACATTTCGCCGCCGATCATGGGCACGAGCATCAGGCTGCCCGCGAACAGCGCCACGGCCGTGGCCAGCGTGGTCTTGCGCCAGCGCAGGGCCACAGCCAGCACCTTGCCGTACCAGACGTGCAGGCGGTCGATGCCCGTCTCGATCCAGGCCATGAAGCGGCCCAGCCACGGCGCGTACTTGAAGCGGTCCTTGACGGGATCGCGCCAGACGGACGACAGCATGGGGTCGAGCGTGAAGCTGACGAACAGGGAAACGAGCACGGCGACGGCCACGGTGATGCCGAACTGCAGGAAGAAGCGGCCGATGATGCCGTCCATGAAGGCGACGGGCACGAACACGGCGACGATGGCGAACGTGGTGGCCATTACGGCCAGGCCGATTTCATTGGTGCCGTCGTTGGCCGCCTTGTAGTGGTTCTTGCCCATGCCCAGGTGGCGCACGATGTTTTCGCGCACCACGATGGCGTCGTCGATCAGCAGGCCGATGCACAGGGACAGCGCCATCAGGGTCAAAAAGTTCAGCGTGAAGCCGAAGGCCTTCATGGCGATGAAGCTGGCCAGCACGGAGATCGGCAGGGTCAAGCCCGTGATGATGGTCGAGCGCCACGAGTGCAGGAACAGGAAGACGATCACCATGGTCAGCACGGCGCCTTCGATGATGGTGCGCTTGACGTTATTGAGCTGGCTTTGCACGCGTTCCGACTCGTCGTCCAGCACGCGCAGGGTGATATCGGGCGGCAGGGTCTTTTGCAGGTCCGCCGCCACTTTCAGGATGCCGGTGCCCACTTCGACCACGTTGGCGTCCTGCACCTTGGTGATTTCCATGGTCACGGCCTGCTGGCCGTTCATGCGCGAAATCGACAGTTCTTCCTGCTCGCCGTCGACGACGGTGGCCACCTGGTCCAGGTAGACGGGACCGATGGCGCGGCGCGCCACGATGATCTTGCCGAATTCGCGCGCATCCTTGATCTTGCCTTCCACGCGCACCAGCTGCTCTGCCGCGCCATGGCTGATCGAGCCGGCCGGCAGGTTGGTATTCGTCGCCTGGATCGCGCGGATGACTTCATCGACGCCGATGCCCTGGGCATTGAGCTCGATCGGCTTCATGCTGATGAGGATCTGGCGCGCGCGCAGGCCGCGCAGCTTGACTTGTCCCACGCCGGCCACGCCCTGGAAGCGCTTGCTGATGATCTGCTCCGTCATGGTCGACAGCGAGCGCAGGTCATGCCCGGTCGAGGTCAGCACGATGGTGGCGATGGGGCGCTCGTTGTCGCCCTCGGCGCGCGCGATGAACGGGTCCTTGGCTTCCTTCGGGAAGCGCGGGCGCACCAGGGCCACCTTGTCGCGCAAGTCCTGCATGGCCTTGTCCATATTGGTCGACAGCTCGAATTCCAGGTAGACGCCGGCGCGTCCTTCCCACGAATTGGCGCGGATGGTCTTGATGCCGCTGACGGTGTTGACGGCGTCCTCGATGGGGCGCGTGATGTCGTTTTCCACGGCTTCGGGCGAGGCGCCCGGGTAGTTCACTTCAATGGCGGCGAACGGGAACTGCACGCTGGGCATGCTCTCCACGCCCAGGCCATGGTAGGAGAAGATGCCCAGCACCACCAGCGCCACCATGACCATGGTGGCGAAGACGGGGTTTTGAATGCTGACTTTGGTCATCCACATGGCTTAATCCTTCCGTGCCAGCACGGCCGCCGGCGCGGCGGGGGCGGGGCCGGTGGCGGGCGCGGCGAAGGTCACGCCATGGCCCGGCTTCACGCCATCGAGCCTGGCGATGATGACTTTCGCGCCCGGCACCAGGCCCGACTTGACCTCGGCATAGCCTTCATCCTCGTTGCGCAGTCCCAGGGTGACGGGCTGCGCGACCACCTTGTTATTCACCAGCGCATACACGACGGGGCCCTGCTTTTCGTTGCGCACGGCCGTCAACGGCACCAGCGGCGCGACGATTGATCGCTCGGTGACGATGCTGCCCTTGGCGAACATGCCGCCGCGCAGCGCGCCATCGCCATTGTCGACGGCGATGTAGACGAGCATGGCGCGCGAGCCGCTCTCGGTGGTGGGGTTGATGCGCGTGACCTTGCCGGCGAAGTCGCGCGCGCCGAAGCCGTCGACCTTGAAGCGCACGTCCTGGCCCAGCTTGATGCGGGGAATCTCCGCGCTGGGCACGGGCGCTTCCAGGGTCAGCTGGGCCAGGTTGACGATGGTGTAGACGGGCATGTCGGGCGAGACTTTTTCGCCCGCCTGCAGATGGCGCTTGCTGACGATGCCGGCCATCGGCGCGCGGATCACCGTGTCGGCCAGCGCGATGCGGGCGATGTCGACCATGGCGGCGGCGGACTTGACGTTGGCGCGCGCCAGGTCGACGGAATTCTGCGTCGTGTCGTAGGCCGTCTGCGAAATGTATTTTTGCTTGAGCAGCGCCTGGCTGTTCGCTTCATTCTTGGCCGCCATGGACAGGCGCGCCTGCGCTTCGTCCAGCATGGCTTGCTGCTGCGTCAGGCGGGCGCGCAGGTCGGCCGCGTCCAGGCGCACGAGGACTTGCCCGTTGGCTACTTGCTGGCCTTCCTGCAAGGTCGTTTCCTGGATCACGCCGGAAACCTTGGCCTTGATGGTGGCCTGGGTCACGGGGGCCAGCGAACCGGACAGGGGCAGGCTGATGCTGAGGGCGCGCGCATCGATGGCGGCCACGTCGCCCTGCGCCAGTTCATGCACGGGCGTCTTTTCCTGTTCCTTCTTCTTGCTCGCTTGCTGTTCGGCAACCTTGGCCGCTTGCTGTTTCGATTGCATCACTGTCCAGCCGCCGCCGGCCAGGCCCAGCACGACGAGGATCAGCACGGGGGCGCGCCAGCGCCGGCGGCGCGTGGCGGCAAGGGGAGAGGCGGGGGGCAGGGTCTCGTTTTTCATAGGTTTTTTTTCAGGAGCGGCGCAGGGCTTCGGCGCCAGGTCTCGGTGCGGCCGGCCTGCGGCAGGCCGGGGGAATTCGGGTAGCGCATCACTGTGGCGGCCGCAGACGACACGCCTGCCGCTGCGGCCGTTCACGGCGATGCGCATGTTGCCACTTTAGGAAGATTCAAGTCCGGCCGCCATCGCCGTGCGACAGATTGCACAAAATCGGGGCTGGAATGCAAAAAACGGCGACCAAAGACCATCGCCAGCATGCGCGCCGTCCACGTCACGATGCTTGCGCCTTCTCAAGAAGCCGATTCGCCGGCGCGCAAGAATGGTCAGGATGGTTGCGCTACCGGACAGGTCATTTGCCCGCCGGTTGCCGCGCGGCCGCGCCACGGGGGGGCTGATGTCTGATCGGATTGCCGGAGCCGCCCCCTCGCCGGGCCGTTTGCTGGCCGCGGCCGAACCGCAGGCGGGGCCGGCCGGCAAGGCGCTCGACTTGCTGTCCATCATCGTTGCCGCCGTCGAACAGGCGCCCGGCCTGGCCGTGCGCGGTATCGACCGCGATGGCATCGTGCGCTACTGGAGCGCGGGTGCGGCGCGCCTGTATGGCGTGGCGGCCGAGCTGGCGCTGGGCCAGCCGTGGGCCAGGGTGGCCGCTTCGCTGCCCGGTGCCGCCACCCTGGCCGAGGAAGTTAGCGGCGAACTGGCGGCCGTGTGGGAGAGCGGCAAGGCGCGCGGCATGCGCCTGTGGAAACTCGATGCCGACGGGGCCGCGCCGCGCTGCATCTGTTCCACCGTATTTCCGGTCATGCAGTCCGGAAGGGTGCGGCAAGTGGTCTGCATCGATGCCGACATCACGCCCAGCGGCCAGGATGACGCGGCGCAGGGCGCCCTGCTGCTGATGGGAGACAATTTCCGCCAGCTGTACGAGAAGTCGGCCGACGCCATCGTGCTGCTGCGCGACGAGCACATCGCCGAGGCGAATCCGGCCGCCATCGCCCTGTTTCAATGCGAAGACCGGACACGCCTGCTGGGGCGCCGCCTCAGCGACTTTTCGCCCTTGCGCCAGCCCGATGGCGCATTGTCCTCGTTACGCGGCACGCAGCTGGCGGCGCAGGCCCATGCCGACGGCAACTGCCGCTACGACTGGCGTTACCAGACGTGCACGGGCCAGCTGTTCTGGGGCGAAGTGCTGCTTACGTCCGTCACGCTCGACCATAGCTATCTGTTTTACGCCGTGATCCGTGATATTTCCTCGCGCAAGCTGGCCGAGCGGGCCCTGTACCTGTCGGCGCAGGTGGTCGAGCATGCGCGCGAGGCCATCGTCGTGATGGACCCGCAGCAGCACGTCGTCAGCATGAATCCCGCGTACAGCGAGATCAGCGGCTACAGCCTCGACGACATGCTGGGCAAGCCCTTCGTCCCGCACGGCGTCGAGCCGGACGTGCCCGCATTTTTCGACCACGTGTGGGACGAAGTCGATGCCAACGGTTACTGGCAAGGCGACATCGTCGGCCAGCGCAAGGCGGGCGGGCGCTATCCGGCCTGGCTGTCGCTGACGGCCATCCGCGACCCGCAGGGGCAATTGAGCAATTATCTGGCCATCCTCAGCGATATCAGCGAGCGCAAGAAAAACGAGGAGCACACGCGCCACCTGGCCGAGCACGATTTCCTCACCGACTTGCCGAACCGCGTGCTGCTGCTCGACCGGCTGTCGCTGGGGCTGGCGGCCGCGCGGCGCAAGCTGAGCATGCTGGCCATCCTGTACCTGGACCTCGACCATTTCAAGCACATCAATGACAGCATGGGGCACCACGTGGGCGACTTGCTGCTCAAGGAAGTGGCGCGGCGCCTCGTGCGCTGCGTGCGCGGCGTCGATACCGTCAGCCGGCATGGCGGCGACGAGTTCGTCATCATCCTGGCAGAGGTGGGCGGCATCGACCAGGTGGCCCACGTGGCGGCCAGCCTGCTGCATGCCGTCACGCAACCCTATCAGCTGGGCGAGTACGAATTGCATGTGTCGACCTCGATCGGCGTGGCCATCTTTCCCAGCGACGGCGACAGCATCGATAGCCTCGTGCACAACGCCGACATCGCCATGTACCACGCCAAGGAAAGCGGGCGCAACAATTTCCAGTTTTTCAATGCCGAGATGAATGCGCAAATCGTCGAGCGGGCCAGCCTGGAGCAGGGCTTGCGCGAAGCGCTGGGGCGCGACGAGTTCGTGCTCGAATTCCAGCCCGCGCTCGATGTCGCCAGCGGGCAAATCCTCGGCGCCGAAGCGCTGTTGCGCTGGCGCCACCCGCAACTGGGCGTGCTGCCGCCCGAGCGTTTCATTGCCGTGGCCGAGGAATGCGGCTTGATGGTGTCGATCGGTAACTGGGTGCTGCAGCAAGCCTGCCGCCGCGCGCGCGCCTGGCACGATGCGGGCCATGCCTGGAGAGTGGCCGTGAATCTGTCGCCGGCGCAATGCCTGCACAATAACTTATTGCTCAGCGTGCAAGAGGCGCTGGCCGTGTCGGGCTTGCCCGCCGCCTGCCTGGAACTGGAAGTGACGGAATCCTTGCTGATGAAAGGGGGCGCGCGCCTGGCCGGCGTGCTGGCGCAGCTGCGCGCGCTGGGCGCCAGGCTGGCCATCGACGACTTCGGCACCGGCTATTCGCGCCTGGCCAATCTGCGCCATTACCCGGTGGATCAACTCAAGATCGACCCGTCGTTCCTGCCGGCCGCGGCCGATGGCGCGGCAGGCGAGTCCGACACGGCCGTCGCCGCCACCATCATCGCCATGGCGCGCGAGCTGCAATTGACGGTGATCGCCGAAGGCGTGGAAACGGCGCAGCAGCTGGCGTATCTGCGGGGGCAGGGCTGCCAGCAATACCAGGGGCGCTTTGCCAGCGCGCAAGTCGCGGGCAGCACGCTGGCGAAGTTATTGAATTAGTCAATGTTGCCCAGCAGCTTGATGCGTGCCAGCACCTGGCCATGGTCGGAGGCATGCGGCAAGCCCAGCAGCAAATGGTCGTTGAGATACGTCACTTCCTGCAGCACGCCGATGGCGCGCGGCGAGGCGGGATGAAAATGTTCGGACACGAGGATATGGTCGATCGTCATGTAGGTGCTGTCGTGAATATTCGTGTAGCCCGCGTGGCGCAGGGCGTCCTGGCGCAGCTGGATGGCGTTGGCGTCGTACAGGCGCGCGCGCATTTCCATGCCCGGTTCGCACGGCGCGCCGGCGCCCATGACGATGGCCGTCGTGACGGCATTGGCGATGTCGTTGAAGTCGCCCAGCACGATGCGGGGACGGCCAGTGTGGCCCAGCTCGCTTGCCAGCACGCGCAGCGCCACGGCTTCCGCGCCGCGCCGCTGCAGCGAGCGCAGGTTGGCCAGCGCGTAGGCGATGGCATCGTTGCCGTCGCCATGGCGGTAGTCGGGCCGGCGCGATTTCAAATGCACGACGACCACGTCCGTGAGTTGTCCGCCCGGCAAGATGACCTGGACATGCAGTGGAGCGCGGGCGAATCGGCAGGCGTTGTCGTCGGCGGGCTGCCTGTCGGCGGACACGGTCACGCCGGTGGGAAAATTCGCCCAGGCAACACCGGCACCGGCCAGCGGCAGGCGCGACACCAGCGCTACCGTGGGCAGCATGCGTCCGGCAATATCCATCGCATCGTAGCCGGCCAGCGTGGCTGCGCGGTAATGGCGCGTGCGCGACAGCACGTCGCGCAGGGCTGCCTGCGAGAAAATTTCCTGGAATCCGATCACGTCGGCGTCGAGCAGGTCGATCTGCCGCGCCGTCCATTCCGCCTTGGCCTCGTATTGCGCCGGGCTCAACGGCTCCAGGTTGTCATACAATTTCGCCCCGGCGGGGGCGAGGTTGCAGACATTGAATGTGGCAAAGCGGATTTCTTCCTGCATAATTAGCACTCCTCACTGAACGATCAGCGTATCACGCATGGCTAAAAAAGAGCATATTTCCGAAACGCAGGCGACGCAGCTGCTGCGCAAGCATCAAGTTTCCTTCGAAGAACACCCGTATCCTTACGAGGAGCACGGCGGCACCAGCGTCTCGGCGCGCGAATTGGGCGTGCCGGAACACGCGGTGATCAAGACCCTGGTGATGCAGGACGAGGCGGCCAAGCCGATGATCGTGCTCATGCATGGCGATTGCAAGGTGTCGACCAAGAACCTGGCGCGCGGCATCGGCTGCAAGTCCGTCGAGCCGTGCAAGCCCGAAGTGGCGCAGCGCCATTCCGGCTACATGATCGGCGGCACCTCGCCCTTCGGCACCAAAAAGACCATGCCCGTGTACGTGGAGCAATCGATCCTGGACTTGCCGCGCATTTACATCAATGGCGGGCGGCGCGGTTTCCTCGTCTCGCTGGCGCCGCAGGTCTTGCTCGACTTGCTCAAGGCCAAGCCGGTGCAGTGCGCGCTGCAAGATTAAGAAAACCAGACGCCGCCCTGTCCCTGGACTGGACGCTGGTGTATATTCTGCTGCGCCAGCCTCGATGCTGGTGTGATAAACACAATAAAGGGAAGAAATGAATCCAGTAATCACAACCGTGGCGATGACAGTGGCCGCTTACTTGCTCGGCTCGATATCGTTTGCCGTGGTGATGAGCAAGGTCTACGGCATTGCCGATCCGCGCACCTATGGCTCGAAAAACCCGGGCGCCACCAACGTGCTGCGCAGCGGCAACAAGGGAGCGGCCATCATGACCCTGCTGGGCGATGGCGCCAAGGGCTGGCTGGCCGTGTTCCTGGCCGACCATTTTGCCAGCGCGCTGGGCGTGGGCGACATGGCCGTGGCCCTGGTGGCCATCGCCGTCTTCCTCGGCCACTTGTGGCCCGTGTTCTTCCGCTTCGTCGGCGGCAAGGGTGTGGCCACGGCCCTCGGTGTGTTGCTGGGCATTAATCCCTGGCTGGGCCTGGCGACCCTGGCCACCTGGCTGATCATCGCCTACGCGTTTCGCTATTCCTCGCTGGCAGCGCTGGTGGCGGCCCTGTTCGCGCCGTTTTACTATGACTTGCTGTTCGGCGTCGATCCCATCTTGCTGGCCGTCATCGTCATGAGCGTGCTGCTGGCCTACCGCCACAGCCAGAACATCGCGAACTTGCTCTCTGGTAAAGAAAGCAAGATCGGCGGCAAGAAGGATGGGGCCAAAGCGCCCGTGCAGAAAAAGTAAGCGCTTGATTTCCCGCGGCCCGCACGCATATGCTGTGCTTGCGGCGCCGCGCGGTGCGGCCGCCACCGACTCGCGCAAAGGCTGCCCACCATGACCGTTTCCACCACCTCCGCCACACCCACCCCTATCCGTATCGATTTCGTTTCCGACGTTTCCTGCCCCTGGTGCGTGGTGGGCCTGAAGTCGCTGGAGCAGGCGCTGGCCAAGCTGGACGGCACCGTCCAGGCCGACATCCACTTCCAGCCTTTCGAACTGAACGCGAATATGCCGCCCGAGGGCGAGGATATCGGCGAACACATCGCCCGCAAATACGGTTCCACGCCGGAACAGATGGCGCAGTCGCGCGAAGCGATCCGCGCGCGCGGCGAACAGCTGGGCTTTACGTTTGCCATGGACAAGCGCGGGCGCATCTACAACACCTTCGATGCGCACCGGCTGCTGCACTGGGCTGCTCTGGAAGGGCGCCAGAAGCAACTCAAGATGGCCTTGTTCGATGCCTACTTCACGCAGGGCCAGGATCCGTCCTCGCACGAGGTGCTGCTGAAAGTCGCGGGCGACGTGGGCCTTGATACCGCGAAAGCGGCCGAAGTGCTGGCGTCCGATGCCTATGCGGACGAGGTGCGCGCGCAGGAGCGCTTCTACCAGCAGAACGGCATCAATTCCGTGCCCGCCGTCATCATCAACGAGCGCCACCTGATTTCCGGCGGCCAGCCGCCCGAAGTGTTTGAGCAAGCCTTGCGCCAGATCATCAGCGGCGCCTGAACGGGGCGCCAATGGCGCGCGCCAAGGCGGGCTTTTTCGGCTACACTCGGCAAAGAAGGAGGATAGTCAAATGCCAACAGCCAGCTGGAATGGCGCCGTCATCGCGCAAGCCACCGATGCGCAGGTGCAAGTCGTTGAAAACAATGTGTATTTTCCTTTGTCCAAGGTGACGCAGGAGTATCTGCGTCCCAGCAGCCACACGAGCGTCTGCCCGTGGAAGGGCACGGCCAGCTATTACGATGTCGTTGTCGATGGCCAGACGAACGCCAACGCCGCCTGGTATTACCCCCAGCCCAAGGATGCCGCCAAGCAAATTGCCGGCCACGTCGCCTTCTGGCGCGGCGTGAGCGTCGAGCGCTGACCTGACTCCCCCTATTTCCTGACAAAGCCCTGACAAAGAAAGCAGACGATGGATTTACGCCTCGCCGTGTACCAACTCGCCTCGGCCCATGCGCTCGATGCCCAGCAAACCCAGCAGTTGCAGGAAGCGGCCGGTTTCCAGCGCGAACCGGCGCGCCTGGCCTACTGGCTGCCGCGCGGCGTGGCCGTGCTGGGCGCCGCGCTGCTGGGCATGGGCCTGATCTGCTGGGTCGCCGCCAACTGGGAAGACCTGGGCCGCATGGGCCGCTTTGCCCTGCTGCAAGGCGTGTTTGCCGCCGCCTGCGTGGGCGCCTTCGCCGTGCCCAAGGCGCGCATTCCGCTGCTGCTGATGGCCTTGCTGGCCATCGGCGGCCTGTTCGCGTATTTCGGCCAGACCTACCAGACGGGCGCCGATCCGTGGCAGCTGTTCGCCCTGTGGGCCGT
This sequence comes from Janthinobacterium agaricidamnosum, assembly GCF_003667705.1. Classification (NCBI taxonomy): domain Bacteria; kingdom Pseudomonadati; phylum Pseudomonadota; class Betaproteobacteria; order Burkholderiales; family Oxalobacteraceae; genus Janthinobacterium; species Janthinobacterium agaricidamnosum. The sequence continues at coordinate 4,909,316 of NZ_CP033019.1, read as the reverse complement.
GCTGGCCTTGCCCCTGTGTTTAGTCGCGCGCAGCGACGTGCTGTGGACGCCGTGGATGCTGGTGCTGGCCACGGCCGCCGCCCTGTGGATGCAGGCGCATGCGCGCCACAGCTGGCGCATCGATTCGGCCGACCTGTCCATTTTCGTCAGCGGCTGGCTGGCCGTGCTGCTGGCCTGTGCGTTTGTCTCGCCCCTGCTGGCGCGCTGGACGGGCGCCGGTGTCTGGGCCTTGCGCCTGGGTCTGGTACTCGCCACCATCCTCATCACGGGCACGGCCGTCAGTGCCCTGTTCGGCAATGAGATCGAATCGCCGTACTGGGCCGGTCTCGGCTTGCTGGCCGTCGCCGCTGCCCTGCTGGCCACGCGCCGCTACTTTGACGTGTTCGGCCTGAGCGCCGTCGCGCTCGGTATCAATACCTTGCTGGTGGGAGGGCTGACGCACGTGCTGTTCAACGGTCATGGCGATGGCGTCGGCGCGCTGGCCACGCTGGGCTTGCTGGCAGCCGTGCTGCTGGCGCTGACCGTGCAAGGCATTCTGTGGCGCACGCGCCAGGAGGCGGCATGAGCAAGATGAACACTCAGCGCGACGATGCGCTCGGCACCCTGATCGACGATGCCACGCGCGCCGGCCTGTTGCCGCCCAACGCCAGCCGCCCCGTGCAGGATGTAAGGCCGTGGCCGCTGGTGCTGATGACGGCCTTCGGTGCCTGGCTTGCCGCCATTCCCCTGATGATCGCGCTGGGCGTGGGCCTGGAAAGCGTCGTGCGCCACGGTCCCGGCGCGTATGTCGTGGCCGCCATCGTGCTGGTGGTGTCCGTCCTGCTGATCCGCACGCGCGGCGTGGCGCTGTTTGTCGAGCAGCTGGCCGTGCCCTGTCTGCTGGTGGGCGGCGGCTTGCTTGGCTACGCCTTGTACCGCGACTATTCCACGCAGACGGCGTCGCTGCTGCTGTGCCTGGCAACCCTGGTGGTGGCCGCCGCCTTGCCGCGCGACTGGCTGCGCGTGCTGCTGGGGCTGGTCGCCTGCGGCTTGCTGGGGCTGGGCATCGTCGACAGCACGCGCGACTGGATATTCGACAATGATCCGACGCAACTGTATCTGGCCTGGATGCTGGCCCTGGCACTCTGGCTGGCCGCCCACTGGCTGCAGAAGCAGGCCTTCAACGATGGCCGCGGCGCGCCCATCGCCGCCTTCCTGGAATCGCTGTCGACGGGGTGGGTCCTGGCCATCTTGCTGGGGCTGGTCTTCTGGTCCGGCATGACCTTCATGCTGGGCGGTGCCCTGGGTGGCGGCTTCACGGGCGAAGTGGCGCGCGAAGTGAGCAGGCACCATGCCGGCGCCTGGTATGCGCAAGCGTTGAACGGCGTCTCGCTCGTGCTGGCCACGGCGGCGGCCGCCTGGACGGGCTGGCGCTGGCCGGCGCTGCGCCAGTTGCCCGCCATCGGCGTGGCCCTGGTGCTGATCGTGCTGGCGTGGTTCATGCCGGCGCTGGGGCCCGTGCTGCTGATCCTCGCGTATTGCGTGACGAGCGGGCGTACACGCGTGGCCGTCGCGGCCGCGCTGGCGGCGGCGTGGATCATCGGCAGCTTTTATTACCAGCTGGCCTGGCCGCTGGCCAGCAAGGCGGCGCTGCTGGCCGTGGCTGGCGCCGTGCTGTGCGCCCTGTCGTGGCTGGCCACGCGCGGCGCCGTGCTGCACCTGGTGGAAAGCAAACCGGCGGACGTGGCGGCCGAGCGCCGCTTCTTGCGCCTGGGTGCGCTGGGCGGCTTGCTGCTGGTGCTGCTGGTGGCCAACATCGGCATCTGGCAGAAGGAGCAGCTGATCGCCAAGGGCGAGGCCATCTTCGTGGCGCTGGAACCCGTCGATCCCCGCTCGCTGATGCAGGGCGACTACATGCGCCTCAATTTCGTCAACCTGGGCGTCCTCTCCACGTTGGCCAGCGTGGAGCGGGCGCCGGGCCGTCCCTTCGTGGTGGCCCGGCGCGATGCGCGCGGCGTGGCCGAACTGCTGCGCCCGTACACGAGGGAGGCGCTGGCGCCCGGCGAATTTTTGCTCGAGCTGACGCCGAAGGATGGCAACTGGGTGCTGGTCAGCGATGCCTGGTTCTTCAAGGAAGGCGAGGCGGCGCGCTGGGAAAAGGCCCGTTACGGCGAGTTCCGCGTGCTGCCCGATGGCCGCGCCTTGCTGGTTGGCATGCGCGGGGAAGATTTACAGGCGCTGTAGCCGCTTGATTGCACAAACCAATGGCAGAATCCGGGGGCGTACCCTGAGGGTACGAGCCCAGCCTTTGCTATTGATGTGGCCGCATCCTGTAAAATTGCCCGATGGATAATATTACGCATTCGGTCATCGGCCTCGGGGTCGGCGAACTGGTACACCGCAGCCTGCCGCCCGAGCCGCAAGCCCCCGCACAGCGCACCCGGCGTGCGCTGTTTCTGTTTACGGCCTGGTTTGCCAGCAACGCGCCCGACCTGGATCTGGTGCTGACCAGGCTGCTGCCGCGTCCGTTCGGCTACATGCTGCACCACCGTGGCCACACGCATACCTTGCTGCTGGCCTTGCCGCAGGCGCTGCTGTTGCTGGCCCTGCTGTGGCTGCTGTGGCCCGGCGCACGGCGCTTGCTCAAGGAGAGCGTGCCCGCCCGCATCGGTCTGGCGGCTTGTCTGCTGCTGGGATTTTGCTTGCACATGGGCATGGATTTCCTCAATTCCTATGGCTTGCACCCGTTTTATCCGTTCAACAGCCGCTGGCTGTATGGCGACATGGTCTTCATTGTCGAACCCATGTTCTGGGTGCTGCTGGGCGTGCCCGTGATCATGTCCTTGCGCTACGGTATCGTCAAAAGCGTGCTGCTGGCCGGATTGGCGGCGGCCCTGTGCTTCTTTACCTATAAAACCTACCTGGCGCCCGCCGCGCTGGCCGTGCTGCTGACGCTGGGCCTGGTGCTGGCCGTGCTGCAAGGGCGGGCCGGCGAGCGGGGGCGGGGACCGCTGCTGCTGGCCTTCGCGCTGGCGGCCACGTTTATCGGCACGCAGGGCGTGGCGTCGGCCATCGGCCGTACGCGCATCGAGGCGGCCGTGCAGCGGCTCGATCCGGGCACGCGCGTGTGGGACGTGGCGATGACGGCGTTTCCCAGCAATCCCCTGTGCTGGATCTATGTCTCGCTCGACAGCAAGACGGACGTGTACACCTTGCGGCGCGGCACCCTGAGCCTGCTGCCCGCATCGCTGGCGCCCGCCGCCTGCCCGGCCGGGCTGGCGGAGACCAGCAAGCAAGGCCGGCAACTGGCGTCCGGCATCGCCGTCTCCGCCCAGGCGGCGGGCAGCCTGGCCGCCTTGCGCGCCTTGCAGGAAGACAATTGCTATGTGAACGCCTGGTTCCGCTTTGCCCGCATGCCCCGATTGAATGCGGACAAGCTGACGGACGTGCGTTTCAACCCCGGCATGTTGCCCAATTTCACGACCGTCGAGCTGCAGCAGTTCCGTGGCAGGCCGTGTCCCGCCTACGTGCCGGGCTGGGACCGCCCCCGTGCCGACATGCTGGCGCCGCCAGCGGCGCGCCCGTAGCGGATTTGTTGCCTTGTGGAAAAATATCATGTGTGCACATACTTCTCTGTCGCCCAGCATGCGACAATTATCAATTCGGCATGGATGTCATTGAGTTAGGATTATCTTGGAAGAGCAACACGCCTTACCGTATCTGCGGGAAACCCTGCTGTTTCTCGCCCTGGCCGGAATTTTTATTCCGCTATTGCAACGCCTGAAGGTCAACCAGGTGCTCGGCTTCCTGGCCGTGGGCGCCCTGTTCGGCCCGTTCGGCTTCGGCCTGTGGGCCGGCGACTTCCCATGGCTGACGTATTTTTCCTTCGTGCGCGCCGAGCAGGTCAGCGGCCTGGCCGAGCTGGGCGTGATGTTTTTGATGTTCATGATCGGCCTGGAACTGTCGACGGAACGGCTGTGGGCGCTGCGGCGCTGGGTGTTCGGCGCGGGCGTGGGGCAGGTGGCCGTCAGCGCCTGCCTGATCGGCGGCGTCGCGTATTACTTCGGCTTGTCGCTGGAAGCGTCCATCGTGCTGGGCCTGGTGCTGTCGCTGTCGTCGACGGCCGTGGTGATGCAGCTGCTCACGGACCAGCGCTCCCTGCAGACCCCGGCCGGCCAGGCGGGCTTTTCCATTCTGATGTTCCAGGATCTGATGGTGGTGCCGCTGTTCATCCTGATCGACGTGTTCGCCAGCGGGCGCAGCGACGACCTGGCCTATCTGCTCAGCTTTGCGGCCGTGAAATCGGCGGGCGCCATCCTGCTGATCTATCTGCTGGGCCGCCGCGTGATTCGCCCGCTGTTCCAGTTTTTCGTCAAGAAACGCCAGCCCGACGTGTTCATGGCATTGACCCTGCTCAGCACCCTCGGTATCGCGGGCCTGACGTATCTGGCGGGCCTGTCGATGGCGCTGGGCGCCTTGCTGGCCGGCCTGCTGCTGGCGGAAACGGAATTTCGCCACGAAGTGGAAGTGACGATCGAACCCTTCAAGGGTTTGCTGATGGGCCTGTTCTTCATGTCGGTGGGCATGCAGATCGACGTGCGCGAAATCCTCAAGTCGCCCGTCTTGATTCCCCTAGCCGTGCTGAGCCTGTTTTTCCTGAAGACGCTGGTCATCAGCGTGATTTTCCGCATCGGCGGCTTTCACTGGGGGCGCGCCGTGGAAACGGGCGTGCTGCTGGGGCAGGGCGGCGAATTCGCCTTCATCGTCGTCGCGTATGCGCTCGGTACCAAGCTGATCGGCCCGCAGGTGGCGCAGTTCGTCATGCTGGTGGTGGGCCTGAGCCTGTTCGCCACGCCGGCGCTGGCCAAGGCGGCGCGCGCCTTCGGCAACTGGTGGGAACAGCGCCACCACCACCAGCTGGCCGACCTGGCGCACGGCGCGCTGCCGCCGCAGGGCAGCACCGTCATCATCGCCGGTTTCGGCCGGGTGGGGCAGTTGCTGGCCAAGGTGCTGACGGAGCAGGATATCGCCTATGTGGCGATTGAAAACGATGCACGGCTGGTGACGACCCTGCATCCGCGCGGCTTTCCCGTGTATTTCGGCGATGCGTCGCGCGCGGAACTGCTGCAAAAGGTCAATGCCGACCGCGCCGCCGCCGTCGTGCTGACGATGGACCATGCGGCCTCCGTGCTGCATGCCGTCAAATCGATCCGCCGCGAATATCCGCAGTTGCCCGTGTATGCACGCGCCCGCGACGAGGCGCATGCCGTGGCCCTGATACAGGCGGGCGCCACCCTGGTCGTGCCCGAGGCGCTGGAGTCGGCGCTGCAGCTGACGGCCACCGTGCTGCACACGGTGGGCCTGTCGGAAGCGCGCACGACGGACATCGTGCAGGCGGAGCGCGACCGGCGCAATGCCGTGCTGCTGGCGAAAAAATTGTCGTAGGGCAAGCCTTAGTGCAAACGTGCGTATCGCCGTGCTTTGTCAATTATCTATACAATAATAGTATATGAGCACACTACCCACATGAAAGCCGCGACGAAGAGCGGCGCGGCACCCCTGACGCCGCAGCAACTGGCGGCGCAGGAAACGCAACAGAAATACGGCAAGCCCGAGCGGGGCTGGCGCGAGCGGGTGTACACCGTCATTTTCGAGGCGGAAACGCGCACGGGCCGCGCTTTCGACCTGCTGCTGATCGCCGCCATCCTGATCAGCGTGACGGTGGTCGTGCTCAGCAGTGTCGCCTCCGTGGCCGAGCGCTACGGCACCTGGCTGACGGCGCTCGAATGGTTTTTTACCATTTTATTTACCATCGAATATTTCGCCCGCCTGTCGTGCCTGCAGCATCCGGTGCGCTACGCCAAGAGTTTTTTCGGCATTATCGACTTGCTGGCCATCGTGCCGACCTATATCGGCTTGCTGCTGCCGGGTGCGCACGTGCTGATCGACGTGCGCATTTTGCGGCTGCTGCGCATGTTCCGTATCCTCAAGCTCACCTCGTATGTGCATGAATACACGGTGCTGGGGCGGGCCTTGCTGGCCAGCCGGCGCAAGATCCTCATTTTCTTGTCTTTTGTCATGATGGTGGTCTTTCTGCTGGGTACTGTGATGTATGTCGTGGAAGGGCCCGATAACGGTTTCAGCAGTATTCCCACGTCGATTTATTGGGCCATCAGCACCATGACCACGGTCGGTTTCGGCGATATCACGCCGCGCACCGACATCGGGCGCACCATCGCTTCGCTGATGATGCTGCTCGGCTGGGGCATCCTGGCCGTGCCTACCGGCATTATCAGTGCCGAGATGACGGTACAGCGCAGCTCCAAGCTGGTCACCACGCGTACCTGCCCCACGTGTCTGAAAGAAGGGCTCGATGACGATGCCAATTTCTGCAAGAACTGCGGGGTTGCATTGCCGCCGCTGGCACGTGATTAATTCATAACCCTATTTACTTTACTTTGTTAAGGCCAACATGATTCCAGTTCGCCTGATCGCGACGGGCAAAGCCTTGCCGTCGCATAGTGTGACTTCCGCCAGTCTGGACCTGAAATTGGGTCATCCGGCTGGCTATACCCTGCGCAAGAGCGGCGTGCTGTCGCGCTTTGTCGCCTCGCCCGATGAATCGCAAAGCCAGCTGGGCGCCGCCGCCCTGGTCGACGCGCTGAAAAATGCCAGCCTGCGTCCGGCCGACATCGACTTGCTGATCTGCGCCTGCGGCGTGCCCGAGCAAGCGTTGCCGAATACGGCCTGCTTCGTGGCCGAACATGCGGGTTTGCCGCCAGGCACGCAAAGCTTCGACGTCAACGCCAGTTGCCTCAGTTTCATGGCCGCTTTTCGCGTGGCCGCGTCCATGCTGGCCGGCGGCGCCTACCGCCGCATCGCCATCGTCTCGTCGGACCTGGCCTCGCGCGGGGTCGACTGGAGCGAGCCGGAAGCGTCGATGATCTTTGGCGACGGCGCCGCCGCCGTCATCGTCGAGCGGGGCGACGGCAGCGCCGGCATCCGCGCCTACAAGATGGGCACGTATCCGGAAGGGCGGCGCTACTGCGAAATCCGCGGCGGCGGTACCGAGCGCAACCCCCGCAACGGCTGCGAACCGGGCGACTACCTGTTCCGCATGGATGGCAAGGCCGTGTTCCGCCTGGCCGTCAAGGTGATGCCGGATTTCCTGACGGAACTCATGCAGGAATCGGGCGCGGGACTGGATAAAATCGACGTGGTCGTGCCGCACCAGGCCAGCCCGCTGGGCCTCGCGCATGCGGCGCGCATCCTCGACGTTCCCGATGCTAAAATCATCAAGATCTTTGAAACGCATGGCAACCAGGTGGCCGCGTCCCTGCCCACCGCCCTGCACGAGGCGGTGATGACGGGGCGGGCAGTGGCAGGCCAGCGTTTGCTGATGATGGGTACGGCCGCGGGCCTGACCATCGGCGGCATGATTCTTGACCTGTGAAGGTGGTGCGATGAGGCGGATACTGGTCACGGGAGCGACGGGCGGCTTGGGGCGCAATGCCGTGCGCACCCTGCTGGCGCAGGGCGTGGAAGTGCGCGCCACGGGCCGCAACGCCGCCGTGGGCCGCGAGCTCGAACGCATGGGCGCGCAATTCGTGGCGCTCGACCTGGCGCAAGCGACGCCGCGCCAGGTCGATGAACTGGTGCGCGGCATGGACACCGTCTGGCACTGTGCCGCGCTGTCCTCGCCGTGGGGCGCGGAACGCGACTTCATCGCCGCCAACGTCACGGCCACGGCCCAGCTGCTGCGCGCGGCCGCCAGCCTGCACGTGGCGCGCTTCGTGCACATCTCGACCCCGGCCATCTATTTCGACTACCGCAACCGCTACGAGGTGCCGGAAACCTTCCGCCCCGACGCTTTCGTCAACGCGTACGCGCGTTCGAAGGCGATGGCGGAAAAACTGGTGCAGGAGTGCGTCGACCGCCACCGCGGCATGACGTGCGTGATCCTGCGCCCGCGCGCCATCTTCGGCCCGCACGACCAGGTGCTGATCCCGCGCTTGGCGCGGGTGCTGCAGGAGCGCGGCGGCAAGCTGCCGCTGCCCAACGGCGGCGCGGCCACCATCGACGTCACCTATGTCGACAATGTCGTGCACGCGATGTGGTTGGCCACCGTGCACAAGACCATCGCTTCGGGCGCCGCCTTCAACATCACGAACGGCGAGCCGGCGCGCCTGTGCGACATTTTGCGCAGCCTGTTTTGCGACCATCTGCAGCAGCCGTTCGAGATCGTCAGCGTGCCTTACCGCGTGCTGGCGCTGGCGGCGCGCCTGATGCAGTTCGCTTCGCGCTTCACGCGCCGCGAACCATCGCTCACGCCCTACAGCATCGGCGCGCTCAGTTTCGACATGACGCTCGATAACGCCAAGGCCCGCAAGGTGCTCGGCTACCGTCCCGTCGTCAGCCTGCAGGACGGCATCGCCCGCACGGCGCAGTGGATGCGCCAGGAAGCGGCGGCGCACAAGGTGGGCAAGGAGCGCAATGGCTAGCATCACCGCATTTCGCGTCGGCCACTGCACCCATCCTTCGTGCATGGTCTTGAAAGGCAGCGGGCTGGCCAGCCGCTGCTTCCCTTCGCGCGCCTACCTGATCGAAACGCGCGCGGGCCTGTACCTGTGGGACACGGGGTATGCCGAACACTTCCGCGCTGCCACGTCGAAAGGCGTGTACCGCATGTACGCGTGGGTGACGCCCATCTCGTTCGACGAGAATGAGTCGCTGCACGGCCAGCTGCGCGCGCATGGCGTATCGCCCGGCGACATCCACACCTTGCTGCTGTCGCACTTCCACGCCGACCATATCGCCGGCCTGCGCGACTTTCCCGGCGCGCGGCTGATGGCCTCCAAAACGGGCTGGGACGCCGTGCGCGGCTTGTCCGGCGTGGCCGCCGTGCGCCAGGCCTTCGTGCCCGAACTGCTGCCGCCCGATATCTCTGACCGCCTGGCGTTTGTCGAAAGCGTGCCCGAGACGGCCTTGCCGGCGGCCTTGCTGCCATTCACGCACGGGCGCGACGTCAGCGGCACGGGCGAGATCTACATCGTCGACTTGCCCGGCCACGCCATCGGCCACCTGGGCGCCTTCGTGCTGCAGGACGGCGGCTGGACCCTGCTGGCGTCGGACGCGGCCTGGGTGCCGGAAAGTTTCCAGCAGCTGCGCGGACCGTCCGAACTGTCGTTCCTCATCCAGCACAAGCGCGCGCCGTATTATGAGACGTTGAAGCGCCTGCACCAGCTGCACCAGTCGGGCCAGGCGCAGATCCGCATCACGCATGAAGATACCAACGATTATTTGCCAGTGGCGGGCCGCCCGTGAAGCGAATTTTCTGGCTGTTGCTGTCGTACTGGCGCACGCGCCGCCTGCGTTTCGCAAGCCGCGCGCAGCTCGACGCCTACCAGCACAAGCAGATGGCGCACTTCATCGACGTGCTGTGCGCGCGCAGCGCTTACTTCGCCCCGTTCCGCGATCTGCCGCTGGCGCAGTGGCCGACGATGAACAAGGCGCTGATGCTCGAGCATTTCGATGCCATGAATACCGAGGGAATCACGTTGGCGCAGGCGATGGAGGCGGCCATGGCGGCCGAGCATAGCCGCGACTTTACGCCCGCGGTGGGCGACATCACGGTGGGCCTGTCGTCGGGCACCTCGTCGCGGCGCGCCGTGTTTACCGTCAGCCCCCGCGAAAAGGCCCAATGGGCGGGCGTGATGCTGGCCAAGGCGCTGCCCGACGGCCTGTTTTCCGGCGAAAAGGTGGCGCTGTTCCTGCGCGCGAACAGCAATCTGTACACGGCCGTGCGCTCGCCGTGGCTCACGTTTGCCTTTTACGACCTGTTCGCACCGTTCGACAGCCTGTGCGCGCAGCTGGCGCGCTATCAACCGTCCGTCATCGTCGCGCCGGCCCAGGTGCTGCGCCAGCTGGCGCTGCGCGTCATCGACGGCAGCCTGGTGCTGGCGCCGAAAAAAGTCATCTCCGTGGCTGAAGTGCTGGAAGCGCAGGACCGCGCGCTGATCGTGCAGGCGTTCGGCGCCGTGCATGAAATCTATCAGGCGACCGAGGGTTTCCTCGCCAGCAGCTGCGAACACGGCGTGCTGCACCTGAACGAGGAATACGTGCACATCGAGCCGCAATGGCTCGATGCGGAACAGCGTCGTTTTGTGCCCGTGATTACGGATTTCACGCGCATCACGCAGCCCATCGTGCGCTATCGCCTGGACGATATCCTGGTCGCGCGCGCCACGCCATGCCCGTGCGGCCGCGCCACGCGCGCCATCGACGGCATCGAAGGGCGCTGCGACGACATGCTGCTGCTTCCGTCTGCACGCGGCGGCGCCGCCGTCGCCGTGTTTGCCGACGTCTTGACGCGCGCGTTCGCGCAAGCCTTGCCGGCGGACGCCGACTACCGCCTGCTGCAATCGGGCGACAGCGCCTTGCAGCTGCACGCGGCCCTCGACGACGCTGGCCTGGCTGCCTTGCGCGATCACCTGGCAACGGTGCTGCGCGGCCTGGCCGTGGCCGTCGACAGCCTGGCCTGGACGACGAGCGGCGAACTGCCTCCCTTTGACCCCACCATGAAACGGCGCCGCATCCGGCGCCTTGCGACCGCATGAATCCTTCTTCCATGACCGTACGCTGCCGCCTGCTGCATTTGCTGGCCGGCTGGGGCAGCGTCGGCCTCGTGTATTTTTCCAGCGATGTGCTGCAAGGGCAGGGGATACTCTTGCCGGAAACGGCGCTGGACCGCGCCATTCCCTACAGCGACTCTGCCATCTGGCTGTATCTGTCGTTTTTCATCCTGATCCCCTACGCCTACCTGGCGGCCGATGCGGCGAGGGTGCGCTGGCTGGCGCGCGCCATGGCGCTTTCCGCCGTCATGTGCGGCGTGGTCTTCCTGCTGTATCCGACGACGCTCGCGTATCCGCCCGTGGGCGAGGGCAGTGCCTGGAGCACGCAGGCGCTGCGCATGCTGCAGGCGGCGGATTCCGCGCAAAATTGCCTGCCCTCGCTGCATGGCGCCCTGACATTGTTGTGCGTGTGGGCCCTGTGCGACAAGCGCCACCTGGTCCGCTCCGCGCTGGCCGTGGTGCTGGGCGTGGCCATTTGCTACGCCATCATCGCGCTGCGCCGGCACGTGAGCATCGACCTGGCCGCCGGCCTGTTGGTCGGCATCGCTGGCGGCATGCTGGCGAAAATGCAGGTATTCTGGACTGCTCACCGCGTCATTTCTACTGAAACCGCATCATGATGAACCCCTTTGCCCTCTCTTTCCTTGTCATGCTGGCCTTCGTGCTGGCCGAATTGCTGATCCTCAAATGGGTACGCAAGACCCCCGTGCCGTGGAAGGACGTGATCTTCAACCTCAATTCCGGCCACATATTGATGTGGGTGTTCCGCGGCGTGGAAGTGGCGGCGTTCGCCCTGCTGCTGCGCCATGTGAACCTGCACATCGTCGACCAGTGGCCCGTGGCCGCGCAGTGGGTGTTCGCATTCTTTGCCTGGGATTTGTGCTTTTACTGGATGCACCGGCTGCACCATAAGATCCCCTTGCTGTGGGCCGTGCACGTGGTGCACCACCAGGGCGAGCATTTCAACCTGTCGCTGGGCGTGCGCAATTCCTGGTATTCGTCGCTGACGAATTTCCCCTTCATCGCCATCCTGGCCGTGCTGGGCGTGCCGCTGGAAATCTTCCTTGTCGTCTCGTCCCTGCATTACACGGTGCAGTTCTATAACCACAATGCGCTGGTGAACAAGTCCGGCATTCTCGATAGCTTCATGGTCACGCCCTCGCACCACCGCGTGCACCATGGCACGGACAAACGCTACATCAACCGCAATTTCGGCGGTACCCTGCTGCTGTGGGACAGGCTGTTCGGCAGCTTCCAGCCCGAACTCGAGGGCGTGGAAATGCGCTATGGCGTGAAGGGCATGACGCAAACGCATAATCCGCTCCTGGCCAGCAACGGCAAGCTGTTCAAGTGGCTGCGCGCGCGCTTTCCCCACTGGCAGTCGCGCGGCACTTTCGAGGTCCCCGAACTGTTCATCGGCATCGGCGGCGTGATCCTGTTTGGCCTGGTGATCTATTACGTCAACCACGAAGCGGCGCTGGCCGGCGCGCAGCAAGCGATCCTGTTCGCGCTGATCTTTGGCGGTACCTTGGCGCTGGGCGGCCTGTCGGATGCGCGCCGCTGGGGCGCCATCGCCTGGGTCGCCATCGCCGTGGCCATGCCGGCCCTGTATCTGGGCTGGTATGGCGCGCGCGACGTGTGGGGCATGGTGTTCCTGGCCGCGCTGCTGGCGCATGGCCTCGACGGCGCGCGCCGCCTGTGGTGGCCGGCCGCGGCGGGGACGCGCGCGTGAGCCAGCTTCCTCCGCTGCGCTTCCAGCCCGCCCGTGATTCCGCCTTCCGCCGCGAACTGCGCGCGCGCGCCGACGCCTACCTGGTGGCCGAAGGAAAACACCGCTTCGGCGACTGGCGCCTGCACGCGAAAACTGTGTTCCTGGCCGCGCTGACGGCGGGGCTGTATGCGCTGGCCTTGAGTGCCGGCGACACCTGGCCGTTTGTCGCCAGCTATGTCGCCTGCCTGGTCGCGGCCATGGCGCTGGCCATGAATACCCTGCACGACGCGGCCCACAGCGCCGTCTTCCGCCAGGGACGCCTGAATCGCACCCTGATCCGGCTGGTGGGCTTGCCCGTAGGCGTGGACACGGATTTCTGGACCATCCGCCACGTGCATTTCCATCACACGTATGCCAACGTGGAAGGCTATGACCTCGACACGGAGCCGAACCCCTTCCTGCGCCAGACGCCGTTCCAACGCTGGGCGCCCCAGTACCGCTATCAATACCTGTACTGGCCCGTGGTGGCGGCCCTGTCGCTGCCGTATCTGAACTGGTATGGCGACTGGCTGGACCGCTTCGGCAAGACGCCCGTGGCGGCGCACAGCCGCTTGCAGGGCTGGCGCGGCTGGCTGTCGTTCCTGGGCTGGAAGCTCGGTCACGTGGCGCTGGTGCTGGCGCTGCCCATGTGGGTGCTGCAGCAGCACGGCATCGGCTGGGGCGTGGTGCTGGGCGCGTATTTCGTGGGCCAGATGCTCGCCTCGTGCGCGCTGGTGGCGCTGATCCTCGGCACGCACTGGGCTGAAGTGGAGTTTTTCCAGCCGGGGCAGGACGGTACCTTGCCGCACGACTGGTACCAGCACACGTTTTACACGGCCTGCGACTGGACGCCGAAGCCGCGCGCGTTGCGCTGGCTCGGTTACTGGCTCGGCGGATTGAATTTGCACCTGACGCACCATCTGTTCCCCACCTGGAGCCACCGCCACTACCCGGCGCTGGCGCGCATCCTGGCCGAACTGGCGCCGCGCCACGGCCTCGTGTACCGCGAACTCGGTTACGGCCAGCTGCACGCCTCGCAGCAAGCCTTCCTGCGCGCCATGGGCCAGCCACCGGCACAGTCCTGACGAATCGCACTTGACTGGACTTCTGTTTCATCTTACATTTCTGTAACGACAGAAATAAGAGAAAACCATGGAATTGAGTCCGACTACGCAGAAATATATTCTGCACTGGGGGGAGATGGGCACCCGCTGGGGCGTCAACCGCACGGTGGCGCAGATCCACGCGCTGCTGTTCCTGGCCAATGAACCGCTGACGGCGGAAGATATCGCGGCCAGCCTGAACGTGGCCCGCTCGAACGTCAGCAACAGCCTGAAGGAATTGCAAAGCTGGGGCCTGGCGCGCATCACGCACGTGATGGGGGACCGGCGCGACCACTTCGTCGCCCTGCAGGATGTGTGGGAAATCTTCCGCGTCATCATGGAAGAGCGCAAGCGGCGCGAGATCGATCCCACCCTGACGGTGCTGCGCGAATGCGCGATCGAGGGCGAACAGGATGCGGCGATACCGCCTGAGACGCTGGCGCGCATGGGCGAAGTGCTGGCTTTCCTGGAAATGCTCAGCGCCACCTACAGCGACTACAAGAACCTGCCGCCGGCGACCCTGCAGCGCATGCTATCCATGGGCGGCAAGGTGGCCAAGTTCCTCAGCCCGGACGATAAGCCTGGCAAGCCGGGAAAAGCATGAACGGCCCCTCGGAAGGAGAGCTGTTCAAGAAGGTCATGGGCGAGCGGTGGCTCACCCTGCACCCGGATATCCGGCGCCGCTTCGAGAAAAATCCCGCGCCGGGCCAGCCCCTGTACTACCGGGGCGAGCTCAGTGAGCTCACGAGCTCGCGCCTGGGCAAGGTGCTGGGCTGGCTCACGCGCCCCTTCATCGACGGCGCCCTGATCCCGCATGACGACCACGACTTCCCCGTCGATATCGAAGTCTATTCGCGCCCCGGCTGCCCCTTCATCTTCAAGCAGCGCACCTACCGCCTGCATGGCCGCGCGCCGATCCGCTTCACGTCCTACATGGCTGAAAGCGCAACAGGCGAAGTGCTCGAATACGTTGGCATGGGCCTGGGCATGAAGCTGGTGCTGCACGTGGAAGATGGCAACCTGCATTTCACCAGCGATGGCTATTTTTGGGATCTTTTCGGCTGGCGCCTGCCGCTGCCCGGCGTGCTCACGCCCGGCAAGACCTATCTGTGCCACCGCAACGATACGCCGCAGCAGTTCAACATCCGCATCGAGATCCGCCACGCCCTGTTTGGCACCACATTCACCCAGGTCGGCGTGTTCCGCGAATCCGCCGCACCGGAAATGAAGGAGACACCATGAATACGCATCTGCTGGCCCTGCAACTGATGGCGGCGCAAGGCTGCCTGGGCGCCTTCGACACCATCTATCACCATGAAATCACGGAAGCGCTGCCGCAAAAGGCGTCGGCGCGCCTGGAGCTGACCATCCATGCCACGCGCGCGCTGATCTACAGTCTGCTGTTCGTGGGCCTGGCCGCCTGGGAGTGGCACGGCGCCTGGGCCTGGGTGCTGGTGATCGTGTTTGGCGTGGAAATCGTGCTCACCCTGTGGGATTTCGTCGTCGAAGACCAGACCCGCCTCTTGCCCGCCACGGAGCGGGTCACGCACACGGTGCTGGCGATCAATGCGGGCGCCTTCATCGCCCTGCTGGCTCTCAATAGCAGCGAATGGGCGACCTTGCCGACGGCCCTCGTATGGCAGCCATACGGCTGGCTCAGCGTCTTCCTCGCCCTGTGCGGCGTGGGCGTGGGCCTGTCCGGCCTGCGCGACGCGTATGCCGTGTGGCAGCTGGGACGGCGCAAGGTGCAGGAGACAGCGGAGCAAGAGGAGCGCCTGCGCTTTGCCGCCGCGCCGCAATCCGTGCTGGTGACGGGCGCCACGGGTTTCATCGGCCAGCAACTGGTCAGCGCCTTGCTGGCCGACGGCCATGCGGTGACGGTGCTGACGCGCCAGCCCAAGCAGGCCGCGTGGACCTTCGACGGCCAGGTGCGCTGCATCCGGTCGCTGGACGCATTGTCGGATGCGCAGCGCATCGACATGGTGGTCAACCTGGCCGGCGCGCGCATCGTCGGCAAGCGCTGGACGGAGGCGCGCAAGGCGGCCCTGCGCCGCAGCCGCGTGGCGCTGACGCAGGACCTGGTGGCGTGGATCGCCCGCGCCCAGCACAAGCCGAGGGTGCTGCTGTCCGCGTCGGCCATCGGCTACTACGGTGTGCAGCCGCAGGGCGACGCCACGGAATTGACGGAGGAGAGCGCGCCGCAAGCCATCTTCATGTCGCAGCTGTGCCAGGAATGGGAAGCGGCCGCGCGCCAGGCGGAAAAATTTGGCGTGCAGGTGGGCTGCATGCGCTTCGGCCTCGTCTTCGGCCACCAGGGTTCGCTGCCGCAGATGCTGCTGCCGATACGCTTCGGTGCAGGCGGCCCGCTGGGCAGCGGGAAACAGTGGATTTCGTGGGTGCACGTGCGCGACGTCATCCGCGCCATCGCCCATCTGGCGCGCCGCAGCGAAGAGCAGGCAGTGGGCGGCGCGTATAACTTCTGCGCGCCGGAAGCGATCGAGCAGCGCCGCTTCGCCCAGGTGGCGGGCACCGTGCTGCACCGCCCCAGCGTCGTGCCCACGCCGGCCTTCGTCATGCGCGCCTTGCTGGGCGAGCAGGCAGACTTGCTGGTGGAAGGCCAGCGGGTCGCCCCGCGCCGCCTATTAGCCGACGGCTTTGTCTTCCGCTATCCGCAGCTGGAAGGGGCGCTGCGCAGTTTGTGACGTGGGGTGGTATCGCGTTGCTCCGGGCGTAGAATAGGCATGCTCCGGGGTCAGACCCGGCGGGTCTGACCCCACAGGAGAAGTCCATGCCCCGCTTCAGCCATACGATAGACAGCCATGTTTACCAGTTCGCCAGCCTGAAGAAGCTGCTGGCCAAGGCCACGCCGCTGCGTTCGGGCGACGTGCTGGCCGGCGTGGCGGCCGCCTGCGCGCGCGAGCGGGTGGCGGCGCAGCTGGCGCTGGCCGAGGTGCCGCTGGCGGCCTTCCTCAATGAAGCGCTGGTGCCGTACGAAGACGATGAAGTCACGCGCCTGATCATCGACACCCACGCGCGCGCCGCCTTTGCGCCGATTGCCCACCTGTGCGTGGGCGACTTTCGCGACTGGCTGCTCGACGACGCGACGGACACGCCCGCGCTGTCGCAAGTGGCCGCCGGCATCACGCCGGAAATGGCGGCCGCCGTCTCGAAAATCATGCGCCTGCAGGACCTGGTGCTGGTGGCCCGCAAGTGCCGTGTCGTCACGGCTTTCCGCAATACCCTGGGCCTGGAAGGGCGTCTGTCCGCGCGGCTGCAGCCGAACCATCCGACGGATGACGCCACGGGGATTGCCGCATCGATGCTCGATGGCCTGCTGCTGGGCAGCGGCGACGCCGTGATCGGCATCAATCCCGCCACCGACAATGTGGCGCAGGTGGTCTCGCTGCTGCACCTGCTCGACGCCGTCATAGCTCAATATCAGATTCCCACGCAGTCCTGCGTGCTCACGCACATCACCAATACGCTCGAAGCGATCCGCCGCGGCGCGCCCGTCGACCTGGTGTTCCAGTCGGTGGCGGGCACGCAGGCGGCCAACCGCAGCTTCGGCATCGACCTGGCCCTGCTGGCCGAGGGACAGGCGGCGGCCCTGTCGCTGGGGCGCGGCACCGTGGGCAGCAACGTCATGTATTTTGAGACGGGGCAGGGCAGCGCCCTGTCGGCCGGCGCCCACCACGGCATGGACCAGCAGACGTGCGAGGCGCGCGCCTATGCGGTGGCGCGCGCGTATCAGCCGCTGCTGGTCAATTCCGTGGTGGGCTTCATCGGCCCCGAATACCTGTACGACGGCAAGCAGATCATGCGCGCGGGGCTGGAAGACCATTTCTGCGCCAAGCTGCTGGGCCTGCCCATGGGCTGCGACGTGTGCTACACCAACCACGCGGAAGCGGACCAGGACGACATGGATGCCTTGCTGACCATGCTGGGTGTGGCTGGCTGCAATTTCATCATGGGCGTGCCGGGCGCGGACGACATCATGCTCGGCTACCAGAGCACCTCGTTCCACGACGCCCTGTATGCGCGCCGCGTGCTGGGCCTGCGTCCCGCGCCCGAATTCGCGGCCTGGCTGGCACGGATGCAGATCACGGATGCGCAGGGAAATCTGAACGTGGCGCTGGCGCCGGCCTTCCAGGCAGCCCTGCTGCGCCTGGACGATTAGGGAGCATACATGGACGAGAAAACCCCGTGGCAAACGCTGCGCGCGCATACGGCGGCGCGCATCGCGCTGGGACGCCGCGGCGTGAGCGTGCCGACCCGTGCGCAGCTGGCATTCCAGCTGGCCCATGCGCAAGCGCGCGACGCCGTGCACCTGGCCCTCGATGGCGAAGCCCTGGCGCGCGACTTGGCCGCGCAGGGGCAAGCCTGCGTGCAGCTGCACAGCGCGGCCGCCACGCGCGCCGACTATCTGCAACGCCCCGACCTGGGGCGCCGGCTCGACGATGCTTCACGCGCGCGGCTGGATGGTGGCGCCAAGGGCGTGGATCTGGCGCTGGTGGCGGCCGACGGCCTGTCGGCGCTGGCGATACAACGCCACGCGGCGCCGTTCCTGGCCGCTTTGCGCGAACGGCTGGCGCTGGAAGCGTGGACGCTGTCGCCCGTGCACATTGTGGCGCAGGGGCGGGTGGCTATCGGCGACGAGGTAGGGGAATTGATAAAAGCGCGGGCCGTGCTGGTGCTGATCGGCGAGCGGCCGGGCTTGAGTTCCCCGGACAGCCTGGGCCTGTACCTGACGTGGGCGCCCAAGGCAGGTTTGCTGGACGAGCGCCGCAACTGCATCTCGAACGTGCGCCCCGAGGGGCTGGCGTATGCGCCAGCCGCGTACCGGCTGCACTACCTGCTGTCGCAGGCGTTCAGCCGGCAGTTGTCGGGCGTGGACTTGAAGGATGAAACGGTGGAAGAGGGCGCGGCCCTGGCGGGCGCGCGCAATTTCCTGCTGGCGTGATCAGACTTCGCGGATTTCGTCGAGCGGCCAGCGCGGGCGCACGTTGAACGAGTAATCGTGCTTGGCGGCGTCGGGGTTGATCTGCAGGCGCATGGCGCCGGCAAAGGCGATCATGGCGCCGTTGTCCGTACAGAATTCCAGCTCCGGGTAATACACTTTAAAACGCTTCTTGGCGGCGGCCGCATTGAGCGAGGCGCGCAGCTGCGCGTTGGCGCCCACGCCGCCGGCGATCACCAGGCGCTTCAAGCCCGTGTGCTTGAGGGCCGATACGCACTTGGCCGTCAGCACGTCGACGATGGCGTCGACGAAGCCCCGTGCGATGTTCGCCTTGTCCTGCTCGCAGATATTGGCGATGACTTTTTCTTCATGGTTTTTCACCACCGTCAGCACGGCCGTCTTCAGGCCGGAAAAGCTGAAGTTGAAATCCTTCGAATGCAGCATGGGGCGCGGCAGTTTATACGCCAGCGGGTCGCCGAATTCGGCCAGGCGCGAAATGGCGGGACCGCCCGGGTAACCGAGTCCCAGCAGCTTGGCCGACTTGTCGAATGCCTCGCCGGCCGCATCGTCGAGGGTTTCGCCCAGCATCGTGTACTGGCCCACGCCATCGACGCGCATCAGCTGGGTGTGGCCGCCCGACACCAGCAGGGCGATGAAGGGGAATTCCGGCGGCTCGGACGCGAGCAGCGGCGACAGCAAATGGCCTTCCAGGTGGTGGATGCCCAGCACCGGCTTGTTGATGGCCAGGCCCAGGCTGCAGGCGACGGACGATCCCACCAGCAGCGCGCCGGCCAGCCCCGGGCCTTGCGTGTAGGCGATGGCGTCGATTTCGGACAGGCCGATGCCGGCCTTCGTCAGGGTCTCTTCGAGCAGCGGGATGGCGCGGCGGATATGGTCGCGCGACGCCAGTTCCGGCACCACGCCGCCATACTGCTCGTGCATGGCGACTTGCGAATAGAGGGCGTGCGACAGCAGGCCGCGTTGCGTGTCGTACAAGGCCAGGCCGGTTTCGTCACAGGAGGATTCGACGCCAAGAACAATCATGAAGGTACTGAATAGGGAGGAGTAATCCGCCATTGTAAAGGAAAGCCGCGCAGTCCACCGTGCGGCCGGCGCACCATTTCGGCGGCAGTGTGCACTTGCGCAGTGCGGCGCGGGCCGGTTTTGCCCGGGATTTTGGCTGCTTTGCGCCTGGAACGGCATTGGCACCGCTCTTGCTTAGACAGGCGTGTGCCTTTTTCAAGGGAGCTTGCGATGCCGGAACAATGGAAAATGATTTGCCGCCTGAAGGACATGCCGCTGGCGGGCGCGCGCATGGTGCAGCGGGGGCTGGCGTGGCAGGATTTGCCCGGCGTGGCGCTGTTTCGCGCGGTGGACGATACGGTCTACGCGCTGCTCGACACAGTGCCGTGCCTGGGCGGCCCGCTGGCGCATGGGGTGCTGATGGAGAAAAACCTGATGGGTCCGAAGAACAGCTGGATCATCGAGCTCGATTCGGGCCGCCTGGTGGCGCCCGTGCAGGGCATGGCGCGCCTGTACGCAGTGCGCATCCTGGACGGGCGCATCTACCTGGACATCAATGAACTCAATATCCCGGCCAGCAAGGCGGAGCAGGCGCTGGCGGGATCGTTCGCCGTGCTGCCGCATGTGCAGATGGCGTGATGAAGGGAAAAGCAAAAACGGCGCACAGGGCGCCGTTCTTTGTCTGCAGTGATGTGTCGGCTTACGCGCTACGCGCTAAGCCGACCTACGTATTGACGCGGCCGGCCGGTAGGTCGGATTAGGCCCACAGGGCCGTAATCCGACAACATCGTTGGCGGTATATTTTACGCCGGGCGATTGAGCAGGTGCGCATGCGCGTCGCGCAGCATGGTGGCCGTCGTATCCCAGTCGATGCAGCCGTCCGTGACGGAGCAGCCGTAGGTCAGTTGCGACAGGTCTTGCGGGATCTTCTGGTTGCCGCCGACGATGTTCGATTCGATCATCACGCCCACCAGCGAGCGGTTGCCCTGGCGGATCTGGTTGACCACGTCGCCCATCACCAGCGGCTGCAGTTCCGGCTTTTTATAGCTGTTCGCGTGCGAGCAGTCGACCACCAGGTTGGCCGGCAGCTTGGCCTTGGCCAGTGCCTGTTCGGCGATGGCGATCGAGACGGAATCGTAGTTCGGGCGGCCGTCGCCGCCGCGCAGCACCACGTGGCCATAGGCGTTGCCGCGCGTGCGCACGATGGCGACGTTGCCTTCGGCGTTGATGCCCAGGAAGGAGTGCGGGTGCGCCGACGACAAAATCGCGTTGACGGCGATGCTGATGTCGCCATCGGTGCCGTTCTTGAAGCCGACCGGTGTCGACAGGCCCGACGACATTTCGCGGTGCGTCTGCGATTCCGTCGTGCGCGCGCCGATGGCGGTCCAGGCGATCAAGTCGCCCAGGTATTGCGGCGAGATCGGGTCCAGCGCTTCGGTGGCGGTGGGCAGGCCCAGTTCGCACACGTCGAGCAGGAACTGGCGCGCCTTTTCCATGCCTTCGTTGACCTTGAACGAATCGTCCATGTACGGGTCGTTGATATAGCCCTTCCAGCCCGTGGTGGTACGCGGTTTTTCGAAATACACGCGCATCACCAGCAGCATCGTATCCTTGACTTCCTCTTGCAGCGCTTTCAGACGGCGCGCGTAATCGAGGCCGGCGACGGGGTCGTGGATCGAGCACGGACCGACGACGACGAACAGGCGCTGGTCCTTGCGGTCGATGATGTTGCGCAGCGCTTCGCGGCCGCGGCTGACGGTGTCGAAGGCGCTTTCCGACAGGGGCAGCTTGGCGTGCAGTTCGGCCGGTGTCGGCATGGGCGCGAAAGAGGTGACGTTGATATTTTCGATGTCTGGCGTATTCATGATTCTGGCTCGGCTTTCGCTATTGCGTTCTTTAAGAGGCAATAGTGTAGCGGAAATGCGGCCTGGCGGCGGGGTTGGGGCCAAAACGGAATGCATGAGTTGTTTTTATGGCAGGGCCGGCACGCCGCCGGCCCCCTTGCTGCCGGGCGCTCAGCGGCCGCCGGTCACGCTGGTGCCAACGCTGTAGCGGGCGATGCGCTGGTAGTTGCCAGCCAGCTCGGGCGGCCGGGGCAGGCCGGGATGGCGCCGCACGTGCGCGAGGATGGCCGTTTCATGCTGGCGTATCTGTGCGTCCAGACAAGCGATTTGCTGGCACAACAGGGCGTGCAGCGCATGCTGGCCAGCCTGCAGATGGACGTCGAGGCGCGCCGACTCCTGCTTGCGCACGCCTGCGATGGCGTGCAGGCGGCGCAGCCACAAGCGCAGTTCCACGTAGGCGGGCGAGGGCGGCGTCCAGCCAGCGGGGCGTTTGTCCTCGCAGTAATTGGCCAGCACCACGGCGCCGTGCGCCGCATCCTCGGGCAAACCTTGACTGCGCAGATAGTCTGCCAGCTGCGCGGGCTGGGCATCGCAGACCAGCATGCCCATGTCGGCCAGCATGCGTGCTGGCGTCTCGCTGTACGGGGCGTCGAGGCGCATGCAGACGCGCAAGCCCATGACGGGCACGTCGTTCCTTTGCAGCCAGCTGCGCAGCCAGCGGTAGCCGGCCACGTCGTTTTCCAGCACCTTGCACAGCACGTCGCCGCCCGAGCGCAGCACGGCTTTCAGCAGCAGTTTGCCCGTTTCGATGCCGACGAAGGCCGTTTCCTGTTTGATCGCGTGTTCCATGATGAGTTCCCCCTGTGCAGTCTTATACGCAGCGGCGGCGCGTTTGGATGCAGGCGCGAAGCACATTCATCAAAAAAATAGCTGGAAAGACTGTTGCATCGGCGCCTATGGCATCCTTCAGCCCGTCTGCACGGGGAAAAATCCGTGTAAGCTGGCGCCATGACGACTGTTTCCATCCCCTATACCGATGTGGCCGGCGAGCCATTTCCCGCTGCACGTTTCATCAAAGAAATAGGACGCGGCAAGAACGGCGCGCGCAGCATGACGCGCGACGATGCTCGCGCCCTGTACCGCGCCATGCTCGAGGGCCGCGTGTCGGACCTGGAACTGGGCGGCATTTTGTTGTCGATGCGCATCAAGGGCGAGTCCGTGGACGAGATCGCCGGCTTCCTCGACGCTGCCGAAGCCTCGTTCGTCCCGCTGGCCGCGCCGGCAGGCGAATTCGCGCCCATCATCATTCCCAGCTACAACGGCGCGCGCAAGATGGCGAACCTGACGGCCTTGCTGGCGCTGCTGCTGGCGCGCGCGGGCGCACCCGTGCTCGTGCATGGCGTCACCAGCGACCCGGGCCGCATCACGACGGCCGAGGTGCTGGCCGCGCTGGGTGTGCCCGCCTCGCCGGACCATGCGCAAGCCGAGGCCGCCATGGCGCGCGGCGAAGCGGCCTTCCTGCCCATCGAGGCGCTGGCGCCGCGCCTGGCGCACATGCTGTCGCTGCGGCGCGTGCTGGGCGTGCGCAATTCCACGCACACCCTCGTGAAAATCATGCAGCCGTTCGCCGGGCCCGCCCTGCGCCTGGTGTCGTACACGCATCCCGAGTACCTGGAAATGCTCGGTGAATATTTCCTGACTGCCTGCGATCCCGCGCGCGGCGACGCCTTCCTGATGCGCGGCACGGAAGGCGAAACGGTGGCCAATGCCAACAAGGCGCAGCAGATCGACTGGTTCCACGACGGCGAGCGCACGGTGCTGGTGGAAAAGCAGTTGCTGGTGGAAGAGTTGCCGCATTTGCCGGCCGAGCGCGACGCGGCCACCACGGCGGCCTGGATCGCGGCCGTGCTGCGCGGCGAGGTGCCCGTGCCGCCGTCGATCGCCGAACAGGTGGAGCAATGCTTGACGACATCGCGGCAGATTGCGGCACGGCCGCGCTAGCCGCGCCGCCGCAGTTTACAATGGCGTCTTTGTAATCAGCGGTGACCGGAATTCTTATGGCAAAACAATTTGATGTGGCAGTGATCGGCGCGGGCGCGGCCGGCATGATGTGTGCGGCTGTTGCCGCCCATCAAGGCAAGCGTGTGGTGTTGATCGATCACGCGGCCAAGCTGGCCGAAAAGATCCGCATCTCGGGTGGCGGACGGTGTAATTTCACCAATATTAACGCCACCCCACAAAATTTCCTCTCGGAAAACCCGCATTTCTGCAAGAGCGCGCTGTCGCGCTACACGCCGCAGGATTTCCTCGCGCTGGTGAAAAAATACCGGATCGGTTACCACGAAAAGCACAAGGGCCAGCAATTCTGCAATGAATCGGCCGAGCAGATCATCGACATGCTCAAGGACGAGTGCGCCGCTGGCGGCGTGCACTGGCGCATGCCATGCAAGATCGACAATGTTGTTCAGCAAGACGACGGCGGCTTCGTGCTGCAGACCGATAGCGGCGACATCGAGACGGCCAGCATCGTCATCGCTACGGGCGGCCTGTCGATCCCGAAGATCGGCGCCACGGACTTTGCCTATCGCATCGCCAAGCAATTCGGTCTGGCGATGGTCGAGCCGCGTCCGGCCCTGGTGCCGCTGACATTCGACCCGGCCAGCTGGGCGCCGTTCGCGGAATTGTCCGGCATCGCGCTGGAAGTGGATGTGGAAACGGGCAGCTTGAAAGGCCGCAAGGCCACGGGCGCGCGTTTTCGCGAAGATTTGCTGTTCACGCATCGCGGCCTGTCCGGTCCGGCGATTTTGCAGATTTCCAGCTACTGGCTGCCGGGCGAGCCCATCGTCATCAACCTGTTGCCGGAAGTCGATGTGGCGCAGACCTTGATCGAAGGCAAGGGCACCCTGAAGAAGCAGTTGGGCAATATCGTCGCCCAATGGCTGCCGCAGCGCCTGGCGGACTGCCTGCTGGCCACGAACGGCCTGGCGCCGGACGCGCGCATCGCCGACATGCCCGACGCGCAGCTGCGCAAGCTGGGGCAGGCCATCAATGCCTGGTCCATCGTGCCGAACGGTTCCGAAGGCTACCGCAAGGCGGAAGTGACGCGCGGCGGCATCGACACGCGCGAACTGTCGCAGCAGACCATGATGGCCAATAAAGTGCCGGGCCTGTATTTCATCGGCGAGTCGGTCGACGTGACGGGCTGGCTGGGCGGCTACAACTTCCAGTGGGCCTGGGCTTCCGGCGTGGCGGCAGGTATTGCCTTGCAGTAAGCTACTCTGTAATATGGGGTTTTGGCGCCCGGTGCGCCGATCCCGGTGCGTGGTTTACGCCACATTCCGGCAGCGACCGCAGGCTGCATGCCGCACGCAAGTGGGGGAGGGGCTTCCCTTTCCGAATAAAAGCTGCTACTATCTATCTCTTCCTATACACCACCTCAACGGTTTGAATTTTACATGACCACTATTCGCCTTAAAGAAAACGAGCCGTTCGAAGTCGCAATGCGTCGCTTCAAACGCACCATCGAAAAAACGGGTCTGCTGACCGAATTGCGCGCTCGCGAATTCTACGAAAAGCCAACAGCTGAGCGCAAGCGCAAGCTGGCAGCTGCTGTCAAGCGTCATTACAAACGCATCCGCAGCCAACAACTGCCGAAAAAATTATTCTAAGACTGTTCAGTCAGAACCAACCCGGGTAGTTCGGCGCATTGTTCGCCACGGGTTTTGTTTTGATTCGCCTGGAGTGATACTTCAGATGAGTCGCATACCCGCTCCGGTTCGCCGCAGCGGGTTTTCGCTTTTGTGGCCGCCTGCTTGGAGTGCCTGCACGAGCATCGAACCCTACTTACCAACACGAGGATTGCCATGAGCTTGAAAGAACAAATTACCGAAGACATGAAAAACGCCATGCGCGCCAAGGAAACGGGCAAGCTGGGCACGATTCGCCTGTTGCTGGCGGAAATCAAGCGCAAGGAAGTCGACGAGCGCATCGAATTGACGGATGCCCACGTGACGGCCATCGTGGAAAAGATGATCAAGCAGCGCAAGGATTCGATCACCCAGTTCGAAGCCGGTGGCCGTGCCGACCTGGCCGACATCGAAAAAGCCGAGCTGGTGCACCTGATCGGCTACATGCCTGCCGGCCTGTCGGACGAGGAAGTAGCGGCCGAAGTGGCTGCCGCCGTGGCCGCCTCGGGCGCCGCCGGTCCGCAAGACATGGGCAAGGTCATGGCCATCGTCAAGCCGAAGCTGGCTGGCCGCGCCGACATGACCGTGGTCTCCGCGCTGGTCAAGAAAGCCTTGACGCCGGCCGCGTAAGCAACAATAGTAGCAAGGGCTGCCAGTCGTCGCACTGGCAGCCGCTCAATCGCCCACACGTTGACCTGGCTCAACCTCCGGCCACGTGCGGTAGTATAGTCTGACCTATAACAAGACCCGCCCTAGCCAGTGATACCTCAATCCTTCATTTCCGATTTGCTCAACCGCGTCGATATCGTCGATGTCGTGGGGCGCTATGTGCAACTGAAAAAAGGTGGCGCCAATTTCATGGGCTTGTGCCCGTTCCACAGTGAAAAATCGCCCAGCTTTACCGTCAGCCCCACCAAGCAGTTCTACCATTGCTTCGGCTGCGGCGCGCATGGCACCTCGATCGGCTTCCTGATCGAATACTCGGGCATGGGCTTTGTCGATGCCGTCAAGGACCTGGCGCAAAACGTGGGCATGGTCGTGCCGGAAGCGGACGACAAGATCCCGCCGGCACAGCGCGCGCAGATCCAGGCGCAAAGCCTGGCCTTGTCCGACGCCATGACGCAGGCCTGCGATTATTACCGCGGGCAATTGCGCCACGCGCCGGAAGCCATCGCCTACCTCAAAAACCGGGGCTTGACGGGCGAAGTGGCCGCTCGCTTCGGCATGGGTTTCGCGCCCGGCGGTTGGGATAACCTGCGTTCCGTCTTCCCCGATTACGACGTGGTGGCCCTGGCCGAGGCCGGTCTAGTGATCGACAAGGTCGATGAAGAGGGCAACAACCGCAAGCGCTACGACCGTTTCCGCGAACGCATCATGTTCCCGATCCGCAATACCAAGGGGCAGGTCATCGCCTTTGGCGGCCGCGTGCTCGACCATGGCGAACCGAAATACCTGAATTCGCCGGAAACCCCCTTGTTTTCCAAGGGTTTCGAACTATATGGGTTGTTCGAGGCGCGCCAGGCCATCCGCGACGCCGGCTACGTGCTGGTGACGGAGGGTTACATGGACGTGGTGGCGCTGGCGCAGATGGGTTTCCCGCAAGCGGTGGCCACCTTGGGCACGGCGTGCACGCCCACCCACGTGCAGAAACTGTTGCGCCAGACCGATAACGTGATTTTCAGCTTCGATGGCGACAAGGCCGGCCGCCGCGCGGCGCGCCGCGCGCTGGAGGCGAGTCTGGCCCACGTGTCGGACAATAAGACGATCAAATTCCTGTTCTTGCCGTCGGAACACGATCCGGACAGCTATATCCGCGAATTCGGCGCCGAGGGTTTTGAGCAGCAAGTGCATGAAGCGATGCCGCTGTCGCAATTCTTGCTGAAAGAAGTGTCGGGCGAGCATGATTTGTCGGAACCGGAAGGGCGCGCCCGCGTGCAGTTCGACGCCAAGCCCCTGCTGCAGCTGATGGCGCCGTCGTCCCTGCGCCTGCAGATCGTGCGGGGCCTGGCGCAGTTGACGCAGTCCACGCCGGCCGAGATCGAAGCCCTGTTTGAGCTGGCGAAACCCGTTGCCGTGGCGCACCGCGCGCCGCCGAAATCGGGCCGTCCCGTGCCCGTGGGTCTTGAATTGAAGATCATGCGCATGCTGGTGGCGCATCCGCCCTTGACCCTGCGCATCGACGAGGCGGCCCTGACCGCCTTCCAGCACCTGGGGCCGGATGCGGCGCACAGCCTGGGGCAGCTGGTGGCTGTAGGCCAGGCGCTGGGCGAGCACGGCAGTTTTGCCGCGCTGGCGCAGCAATTGAAGGAGCTGGGCAGCGAATACGACGAGATCATCGGCGAGATCGCGGCCGGCACGGAATCCGATTACGACAGCGAATTGTCGTGGCTGGTGAGCACCATCCGCGAGATCAAACTGAATGCCTTGAAGGCGGAATTGCAGCAATTGTTTGCGTCGGGTTTGCCATCGGAGAAAATTGGTGTACGCTACCGCGAAATCATGCAGGAGCAGGGCGAGCTGGAACGCGAACGCGATGCCGAGTTGGTGAATCGCTAACCTTGCCCTGAGGGTATGTCGCGCACTGGAAAAACATTTTTCGCGTGCTATAATTAAATGCTAAGTATTGTGTGCTTTGGCAAGCTAGTTCTGTTTCGTAAATAGTATTTGTTTTCAGTAAGTTAGGCTCTTGATCGGCGCGGTGGATCGTGTCGGCAGCCAGGGCCAACTGGCGCTTTCGGCGTTGCGGGCAAGGCTCGCAGACGCTGGCAAGCCGCGCCAGGCCCTCGCTCCCAACGCGGTCGATGCAGGAATTTTTGCCGAGGCGGCTGGCAACAGCCGGTGGACAGGAATTGCTGCGCTTCCCGCGGATCGTGGCCGATGAGGTGTAAGTAACGTAACAGTGTCGAATTTGCGTAGTCGGCAGGTTCGAAGATGGTGGTTCCCGCAGGTAGACAGGGAACTGGCAGCAAACTTTATCCTAATCCACCGTAAAGCAAGTCGTTGTGTAATCGAAAGCGCCTGTGCCAATCAAGAAACCCGAATCCAAAGCGGCTGTAAAGCCCACTAAAGTTACCACGAAAGCCGAAAAGGCGCTCGACCGGCCAGAAGCGCGCGTGACCAGCGCGCCCGTGGTCAGCCAGACCACCGACGCCGCTACCCTGGCGGCCATCGATACGTCCGGTTATGTCTTGCCGTCGGTAAAAGTGCCAGGCCGCCGCGGCCGCAAGCCAAAAGAATTCCAGCCAGAAAATGATGAAGTCGCCGCCCTGAACGCCGTCGAGCGGGCCGAACTGAAGGCCGTCGACAAGGCCAAGGCCAAGGACCGCAAGGCGAAAGAGCGCGCGCTGCTGAAGGACGCGTTCTCGTCCGACACGGAAGCGAGCGAAGAAGAACTCGAGCGCCGGCGTCAGAAACTCAAGACCCTGATCAAGTTCGGCAAGGAACGCGGTTTCCTGACGTATGCGGAAATCAACGATCACTTGCCCGAAAACATCGTCGATCCGGAAGCCATCGAAGGCATCATCGGTACCTTCAATGACATGGGCATCGCCGTCTACGAACACGCGCCCGATGCGGAAACGCTGTTGCTGTCCGATAACGTTGCCGTCGTCACCAGCGATGACGAGGCGGAAGCGGCCGCCGAGGCCGCATTGTCGACCGTCGATTCCGATTTCGGCCGCACCACCGACCCGGTGCGCATGTACATGCGCGAGATGGGCTCGGTCGAGCTGCTGACGCGCGAAGGCGAGATCGAGATTGCCAAGCGCATCGAAGATGGCTTGAAAGACATGATCCAGGCAATTTCCGCCTGTCCCGTGACGATCGCCGAGATCATCGCCGCCGCCGACCGCATCGCCAACGAAGAGATCAAGATCGACGAAATCGTCGACGGCCTCGTCGATGAGAACGAACCGGTCGCCGCCGCCCCTGTCGTGTCCGCTCCCGTCGAAGAAGACGAGGAAGAAGGCGAAGCGGAAGAAGAGGAAGAGGAAGAAGAGGAAGAAGCGAGCGCTTCGGGCGCCGCCGGCTTCTCGGCCGAACAGCTGGAAACCCTGAAACGCACGGCGCTGGAAAAATTTGCCGTCATTTCGCAGCAATTCGACAAGATGCGCCGCGCCTTCGAAAAGGAAGGCTACAACTCCAAGCCCTACGCCAAGGCGCAGGAAGCCATTTCGCAAGAGTTGCTGGGCATCCGCTTCACGGCCAAGGTGGTGGAAAAGCTGTGCGACACCCTGCGCGGCCAGGTCGACGAAGTGCGCCATATCGAGAAACAGATCCTCGACGTGGCCGTGAACCGCTGCGGCATGCCGCGCGCCCACTTCATCAAGGTCTTCCCGGGCAATGAAACCAACCTCGACTGGGTCGATGGCGAAGTCAACGCAGGACACGCGTACAGCGCCATCCTGGGCCGCAACATTCCGACCGTCAAGGAATTGCAGCAGCGCCTGATCGACCTGCAGGCGCGTGTCGTACTGCCGCTGCCGGACTTGCGCAATATCAACCGCCAGATGGCGGCCGGTGAAATGAAGGCGCGCAAGGCCAAGCGCGAAATGACGGAGGCCAACTTGCGCCTGGTCATTTCGATCGCCAAGAAATACACGAACCGGGGCCTGCAATTCCTCGACCTGATCCAGGAAGGCAATATCGGCCTGATGAAGGCCGTTGACAAGTTCGAGTACCGCCGCGGCTACAAGTTCTCCACGTATGCGACCTGGTGGATCCGCCAGGCGATTACCCGCTCGATCGCCGACCAGGCGCGCACGATCCGCATTCCCGTGCACATGATCGAGACGATCAACAAGATGAACCGGATCTCGCGCCAGATCCTGCAAGAAACAGGCGCGGAGCCCGATCCGGCCACCCTGGCGATCAAGATGGAGATGCCCGAGGACAAGATCCGCAAGATCATGAAAATCGCCAAGGAACCGATCTCGATGGAAACGCCGATCGGCGATGACGACGATTCCCACCTGGGCGACTTCATCGAGGACAACAACACGCTGGCCCCGGCCGACGCAGCGCTGCACGCGTCCATGCGGGGCGTGGTCAAGGACGTGCTCGATTCCCTGACGCCACGCGAAGCAAAAGTGCTGCGCATGCGTTTCGGCATCGAAATGTCCACCGACCACACCCTGGAAGAAGTGGGCAAGCAATTTGACGTGACGCGCGAGCGCATCCGCCAGATCGAAGCCAAGGCGCTGCGCAAGCTGCGCCACCCATCGCGCTCCGACAAGCTGAAAAGCTTCTTGGAAGGCAACTAGAAGCCAATAGGGCTTGACGTACGCCCCTGATACCCCTATCCTCGCGTGTCCGTTTCCAAAACGGCCGCGCGAGGCGGGTTTTCAACAGCGCCGCCAAGCCGCAGTCCCCGGGCCTCTAGCTCATGCTTGGTTAGAGCAGCGGACTCATAATCCGTTGGTGCCGTGTTCGACTCACGGGAGGCCCACCATTTTTACGTAGCTGCTCATGGGCAGCTATGATCCGCACTACCTCGTCTGCAGGGACGCCCGACTCTTCAATGATTTTTATAGTCGTATGGAAGTCGGGCACTCTCTCGCCATTCACATAGCGATCCAGTGTCTTCTGAGGCACGCCCCACGCCTTCGCTACAGGCAGCACTTTCCTACCTTGTAACGCTCTTGCTATCAATTCCTGATATTCCATAGTATTTTCTCATTGGCAATTAGTCCAAATGGACATTAATATCGCACTTAGCTAGTCCGAACGGACATTTTAATTTGTCCGATTGGACGAAGTTAACGATAGCACATTCAGCTTGAATGTAAACCGCTCAGTCTCCGGCCCACGGGCCGCCTGTTTGCCCACTGGTACGCCTTGGGAGGTTTTTTCGGCTGCTGATCCGTGCAAAAACTTAATCGCTCTAGCGGGCGACTTACTCCAAGGAAAAGACCATGAAAAATACCATTCAAATTTTGCACGTCACCCAAGTGGCGGGCCGTTCGAAAAAAACCGGCAATGACTACGATATGCGCATGGCGCAATGCATCGTCCACAAGCCAAACCGCGATACCGGCGTCATCGAGCCGTTAATCGGTGAGCTGGTCTTGCCGGAGCGCTTCAAAGACACTCAACCGGGCATGTATGAGGTTGAGTTCGAAGTCTCGATCTCGCAGGACAAACGTGTCGGCGCGCAGGTCTTTTCTATCACTCCAATTTCCGCTGCTTCCCAAGCAAAGTCCGCTGCAGCGGCTCCCGTCATCAAGGCGAACCCAGGTCAACAAACCGCTTCGTAATTTCCCATGCCTTCCTGCGTCGATTCCACACAAATGACGGGGCCAGATGCTCCGTCTGGTGCCGTGCTGTACACGGTGTCTAGCGCGCCCACTGAATTGTCTGCATGTGCCTACGTGGTCGAGTCAGGCACTGAATACGTGGCGGCAGTGGCGGCGCAGGATAAGGCTTTGGATGCGTTTTTTGCAGCGGCCGTAGTGGTGCTGTTCGCGTTGGGCTGGATCGCAGGGGCGCAACGATGATCCTGCTTAAAAATCTCTGGCCCATTCTGTTTTTGGCTGGCCTGTTTGTCTGCGGCGTACATCTGCTCAAGTACATTATTGCCCGATTTTTGGAGCACAAATAATGACTATCGCCGCCGCCGTTGGCTATGCCTTGAGTGCGTTTGGGATCGGGTATGCCGCTGGTTCGATACAGCGAATTATCCGCCGCTCTATCGAAATATTGGATTAGCTCTCTTTTGGCGTTCGGCCGTCGTCAATCGTACTTGTAGGCCAATTTTTAAGGAATTGAACATGAACAAAAATATTCAGCGCGGTTTGGCTCTGGTTGGTGCTGTTGCTGTCTCGGCTGGTGCGTCGGCTGCTGATGATCAAGGCGTCGCTGCGATCACTGCTTTGTCCGGTACTGCCAGCACGTACATTTCGGCAGCGTTCGCTGTCGCGGTATTGGTCGCCGGTGGCTTCTGGGGTATCAAGATGATGAAAAAAGCATTCTCGAAGGCTGGCTAAGTCCGGCTCTGTGGTATGGGCGACTTCGGTCGCCTTTTTTTTTGGGGGAGGTGACGACGTGCGCTTATTGCTGTTTTTTCTGATGTTGTTTTGTTCTTATTCTGCTGCTGCTGGCGGTAAAGTGTATTTTGAAGCGGCGGGTGGCGCTCGTCCACTTGTTC
Organism: Janthinobacterium agaricidamnosum; assembly: GCF_003667705.1. Lineage (NCBI taxonomy): Bacteria > Pseudomonadati > Pseudomonadota > Betaproteobacteria > Burkholderiales > Oxalobacteraceae > Janthinobacterium > Janthinobacterium agaricidamnosum. The sequence goes on along the minus strand of NZ_CP033019.1, from coordinate 4,877,199 downwards.
CCAGTAATGACTGCGCAGGTATTGTTTCTGTCATGCAATCTTATTCTCCGAAAGCCACGATTAAATGCGCAAATGTTCGTGCTGATATTTATAAGCTTACTACTGTGTACATGGGTAAGGAGGAGGATTGGCTTTATGGCGAGCTTGTTGAGGTTTGTCCAGGTGGTGGACGTTTTGAGCAAGATTCATCAAAGCCGATTGGTTCTAGATGCGTTCGTGCTCAGTGTGTTGAGGGCGACTCGGCTGGTACTTATGATATTCCATCTGCTTATTACAAGCGTGGTCCTAATAATGAGTCGATAGTTGTTAAACCTATTATGCCGAATGGCTCCTTTTTTACGGCTTCATATTGTATCGATGGCTGCATTTCCAAAATTAAGTCTGCAGATGATGTAGGTAAGGGTCATGAAGGTCCGAGTGATGCTAATGGTGTGTTCTTATTGCATTACGATATTACCTTGACTAATAACGGTGAGCGTTGTTCGGTGGAAAGTCTTCCGGATTCGAATCCTCCGCCTTATACGCCCGGTGATCCGAATAATCCGACAAATCCGACAAATCCGACAAATCCGACTGATCCGACTGATCCCGGCAACGGCAACGGCAACGGCACAGGAACCGGCAACGGCAACGGCAATGGCAACGGCACGGGTACAGGAACCGGCAACGGCACAGGCAACGGCACAGGCAACGGCAACGGCACAGGTACCGGCACAGGTGGTGATACAGGTTCTGTCAAACAGCCTTGCGGTGCACCCGGTCAATCCCCTTGCCGTATTGATGAAACTGGCACGCCGACATTAGATACAGGGCCGGGTGATGTTTGGCTTAAGGAAATTGAATCGACTAATAAAAGTGGGCTGGATCAAATAGGTTCACTTGTGAAAGAGAAATTAATGTATGGGGACTGGTTCCCGCAGATTAATACTGCCACTTGTTCGAATCCGACTGTATCTAACCCTATAACTGGCGCGGCATATCAGGTAAATATTTGTACGTATGTTGAAATATTTGCAAAATTTATTTCTGGTGTTATTTGCTTTTTTGCCGTGATTGGTTCAATTCAACAAATTGCTTCTGCTTCTAAGGCTTAAATCATGCCACTTCTTGCAAATTTACTTGTATCTATTGTTACATTCTTGATTAGTTTTTTTGGCAGATATATGGTGCTTGAAAAAGCTTTTCGTATATCCGCTGTACTGGTCATGCTGGGTTTTTTTGCAGTCGTTATAGCTGCAATGCAGTCATGCGCACGCGGGGTTTGTGCGCAGGGAATTTCTGGTATTTCTAATTCGCATCCAAGCTTTGCCGTTGGTCTTGGCATTGCATTTAATTCCACGACGATGGCGGCAGCTTCTTGTTATATGTCGGTATGGCTCTGTTGCCAAATCTACGTGTTTCAGAAAAAAGGCCTGAATATTGTTGTTAAGTAGGCGCTCGATATGGCTGTTTATGCAATTACAGGCAAGCTTGGCAGTGGCAAGGGTAAAGCGGCAATCGATCAGATCAGGCGTTACCTGCGGGACGGCAAGAGGGTTGCGACAAACTGCGACGTTTTCCTTGAGCATCTGATGCCAGCGACGGATAAAAGCGTGGTCATACGAGTTCCAGACAAGCCATCAGCGGTCGATTTGTACATGGTAGGTAGTGGGAACAGGTTCATCCAGTTTGAGCCTATGTTGCAGCATGGTCGCGCTGGTATCACGGCGATTGCACCGTCGCCTAAGTTGCTGCCGGGATTTGATGAGCACCACAATGGCGCGCTCATTCTCGATGAGTGCGGTTCGTGGCTCAATACGCGCAATTTTCAAGACAAGGGTAGGGCGGAAATGCTCGAATGGGCGATCCATGCGCGCAAGTATGGCTGGGACATTTTTTTCATCATGCAGAACATCAGCCAGGTCGACAAACAGTTGCGCGAATCGCTGCTTGAGTATGTGGTGCGGTTGAATCGTCTTGACCGTATGAAGGTACCGCTTCTGAGTCCCGCCATTGCTTTTATGACGGCCGGTGCATCGACGGGCAGTATGCCCCGCTTGCACATTGGTGTTGTGCGCTTGGGCGCTTCTCCTGATGGGCTGGTGGCGGACCGCTGGTACTTCCGGGGCGATGACTTGAACAATGCCTATAACACCACGCAAGTCTTTTCTGATAGCTACCCCCATGGCACGCACTCGCTGCTTTCGGCATGGCACTTATCTGCTGCCGTGGGTGTTCCTCCCGATTTCATCGGGCCATTGCAGGCTACGCCTGCCGCCTTGTCGCTGTTGCGCCCTAGGGCGCTGCCTCCTAAACCACCACACAAACATATGTCTAAATTTCTATTCTGTTCGCTGCTGTTGGGCGTCGTTCTTGGCGTTTTTGGATACCACTTTGGAGGCTCATTTTTCGCGCCTGAGGTTGCGCAGAAAAAGGAGGAGTTTGTCTATTCGAAGACGATAGCGGGTGTTGGTTATATCAATCAAGGATCGAAATATATGGTTAACTTGTCTGACGGTCGGGTCGTGGTTGCTCTGCGTTTTCGCTTCGTGGATGGCGGCTGGATAGCGCAGATTGAGCCGGGCTTGTGGGTGCGGGGTGCTGTATGAAAAATTGGCTCCTGTACCTGATGCTGTTGCCCTGCATGGCGCTGGCCAATAATCAGCCCGTGGCCATCAATCTGTCATCTGTCTCGCTGGTGTCATTTGCGCAGGCGACGTACAAAAATCTTCTTGAGCGCGATTTCGTGATTGCGCCGGATGCACTGGCGTTGGATCGCAAAATCTCAGTTTCTGTACGTTCTTTAACGCCCCAGCAATTGCCAGTTTTTATTGAGGGTGTGCTTTCTGATCAGGGCATTTCGTCCGAGTTGCGCGATGGCGTGTATTACCTGCGTGCAGCGCAGTCTTTTCGTTCCGCCCAAGCTCCGGTTGTGTCGCTTCCGCCTGAAGTTGCTACACAAAGCGCGTCGTCATCTGCTGGGGCCTTGTTTGCGCCGCTGAACAGGCTTAAATCAGATGAGGGGTATTTTGACGGTGGGTATGCCAGTGGCATTGCAGGCAGTACTTCCGGCCGGCGCCGTGATGATGAATCAGAGGTATACGCGCCGGCTGGCCGTTCGGCTGATTTCTTGGTGCAGGTCGTGACGGCTGCGTTTGGTCCGCGTAGTGCTGTGGCGGCTGGCAATCAAATTGTGCTGACCGGCAGCGCGTCGGAGTTAAACAAGATGCGCATCTTGCTCGGTGCGCTCGATCAGTTGCCGCGTATGGTTGATGTGTCGGCGTCGTGGGTCGAGGTCACGGATAACGCCAGCTCGGGCCGCGGCATTTCCATCATGGCCAGCGTGCTCGGTGCGAAGTTCGGCGCGTCGCTGGGGAGCGTCAATTCGGCGTCCGCGATCAGCTTGCGCGGAACCAATTTTCAGTTGGTTATCGATGCGCTCAACACAGACGGCCGTTTCAAGCAAGTATCGAACAGCCGCATTGTGGGCGACGACTATCAAAAAATGGTGCTGACGGTGGGCGATGAAACGCCGACGATTGCCAGCACTGGCAAAGACAATTCCGGCAATAGCGTGCAAAACATCGTTTATCGGCCTTCCGGCGTCATCGTCGACGTGCTGCCAAAGATACTCGGTAGCGGGAAAATCAATCTCGCCATCGATGGGCAAATATCCAGTTTTAAGCCAACGGCCAGCGGCGTGACGGGTTCACCCACGCTGATTAAGCGCCAAGTCAAAACGGCGGTGACGGTCAACGATGGCGAAGTGCTGTTGATTGGCGGCTTGAACGATGCGCAAACCGTCGATAGTTCCTCTGGCTTCTCGTTTCTGCCGTCTTCGTGGGCTGCTCGATCGGGGACGAAGCTGCATACCGATCTGGTGCTGATCTTGAGTGCGCAAGTTCCCCGAACGTCAGAAAAACGGTGACTTGTCACGTTAATTCCGGGGTGACGGCACAAGCGGCCCGGAGGGCAAAATCTTTGAGGGCATATCGAAGTCGGCGGTTGATTTTGAAGTAATGGCGTCAGGTGGCCCGTGCGCATCGGAGCGAGGAGCGACACGTTTTCAAAGTTTTAGCGGGCAGTCCGCCGCCACGCTTAGTACTGCGTCGCTGCACGTTGGCCAGTACGGCCCACTCTGAAAAACCGTTTTGAAAGTATGCACATGAAACAGCTTGAGGATGACAAGACGATTGATCTACTCGGCCCGATTAAACGGGGCAGAGGGCGTCCGGCAACTGGTGCGGCAAAGACCAGTGCACAGCGGAAAAAAGAGCGAAGGGAGCGTTTGCGTGACGATGGCAAGGCATTTCTGACGGTGCATGTTGATGCGCAGGTGCTGGAAGGATTGAAGGCGTATATCCGCTTCAAGGACATTACGCCGGATCAGGTGATAGAGAAATTATTGCGTCAGCAATTGCTGCGCAAACGGTAGCGGAAAGCTTGGTGCCGCTATCTGCGCGCAGCGCGGGTGGCGGCGCGAAGCGCCGCTAAACTTGTATTAGGGACACTTAAGAACACAGCAGTAGAAATCGCAGTTACGGGCATGTGCAGTACAGGATTTCAGACCAGTTTTTGATGGACAAAAAAAAGCCCCAGGCATCTACTAAATGCCCGGGGCCTTCGATAAACCTGCCGTTACAGGACTACCGAATGACCGAATTAGATTATGAAAACGCTTTAGCGTCAATTGATTTCTCGCCTGTAGAGCCATCTGCGCAACATCGCCCGGACTGGTGGGACGACGAAGGCATCAAGAATACATGGAACGACAACTACACAGCCCGTAAGCGCGTTTTCCCTGACGGACAGTGTGAAGTGACAGTAACGAAGGAACGGCACTTTGTAGGCCCTGCAAGGCTGCTCAAAACGAAGGCCAAGCGCGGCGAGTCCGAAAACCGTGAGGCAAACGATGATGATGCTGGCCGCCGTGCGAAAAAGAACGTCAAGCACTGCTGCAAACAGATCGGCGCAGATCGCATGGTCACGTTGACGTATCGAGAAAATATGGTGGATCGTGAGACAGCACTCAAGCACTGGAAAGCATTCTGCCGCAAGCTCGGTAAGCACAAACAATTTCACTATGTTGCTGTCATCGAGGAGCAGGAGCGCGGCGCGCTGCACTTCCATGTGGCGGTGGCGGGTCGACAAATGTACGCGCTCCTGCGCTCGATTTGGCAAAGCGTCTTGGGTCGTGGGCCGAACGGTGAACAAATGGGGCAGGTCAATGTCCGTGATCCGCATCGCTTCGGTTTTGGTGTCACTGGTGCGCACAAGATCGCCAGCTACATTGCCAAGTACTGCGGCAAGGAAATGCAGTGTAGGGCGCTCGATCAGAAACGTTATTTCCGTTCTAAGGGCATCGTGGTGCCCGAAGTTCACTCATGGCGCCTGTTGGGGTGCACGTCGATGCTCGGCGCCGCGCAGGCCGCTTTCCGTGCTATTGAAGGGCATTGTATGGATGGTTTGCAGACCTGGTGTAATAACGGACTGGGGGTTGTCTACCTTGCGACTGCTCCGGGACTACCTGATGTCGTGCATGAATGTCCGTTTTGAATGTTGTATAGTTTATTTGGGGCAACATTTGGAGAGACCTGGATATGGGAGTTTTGGAGTCGTCACAATTAGTGTTTCCGCTGGACGGTGCTATGCAGAAAACTTGGGATGAGGCCGTTGCCCGGTGGTTAATTGAAAAGGCTGATAAAGCCTCTTTGAAGTCCGATCAATGTATTATTCGCTGGCTGGATAGGTATCTTAGCGGTCTACCGATAGCTGAGATTACCCGGCCAGTCGTTGATTCGTTAGCACACAGAAAAATTGCCACGGGTGTGGCAAACGGTACGGTTAATAGAATGCTTGCACTGCTACGTTCGATCTTGATTCGCGCCAGTGTAGATTGGGAGTGGTTGCCAATTGTGCCAAAAGTTCGGTTGTTGCGCGAGCCTGTACGACGTATTCGATATCTTACTCATACACAGGCGGAATCACTTCTTTCTCAGCTACCGCCTCACCTTGCTGAGATGATGGCTTTTTCTTTGGCAACCGGATTGAGAAAGGGGAATGTTACGGGTCTGTGCTGGAGTCAAGTTGATCTAGGTCGATGTTTAGCATGGATTCACCCTGATCAATCAAAGTCCCGGAAAGCTATTGCGGTACCGCTAAATTCTGATGCATTACGTGTTGTTACATTGCAGCGTGGGAGGCACCCAATAAGGGTTTTTAGTTATAAAGGTGAGCCAGTAGTACAGGTTACTACTGCAGCATGGTATAAAGCATTGAAACGTTGTGGAATAGAGAATTTTCGTTGGCATGATTTGAGGCATACTTGGGCCAGTTGGCATGTGCAAAATGGAACTCCATTGAATGTTTTGCAGGAGTTAGGCGGCTGGGAAAGTGCGGCAATGGTAAGAAGATATGCCCACTTTTCAGCCTCTCACTTGGCTGAATATGCTTCTAAATTGCCGAATATTGTTAAGTAGAACATTGGATGATTATGAGTGAAACTATTTTTTTTGAATCTCTTGCTGTAAAAAACGAGTTGATGAAAGTTATTGAATATTGCAAAACTTCCATTAATCATAATCAGACTGATCGTATTAAGGCATTGCACCTTAATGTCGCGGCGGAATTTGTTGCCGTAAACGCCGATGAGTTTGATAAACGTTGTCCATATAATATTAGGATTTGCTCTAATACTATTGCTGGTAGTGTGCGAATTTCTAATGATCCTGTGACTTCTCAATATGTGGATCTTTATTCGGTGATGTTGTATAGGTTTATTTTTGAATATGACTTATCAATGCTGAATGATTTACCTGGCGATGTAGTGGCATTTTTGAACTTCGTGGTAGATTCATACGATAAATTCTCGTCCGAACTCAAATCTGAAATTAATTTCACGAGAAATAAATTGCCGTTATTAATTTTAAAGCAGACATTAAATGATGAGAAAATGGGATATTTGGTTGAGGTGCCACGAATTGCTGATGAGATAAAAAATAAATTAACAGATTGGAATGTTGATTTAGATTCTCACCAGCAGATTGTCGAACGTCTTCGTGCAACACTTGAGAGCTATCGGAATGCTTTTAATTTTGTTGGTTTACATAAAGGGTTTGATAATATTGCTACGGAAAAAAAATTAGAGCTTAATAGAAATACTTTTATTATGAAATGGTTTGGCGGCGCATTGTTGTTTTTATTGTTTGTAGAATTATTTCTTGTGTATTACAATCACGAGAATTTCAACATTTCATCATTGCCATTTGTGGGGAGCGTGGCACTATTATCTGTTTCGATATCTTTAATGCTGATATATTTTTTAGAATCGCATTAAAAAATGCAGAGTCATGTAAAGTGCAGCTTTCGCAACTGGAATTGAGAAAGGCCTTGTGTGAATTTGTTCAGGATTACGCTAAGTACGCGTCAGAAATTAAAGAGAAAAATGCAGATACCTTGGCTAGATTTGAAACCGTTATTTTTTCTAATATAGTTATGAGTGATGAAAAGATGCCATCTGTTTTTGAGGGCATAGATCAGCTCTCAAATTTAATGAGAATGAATCAAGCTGGTAAATAAGTTGGTTAATTTTCATCATTTTCGATTTTATTTTCCTGATGCTTTGTTGTGCATTTGATATTTCATTTCGAATGAAATGTAGCTTAAAGTGGTAGAGCATGTGTCTCATAATCCGTTGGTGCCGTGTTCGACTCACGGGAGGTCCACCAGAATTGAGCAATAATAGAACAAGCCCCGGCGGGTGACTGCCGGGGCTTTTTTCGTGCTGTCGTACAATCGCGGCTTGGTGCTTTGATGAAGGATGAAACGAGATGACGGCTGAAGTGAAGATTGACGATATCGTGGTCGGTGACGGCAAAGCGGCGGCGCGTGGCGCGCTGGTCACAGCCCATTACCGGGGCTGGCTGGAAGATGGCACGGAGTTTGACTCGTCGCACAAGCGGGGCGAGCCTTTTCGCTGTGTGTTGAGCAATAACAAGGTCATCCAGGGCTGGATTCTGGGTTTGCACGGCATGCAAGTGGGCGGCACGCGCAAGCTGTGGGTGCCGGCGGCGCTGGCGTATGGCGAGCGGCAGGTGGGCTTGATACCGCCGCACTCCAATTTGGTGTTCGAGATCGAATTGCTGGAAGTGCTGACGCGCGATTGATCGCTTGACGCGCAATCAGGCAGGCAGGTCGCTTGCCTTCACTCTACGCGAACAGCGGCGTGTTTTCGTGCCCCTGCAAGCGTATTTCAGGTGGTGCGCTTGTGGAAGATCAAGCCTGTTTCAAGTTGACCTGCATCATGCCCAGCAGCGGCACGATGTCGTGCAGGCTGGCGACTTCACAGGTGGGGATGGCGGCCGAGGTGTTGGCCATGCCGTCCGGGTTGAACCAGCAGCTGGCTATGCCGTAGCGGTTGGCGCCCAGGATGTCGGCGTCCAGGCGGTCGCCGATGATGATGGTCGTTTCCTTGCTGAACGCGCGCGCCATGTTGGCCGCGTAGTCGAAGAAGCGCACGTCCGGCTTGGCGTGGCCGCACGCTTCGGAGGTGGCGACGAAGGAAATGTAGTCGCCCAGGCCGGATGCGGCGATGCGGCGGTTCTGGATGGCGTCGACGCCGTTGGTGATGATGCCCACTTCGCCGATGCGCGACAGCGTTTCGCATACCTGTTTGGCGCCGTCGATGAGCACGACCGTGTCCGGCAGCGATTCCAGATACAAACGGCTGGCCAGTTCCGGGTCGATGGCGATGCCGTTCAGCGCAAACGTCTTGCGGAAGCGCTCCACCTTCAGAAAATCCTTGGTGACGCTGCCCGTCTCGAAACGTTTCCACAGGTCGACGTTGATCGCCTGGTATTGGGTAAACAGCCCGTCGATGCCGTCGCGCAAGCCCAGTTCATGCATGGTGTGTAGGAAGGAGCGTTTTTCGGACGCCCGGAAGTCGAGCAGGGTATCGTCCAGGTCAAACAGGAATAGCTGGTAGGTCATGGTATGTATTGAAAGCGTGGAACTTGTCTTGCATCGTAGCACGTAGCGCTGAGTTCGGTTGGCCGTGCCCTGCGCGGGCGATCCGCTACAATCGCTGCCAGACCCGTCACTTTCACTTCATTCCTTTCATGACCCAGCTCTCCGTCAACGTCAATAAAATCGCCCTGCTGCGCAATTCGCGCGGCCGCAATTTCCCGGACCTGCTCGCGTTTTCCGCGCGCTTCCTCGACCTGGGCGCCGCCGGAATTACCTTGCACCCGCGCCCGGACCAGCGCCATGCGCGCTACGATGATGTTGCCGCTTTGCAGCACCTGTGCGCGGAGCGGGGACGCGAGCTGAATGTGGAGGGCTATCCGGCGGCGGATTTTCTGGAGGTGGTGAAAAGCGCGCGCCCGGCGCAATGCACCTTGGTGCCCGATATGCCGGGCCAGCTGACGTCCGATCACGGTTGGGAGATCGAACGGCATGCGACGCTGTTGCGTCCCGTCATTGGGGAATTGAATGACCTGGGCATCCGCGTCAGCCTGTTCGTCGATGCCGACTATCCGGCGCTGGAATGGGCGCGCGAGGTGGGCGCGGCGCGGGTCGAGCTGTACACGGAACGGTTTGCCGAGAGTCATGGCGGCGCGCAGGCCGAGGCCGTGTTTGACACGTATCGGCAGGCGGCGCGGCGGGCGCAGGCGCTGGGCCTGGGCGTGAATGCGGGGCACGACCTCGATTTGCACAACCTGGCGCGCTTCCTGGACATTCCCGGCATCCTGGAAGTGTCGATCGGCCACGCGCTGGTGGTCGAATGCATCGAGCAGGGCATGGACAAGGTGCTGGGACGCTACCTTGAGATATGTCAATCGTAGGGCTGCCGCACATCGAACGCGCTTGCCGCTTGCTGACCTTGCTTACCAGTCATTTCTGAATGGATTTTTGCATATTTGACGCAACTGCGGGGAGTGACTTGAGGAGTGGTATTGAGCGCACTATTTGCACTGAAAACTGACTATTTTCGTTTGCTGTGCAATGGCTGCAACGCACTGTTTGACGCCCGGCAAAGCCATGCGCAGGTAGCGTTCGGTGCCCGCATACAGGCAGTCCACCTGAAACAGATACTCGGGCGCATCAAAATTGATGTCCCAGCGTTGATGCAAGGTGCCGTTGCGTGTCCATTCCTTGTCCGGGGCCAGGATAGGCAACGCTTCGCCAGCTGCTGGCGGCTGATCCGCCGGATAGGACAGCACGCGTACGCCATCGAGTTTGCTGGCCGGCAGGTTCCAGCTTGAGGGAGGCGCTTGCGGGCAAGAAACGGACGCAATGGGGGCCGCGGCAACTGGCCGCATCGCCGCGGCAGCGATGACCAATGTCGCCAGTGTGAGCGGCTTCATTCCACTATCGAATAGCGTTCGGGACGATTCGATGCCCCGGCCGCCGAACGGCCGAAGTAGATCACGCGGGCGCTGGGCTTGTGGTTACGCCACTGGTCGAAAATTGCTATGCCGCCAGGCACCTGGCGGATGAACAGCGCCGCATGATTGCCCTGCCGCAGATCCTGATAGCGGCCGTTGACGAAGGTGGCAATCACTGTACCTTTCGCGATACCGCCTTGTTCCAGCAGATCCGGCACTTTATTTCCTTCGCGCCAAAGCGATGAGGCACGGGCGCCGGTGAGGTGCCTGACCAGGGTAACGCACTCGCCATTTCCCACGAACTCTTTTTGCTTCGCATAATCGGCACGCGCAATGTAGGGCATAGCGTTGCTCTCTGTGGCTGACGACAGGGAGAGCGTATGCAAGGCGCGGGCAAGCAGCTTGATGTGTGCCAGAGCAATACAGAACATTGACATGTGTCATGGCCCCGCCTGGTGCACGGACAACCTTACATATCCACCCACCAGTTGAGCAAGGTTTCATCATCGTCGTCATCGAGGTTGACGTAGATATTGGCGAAGTACCATTCCACGCCCGTTGCTTCTCGGAAGGCGTCGAAGGGACCGTTGACATTGTAGATGCCGTGGTGTCCCGGCACGCTGAAGGTGAGGTTGCCCTTGTACTGGCCGTCCATGGTGCCGCCCAGCTGGCTTTGCACGTCGCGTTCCAGCTGGTCCACTGCTGCTTGCGGCACGTCGTCGGCGTAGATCTGGATGCAGAAGTTGCCGCCGCGCTTTAATACTTCGGCGGGGGCGAGCGGGTCGGCGATGCTGACAATGTCGCCGCGCGCCAGGTTCAGGGTCAGGCCGGGCGAGGCCAGCAGTTCGTAGACGTGTTCGTCGATCTGGCGCGCGGGCAGGGTTTCATACACGGGACCGCTGGTGTTTTCGCCTGCCAATACGCGGATGTGCGGCAAGCCTTCGCAATTGATGTCTTCCATTTATTCTTTCATAGTGCCGGCGCCATATTGTATGGGTGCGCCAGGGAGCGGGTTATGGCAATATTGTACCGGGTAGTTTCCTGCTGGCAGGGTGCGCAACGGTGCAAACGAGGAGAGGCAATGGAAAATGCGGTGCAAACAGGCGGCTGCTTATGTGGCGCGGTGCGCTTTGAAGTGACAGGCGAGGGCAGCAATCCGCACAGCTGTTCCTGCCGCAATTGCCAGCAGCACACGGGGGCGCCGACGGTGGCGTGGGTGGAGTTTGCGCGCGATCAAGTGCGCTGGACGGGCACGGCCGGCGCGCCGGCCACCTACCGCTCTTCCGATTATTCCAGCCGGGCGTTTTGCGCCGTTTGCGGCAGTTCCATCGGCGCCATCGACGATGCGCCCACGGTGGCCTTGCTGGTGGGCAGTTTTGATGATGCGACCCAGGCCGCCTTCGCACCCGAGTACCACTCGTTTGACGATGCCAGGCCGGGTTGGTGGCCGGTCGCCACCGTTGCTGCCGGTTAGGTGCGGCGTGCCGCAGTGTCTGGCCTGCAGTCCTTTTCAACCCCGAATATAAAAAGGCACGCCGCAGCGTGCCTTGATATCTTGCCTGGCGGGTTGGCGCCAGGGGCGAAAACCTGCTTAGAAGCGGTAGCTGGCACTGATGCGCAGCACTGGATACGCCTTGAAATCCTTGACCTTGTCGGACAGTTTTTCGTTTTCAGCGGCAACGTCCGTTTTCAGGGCGGCACAGACCAGCGGGTCGCAGCCGGTATTGTGCAGCGAGGTTTTCGGCGAACCCTGGAACAATACGCCGATGTCGCTGGAAATGCTCCAGCCGGCCTCTTTCACCGGGTTGCCCCAGCCGATGCCGATGTAGGGGGCGACCTTGCGGAAATCGATGGTGCCGTCCAGCTGGCCAGCGCTGGCCGCCGTATAGGTGTTGCCGTTCAATGTGTAGCTGCCGCTTTTGTTCGGCTTGCCTTTGGCATCGATTTTATTGCCGTTGTACACGACGCCGGCGCTGACGCGGAAGGCGCCGTCCATGGGGAAGTAGTCGAGCAAGGCGTCGAAGGTGCGCAGTTTGAGTTTCAGCTTGTAGTCGACGTCTTCGGTGCTGGAGTCGTAGGAGTAATTCAGGAAGCCGACGCCAAAACGGGCATTCAGATTCGATTGCAGCGGCACGCTCAGGTGGGCGCCGACGCCAGTCGTACCCAGGTCGGCGGCGATGGCGATTTCTGCCTGGGCTTGGCTTGCGCAGAACATGCCTGCCAGTAGGGCGGCGATCAGGTATTGCTGTTTCATGCTTACTGACTCCAGTCGTTGGTCTAATTATGTACGCGATAAATTACCCAATTGAAACTAAAATTTCTATTGGGTAATTTCAACGAGAATAATAGAGGCTGGATTGTTGCCAAGCAAGACGAAGTGGCAAATGGTGGTACAAGGTGTTGCTTTCCTGCCGCATCAGCTTGCGACGTGGCTTAATTGTGTGCGCTGATGCCGCTGCGGAATTGTTCGAAACCGGCGCGTGCGGCTTTATAGCAATTGCCGGCGGCCGCTTCCAGGCCTTCGCGGTCGAGCACTTCGACCGTGCCGCGACGGTACTGGATCAGGCCTTCGTCCTGCAGCTTGCGCGCCGTGACGGTGACGCTTTCGCGGCGCACGCCCAGCATGTTGGCCATGGTGTCTTGCGTGACCTTCAGTTCGTTCGACAGGGAACGGTCGAGGCGGTCCAGCAGCCAGCGGCACAGTTTTTGTTCGATGCTGCAATGACGGCCGCCCACCACGTTCTGCGCCATTTGCGCAAACATGGCGCTGGTGTAGCGCATCAGCAATTGCGCCAGCGCGCCGCCTTCATTGAACACTTCGCGCAGGAAGGCGGTTTTCAGGCGGTAGCCGTAGCCTGCCGTCTGCACGATGGCGGTGCAGGTGGCGCGCTCGGCTTCGTACAACACCACGCCAGCCACGCCTTCGCGGCCGATGACGGCGATCTCGGTGGTGGCGCCGTCTTCCATCACATACAGCAGGGAAACGATGGCGTTGGTGGGGAAGTACGTGTATTCAATCTTGCCGCCGCAATCGAACAGGTGCTTGCCGGCAGGCAAAGCGACCAATTCCAGCTGGCAAAACAGGCGCTCCAGATCGGCGCGCGACAAGGCGCGCAGCAATTCGTTCTGTTGGGCGCCCGTGATGCTGATCATGGGTGTGGCCGGAGCGGCTTGCCAGTTGTGCTGGGCGGCTGCGTGGCTATTCGTTGCTGGTGTCAGGTTGCTATAAGCTTTGTACATGGTAGGGCCTCGTCTTCTGATTTTGTTGGATGGCGCTGCTTTTCTGGCTTGCTAGCGTTGTGCTGAATCTTGTATCCACTATAGAACCAGGGGGCAATGACGGGCATCGGATGAGCCGACGTGCTTATGTAGGCTAGGAACATTGCCCCGTGTCATCCAACTCCTACGCCCGCTCTTCATTTTCCCGTTTGGAAACAACCGTGTTTGGACAAAAATGCGGCGCGCTGCCCGCTACACCTGAACTTTGGCCGCATGCCGCGATCAAACCACTCTGCGCTGCAGTGCGTCGGTGATAAAATGTTGCCTTGTGGAAATTTAACCGGCGTTTCGGTATGAGCCGCCGCATTACCTGCGCCGTGTTGGTGCGCGCCTGTCTTGTCCCGTTTACCTGTTAATGAAGGAACGCAACGCATGAAATGGTTTTTTGATCTGAAAATTGCCACCAAGCTGATCTTGTCGTTTGGCGCCGTGCTGCTGCTGACGGCCGCGCTGGGCGTGTCGGCGATCTTTTCCATGGCGCGCATCAATACCGCGTCGACGGACCTGTCCGACAACTGGATGCCCAGCGTGCTGGCGGCCATGTCCATGCGCAGCGATGTCAGCGATTTCCGCCGCTGGGAACTGGCGCACATGCTGGCCGCGCAGGATGCCGACATGGCGCAGAACGAAACGCGCATGACGGAAACCCAGGCCAGGCTGAAGGCCGATGCCGACAAGTACCGCAGCCTGATTTCCGAACCGGGCGAGAAGGAAGTGTTTGAGCGCTTCCTGGCGCTCAACGATGAATTCATGCGCCTGCATGCAACCATGCTGAGCCTGTCGCGCGAGATGAAAAAGGAAGAGGCGCGCGCGCTGGCCGTGGGACCGTCGGCCCAGGTCATGACGGACATGATGGCGGCGCTCGATAAACTGGTGGCGATTAACACGGACGGCGGCGTGCGCTCGAGCGCCAGCGCCGACGCAACCTATGCGGCCTCGCGCGCCAGCCTGATCGCCTTGGTGGCGGGCATCGTCATCATCGGCATGCTGCTGGCGCTGTGGGTGGCGCGCAGCGTGGCGCGTCCGCTGATCGAGGCCGTCGGCGTGGCGCGCCGGGTGGCGGCTGGCGACTTGACGGCGCATATCGTTGTGCGATCGCAAGACGAAACGGGGCAATTGATGCAAGCCCTGAAAGACATGAATGCCAGCCTGCAAAACCTGGTGGGCCAGGTACGCGGCGGCACCGATACCATCGCCACGGCGTCGAGCCAGATCGCGGCCGGCAACCAGGATTTGTCGTCGCGCACGGAAGAGCAGGCCAGTTCGCTGGAAGAAACGGCTTCGTCGATGGAAGAGCTGACCTCGACCGTGAAGCAGAACGCGGACAATGCGCGCCAGGCCAACACCATGGCGCAGACCTCGTCGAGCATCGCCATCGAGGGCGGCAAGGTGGTCAGCGAGGTGGTGGGGACGATGGCGTCGATCAATGCCTCGTCGCGCAAGATCGTCGACATCATCGCCGTTATCGACGGGATTGCTTTCCAGACCAATATCCTGGCCCTGAATGCGGCCGTCGAGGCGGCGCGCGCAGGCGAGCAGGGGCGCGGCTTTGCCGTCGTCGCCACGGAAGTGCGCAACCTGGCGCAACGCTCGGCCGCGGCGGCCAAGGATATCAAGGTGCTGATCGGCGATTCGGTCGAGAAAGTCGAGGCGGGCTCGAAACTGGTGGATCAGGCGGGCCGCACGATGGATGACATCGTTGCCAGCATCACCCGCGTGACGGACATCATGAGCGAGATCACGGCCGCCAGCAGCGAGCAGAGCGCCGGTATCGAGCAGGTTAACCAGGCCATCACCCAGATGGACCAGGTGACGCAGCAAAATGCGGCCCTGGTGGAAGAGGCTGCCGCGGCGGCCGAGTCGATGCAGGAGCAGGCCGCCAGCCTGAGCGAGGTGGTCAGCATCTTCAAGCTCGATGCGGCCAGCGCCGCCGCAAACCGGCCGCGTGCGCCTGTCAAGGCTGTCAAGGCGTCGGCAGCCGTGACGCCGGCACCGGCGCCGCGTCAACTGGCCAGCACGGCGCGCCGCGCGGCGCCGGTGGATGAGTGGGAAAGCTTTTAATTGAATTAAGTTAAGCGCGCTTGCGCGGCTTCCTGACGCTCTGGGTGGCGGGCGCGGCAGCGGCTTGCTGGCGCTGTTGCCACGCCCTCAGGGCATCTTCGTAGGCGGCCAGGTCTTCCTGGTACATTTCCAGTACGCAAAAAGTGCAGCCGCTGTGGCAGCACTCGTCATTGCCCGGTTTGCTGGGCGGCTGCGGTTGCGGATCGTGGGATAAAGGCGGGGTGGGCATGGTAAGGGCAGGGACGGCGGAGCTGGCATCGGAGCCGGCATGATACGGCATCCCGGAGGTCTATTGCTGGAACGCTTTTTGCTCAAAAATCACGGTTTCCGTGTACAGTTGCGGTGAATTAGGGTATCGTTTACAGCACTGATATTGTATCTTCTGCGCGCGATGTTCCGCCGGCGCGATCTCCGCCGCCATCGCAGCACATCTCTTCGACGCTCCCGCATACGCCATACAGCATGTCCCGGAGCACGGAGGTGCCGCAAGAACAATGATCCATGGCTTGCAAGACGGAGCTGCCTGTGCCCCGAAATGTTGTTTATTGAGAAAGCATGGCTTCCGCAGTGCGGAGGCACACCAGAAAATTTATGTCTGAAACCGAATCGACTCCTACGCCCAGCCCGGCGATTGCCCCTGAAGCGGCGCCCGTCGCCGCTGCGCCTGCGCCTGCACCTGCACCTGCACCTGCACCTGCCGCATCCGCTGCTCCCAGCCTGACTTTTGCCGACTTTGGCCTTGCGCCTGAAATCCAGCGCGCCTTGACCGACCAGGGTTACACCCATCCGACACCGATCCAGGAACAAGCGATCCCCGTGGTGCTGCAAGGCCGCGATGTGATGGGCGCCGCGCAAACGGGCACCGGCAAGACGGCCGGTTTTTCCTTGCCGATCATCCAGTTGCTGATGGCGCACGCCAGCAGCAGCATGTCGCCGGCGCGCCACCCGGTGCGCGCGCTGATCCTCACGCCGACGCGTGAGCTGGCGGTGCAGGTGGCCGAAAACGTCAAGGCCTACGCCAAGCACACGCCGCTGCGCTCGACCGTCGTCTTCGGCGGCATGGATATGAAGCCGCAAACCGTCATCCTGCGCGGCGGCGTGGAAATCGTCATCGCCACGCCGGGCCGCTTGCTCGACCATATCGAGCAAAAGAACATCAGCCTGAGCCAGGTGCAGATGCTGGTCATGGATGAGGCCGACCGCATGCTGGACATGGGTTTCCTGCCGGACTTGCAGCGCATCATCAACTTGTTGCCGAAACAGCGCCAGAACCTGATGTTCTCGGCCACGTTCTCGCCAGAAATCAAGAAACTGGCCGCCACCTTCCTCAACGATCCGCTGACGATCGAAGTGGCGCGCAGCAACCAGACGGCCGACAAGGTCACGCAAGTGGTCTACAAGGTGACGGAAGACCAGAAGCATGCCCTGGTCGCCCATCTGCTGCGCCAGCGCGACCTGAAGCAGGTCATCGTATTCTCGAACACCAAGATCGGCGCTTCGCGCCTGGCCCGCGTGCTGGAACAGGAAGGCATGAGCGCCACGGCGATTCACGGCGACAAGAGCCAGCAGGAACGCATGGCGGCGCTGGAGGCGTTCAAGAAGGGCGAAATCGACGTGCTGGTGGCGACCGACGTGGCGGCGCGCGGCCTGGATATTTCCGACCTGCCTTGCGTCATCAACTTCGACTTGCCGTACAACGCGGAAGATTATGTGCACCGCATCGGCCGCACGGGCCGCGCCGGCGCCTCGGGCGACGCCATTTCGATCTACTCGGATAAGGACGAGCGCTTGCTGGCCGATATCGAGAAACTCATCAAGCAAAGCATCAAGCGCGGCGAATTGACGGGCTTCAACCCGGCGCCCGCCCGCAGCGGCGACAGCGAGCGCCGTCCGCCACGCCGCAGCGAAGGTGGCGAGGCACGCCCGGCGCGCGCCCCCGAGAGCCGCCATGCCGGCGATAGCCGCGACAGCCGCTCCGCGGAGCGCGGTGCGCGTCCCGCTTTTGGTCCCGGCGCACGCCGCGAAAAGGCTGATCCCTGGTTCCTCAAGCCATATGAGCCGGCCAAGGCCGCAGCCCCGGCTGCCGCCAGCATGGCGCCTACTGCGGCCAAGCCGAAGCAGAAAGTGGCGGCATTGCTGGGTGGTTTGCTGAAGCAATAAGGAGCATCGCCAGAAAACAGCGTTTGCTGGCGTACCATGCAATTGCCAGAAAACGTTCCGACGCCACTCTGTTGTAGACGTGGCGGCGTCATGATTGTCCTGGCAGCGGTATTGACTTGCGCGCCATCGCATCAGGTATTTTCATGCCGATGCGATGGCGCGTTTTTTATTTTGGTGCGCACTGGATGTTGCTGAATGGCAGGAAAGCGGAGTGGTACGCCAGTGGCTTTTAATCAAGCAGCGTTTGAGGGCGCTTGTTTGCCAGTTCGGCAGGCCGGACTGGGTAATCTTGCGGCAGATAAATATCATACTGCCGACATCACATCGTTAGTTGGCTAACTGCTCGCGGTTCGCTAACCACCATTGCCGTCCCAATGCAATCAGGCAGCCGAGAAAGAGTCCGAGCAAGGCACTTACCACCAGGGCCGTTGACAATCGTGTAGTGCGGTTTTCGGGCAAACTCGGGCCGGCGATGAAGCGGCTTTTTTCCAGATACAAATTGAGCGAGTTCTGATTGTCGATTGTGATTTTGTTGTACACTTCCTTGACCAGTTCGTCATTCAGGTCTTTGGATTTGAATGCGTGTTCCTTGCTCGCTTCCAGTGCGCGTAGCACTGCCTCGCCTGACTTGTTGGCGTCGAGTGTCGCTTTGGCACTATCGTAGTAATCACGCAATAACAGATATTGTTGCTGTTCCCGTTTAGCCTGATAAATGGCTTCTTGCGCCGCACTGGCCTCGACCTCGGCACTCATCAGTTGCGTTACTGGCGACAGGTAACGTGAGTTTTCATCCGTCACGGTGACGACTTGCGATGTATTTTGCACTTCGGCCTTCGGGTGGCGTGCAACGATTTGTTTGAGGTCGTTGATGCGCCTGCTGTATTCCGCCAGTTTCTGCTTGCTGCCAATGATGTCATTGTCAAGCTTGGTGATTTTTGCGGTAATTTCCAGATGCTTGAAGCGCAGCGAATCCGTATAAATCAGATAAACAATTGTGTCCATAGTGTAACGGCCCAGCAGGGCGACGATACGTTGCGCCTCTTCCGGGGTACTGGCTTCGTAGCTGATGCGTAAACCGATCACATTATTGCTGTTCTCTTTCGGTTGCTCCATCAAGTCCTTGGCATCGAGTTTGGTGAAAGGGAAAATGGGTTCGATGATGGCGTTCAGGTTTTTTTCGCTGGTGATGTTCTTGCGCAGAGTAGCGATCCCGGGAGCATTTTCGAGTTTGACGGCCTGTACAAAGTCATCGAAGCGGCCGCGACTGCCAAATGCTGCTGAATAGCGCTTGTAGTCGCTGAGCTGAATGCCGAAGCCTGCATCCTTGACGTCTTTTGTCCTTGCCGTTTTTTCTGGTTGCAAGGGGATGGGGCCGCCAAATTGCAGGAATCCGTCACTCTTATACTTGGCCCAATACACGGTGCTGCTCACGCCCAGTGCGATGGAGGCCACTGTCATGCCGATAATCATGCGACGCGCGTGCCACAGCGTGCTCAGAAGCTCGGTTGGGGAAATCAGCGCGCCATCCTGTTTGCTCGTGCGTTGAGTGAATTTTTCCTGCGTTTCCATATGGTTTCTCAAATTGTGTGTGGATGAATAATATGCCCGAAGGAGCCAAGCAGGCTACTCACCAGGCGGCCGGCTTGGTACTTCTACCAGGCCTGCGTTGTAATCAGTGCGGCGCCTGCGTTTTGTTTTTTTCGGACCAGATCAAATCTTCAATACCGCATTGTGGCGCATATTCCTTTACCGCCTTCAGTAGTACCATACGCACATCTTCGTAGGCGAAACGTGCGCAGGCATCATCGAGTTCGCGTAGCAGTAGCTGCAATTCCGCGTGCGGTATTTCGGATTCCTGCGCGCGCATGATCAGTGGGTGTTCGGTGCCTTCGACATTGTCACCGATGAGAAGTTCTTCGTACAGCTTCTCGCCGGGCCGCAGGCCGACATGGACGATTTCGATGCCGTCCGGAGCCGACTTGCTCTTTACTTCCAGGCCGCTCAAATGCACCATGCGTTCGGCCAGATCCACGATCTTGACGGGCTCACCCATGTCAAGCACGAAGACGTCACCGCCTTCTCCCATTGCGCCAGCCTGCAGCACCAGTTGCGCCGCCTCAGGAATAGTCATGAAATAGCGTGTGATTTCGGGGTGCGTCAGAGTAATCGGGCCGCCCGCCATGATCTGTTTGCGGAAGAGCGGCACGACCGAGCCGGACGATCCCAGTACGTTACCGAAGCGCACCATGCAAAAACGCGTCTTGCCACGTTCCTGTGCAAATGCCTGCAAAATCAGTTCAGCCAGGCGTTTTGTCGAGCCCATTACATTCGTCGGACGTACGGCTTTGTCTGTTGAAATCAGGACGAAGCATTTGACGCCAGCGTCCATCGCCGCGCGTGCGATACTCAAGGTGCCGAAGACATTGTTGCGCACGCCTTCAATCGGATTGTGCTCCACCAATGGCACATGCTTGTAGGCTGCCGCGTGATATACAGTTTCGACCTGGAAGGTGCGCAGGATCATTGCACACTTTTCCGTGTCCAGTACGGAGCCAAGAAAGGGCACCAACTCGAGTTCCAGAGCGTGCGCGTGCTTGAGTCCCTTCAGTTCCTGTTTGATCGAGTACAGTGCGAACTCGGACATTTCCAGAAGTATGAGTCTGGAGGGGCGCAGGCGGATGATCTGACGGCACAGTTCGGAGCCGATCGACCCGCCCGCACCAGTCACCAATACTGACTTTCCGGTGATGCAAGTGGCGACCAGGTCTGTGTCCGGGGCCACCTGGTCACGTCCCAGCAAGTCCTCTATCTCAATGTCGCGTACGTCCTGCAGGCGAAGTTCACCGTTGACCAGGCTGGCAACAGGTGGTGTCACCTTGATCTTGACTTTGAGGGATTCGATTTTGTCGAGAATGTGTTTCTGCTGGCTCTTCGGTATCGATGGCATGGCCAGCAGAACTTCGCTGATGTTCAGTTTGCCGATCAATTTGGGCAGGCTCGATGGGGGATAAACCCGGATGCCGGCAATCGACGCGCCTTGCAGTTCGGTTTTGTCGTCGATGATCGCAACCGGAAGGTATTCGCGACCGCCGCGCAGAACACTTGCCAGTTGTGATCCTGCCTTACCAGCGCCATAAATGGCTACGCGCACCGTCTGTTTCGGGCTTTTTACGTGCAATAAAAAGCCACGGGTCAGAAAGCGACTGGCCACGACGTAAGTAATTGCGCTGATCCAGTAAATGCCAAAGACGCCTCGCGAAAGCCCTGTCATGTGGGTGGCGAACGCGGCCAGCGCTACCAGGCTGGCTACCGACAGCGTGACGCCAAGAATGACAACATAGACGATCTTCTGGTCAATGAAGCGTATCACGGCCCGATACAAGCCGAGGCGGATGAAAATAGGGATTGAAACCAAGGGAGCTGCAATTATGAGCCATAAATAACTGCGGTAGACGTCAGCGTTGATGACGTCATACCGGAGGATAATCGCCAAACAAAAAGTTAAAGGTAATAAGAAAAAATCTGCCGTTATGGCGATAATTTGTTTTTGGAATCTGGATAAATCAAGAAATATTTTCATTTTACTCACTGATGAGTCGCCGGGTAGTCAATTTGCAGGTAATCGACCCGTACAATTTCATGTGCTTTCATATATATAATGAATGGAGACTCATTTGCCGAATGGGGGCTTGGGTATCGAGTCCGTGCGCGCATGGTGATGGTGTAACTGTTCTGAGGCCTCAATCTTGGTGGTGCCGTGAATTTATAGGCCTGATACATCTTATAGGGAGCTGTGCGCGGCAGATATTTTCGACCTGTGATGATAGCGTGCCGGGGGCGGTTCCGCAATGATCATCAGGCGTGCGCGGATGCAGAATTGCTTGTGTTACCATGAAAAAGTGTAACTTTATGTGACCAGGCAGGGCATGATTTTTCCTGTCTATAGTAGTAAAAGCGTCACATTAGTCCATGGCGCGCCCCTGTGTCGCGGCCCTTTTCCGCTCCGAGGCCTATCCAGATAGGCTCGGAGTCGTTATACTGGACCACCGTTTTACAATCTGGCTCTCCTCTTTCTTTATATCATCTTTCTTTCTTGATGTCCTAACGTGCGGCATGTGTCCGTTTCGTTTTTTCGGGGTGGTGTAATTGTTGTAATTATATAAGAATTTAAACCTAAAAATGAACGATAGCAAAAACAAGAAGTTTCTAAATGAACTTATTTCGAAATTCGAAAATAGCAATGCGGTTATCGGCATTGTGGGTTTGGGCTATGTTGGCCTGCCTTTGATGCTGCGTTATGCTGATGTCGGTTTCAAGGTGCTGGGTATCGATATCGATAAGGTCAAGGTCGATAAGCTGAATCAAGGAATAAGTTACATCGAACACATCTCCGCCGAATCCATCAATGCGGCGCGTGCCAAGGGTTTCGAGGCTACCACTGATTTTTCGCGCGCCACTGAGGCCGATGCGTTGATTATCTGCGTGCCCACTCCGCTGAACGATTACCGTGAGCCAGACCTGAGCTATGTCCTGAGTACCACAGAAGCGCTGGTGCCGCATATGCGTGCAGGCCAGATCGTTTCGCTGGAAAGCACTACTTACCCTGGGACCACCGATGAAGAACTTAAGCCGCGTATCGAGGCTGGCGGTTTCACGGTCGGTGAAGAAGTATTTCTTGTGTTCTCGCCCGAGCGCGAAGATCCGGGTAACCAACATTTCGAAACCCGAACCATTCCGAAGATTTGCGGCGGCACCACCGAGGCCTGCCAGCAGGCTGGCATCGCACTTTACAGCCCCGCCATCGATACCGTCGTGCCGGTCAGTTCGACACGCGCGGCCGAGTTGACCAAGTTGCTGGAAAATATACACCGTGCTGTCAATATCGGTTTGGTCAATGAAATGAAGATCATTGCTGACAAGATGGATATCGACATTCATGAAGTCATTCGTGCCGCGGCCACCAAGCCTTTCGGCTTTACCGCCTATTATCCGGGCCCTGGCCTGGGCGGCCATTGCATCCCGATCGACCCGTTCTACCTGACGTGGAAAGCGCGTCAATATGGTCTGCACACCCGCTTCATTGAACTCGCTGGCGAGATTAACAGCGACATGCCCCATTGGGTCATCAGCAAGCTGGCCGATGCCCTCAATGAGCGCTCGCGTTCGATCAAGGGCAGCAAGGTGCTGGTTCTGGGTATTGCCTACAAGAAGAATGTGGACGATATGCGCGAGTCGCCATCGGTGGAATTGATGGAGATTCTGCGTGACAAGGGCGCCGATATCGCTTACTCGGATCCGCACGTGCCGGTCTTCCCGAAGATGCGCGAACACCATTTTGAATTATCCAGTGTTGAACTGACCGCTGCCACAATCGCCTCCTATGATGTGGTGTTGCTGGCGACCGATCACCGTGCCTTTGATTACGCCTTGATTCAGGAGCACGCAAAATTGATCGTCGATACGCGTGGTGTCTACCTGACGCCGGCGTCGAACGTTGTCAAAGCCTAATTCCGAAAGATTATTGAATGCGCCATTTCCCCCCTCCGGTCACTGACCGCAAGATCCGCTTTGCCCTGCTCGGCTGCGGACGCATTGCCAAGAATCATTTCGGCGCGATCCAGCAGCATGCTGACCGTTGCGAACTCGTCGGCGTGTGCGATATTAATCCGCAAGCGCTGGCCGAAGCTGCCGCTAGCACGG
This sequence comes from Janthinobacterium agaricidamnosum, assembly GCF_003667705.1. Classification (NCBI taxonomy): domain Bacteria; kingdom Pseudomonadati; phylum Pseudomonadota; class Betaproteobacteria; order Burkholderiales; family Oxalobacteraceae; genus Janthinobacterium; species Janthinobacterium agaricidamnosum. The sequence continues at coordinate 4,853,635 of NZ_CP033019.1, read as the reverse complement.
GCGCCACGCCTTATGCCAGCCTGACCGAGATGCTCGCGCATTGCCAGGCTGATGCGTTTATTCTGACGACGCCGTCCGGCATGCATCCGGAGCAGGCGATTCAGATTGCCGAGGCTGGCTACAGCGTCATCACCGAAAAGCCGATGGCAACCCGCTGGGACGATGCCAAGCGCATGGTCGAAGCCTGTGATGCTGCCAATGTGCGGTTGTTTGTTGTGAAACAAAATCGCCGTAATGCGACCTTGCAGTTGCTTAAGAAGGCCGTCGAGGAAAAACGTTTCGGTCGTATTTACATGGTGAACCTGAATGTTTTCTGGACCCGCCCGCAGGAATACTATGACAGTGCGAAATGGCGCGGTACATGGGAATACGACGGTGGCGCCTTCATGAACCAGGCCAGCCATTATGTCGACCTGATCGACTGGGTCATCGGCCCCGTCGAGAGTCTGCATGCCTACACCGCCACGCTGGAGCGCGATATCGAGGTCGAGGACACCGGCGTCATCAGTCTGCGCTGGCGTAATGGTGCGCTCGGTTCGATGAACGTGACCATGCTGACCTACCCGCGCAATCTGGAAGGCAGCATCACCATTCTGGGTGAAAAAGGCACAGTACGTATCGGTGGTGTTGCCGTCAACGAAGTGCAGCATTGGGAGTTTTCCGAGCCGCACCCGGATGATGAGAAGGTCAAGGAAGCCAGTTATCAGACCACGTCGGTATATGGTTTTGGCCATCCGCTGTATTACGACAATGTCATCAAGGTATTGCGTGGCGAAGCCGAACCAGAGACGGACGGCCGTGAAGGCTTGAAATCGATGGAAGTGCTGATCGCCACCTACCTTTCAGCGCGTGATGGCAAGCGTGTCGCATTACCGCTGGAGTATTAAGATGGCGGCCACAATACATTCGAGTGCAATCGTAGACGCTGGTGCAACGATTGGGGACACTACCCGCGTCTGGCATTTTGTTCACGTTTGCGGTGGAGCACGCATCGGTGCAGGCTGTTCCTTGGGGCAAAACGTTTTTGTCGGCAATGACGTTGTCATTGGTAACAACGTCAAAATCCAGAACAATGTCTCCGTGTACGATGCCGTGACCATCGAGGACGACGTGTTTTGTGGTCCCAGCATGGTATTTACGAATGTGTACAACCCGCGCTCGGCGGTAACGCGCAAGGATGAGTATCGCAAGACGCTGATCAAACGCGGCTCCACGCTGGGTGCCAATTGCACCATTGTCTGCGGCAGCACTGTAGGGGCTTATGCTTTCGTTGGCGCGGGCGCCGTGATCAATCGAAACGTTCCGGACTTCGCCCTGATGGTGGGCGTGCCGGCGCGTCAGGTTGGCTGGATGAGCCGTTTCGGCGAACGGCTGGCGCTGCCTCTTACCGGCGACGGCGAAACCGTTTGCGAGCACACTGGCGAGCGTTATACATTGCAAGATGGCATCTGCGCCTTAATCAACAACTAACATTAAAGTCCAACATGGAATTCATCGATCTCAAGGCGCAATACGTAGCCCTGCGTGACAAGGTTAACGCACGCATTCAGGCAGTTCTCGATCATGGCCAATATATTATGGGTCCGGAAGTCAAGGAGCTGGAAGGCAAGCTGCAGGAATATACAGGGGCGAAACATTGCATCACTGTTGCTTCGGGTACCGAGGCGCTGCTGATTGCGCTGATGGCCATCGGCGTCAAACCGGGTGACGAAATCATTACCACGCCATTCTCCTTCATCGCCACGGCCGAAGTGATCGTGCTGTTGGGCGCCAAGCCTGTATTTGTCGACATCGAACCTGACACTTGCAATATCAACGCGGCTCTGATCGAAGCTGCAATCACGCCACGCACGCGCGCCATAATGCCAGTTTCCTTGTATGGTCAACCGGCTGACATGGATGAGATCAATGCTATCGCGGCGCGTCATGGCCTGGTAGTTATCGAAGACGCGGCGCAAAGCTTCGGCGCGACGTACAAGGGCCGCAAGAGTTGCAATCTGTCGACGATAGGCTGCACGAGCTTTTTCCCGAGCAAGCCCTTGGGCTGTTACGGGGACGGCGGCGCTATTTTTACCAGTGACGATGCGCTTGCCCAGGCCATGCGTGAAATTCGGGTGCATGGTCAGTCGAAACGCTATGTGCATACGCGTATCGGCGTTGGCGGCCGTATGGATACGTTGCAATGTGCGGTGGTACTTGCCAAGCTCGAACGTTTTGAATGGGAGGTGGCGCAGCGGCTGGAAATTGGTCAGCGCTACAATGAATTGCTGAAAAATAAAGTCGAGACGGTCAGCCAGCGTGCCGATCGCAGCAGCGTGTACGGCCAGTTTACCGTGTTGGTCGAGTCGCGCGATGCTGTTCAGGAACGCCTGAAGGCCGCTGGTATTCCTACTGCGGTACATTATCCAGTACCCATGCATTTGCAGCCAGCTTATGCCGGCTTCGGCGACAAGGGTGCCTATCCTCATGCCGAGCGCGCTGCACAGCGCGTGATGAGTCTGCCGATGGGGCCAGACTTGACTGCACAGGAGCAGGAACAGATCATCGTTGCGTTGGCATAAAGAGGACGCATGAAGTTACAGCGGCAACTGGGGCTCGCGCTCTTGATTCAAGGCTTCGGTGTGGTTGCGACTTTCCTTGTCTCAGTGGTGGTCTCACGTCGCTTTGGACCCGAGGGCCAAGGTTATTTCAGTACTTACCGTTCGTGGATCGACTTGATCTCCGTGTTAGGCCTGTTTGGCTTCTCCCAGGCGCTGACCTTTCACATCAATGCAGGGCGGATCAGTGCGCGCCGCGCTGCGGGATTGATCGTGCACTATGGCCTGGCTCTGGCAGCGCTATTGCTGCTGCTGGGAGCGTTTGGGGGAAATTATTTAGCTCAGGCGACAGCATTAAGTCTGCGCGATGTCTGGCTGATGTGTGCCTGTGCGCTGGCGATGGTGCTGCACGGTTTATTCCGCGCCGTTGCTCTGAGTAACTCCAGCCCTCTGCTGTTTAATCTGATTACAGCAAGCCCCGGCTTGATTTGCCTGCCGCTGATATTTTTTCTTGGCATAGGTAACGACTTCACCATACTGCCCCAATTGCTCATGTGGAGTTTCGTTTGTGCTGCCTTGTGCGCCAGCGCCGAAGTAGGGCGAACGGCAGGTTTCGACTTGCGTGGAGGGGGAGCGTTGGGGGCCGACTGCCGTATCTTGATGAAAGAGGGCGCTTGGTCTTTCATTCCAGCTATTACCACTACAATTGTACCTGCACTGACTTTCTGGATGTTGGCGCGGGCTGCGGGCAGCCATACTGAGGCTGGCTATTTTGGTATGTCGTTGCTGTTTTTGAATGCCATGGTGACTGCCTTGAATATGGTCGCGCCGGTGCTATACAACCATTGGTCGAAGAAGGGTAACGGCGCCGTTGCGCAGGCCGAATATGAAAAGCTGGCGCTCGGTTGCAGCCTGTTGGGCATACTTGCTCTTCCTCTCGGATGGTTAGCGCTGCCACCGATGATTTCCATGGTTTTTGGCGCCGGTTTCGCCCCTGCAGGTGCTTCTGCACTTTGCTTCATTGGCGCCAGTTTTTTCTGGCTGCACAATCGTATCTTGCCGCCGATGTTGATGGCACAGGGACATCACCAGAGTGTTGCTTATGCCAATATCGTGCGCTCGGTTTTCATTGTTCTGGCCATTCTTGTTTTGCGGCCGACCAGCGCCCGTGACATCGCCCTGTGTTGGGTCGCTGGAGAGGTGTGCTGTTTCGCTTATATGGCATATTGCCTTAAGAATATTTTTAGCTGCAGTTATGGCCGCCTGATTGGCTTTCCATCGGCCTTGCATACCTGACCAGGATTCGCTTTTACCATGATCTCTTTCCTGTCGGCATTGGTTCTTGTGCCCAGTATTCTGTATTCGATATCGAAATCCCGCTACTATGCTATTTTATTGATGGCATTGTTTTATTACACGCTATCAATCAACGAGGCATCCATTGAAGCGGCCTATGGTACTCGGGTGCTGTACGCCGGCATGCTGTTTCTTTTTGCCTGTAATGTCTTGTTCTGCGTGTTTCTATACCTGCTGGGCGGTTGGCTTCTGCCGCGCGGCAGCTCTTATCGGAAACTGGTTTTTGACGAACAAGCTTGGAAACGGCTCTTTTTTCTGGTTACCGGGATATTTGTCATCATTGCGTTAATCAAGGCCCGTAATGGCCTCGATTTCTTGATGCTCAATTGGTCGGAGCAGCGCAGCGAAGGCCTCACTTTGCTTGATGGCGTATCCAATTTGCTGGGACTCGTGGCATTCTCCCTTGCTCCCGTGTTCTATAAAAGCCGCATCAGATTTGTTTTGCTGGTGCTTTGCTGCTTGGGCGTCTTCATGGTAACCGGCTCGCGGGCCATGTTGTTCTGTCTTGGTGGCTATTTCTACTATGAATTGTTTTTATCTGATCGCATCAGTTTTTCTCGCCGCTTGTACGTTTTGCTCGGTGGCGCAGTGGCCGCGCTGTCGATGCATGTACTGTCGCGCGCTGCGCGTGGCATCGGTTTGAGCGCTATGCTGAGCATGGATTTTTCAAGCCTGCTCGATGCGATTGGCAGCTCCGTTGACGGGGGCGGTCTTTTCGGCGGCGAAGACAATATCATGAAGTATTACTTTTACATCGTACACAAGTACCTCGAAGGCTGGAGTGCTGGTCCAATGCCCACCTTGCATCGGGCCTTGCTTATTCTGTTGCCGCGCGAACTGGCCGATATTCCCCTCAAGCCGTTGGACGTAACCTATCAGGTCTGGACCGCCGCCTTGAACGATGGATTATTCAACGATAATCCTTGGTTAACAGAAATGATCGATAGTTCGCATCAAGGTATTCCCGGGTCCCTTCACTTTTTGATTTGGGGTGATGCGCTGCTCAACGCTGGCTGGTTCGGTGCCCTTCTTTACCCGTTGCTATTCGCATTTTTACTGACGGTATTTGAGTCGTTGCTGCAGCGGGCGCCACCAGCCATGACGGCAATCCTTCTTGGACTTGGGCTGCCAGCATTGCTGATGATTGCTCGTGGAAATATCGTGATTGGCCTCGGTTATATTATTTATCCGCTGCCTCTTATTTACCTGATTTGCCGGTTGATGGAGTGGACCGCCAGAGGGGCGCCACATTGGCAAAAAACCGACAACAACAAAAACGAAATATGAAAATAGCCATTCTTGGACCAGCCAATTCTATTCATGTTAGCCGCTGGTGCAATGCACTGGCACAGCAGGATATCGAAGTACACTTGGTCACTCAGCACGATTTTGATGTTCATCAGTACTCTGATCGCGTACGCGTTCATCTGCTGCCTTACCGTGGCGGAAAGGGCTATTTCCTGAATCGGCGCGCCTTGGGCAAGGTGCTTGCAGAGATGTCGCCGGATTTGCTTAATTGCCATTATGCCAGCGGTTACGGCACCTTGATGGCAGGGGTCTGGCGCGGACCTTCGCTGTTGTCGGTATGGGGGGCGGACGTCTACGAATTCCCCTACGAGTCGCGGTTCAAGATGTGGTTGATCAAGCGCAATTTGAGGGCTGCCGGCCGCATCGCTTCCACGAGCCATGTCATGGCGGAGCAGACGCGCTCGTTGTGTCCCGAGTTGGCCCCGATTTTTGTCACGCCGTTCGGTATCGACACCGCGCGATTCGTGCCAGTACCGAGAGCAGCTGACGGGCGCCTGGTGATTGGCACCGTCAAGACGATGGCGAAAAAGTACGGTATCGATATTCTCATCCATGGCTATGCGTTATTGAGGCAACGCTTGCAAGACGAAAAAGCAGATGATTTGCTCGGGCGTCTTGAACTGTTGCTGGTCGGTGGTGGGGGCGAGACTGCAGTGTTGCAGGCGCTGGTTGCGCAGCTGGGACTTGAAGCCAGTGTTACCTTCGCGGGTCAGGTTGACCACACAGCCGTACCGGACTGGTTGAACCGCCTCGATATCTATGTGGCGGCGAGCCGCAACGACAGTGAGAGCTTCGGCGTGGCGATTCTGGAAGCGTCGAGCTGTGCATTGCCGGTGGTGGTATCGCGTATGGGAGGGTTGCCGGAGGTGGTAGCCGAAAATGAAACGGGCTTGATCATTCCAAACGAAAACCCGCAAGCGCTGGCAGACGCCTTATACCTGCTGGTGCAAGATAGTGCCTTGCGCAACCGTCTTGGCGTGGCAGGACGTGCCAGGGTGTGCCAGCAATTTTCCTGGGATCATTGTGTGACATTGATGCGCGATGCCTATAGACAGACTGTGGCGGCGTAAGTAGATCTACGGCGCTGGCGTGTCGGAAGGCTTCGGGTTTATTATCGATGCTGTTGTAATGCTTCCAAGTAGGAGTCACGGCCAGTGCCAAGTGCGGCGTTTCTAATAATTTATTGAAGGTGCAGATTACATGGCTGATATCCATAGAGTAAAAACTTTGCTGGTGCTTGCACCGCATACCGACGACGGCGAATTCGGCTGTGGCGGAACGATTGCGAAATATGTCAGCGAAGGCTGGCGTGCCGTATACGTGGCATTTTCTGCAGCGGAGCAATCGGTGTTACCCCATTTGCCGCGTGACATCTTGCGCAAGGAAGTCAAGGAAGCCACCTTGGTGTTGGGTATCGCTCCTGAAGATTGTATCGTGCTCGATTTCGAAGTTCGCAAATTCCCCGAGCAGCGTCAGGCTATTCTCGACGAAATGGTCAAGCTGAATCGCGAGCTGCAGCCCGATTTGGTATTTTTACCTAGTCCTAACGATACCCATCAGGATCACCATGTGATTGCGCATGAAGGTTTCCGCGCATTCAAGCGTACCACCATGCTTGGCTATGAAGTGCCATGGAACAATCTCGATTTCCGCACGAGCTGCTTCGTACACCTTAGTGAGCAGGATGTGGGCAAGAAGGTGGAGTCGCTGGCGCGCTACCAATCGCAGGCACATCGCGTGTACGCTTCTGCCGAGGTGGTGAAGAGCCAGGCCGTTTTCCGTGGTACCCAGATCGGTACGCAATATGCAGAATCATTTGAGGTGATCCGATGGATAATCGCTTAAACCGCCCCGCCACGGCAGCCTGGCTGGCCTCGGCACTGGGCCGTACTTTGCACGGCAGCGACCTGCCTATCATGGAAATTCGTTCGGTCGATCACGTCACGGAAGGTGCATTGGTATTTTCCAAGGCGGACCGTGAACTCGGCTCCGTCGCCTGCACGGTAATCGGTCCGCTTTCCATGGCGCGGGATGGCCTGGCCTTGATCGAGTCCGATAATCCACGCCTCGATTTTGCGCTGGCACTGCGCCTGCTGCAAGTCAAGATCGGCTTTTGCGAGCACACGGAACCACCGCGTATCCACCCTAGCGTACGTGTCGGCCGCAATACGGTGATCGGCAATGGTGTGGAAATCGGTGAGGGTACGGAGATCTATCATAATGTCGTGATCGCCGATGGCGTACGTATCGGCCGTAACTGCCTGATCAAGTCTTGCGCTGTGATCGGCGAAGAAGGCTATGGTTTCGAGTCCGATGCATCCGGACGGCCGATTCGTATCCCCCATCTGGGAAGTGTCATCATTGGTGACGACGTCGAAGTTGGTAGCCTCACGACAGTATGCCGCGGCACCATCGGCAATACCGTACTGATGGATGGCTGCAAGATCGACGATCATGTGCACATTGCTCACAATGTTGAAGTTGGTGCCGATGCGATGGTGATTGCCTGTGCCGAAGTGAGCGGCAGCGTAGTGATCGGCGCCGGCGCTTGGATTGCGCCGAATGCCTCCATTCTCGAGAAGCGCAAGATTGGACCTGGAGCGGTGGTTGGATTAGGCGCCGTGGTTGTGAAAGACGTCGAGGCCGGAATAACCGTGGCTGGCAATCCAGCTCGCCCCTTGATCAAAAAAAGTCCTTAGACTGTTTTCATGAATATATTGTTGATCAATCACTATGCCGGTAATCCCCATTACGGCATGGAATACCGTCCCTATTATCTTGCCCGTGAATGGGTCAGGCAGGGGCACAATGTGACTATCGTCGGCGCGGATTTCTCGCACCTGCGCCGCACCAATCCTGTGGTTGACCGTGCTCTTGCGCGTGAAGAGGTGGATGGTATCGAATACCGTTGGCTGCGTAGCCCGAAATACGACGGGAATGGCAGCGGCCGCGTACTCAACATGTTTTCCTTTGTGGCGCAGATGCTGTTCTACGGGCGACGCATCGGCAAACTGGTCAAGCCAGATCTGGTGATCGCGTCTTCGACCTACCCGCTCGATATCTTTCCGGCCAAACGCATCGCCGCTCAATGCGGTGCCAAACTATGTTTCGAGGTACACGACCTGTGGCCGCTCAGCCCTATTGAGTTAGGTGGCATGTCGCCGCGCCATCCATTCATCATGCTATTGCAGTACGCCGAGAACTGGGCATACCGCACTGCTGACAAGGTGGTTTCCATGCTGCCCAAGGCGCTCGAACACATGATGGCACATGGCATGGCGCGTGAGAAATTTGCCTATGTCCCGAACGGCATTGACGTCGATGAATGGCGTGCGCCCGAACAGGCGCCAAACTTGCCGGTGCTTGAACAGATCGACGCGCTCAAACGGGGCGGGGCGCGCGTGGTCGGCTATGCCGGTTCGCATGGCCCGGCCAATGCGATGGACAATGTCCTTCTGGCGGCGCGCCTGTTGGCTGACCGGCCAGTGGTCTTTGTCCTGGTCGGTGATGGTTCGGAAAAACGCAAGCTGCTGGCCATGAAGACCGAGTTCAAGCTCGATAATGTGCACTTTTTCGATCCTGTTCCGAAACAGTCGATCCCGGCCCTGCTGGAAAAGATGGATGTGGTATTCATCGGCTCGCAACGGGTGCCTATTTACCGTTTTGGGGTCAGTCCAAATAAAATGATGGACTATATGATGGCCGCCAAACCGATCATTCAGGCCATTGAGTCGGGCAACGACCCGGTCGGTGAAGCCGGCTGCGGACTGACCATTTCTCCTGGCGATCCGGCTGCGCTGGTGCATGCCATTGAAAGCCTGCTGGCATTAAGCGACGAGGAGCGGGCGGACATGGGCCAGAAGGGCCGGCGGTTTGTGCTGGAAAACCATACCTATCCCGTGCTGGCCCAGCGCTTCATCGACGCCTGCCGATAGAATCGTTTCATTGATCGCATAACTAAGGCGCCGTAAAGGGCGTTCGTTATGCCAACCTGAGGTATTTATTTTGACGACAGAACAAAAATTCCTGCCCTTCGCATTACCTGAAATCGGTGACGATGAAATTGCCGCCGTAGTCGAATGTCTGCGTTCCGGCTGGGTCACGACGGGCCCGAAGACCAAGCAGTTCGAACAGGATTTCGCCGCCTATATCGGCGATGGTGTCGAGGCGATCGCTGTCAATTCGGCCACCGCCGGTTTGCACCTGGCCCTGGAGGCGCTCGGCGTCGGTCCTGGCGATGAAGTGATTGTGCCAACCATGACGTTTACCGCCACGGCGGAAGTCGTGCGTTACATGGGGGCCGATCCGGTTTTTGTCGACACCGACCCGGTCACGCTGAACCTGTCGCTGGAGGCGATTCGTGCGGCCATTACGCCACGCACGAAAGTCATCATGCCTGTTCACTACGCCGGCCTGGCCTGCGACATGGATGCCATTCTGGCGTTGGCGCGTGAACACAAATTGCGTGTCGTCGAAGATGCTGCGCATGCGTTCCCAACGCGCTATAAAGGACGTTTGATCGGTACCCTGGACAGCGACGTCACCGTGTTCAGTTTCTATGCCAACAAGACGATGACTACAGGTGAGGGTGGCATGGTCGTCACGCGCGACGCTGACATCGCCACCCGCATCAAGATGATGCGTATTCACGGCATCAGCCGCGATGCCTTCGATCGTTTCGTCTCGAAGACCCCGGCCTGGGCCTATGAAGTAGTTGCGCCTGGCTACAAATACAATCTGACCGATATCGCTTCAGCGATGGGCATCCATCAGTTGCGCAAGATCAATGCGTTTTCGGCCCGCCGCCAGCAACTTGCGCGGCGCTATTTTGAGGGGCTGGCGGATCTGCCGTTGCTGCTGCCGGCCGAGGCTGCTGATGGTGGCGAACATGCCTGGCACCTGTACGTCGTACGCTTGACCTCTGCGGCGCCGATTGGCCGCAATGAGCTGATCCAGAAGCTGTCCGACCACGGTATTGGCACCAGCGTCCATTACATTCCGTTGCACCGTCATCCTTACTGGCGTGATACCTATCATCTTGCGCCGGAACAATTCCCCGAGGCGGAGGCGGCCTATCATGCGATGGTCAGTTTGCCTTTGTATACTGCCATGACGGATGAGGACCAGGAACGGGTGATCCGCACGCTGCGCGAGTTGCTGTGTTGATCAAACGTATTTTCGATGTCATCGCGGCGCTGTGCGGTTTGCTGCTGCTGGCGCCGTTGTTGGTGCTGATTGCCGTATGGGTGAAACTGGACTCCGCGGGACCGGTGTTTTTTCGCCAAGAACGGGTGGGGCAGCATGGTGTCCTGTTTCGTATTTTTAAGTTCCGTACGATGACGGTTGGCACGGAAGCGCAGGGGCAGATCACCGTCGGGCGCGACGCGCGCATCACTGGTGTCGGACACCGGCTGCGTCACTACAAACTTGACGAGTTGCCGCAACTGCTCAATGTGCTCATCGGTGATATGAGCCTGGTCGGGCCGCGGCCGGAAGTGCCGAAGTATGTGGCGCTGTACACGAGTACGCAACGCGAGCTGGTACTTTCCGTCAAGCCAGGAATTACGGACCTCGCGTCGATCACGTATCGTGATGAAAATCGCCTGCTGGGTGAATCGGCCGACCCGGAGCGCACCTACATCGAGGAAGTTATGCCGGTCAAGCTGCGCTTTTATGAAGAGTATGTACGTCAGCGCTCCTTGGCGCTGGATGTGCGTATTATTTTCATGACTATCGGCAAGCTGATTCGCTGAATGAATGGCACGCGGTAGCCGGACGTTGCCGCCGCGTTGTCAGCCCTCACGCTATGGGGCTGATCTGCATAACCTTTACTCTCCATTGTCACGATGAAATCTACGGACCAGATCCAGATACCATTTATCCAGGCACTACGCGGCCTGGCTGCTATTGTTGTCGCAATTTACCATACTACGTCGCATGTACCTGTCGGACCTAATAATGCCACATCACAATGGTTCTTCGCGTCCGGACCTGCCGCCGTGGATTTATTTTTCATGCTGAGCGGTTTTGTCATGGTGCTTTCCACGCAAAACAAGGAACCTTCCCTGGAGAATACTTTCCGCTTCTGGATCAATCGTTTTTTCAGGATTTGGCCTACGTATTTCGTCATCACGCTTTTATTTTGCCTGACAGAAGTGATTGTGCGAAAACACATGAATGCCAGCCTGATTGCCGATTGGGAATTACATGCCTGGACGGCGGTAGGGATTCTGCGTTCGATGCTATTTTTACCTCTGGATTACGCGGCTGGCGCACCCTATTTCGGTGGCGCGGTGTTGCATGTCGGCTGGACGATGAACTACGAGATGTATTTCTATTTCATATTGGGTGGTTCGCTCTTCTTTGGCAGGTATCGATGGCTGGCTTTTTTTTCCTGGATAGGAGTAACGCTGATTGCTCCGCTTTTCCTGATAAATCCCTGGTATCATTTTTTTGATGTCACCGCATATCATGACTTTCGGCCAGGTTATTTAAACCTGATTACCTCGCCGATTATTTGGGACTTTGTTGCCGGAGTCGTTATCGGACTGGTCTATATCTCACGCCTGCGTATACGCAACATACAGGCCCTGTACATGGCGCTGATGCTTGCCATGTGTATCGCCACCTGGAATATTCTTGGTGGGATGCCGAGACATTTTGGCTTTCAGTTCTGGAGCGGTCCTCTTGCACTAACATTTGTATTTCTTGCCTTGTTGAACAAGGAGCAGGAGATAGCCATACCAGCGCCATTGTTATGGCTGGGTAAGATATCTTTTTCTTTGTATCTGGTCCATCCCTTGGTGATTGCTCCCGCATATTTTCTTACCCGGGGAACAGAGATTGAGAAATATACCTACGATTTCCCTTTTACCATGCTAGTTACCGCAACTTCAATTGCTCTTGCCTGGATAAGCTACGAACTTCTTGAAGTCCGGCTCAGTTCTTTATTAAAGAGAAAAATAATCGGCAATCGTTTTACACTGCGCTTGAAGCAGGCCTGATTCCGAACTGCGATATCTTTTGGTGAGCTACCAAGCGAATAACGATTTTTCACGTCCTCACCGGGAGATGACTGTAGCATCCGTGATAGGAATCATGCTTGTCGTGGGCCGCTGGCGTAGGTGCGGCGGGAGCATTTCCGATACCAGCAGTATTGCTTTCACCCTGTGCTCGATGGAATATACATTCGAGTTTGATTCCGAATTCCAAACGCACGGGATGGAAACTTGACGTATTTGGAAAATTTCAACGCCTGCGTTACTGCACAAGGTTTTTATTTCTGTAACTTTCGGCAAGCACTTGCCGATCTATCTTGCGATTAATCGATACCGGAAGCGATGTCGTGACGATCAGTTAGGATGGCACCATGTAACTGGGGAGCATCTGGTTCAACTTCTTTTTGTAAGCATCGAGTATCTCTTTGTCCGGCAATCCATTGTCTCTCACAAGGAAACCTAGCAAGCGCCCTACCGTACCATCGGGCCGACGTAGCGCCACGGCGGCGGCACTTGCGATCCCATCCAGGCGCTGTAGGGCATGGTCGATATCGGACAATTCTATGCGGAATCCATTAAACTTTATTTGATCGTCGATACGTCCACGGCAAAATACCAGACCACTGGCGTCAATCTCGCCCAGATCGCCATTGCGGAAGGCGCGATGATCACGATGTTCGAAGAGTTTTTCGGCGTTCAATCGAGGGTTGTTCAAGTACCCCCCTCCTCATGACATGATTGCTTGCGATGCATAGTTCTCCATTCTGGGTATCAAGAAAAATGTAGCCGCCTGGTTTGCTGTACCCAACAGGCAAGGGATTGTGTTCAGCCAGCAAGGCGTCATCACCGACGATCCAGGTACTCGCGACGGTCGCCTTTGTCGGACCATAAGTATTGATGATAATACTGTTTGGGAAACGCTCCCGGAGACGTTTGGCAGTGGCATGCGCCAGCAGTTCGCCGCAAAACAGAAAAGTTTTCAGGATCGGCAAGAAGTCCTATACCTTGATAGTTATTTTCTCGATATGCAATCCACCATAGTCTTTGGTGCATGCAATTCTATTGTTTTTATATTATAGGTAATAATAAGGACAATGCCATCGTCAAATGTGGAAATTCTGTCGGCACTATCTTCAATAAAGCTTCCTGCGATTGAATACGCCCGGCGCCGGGTATTCAACGCTAACTAAGCAGAGTGACAAATCTGGCATGACGATGAGGGGAAATCTATGCAAATATTTCGTGCAGGCGGCTGTTATACGCATTGACATACGTGATCGGGGTCTTGCGCGCGAATGCCGAACTGCAGCTTGGTGCCTTGATGGCGGATGCTGGCTTTCCTGATGAAGGCCCGATAGGCGGCACGACCGCCGGTGGTCAGCCGTGCATCGTGAGTGATGGCGGTGCAATTCGCAATGCAACTGCGTCTTGGTTCCCGTTTCTTTACTGGTGTGAAATGGGGGGACGTGCTGCTGGCATGAGTGCCGTTACAGATAGGCCGCGCAGTTTCCCTTGCGATGCGTGCTTGATCAGCGCCACGACCGCGTCGTGCAGCACGCTATCCAGCGGGACTGCACATTGCGGGAATGAAGCGTGTTACCCCTGTGGTCGAGGACCGAGCCAAATGAAATGGCATCTGCCTCTTGCAGGTTTATGCGCTATTCTTGCCAAAGCAATGCGGGCAAGACACCTCATACACATATTCCGGCGCCAGTTGCTGGCGCGGCGTAACGACGGCGCGGCACACAAAACATTGCACGGTTTCCGTCGGTTCCAGTTTCGGGTTCAGGGCCGTGCGGTAGTCGAACACGAAGCAGTCGCCCGTGTAGTGCTCGCCGCCCACTTCTTCAAAATATTTCAGAATGCCGCCGTCGAGCTGGTACACGCTGTCGTAGCCGATTTCCTTCATGTGGATGGCGGCCTTTTCGCAGCGGATGCCGCCCGTGCAGAAGGTGACGACGGTCTTGCCTTCCAGTTCGTCCTTGTGGGCGGCGGCGACGGCCGGAAATTCCGTGAACTTGTCGATGCGGTAATCGAGCGTGTTGTTGAACGTGCCCACGTCCACTTCAAACGCGTTGCGCGTCTCCATCATGACCACAGGTTTGCCCGCGTCGTCGACGCCGGCATCTAACCAGCGCTTGAGCGTATGCGCGTCGACGGACGGGGCGCGGCCCAGTTCCGGCTTGATCAGCGGCATGCGCATGGTGATGATTTCCTTTTTCAGCTTGACCAGCATGCGCTTGTGCGATTGCTCATTCGACAAGCTTTCCTTCCATTCCAGGTCCGCCAGACGCTCATCGCTGCGCACCCAGGCGAGGAAGCTGTCGATATGCTCGCGCGTGCCCGACAGGAACATGTTGATGCCTTCGGGCGTCAGCAGGATCGTGCCTTTCAGGCCCAGCGCCAGGCATTGCTCCTGATACAAGGGACGCATGGCTTCCGTATCGTCCAGCGTGATGAATTTATACGCGGCGATATTGACAAACGTGGCGGCGGGCTGGCTGGCGGCGGCGGAAACGGCGGGTGTTGCTGGGGTGATGGCTTGCATGATGGCGATCGGCTTAGACTGAACAGCCGATATTATAAGCCCGACAGGCCAGGCGGGATACCCGGTCCGTACGCGCGACGCGGTAGAATAGACCCCATTGAATTTTGCACGAAACGGTACACAGGATGGAAATGGTAATGCAAGAGGCCGGCGCTCCGGCAGGTTCACAGCAAGCGATGCAGCCCGGTCCGGCTTTCGTCCACTTGCGCGTGCACTCGGAGTATTCGATCGTCGACGGCCTCGTGCGCATCGACGACGTGGTCAAGGCGGCGGCAAAGGACAAGCAGGTGGCGCTGGCCGTCACCGACCTGTCGAACCTGTTTGGCATGGTCAAGTTCTACAAGGAAGCGCGCGGCAAGGGCATCAAGCCCATCGTTGGCGTCGACGTGTGGATCACGAATGACGACAACCGCGAAAAACCGTCGCGCCTGCTGTTGCTGGCGAAGAACCGCATGGGCTATCTGCAGCTGTGCGAACTGCTGTCGACGGCCTGGCTGACGAACCAGTACAAGGGCCGCGCCGAGCTGCGCATCGAGTGGCTGCAAGCGCTGGCGACGAATACCTACGACCTGTACCCGGGCGAAAGCGCGGCCAATGGCCTGATCGTGCTGTCGGGCGCGCATTTCGGCGACGTCGGTATCGCCATCGAGAACGGCAACCTGGCCCTGGCCGAACGCAATGCGCAGCGCTGGGCCGAGATTTTCCCCGGCCATTTCTATATCGAAATCCAGCGCGGCGGCCAGGCCAACCAGGAAGCGCAGGTACGCCATGCGGTGGCGCTGGCGGCCAAGCTGGGCTTGCCCGTGGTGGCCACGCATCCCGTGCAATTTATTTCTCCTGAGGAATTCATTGCCCACGAAGCCCGCACCTGTATCGCCGAAGGTGAAATGCTGGCCAACGCCAAGCGGGTGAAACGCTTCAATGACAGCCAGCGCTTCCTGTCGCAGGCCGACATGGCGGAATTGTTCGCCGACCTCCCGGCCGCGCTGGCCAATTCCGTGGAAATCGCCAAGCGCTGCAATCTGACCTTGACCCTGGGCAAGCCGCAATTGCCGAACTTCCCCACGCCGCCAGGCATGACGATCGACCAGTTCCTCGTGGCCGAATCGCAGGCCGGCCTGGAAAAGCGTTTGATCCAGCTGTATCCGGACCCGGAGCGCCGCGAAAAGGAGCGTCCGCGCTACGAATCGCGTTTGAAATTCGAGACAGACACGATTTGCAACATGAAGTTCCCCGGCTACTTCCTCATCGTGGCCGAGTTTATCCAGTGGGCCAAGGAAAACGGCGTGCCCGTCGGTCCGGGCCGCGGTTCGGGCGCCGGTTCGCTGGTGGCGTATTCGCTGCTCATTACCGACCTTGATCCATTGCAATACAACCTGCTGTTCGAGCGCTTCCTGAATCCCGAACGCGTCTCGATGCCCGACTTCGATATCGACTTTTGCCAGGAAGGGCGCGACAGAGTCATCCAGCACGTCAAGGATTTGTACGGCAAGGAGGCAGTCTCGCAGATCGCCACCTTCGGTACCATGGCGGCCAAGGGCGCGATCCGCGACGTGGGCCGCGTGATGGATTTCGGCTACAACTTCTGCGACGGCATCTCGAAGCTGATTCCGTTCAAGCCCGGTAAACCCGTGTCGATCGCCGATGCCATCGAGGAAGAGCCGCTGCTCAAGGAGCGCCTGGAAAACGAGGAAGAGGTCAAGCAGCTGCTGGACCTGGCGCAGCAGGTCGAAGGCATCACGCGCAATATCGGCATGCACGCGGGGGGCGTGCTGATCGCCCCGGGCAAGCTGACGGACTTCTGTCCGCTGTACACGCAGGGCGGCGATTCGGGCGTCGTGTCGCAGTACGACAAGGATGACGTGGAGGCCGTCGGCCTCGTGAAGTTCGACTTCTTGGGTCTGACCACACTGACCATCCTCGACCGCGCCGTGCGCTACATCAAGCAGCTCGATCCCGCGCAGGCGAACTTCGACCTGGCGACCTTGCCGCTGAACGACAAGCCGTCGTACGACTTGCTGACCAAGGCCAAGACCGTGGCCGTGTTCCAGCTCGAGTCGCGCGGCATGCAGGGCATGCTGAAAGACGCGCGTCCCGACCGTTTTGAAGACATTATCGCGCTCGTGGCGCTGTACCGTCCGGGCCCGATGGACCTGATTCCGGATTTTTGCAAGCGCAAGCACGGCGAACGTTTCGATTATCCCGATCCGCGCACGGAATCGATTCTGTCCGAAACCTACGGCATCATGGTGTATCAGGAGCAGGTGATGCAGATGGCGCAGATCGTCGGCGGCTACTCGCTGGGCGGCGCCGACATGCTGCGGCGCGCCATGGGCAAGAAGAAGGCCGAAGAGATGGCCGAGCACCGCGAGATCTTCCGCGCCGGTGCGGCGAAAGACGGCTTGACGGCGGAAAAGGCCGACGAGATCTTCGATTTGATGGAAAAGTTCGCCGGCTACGGTTTCAATAAATCGCACGCCGCCGCCTACGCCCTGCTGTCGTACCACACGGCGTATCTGAAGGCGCACCACACGGCCGCCTTCATGGCCGCCAACTTGTCGCTGGCCATGGACGACACGGACAAGATCAAGATCCTGGTGGAAGACTCGCTGGAAATCTGCAAGCTGACCTTGTTGCCGCCCGATATCAACGAATCGGACTACCGCTTCACGCCGAGCGGCGCGCCGCCGTCCGTGAGCGGCAAGAAAGTCACGCAGATCCGTTACGGCCTGGGCGCCGTGAAGGGCTCGGGCCAGAATGCCATCGAAGCCATCATCGCCGCGCGCGAGGCGGGCGGGCCATTCACGAGCCTGTTCGATTTCTGCAAGCGCGTGGATAAAAAACAGATCAACCGCCGCACCATCGAGTCGCTGATCCGCAGCGGCGCGTTCGACTGCCTGAAGGTCGACCGCGCCATTCTGCTCGCATCCGTGGCGTTCGCCATGGAATGCGCCGACCAGGCGGCCAAGGCGGCCAACCAGGTGAGCCTGTTCGGCGGCGACGACAGCGACATGGTGGCGCCGCCCGAGTACGTCAAGGTGCCCGTGTGGACAGATAAACAGCGCCTGACGGAAGAAAAGATCGCGCTGGGCTTCTACCTGTCCGGCCACCTGTTCGATTCGTATGCGCCCGAGGCGCGCCGTTTCGCGCGCACGAAATTGTCGGAACTGTCGCCGTCGCGCGAGCCGCGCATGATGGCCGGCGTCATCACGGGCTTGCGCACGCAGATGACGCAGCGCGGCAAGATCCTCATCGTCACGCTCGATGACAAGAGCGGCACGGTGGAAGTGACGGTGTATGGCGAACTGTTCGACGCCAACCGGAAAATCTTCAAGGAAGATGAATTCCTGGCCGTCGTGGGCAAGGTATCGGAAGACCGTTTTTCGGGCGGCTTGCGGATCACGGCCGAGAGCGCTTTCGACATCATCGCCGCGCGCGTGCAATATGGGCGCCAGCTGGGCCTGACCTTGCCGGCCACCCTGGACGCCAAGCGCATCCGAGACGTGATCATGCCGCACCGGGCCGAGACGGGCTTGCCGATCGCCGCGCGGGTCAGCCCGCAAGGCGTCAGCTGCGTGCTGCAGTTTGGCGACGAGTGGAAAGTGGCGCCATCGGATGAATTGCAGATGGCGCTGGAGCAGATGCTGGGTGCGCAAGAGGTGGCGGTCGAATACTGACCGGCACCGCCCGGCGCAGACAACAAAGCCAAACCGCAGACATGCTGGTTTGGCTTTTTTTACGTTTACATGTCTTTCAGGCCCGTGATCGCATAGCCCTTGGCGGCGATCTGCTGGTGCGGCTGTTCGATATGGTAGTCCGGCAATATCTGGGCATCGTCGGCCACTTCGCTGGCGCGTACTTCGAGCTGCCAGTCGGTATTGGTCACTTCTTCCGGAATGAGTTTTCCTTCCGGCACGGCGAGGTAGGAAAAAATGCCGTCGTGCTCGGCCCGGCGGTAGATGTCTACGCGCATGAATGCCTCCTAGTAAGCGTTGGGGGAACCGGCGCACCGTAATGCGTACCGATAGCGCTAGCGTAACAGGATTGCGCCGCGCACGGGTTGTAGCGTGTGCCGCAGGTGGGGGCGGCGCTCAGGCGACAACGGAAGCGTAGTCGTCGTCATCGAGCATGGCCGCTTTCCGCGCCTCGCTGGCGGCGGCCGCAGCACCTGCCGTGGCGGCTTGCATCGGGCTGCGATGGGCGTCGAGGCCGCTGCGCAGGCTGGCGATCATGGCCAGCGTCAATTCGTGGCGCTTGCGTGCTTCCGAGCGTTTTTTGGAAGGAATGTCTTGCAGCGCCGGCAAGGGCAGGTTTTCGCACGCTAACTCAAAATCGCCATCCTGGCGCACTTGCGCACCCAGTTCTTGCCATAGCGCATTGTAGTCGGCGAACAAACGGCCTTTCTTGGCGGAGTGGTGTACGGCGCGGTTGATATTGCCGACAAGAAGCATCTTGCGGCAGCCATGTTCGTACCCCAGTTGGCGCACCAGGCGCACCATCAGGGTCTTGGGACGCATGCCGTGCAAGTCGCGCGTTGCCTCGCGCACGCGGTGTGCGCTTTCCTCGCCCTTCGGGCCTTGCAGGCAGCCGATGCGCATGCCCAGGGTGGCGCGCAACTGGCTGCCGAAGAAGGAAAAGGCGATCGAATAGAGGACGTCGTCGTCATCCACCAGTTGCAGCACCATCTCGCCTTCGCGGTCCATCGGATGTAGCGAACATAGTTGCAGGTGGTAGGACGCGCCCGACTTGCCCGCCACTGTGCCCAGGCGTACGGGCCCGTGCGCCGCTTGAGCCATCAGCTTGCCCCAGCCTTGCTGCAAGATGAAATGGTAGTGTTCGGCCAGCAATTCCACGCGCTGGTGGCAATTCAAGGTCAGGCTCAGGTAAGGCCGGTAGACCTTGTGGATCATGTGCGGATAGGCATGTACCAGATCATGAAACACCGGATGCGAGTTCAGCAGTTGCAGCCATAGTCGGGTTTGGCGCTGTTGCACGCGGGCGCGCAGATGCAGCTTGAGCAGTTCACGCCAGCGGCGCATGCCGCTCGGCATCGCCATCAAGCCGTCAGACAGGGTAATAGTTGGCATCATCGTGCGCATGTCCATGATAAAGGAGGAGCGTCGAAGCCGTTCCGGCTCAGACGGGTACAGGGCTGCTGACGCCCTCGTGGTTTGCCAGCAGGATGGTGGTGCCGCGGCTGCCCCGCGCCAGCTTGCCGGCCAGTCCGCCTGAAAACCGGCGCGGCCAGCCGCCTTGCTTGTGTGCTGGCAAGACGACTTCGTGGCAACCCAATAGCTCAGCCGTATCGAGGATCGTAAACAGCGGCTCGCCGGCGAAAATGTGGGTGCTGAAATCGATATGAGAGCGGCTCAGGTAGAGTCCCGCCTCGTGCATCATGTGCTGCGTGGCCAGGTCAAGGGCATCGCATTCGTTGGCGCTGTGCCGCGGCAGGCCATCGGCGCAGCGTCGCGGCGCCGGTGTCACGTGCAACAGGCTGACGCATACTTTGATGCCCCATTCCTGCAGGCGCCTGGCGTAGCGCGCACCGTAGATGATGTCGCTGGCGCGCTTGACGGGCAAGAGCAGCAGCAAGGTATCCTGGCCCGGCTTGCCGCAGGCGCCCTCGGCGCTGTCCGGGGCGCGGGTGCGTTGCGGGGCAAGGCGCGATGCATGCATGGAAAAGATGGCCGTGGTGGAAAAACCGTGTAATCTTATCCATGCCCGTATCCGCTGTAAATTGGCGAAACAGCGTACGGGTTTCCCTTATGTTCGCGTGTTGTTAATAGCGGTAAGTGACATACACGGCGCCGATCGGCGATGTCTTGCGCTGCACGATGGGGCTCTTGGCCGCGTCGCCCAGACGGCTCTCGACGCCGATCAGCGTATTGATGCCCCAGCGTGCATCGAAGCGGTGTTCCCAGTTGACGGTGGCTTGCGCTTCATAGAAACCGCCCTTGGGCGTGTATTGCTTGAACGAGGTATTGGCGGCCTGGGTGGCCGTCACGCCATACATGGTCTGCACGTACTTGCGCTCGCCCCAGCCCAGCTGGCCGCCGATGGTCACGCTGTCTTGCTGCACGCCCTTGGCATCGGCCCGGCCGTAGATCTGTCCTGTGGCGCCGAAATGCACGTTCGCGCCATTTTCGCGGTTCGACAGGGGAATGTCGCTCGTGACGCTCAGCGACAGGCCCGGCAAAGGCGAATAACCGGCACTGAGCAGGGCGCTGGCGTTGCCCTTGACTTCGCCCATGCCCTTCAGGTAATCGCTGCCGCCCCAGCCGTTGGCGCCCGTGCGCTTGTGGTCTTCGCGGTTGCCGCGGTAGCCCAGTGCGGCGCTGTAGCTGAAGGGGCCTGCCTGGCCGCCATAGCCGATGCCGCGCGACGTGCTGAAGAACAGGCCATTGGCCATGGCGTAATCGAGGATGATCAGCGGCGAGGCCGACAGCTTGTCGGCGCCGGAATAGCTGGAGACGGCGGCGACGCCGCCGCCGATGGTGAAGACATTTTCCGCCGGCGGTTCGGCCGCCGCGGCGGCCAGCGGGTTGAGGATCATGCCGCTGGCAAGTGCCAGCGAGGTCAGCAGGGTTGTGGGTGCGTGCATGGAGTTTTCCGTCAGATGAGAACCGAGTCCGGAGTGGCTCGATTGACTGCCGGTAGTATCTGTCCTTGCCATGAAGGAAAAATGAGCCTTTTATTAAGATTGCATGAAGAGCGCTTCTTTACCCTTTCTTCAGCTTGCGGTGGTTTAATACCCACCATGAAGATATTGCTGATTGAAGATGATATGGACCTGGGCAACGGCGTGCGGATCGCCTTGCGCGACCAGGGCATGCAAGTGGTCTGGGTGCGCAGCCTGGAGGATGCGGCGCGCAGCATCGAGCACGACAGTTGCGAACTGGTGCTGCTGGACCTGGGCTTGCCCGATGGCGATGGCCTCGATTTGCTGGCCCGGCTGCGCGCGGCCCGCTTGCCGGTGCTGATCCTCAGCGCCCGCGACACGCTGGAACAGCGCTTGCGGGGCCTCGATGGCGGCGCCGACGATTACCTGGTGAAGCCCTTCGTGCTGGCCGAGCTGCTGTCGCGCGTGCGCGCCCTGGCGCGCCGCAGCTATGGCTTCGACGGCGACACCATCGAGTTGCGCGGCCTGCTGCTGCAGGTGCCCACGCGCCGTGTCAGCGTGCATGGCCGGCCCGTGGAGCTTACGGCCAGTGAATATGCCTTGCTGAAGACCTTGCTGATGCGCGCCAACCGGGTCATCACGCGCCGCGTGCTGGAAGAACATATCCTGCCCGGCGGGCTGGCCAATGCCAGCAATACCCTTGACGTGCATATGGGCAACCTGCGCCGCAAGATAGGCGAAGGCTATATCCGTACCGTGCGCGGCGTCGGCTATGTGATCGACCAGCAGGGCGAATCATCCACCCAATCGGGTGCCGGCGCATGATGGGGCGTTTCTGGGCCATGCTGCGCCAGCCTACCCTGGTACGCCGCCTGATGATGGCGCAAATGCTGATGCTGACCATGGTGTGGAGCCTGGCCGTGGCGTATGTGCTGGTCGAGGGCGCGGATGAAGCGAGCACTGTCAGCCGCGGCGTCCTGCATGCCATTATCAGCGTGGCCGATAACCTGGCCGAGCAGCCGCAGCGCCAGGAACAAAGCTTGCGCGCCATCGACGCAGCCCTGCGCGAGGAGTTTGAAACGGGGCAGGTGCCGGAACTGGCGCCGCGCATCCTGGTCTGGCGCGAAGGCAAGCTGGTCTACAAGTCGCCCGATGCGCCCAGCGGGATCCGCAGCGCCGGCCCGGAACAGATGGAAGTCGTGTACATCAAGGGCCAGGCCTGGCGCAGCCGCAGCCTGGCCGAGGGCGGCACGCGCGTGACGGTGCTGGAAGCGGGAGGCGCCTGGCAATTGTTCATCACCATCAATTCACGCGGTTACTACCTGCTGCCGTTGCTGATCAGCTTGCCGTTCCTGCTGGTGCCGGCCTGGCTGTCGATCCGCCTTGCCATGCGCCCGTGGCGCAAGCTGGCGCAGGAGGTGGCGGCGCGCGGGCCGCAGGATTTGCGTCCGCTGACCTTCAAGCCGCCGCATGGCGAACTGGCGGCACTGGTTGACAATATCAATGCGCTGCTGCAGCGGGTCGATGCCAGCGCTGCGCGCGAACGCAGCTTCATCGCCGATGCCACGCATGAGCTGCGCACGCCGCTGGCGGCCATGCGTGTCAATGTCGAGGCCTTGCAGGGCCAGGTACATGATGCGCGCCAGCAAGAGCTGCTGGACGGTATCTTGAACAGCGGCAACCGGGCCGCGCGTCTGGTGGGCCAGCTGCTGCAGCTGACGCGCAGTGAAGTGCAGGCGGGTGCGGGCGAATTGCCGCGGCGGCAGGCGCTCGATACCTTGCTGCAAGATCGTCTGGCGGCCCTGTCCGGCCTGGCCCAGGCAGGCGATATCGAGCTTGAATTGCAAGCCAGCGTCTCGCTCAGCGTGCCCGGACAGCGCGAGAGTCTGGTGTCGCTGATCGACAACCTGGTGGAAAACGCCATCAAGTACAGTCCGCGCGGCAGCAGCGTGACGGTGTCGCTGCATGCGGAGCGGGGCCAGGCCGTGTTGCATGTGGCCGATCAGGGACCGGGCATCGCGCCGGCACTGTATGACCGCGTGTTCGACCGCTTTTTCCGCGCGCCGCAGCAGGCGCAGCCAGGCAGCGGCCTGGGCTTGTCCATCGTCGCTTCCGTCGTACGCCAGCATGGCGGCACGATTCAGTTGCACAGCGGTAACGGTGGCCTGGGTTTGCTGGTCGAGGTGCGCTTGCCCCTGGCCGTAGCCTGACCGCGCTGGCAGGCTTTGCGATATTGCCTGAAAATTATTTCATGTGCCTATAACGCAAGATGGCATGGCGTGGCGCACGCTTGCGATGCATAATGCGGAACAGTTTAAAAAACACCGTTATGCGCCCCTTCCTGTCCCGCTACCTGCCGTATCCCGCCTTTGTCGGCCTGTACCTGCTGTTTGACTGGGCCACGTATATTGACCCGATGTACGGGCTGAACATCACCCCGTGGAATCCCGACCCCGCGCTGGGTCTGGTATTTTGGCTGATCCACGGCCGCAAGGCGGCGCTGCCATGGTTCATCGCCCTGGTGGCCGGCGAGGTGCTGGTGCGCGGCATGCCGGCTGGCCTGCCCCTGACCTTGCTCTGTTCGGCGTGGCTGGTGCTCGGCTATGGCGGTATCGGCGTAGTCTTGCGCCGCAGTTTCAGCAGCAGCGACATCTTCGACAACCGGCGCCGCCTGAGCGCCTGGGTTCTCATCGTGCTGCTTGGCACCGCGCTCAATGCAATCGGCTATATTTCATTGCTGTCGCTCACGGGGCGCATACCGTCCGCCGAATGGGGCACGGCCGTCTGGCGTTTCGGCATCGGCGACACGGTCGGCATGCTGGTGTCGATGCCGCTGATCTGGGTGCTGTTCAGCGAACGGGGGCGTGAGCGCCTGCATGCCGCCGTCTGGCGCTGGGAAACCCTGGCGTACCTGGCCCTGGCCTGCTTCGTGCTGTGGAGCGTCTTCGGTTCCATCGTGCGTTCCGAATACAAGCATTTCTATTTTTTGTTTCTTCCCGTCATCTGGGCCGCCTCGCGCCAGGGCTTGCATGGCGCCGTGCTGGCCGTGTTTGTATTGCAGCTATGCATCATCACCCTGGTGAAATGGACGCATGCCGTCGATATCCAGTTTTATGAATTGCAACTGCTCGACGCCGTGCTGGCGCTGGTGGGCTTTTTTATCGGCATCGTCGTCGATGAAATGCGGCAGGTGGCCGACGAACTGAAGCACACGATGCGCCTGGCGGCGGCCGGCGAAATGGCGGCCGCCCTGGCGCACGAGCTGAACCAGCCGCTGACGGCCTTGTCGACCTATGGCAAGGCGTGCGAATACCTGCTGGAACGGGGCGAGAACGGCGCCTTGCTGCAGGGCGCCATCGGGCACATGATCGTTGAATCGGGACGCGCCGCGGACGTGGTGCGCCGCCTGCGCGACTTTTTCCGTACCGGCGCGATGCAGCTCGAGGCGGTGCAGGCGAGCGCCTTGATCGAGGGCCTGGCGCGCCAGTTCGCGCCGCTGTTCCATGAGCATGGCATCGAGCTGGCACTGGCGCCGCCGTCGCCGCTGGCCGTCAATGCGGACCGCCTGCAAATCGAACTGGTATTGCGTAACTTGCTGGCCAATGCACAGGATGCGGTGATGGCCCAGCCGCGCGGCCAGCGCCGCATCACGGTGTCGGCCGAGCCGCTCGAGGGCGGGCGGCTGCGCCTGTCCGTGGAAGACAGCGGGCCCGGCATTTCCAACAGCCTGGCCGCGCGCCTGTTCGAACCGTTCGTCTCGACCAAGGCCAGCGGCCTGGGGCTGGGGCTGGTACTCAGCCGCAGCATCGTCGAAGCCCATGGCGGCCAGCTATGGGCTGAAGTGGGCAAGCATGGTATGTTTCGTTTTATCCTGCCTCTGGCGCACGCCAGTGCAGCCGCCAGGGGAGAGTATGGTGACAAGTAATTTGACGGTGTTTATCGTGGACGACGATCCCGCCGTGCGCGATGCGCTGGGTTTGCTGTTGGGCATACGCGGCTACCGCACGGCGCTGTTTTCCTGCGGCGAGGATTTCCTGCACAGCTGGCGGCCCGAGTGGGCCGGTTGTCTGCTGATCGATATCCGCATGTCGGGCATGGATGGCCTGAGCCTGCAGCGCCGCCTGCTGGAGCTCAAATGCATGCTGCCCATCATCATCATCACGGGGCACGGCGACGTGGCCCTGGCACGCCAGGCATTCAAGGCGCAGGCCAGCGATTTCCTGGAAAAACCATTTGACCACGACAAGCTGCTGGCCGCCATCGATGAAGCATTTTCACGCGAGGCGCAGGCGCGCGGCCAGTTGCAGCGCCAGGTGGATGGGCTCGCCTTGCTGCGCGCCTTGACGCCGCGCGAGCGCGAAGTGATGCAGTTGGTGGTGACGGGCCAGCACAACCGCGATATCGCCCCGGCGCTCGGTATTTCCGTACGCACGGTGGAAGTGCACAAGGCGCGCCTGATGGACAAGCTGGGCGTCGATAATGTGGCCGACCTGGTGCGCATCAGCATGCTGGGCACCGGCTAGCCGAGGAAGAGTTCTCTAGGCGATCGCCTTCAATACCTGATCGCTTGAAATCGCCTTGACCCAGTCGCTGCGCCGCGCCACCGTGATGACGGTGCTGTTGGCGCTGTCGAAGGGGGCCCATTCAGGATTCTTCTTGCGCATCAATGC
Source organism: Janthinobacterium agaricidamnosum (assembly GCF_003667705.1). Taxonomy (NCBI): domain Bacteria; kingdom Pseudomonadati; phylum Pseudomonadota; class Betaproteobacteria; order Burkholderiales; family Oxalobacteraceae; genus Janthinobacterium; species Janthinobacterium agaricidamnosum. Next base: position 4,827,599 of record NZ_CP033019.1, on the reverse strand, counting down.
CACCACGGGCACATGCACGGCGTTTGCCAGATGCATGATCGATGTTTCCACCGAAATAATCAAGTCGCATTGCGCCAGCATGGCCGGCAGTTGGAAAAAGTTGTCGACGGCACTGAAGGCCTGCGTGCGCGGCAAGTTGTGCGCCTGCACGACGGCATCCACCTTGGCCAGTTCCTGCGGCATGGCATTGATCAGGAAGCAGGCATGCTGCCATTTCGGCATCGCTTGCATGCGCGTGATCAGCTCGGCAATGCGCTCCAGGGGCCAGCCGCGCTTGTGCGACTTGGCAAACGGGTTCAATAGCACCAGCGGACCCTGGCGCGGGGCAAAGCCCCAGGCGGCCAGCTGCTCTTGCGCCTGCTGCAATGCGTGCTCGGGAATGTGCACGAAGGGATAGCGTTCGGCCACGGGAATGTCGAGTCCCGTCAATTGATGGAACCAGTCCGCATACACGCTGCTGATATGGTGTTCGCCGGCATCCTGTCCCGCATACGAGGCCAGCACGGCATCGATCTTGCGGTAGGCCAGGTAATGCCAGGGGCGCAATGGGCTGAACGGCTTGCGCGTGCCGATCACCAGCCCGTGCGGGCTGATGGCCCGGGCGAGGTCCGCATATTGCTGTGGCCGTACGTGGGCCAGAGACACGACGACAGGATAGTGCTCCGCCTTGGCTTCGCGCAGCGACTCTTCGTACAGCGCGGGGCTGTAAGTCTTGCGGTACACCTTGGAAAACAGGCCCGACTGTTCCACCCAGTCATACAGCGAATAGGTGCGCAAGCTTTCCCATTGTTTGGCGTCGGACGTGCGTCGGACTTCATCGACCCACAGGTGGATCTGGATATGCGGGTAGGCCGCGGCAAAGGCGCGGAAGCCGTTTTGCAGGTAGGTGAAGTCTCCCAGCGCCAGATGGGCGATGAACAGAATTTTGTCCGACTTTTGTAGCAGTTCGGCGGGAATCAAGGGCGTCATGTATCAGTACGATTTCAGGTATTCATTCGATGGTGTCATACCACTGGGTGGGATGGTGTCATGCCACTTGCTGGGAAAATTGCAGGCGGTGCAGATTGGCATAGGCGCCGTTGGCGTCCAATAATTGCTGGTGACTGCCGGTTTCCATTATTTTCCCATGTGACAATACCACGATACGGTCCGCCCGTTCAATTGTTGATAGGCGATGAGCAATAACTAAGGTGGTTTTTCCTTGCATCAGGTGTTCCAGTGCCGCTTGCACGGCCCGTTCCGCCTCCGTATCCAGTGCCGAGGTGGCTTCATCGAGAATCAGGATGGGCGCATCCTTGTAGATCGCGCGGGCAATGGCCACGCGCTGGCGCTGGCCGCCGGAAAGGCGCGAGCCATTGTCGCCCAGGCGCGTTTCCAGGCCGTCGGGCAAGCCGTCGATGACGTCCGACAGGAAGGCTGCCGCGGCGGCCGCCTCAATGCGCTGCCGGTCCGGGGCCGCATCGCCATACGCGATATTGGCGGCCAGGGTATCGTCGAACAGCACCACCTGCTGGCTGACCATGGCGATCTGGCTGCGCAGGCTGGTCAAGGCGACGGCATCGATATTCTGTCCATCGAGCAAGATTTCACCGCTGCTGACCGAGTAAAAGCCGGGCAGCAGGCTGACCAGGGTCGATTTGCCGCCGCCGGACATGCCGACAAAGGCGACCGTTTGTCCCGGCGCGATGTTCAGGTCGATGTGTCGCAGGGCCGGTTCCGGATGTCCGGGGTAGGCAAAGCTCACGTCCTTGAACTCGATGCGGCCTTTGCTGCGGCCGGCCAGAGCCTTGCCGCCCGTGCGTTCCGGCGTCTTGTCGATCAGCAAAAAGACTTCTTCGGCGGCGGCCATGCCACGTTGCAGGGGACCGTTGACTTCGGCCAGTTGCTTCAACGGCGTCAGCAGCATCAGCATGGCCGTGATGAAGGATACAAAGCCGCCGACCGTGATCTGCCCCTGCTCCGACTGGAACAGGGCCATCACGATGACCAGGGCCACGGCGGCGGCCGTGATCACCTGCGTGATGGGCACGGTGGCGGAAAAGGTCGTGGTCATGCGCATGCTGTAGCGGCGCAATTGTTCGGCGCGCTCTTCGAAGCGCGCTTTCTCGTAGGCCTGGCCGCCGAAGATCTTGATCACTTGCTGCGCGCGCGTGGTTTCTTCGATGACCTGGGTCAGCTCGGCATTGACGGCCAGCGAGTCGCGGTTGAGTTTTTTCAGGCGCTTGCCCGTGGTGCGCACGACGATGGTCAGCACGGGCAGCAGCACCAGGGTCACCAGGGTCAGTGCCCAGTTCAGGTACAGCAGCCATGCCAGCAAGCCCAGCACGGTCAGCGAGGAGCGCACGATCGAGGTAAACACCTTGGTCACCATCTCGATGATCTGCTGCACCTCGAACATGATGGAGTTGATGACCTTGCCCACCGTGTGCGTGTTGTAGAAGTCGATGGGCAAGTTCAGCATGCTGGCAAACATCCGGCGCCGCAATTCGTTGAGGATGCGCGTGGAGACATAGCTCATCAGGTAGCTGCTGGCAAACGTCGACGCGCCGCGGATGGCAAAGATGCCGATGACGATCAGCGGCACCAGCCAGAAGGAAAAACGCACTTTGCCGCCAAAACCATTGTCGAGCAGCAGCTTGAGCGCATACGGCAGCAGCGGTTCCGTGCCCGCCGTGACGACCATCGCCAGCAGGGCCAGGGCCAGGTGTTTCTTATAGGGCGCGTGCAGCGCGGTAAGGCGCTTCAGGTCGGGCGTGAGCATCGGTATGATTCCTTGCAGGGGACAGCAAAAACGGTCAGGCGAAAAACGAGCTCAAGCGGTGCGCTCTTGCTGGCGCAACAGGGCCCACAATATCACCATCGGGAAGACCAGCATGATGATGCCGATATTCAGGGTGAGCGAGCTCGTCGTAAGGCCAAAAATCAGGTAGCAAGTGCATAGCACCACGCCGGCCAGTGCATAGGGCTGGGCAGCGGGGGAACTCTGGCGCAGGGAGCGTGCAAACAGTGCCAACGGTACAAGGAAGAGCGCCAACAAGGCCAAGACACCGATAATGCCGCGTTTGACCATCGTATCGAGGTAGTCGTTATGGGCATTGGTATGCCTGCGTATGGAAATGTTTGCCTTACCTTCCGCCACCAACATCGATTTTTGTTCCATGTAACCGTTGCGACCCAAGCCTGTCCAGGGGCGTTGCTGGGACATATCGATCGCGGTGCGCCACATTTCGAGACGTTGCCCGATGGAGGTATCAACTTCCCCGCGGTCCTCAAATGTGTGAATGTTGGAAATGCCAAGAGTAATGCGCTCTTTTACCGTCGAGTGGGGCAAAACGTAGGCCACGATGGACAGGCCCGCCAGGGCCAACAGTCCCATCATCAGATAGCGTTTGCCATGCTTTTTGCTGTGATGTACGACGAAGAAAATCAGGCAGACGGGCAAGGCGATCCAGCCGCCGCGACTGCCGCTGATGATGGAGCCGACGATGCCTGCCAAGCAGCCCAATAGCATGACGGCTCTCCATAACCAGCGGTGAGCTTGCATGCTGGCCCAGTCGAGCCCGCACATGGCCAACATACCCAGCAAGATGCTGATATTGCCATAGTGAATCGCGTTACTGGTTGCTGCGAGAGGGCGCGGCATATCCTGAATAAAAAATTGCCACATCGCCAATGCTGTGCCAGCAATGGCGCCGACGGCTAAGCCTGCCCACCAAGCCTCCGGCCGTGGCGGATACGCAATGAGCAACAACAGGACGGGTATGGCCAGCAGTGCCCGCAATGGAATGTCGAGTTCGCGGGCAGGATCTGCGTGGTACAGCATGTTGGCCGTGAAAATACAGAAATACAGCAACAGCGTGCCCAGCATTAGATAATCCTGGCGTTGCAGGTTCAGGCGGGGACGTTTCCATAGCAACCAGCTGCTGGCCAGCAGAAGAACCAGCGCGCCAAGGGAATATCCGCTGGTGACAGGCAACGCCAATGCCGAAAAGAGAAAAACACAAACAGAGGTCAAGCCGAGCATGAATATCCTTGGTAACGCACGTCGTCGCCATTATGGCAACTGTAGCAACATAAAGTAGGCGTCATTGTAATCGAAGGTTCATGCAAAAACGCCGACGTAAAAATTGCTTTTTTGAAATCAATTCGCCAAGCCCAAGGGTATAAACGAAAAAACCATGGTTTTGAACCATGGTTTTTTTGTAAGCAATGGTAACTTGCTGTAATTTTGTCAAGGCAAGGCGGGTCTTGCCTTGCGCATCAGGCGGTAGCCGGCACGCGCGTCGCAACGCCGGTGGCGATGGCCGCTTGGGATACGGCAGGCGCGACCCAGTTGCGCAGACGCTCGTCGAACGGTGACGGGATCAGTTGCAACGGCGTCAGGGCGCTGCTCTCGTGGCCTGGCAACGGCTCCTTGGCCAGCGCGGCAATGGCGCGCACGCAGGCCAGCTTCATCTCTTCATTGATGGTGGTGGCGCCCACGTCGAGCGCGCCGCGGAAGATGTACGGGAAGCACAGCACATTGTTGATCTGGTTCGGATAATCCGAGCGGCCCGTGGCCACGATGGCGTCGTCGCGCACGGCGTGCACTTTTTCCGGGGCAATTTCCGGATGCGGATTGGCCAGGGCGAAGATCAAAGGCTTGGCAGCCATCGATTCGACCATCTGTGCGCTGACCACGCCGCCCTTCGAGACGCCGATGAAGATGTCGGCGCCGACCATGGCGTCGGCCAGATCACGGTCGCTCGTATCGTTCGCGTAGCGCGCCTTGTTCTCTTCCATGCTGGCATCGCGGCCCGGGTAGATCACGCCCTGGCTGTCGCACACTTTCAGCAGCGACTTGTTCAGGCCCAGCGAGACGAGCAAGTCCAGGCAGGCGATCGAGGCCGCGCCGGCGCCCGAGACGGCCACTTTCACATTGCCGATATCCTTGCCCACCAGCTCCAGGCCGTTCAGGATGCCGGCCGCGACGATGATGGCGGTGCCGTGCTGGTCGTCGTGGAAGACGGGAATGTTCATGCGCTTGCGCAATTGCTGTTCGATGTAGAAGCAGTCGGGCGCCTTGATGTCTTCCAGGTTGATGCCGCCGAAGGTCGGCTCCATGCGCACCACGGTGTCGATGAACAGATCGGGGTCGTTCTCGGCCAGCTCGATGTCGAACACATCGACATCGGCGAACTGCTTGAACAGGCAAGCTTTGCCTTCCATCACCGGTTTGCTGGCCAGCGGGCCGATATCGCCCAGGCCCAGTACGGCCGTGCCATTGGTGATCACGGCCACCAGGTTGCTGCGCGACGTGTAGGTGCCGGCCGTGCGCGGATCTTCCACGATGGCTTCGCAGGCGAAGGCCACGCCCGGCGAGTACGCCAGGGTCAGGGCGCGGGCGTCGCCCAGCGGTTTGGTGGGCGTGACGGAAATCTTGCCTGCGCGGGGTTGTGCGTGATAGGCGAGGGCGGCTTCTTTCAGGTTGAAGGTTTCGCCGTTCTGTTCGGCATGCTTGCTGTGCGAAGTAGACATAGGAATTCTGGGAGGGGCAACCAGGCCCGAGTGGTAAGTCCGAGCCATGGTATGCAAGCGTTTGCACGCTGTCAAGGCTGGAATGTACTTAAGCGTACCAAAACCGCTTTGGGCAACGGCTTTATTTCAATGCAAGCGTTTGCTCGGTTTTTGACGAAATGGGGAATTTTTACGATAAAATCACAGTATTGCGATCCGGGAAGCCCATGACAAACAAGAACCCCACCTTAAGCGACGTTGCGCGGGCCAGCGGCGTGCACTTTTCCACCGTGTCGCGCGTGATGAACCCGGCAACGCGGCAAATGGTCAGCGCCGAGGTGGCCGCGCGCGTGCTGGCCGAAGCGGGCCGCCTAGGCTACCGGCCGAACCGCGCCGCCTCGACCCTCGTCACGCGCAAGTCGCGCATCATCGGCGTGGTCTTGCCCGACATCACCAACGCTGTTTTCCCGCCGATTTTGCTGGGCATCGAAGAGGGCTTGCGCAAGCATGGCTACCTGGCCATCGTCGCCAATGTGGGCGCCGACGAGGAAGAGCAGCTGTTCGTCATCAACCGCCTGCTGGGGCAGCAGGTCGATGGCCTGATTTTGGCTACCGCACGGCGCGACGATCCCGTCATCAAGATGTGCATCGACCAGAATGTGCCCGTCGTCACCGTCAACCGCAGCGACGAGACGGGCGTCGCTTCCTGCGTCGTCAGCGACGACGTGGTCGGCATGCGCCTGGCCGTGGAACACTTGCTGGCGCTCGGTCACCGCCATATCGCGCACATTGCCGGCCCGGAAAACCTGTCCACGGGCCACGTGCGCCGTCTCGGTTTCCTGGCCGCCATTCAGGCCAGCGAACTCGACCCCTCGCAAGCGTTCGTCTTTGAAAGCAGCGGCTATTCGCGCGAATGCGGCAAGGCGGCCCTGCTGGAACTGCTGCGCCAGTCGCCGCAAACGACGGCCGTGGTGACGGGCAGCGACCTGGTGGCCCTCGGCTGCTACGACGCCATCCGCGAACTGGGCTTGAGCTGTCCCGAAGATATTTCCGTGGTGGGCCACAACGACATGCCCTATATGGATATGATCCGTCCGCCTTTGAGCACCATCCGCATCCGCCACCACGGCATCGGCACGGAAGCGGCCCGGCTGATCCTGCAAACCATCGCCTCGCCCGACTCCCCGGTGATCGACGTGCGACTGAAGCCCGAGCTGGTGGTGCGCGAGTCGACGGCGCCGCCGCGCGCCTGAGCCTGCCACTTGTTGCCCTTCTTTTGCCAGAGTATGTTTAAATCTTGATATTGATATTAATCAAGACAACGCCATGCAGACGACGGAAAAGCATGCACAGCAGGGAGGCCGCTGATGCCGAAGAATTTCGGCATGCCCGGCAACGCCTGGCGCTATGCACTGGGCAGTGACTATGGTTATTGCTCGCCGCTACTCGAAGGCATTGAATTTGAAAACGAGTGGGTGACGATACGCGAATCGGCGATCCGCATCCGTGCCGGTTATGCCTGGGATGGCTGTTCGCCCTGTATCAGCGTGCTCGGCCTGTTTTATGTGGGCACGCCCGATGGCGCGCAGCACCTGGGCTTGCCCGCCACCTACCATGCCAGCCTCGTGCATGACGTGCTGTGCCAGTGGCGCGCCGAGATGCCCGTCACCCGCGCGCAGTCGATCGCCCTTTTCCACCAGTTGCTCAGGGAGGTGCGCTTCCCCCTGGCGGGACTGTATGCCGGCGCCGTCTTCCTGTTCGGGCCGCGGTGTGGCTTCATGCGGCCCGGTGCGCGCGCCGTAGTGGCCGCCCCGCACCCGCCAGGCGCAACATTAAAGCGGCGCTAACGCCGCCGCCGACGCGCCATGATGTTAAACTGGCGCCCCTCATCGTTTCTCTTGCCCTCTACCGCCATGACCAAAACCAACACGCCTTCCCCGAAACGCCGCGAAGAGGGCGTCGCCAAACTGACCGTCAATCCCTTCCTCGACGCCGAGTTTTACGCGCGCATGCGCGACTACACGGAGCGCGACGCAGCCATCATCAAGGAATTGAAGGCGATCGCCGAGATCCGCGCCGGCAACAAGCAGCCCGATCCCCGCCTGGCGCCGTCGCTGGCCGCCTTGCGCAGCACCGTCAAGAAAGGCTTGAGCTTTGGCGACATGCTCGAGCGCATGGCGGCCGGCAAGGAAAAGGGCTTGTGGGAACCGTGGATGACAACCTTCGGCATCGAGATCCGCGCCGTCAACTACGGCGCCGGCCCGCGCAACGCCTGCCTGGTGCTGGATCTGGCCGCGAATGCCCCCGCGCACGCGATGTTCGCCAAGGCCGGCATCCAGAACTGGCGCAGTCTGGCCGCCGACGACTGCTCCGTCGTGCGTTCGGAAAAAGCGACGGAAACCACGCCGCTGAAAGTGTATGCCGTGTTTTACCTGGATCCGCTGCCGGCCTGATCCGTCAGACACTGCTGCTGGCGACATTTACCAGCAGCAGCACCGCCAGCACGATCAGCATCACGCCCGACAGCCGCTCCAGGCTCGGCAGGGCGCGCGCGAAGCGCTGCCGCAGCGCGCCATTGCCGATGGCCAGCGCCACCGCCATGTCCCACGCCAGCACCGCACACACCATCCACACGCCATACAGCACGACCGAGCCGCTGCCCGTTTGCCGGCTGGCGACGACGGACGCCAGACTCACGTAGAACAGCGCATTCTTCGGATTCAGGATGGCAGACAGGAAACCCATGCCCAGGCCGTTGCGCCAGTGCGCCTTGCCGGGCGTGGCGGCCGGCGCTGCCGTCAGCGTCGTGGTGCCCGCATGGCGCAGGAATAGGCCGCCCAGGTACAGCAGATAAGCGCAGCCCGCCAATTGCACGGCGATAAACAGGGGACTGCCCGGATGCAGCACGGCGACGCCGCCAAACGCCGCCACGATGAACACGCCATTGGCCAGTGCGATGCCGATGCACGCTGGCATGGCGCCGCGCCAGCCGTGCGCCAGCGCGCTGCGGGCGACGAGGAAAAAATCGGGCCCCGGCGACAGCAGCGCGAGGAAGTGGGCGGCGGCGATAAGGAGAAAATCCTGCATGAAACGCGACTCCGGCAATGGCGATGCGCGAGTATGCGGGGGGACGCTCCGGTCTGTATTGAAGAAAATTGCAGGCACTTCAGCCGCGATAGCGTCCCGGCGTGATGCCGACATGCGCCTTGAAGACGCGCTGCAGGTGGCTCTGGTCGGCAAACCCCAGCGCGCAGGCGATGTCGGCCAGGGCGTTGCCCGCCTGCAAGTCGCTGCGCGCGCGGTTGACGCCCAGATTCAGCTGGTACGCATGCGGCGTCATGCCGGTGGCGGCACGGAAGGCGCGGATCAGCTGGTAGCGGCTCATGCCGGCCATTTCGGCCAGTTGCGCCAGGCTGGCCAGCGGTTGAGACTGCAGCTGCTGCACTACCGGGCGCAGTTGCATCGGGATGCGGGCAGCGTGCGAGGGAGGGGGATTGCCCCGCCGGCATCGGCACAGGCGTGTAGCAAGGCCAGCAGGGCCTCTTGCTTGGCGGCCGCGGCTGCGGGCGAGAACAGCAGCGCATTCATGGCACAGAACTGCGCATACAGGACAGGTTCGTGCAGTACGCTGGCGCTGCTTGCATCCAGCCGCGGCACGTGGATTTGCAGCCACTGCGCATCGAGATGCAGCATCTGGTAGCTCCAGACGGCGTCAGGCAGGGGATTGCAGGCGTGCACGCAGCCGGCCGGCACCAGCACCAGGGTGCCATTGCCAAGAGCCACCTTGCCCTCTTTGCTGCCCGTAAAGATGCTGCCGCCCGAATCGACGGCGCCGATGGAAAACGTGGGATGGCTGTGCGGCTTGTAGCACGCGCGGCTGTGGCAGGCGCGCCGGCTCTCCACGTGGGGTAGCGCCGGGTCGCGCCAGAAGGCGGTGGTGCCCGGCATGGCTACATCAGAATCACGTCGTACTGCTCCTGGTGGTAGGCGTTCTCCACCTGCAGCGAGATTTTCTTGCCGATGAAGTCGCCCAGCATGGCCAGGTGCTGCGATTCCTCTTCCAAAAACAGGTCGACCACTTCCTGCGAGGCGAGGATGCGGAATTCGCGGGGGTTGAACTGCTTTGCCTCGCGCAGCAGTTCGCGCAGGATTTCATAGCAGATGGTGCGCGAAGTCTTCACTTGTCCCTTGCCGGCGCAGGCGGGGCACGGTTCGCACAGGATGTGGGCCAGCGATTCGCGCGTGCGCTTGCGCGTCATTTCCACCAGGCCCAACGGCGAGAAGTTGCTCACCGACACCTTGGTGCGGTCGCGCGACAAGGTGCGTTTCAGTTCGGCCAGCACGGCGTTGCGGTGCTCGGCGTTGTCCATGTCGATGAAGTCGAGGATGATGATGCCGCCCAGGTTGCGCAGGCGCAGCTGGCGCGCGATGGCGTGCGCCGCTTCCAGGTTGGTCTTGAAAATCGTGTCGGCGAAATTGCGCCCGCCGACAAAACCGCCCGTGTTGACGTCGATGGTGGTCATCGCTTCCGTCTGGTCGACGATCAGGTAGCCGCCGGACTTCAAATCCACGCGGCGGCCCAGCGCGCGCAAAATCTCTTCTTCCACGCCGTACAGGTCGAACAGGGGGCGCTCGCCCGTGTAGTGCTGCAGGCGCGTCAGTTCGCTGGGCGTGTAGATTTCCGCGAATTCGCGCAGTTTTACATAGTTTTCGCGCGAATCGACCTGGATGGTGGCCGTTTCATCACCGACGAAGTCGCGCAGCACGCGTTGCGCCAGGCTCAAGTCCTGGTGCAGCAGGCTGGTGGCGGGACGCGTGCGCGCGCCGTGCGTGATGGTGCTCCAGGTTTTTCTCAGGTAGTCGACGTCGGCCTTCAGGTCTGCGTCGGATGCGTCTTCGGCCATGGTGCGCACGATGTAGCCGCCTTTTTCATCGGGCGGCAGCAGGCTTTGCAGGCGCACGCGCAGCTGTTCGCGCTCCGCTTCCTTTTCGATTTTCTGCGAGATGCCGATGTGCTTGTCTTGCGGCAGATAGACCAGCATGCGCCCGGCGATGGAAATCTGCGTCGACAGGCGCGCGCCCTTGGTGCCGATCGGGTCCTTGATCACCTGCACCGTCAGCACCTGGCCGTCAAACAGGATTTTTTCGATCGGCGCCGGCGTCGCATTCTGGCCGTCGTGGCCGCGCGCTTCCCAGATGTCGGCCACGTGCAGGAAGGCGGCGCGCTCCAGGCCGATGTCGATGAAGGCCGACTGCATGCCCGGCAACACCCGCACCACTTTGCCGGAGTACACATTGCCGGCCAGGCCGCGCGTGAGCGTGCGCTCGATGTGCAATTCCTGCACGGCGCCCTGCAGGATGAGGGCGACGCGCGTTTCTTGCGGCGTGATATTGATCAGGATGTCTTCGTTCATGGGGGCGCGGGAGTGGAGGCAACGAATGACATCATACCCGGGATCAGGGCAGGGGCAAACCTGCCAGCCGTAGCAACTGTGCGGTTTCGTACAGGGGCAGGCCCATGATGCCGGAATGGCTGCCTTCGATATGCTCGACGAACAGCGCGGCGCTGCCCTGAATGCCGTAGCCGCCGGCCTTGTCGTAGGGTTCCGGCGTGGCGCAATAGGCGGCGATCGAGGCGGGCGAGAGCACGCCGAAGCGCACTTGCGACACCTGCGTGCGCTGTTCGGCGAAATCCTTGTAGTGCACGGCGATCGAGGTCAGCACCTCGTGCGTGCGGCCCGACAGCTGCTGCAGCATCGCCACAGCTTCCGCCCGGTCGGCCGGCTTGCCGAGGATGACGCCGTCGATGGTGACGGTGGTGTCGGCCGCCAGCACGGGGCGCGGGGTCAGGTGGCGGCGGCGCACCAGGTCCCAGGCGAAGGCGGCTTTTTCATTCGACACGCGGGCGACATAGTCGAGCGCCGATTCGCCGGGGAGGACTTCCTCGGTGACGTCGGCGCCGCGCGGGCCGTCGCTGCGCAGCAGCAGCAATTCGAAATCGATGCCGATCTGGCGCAGCAGTTCTCGCCGGCGCGGGCTTTTGGAGGCGAGGTAGATCTTGTGATCAGCCGTTTTCATGGGGGAGTTCAGACACGGTGGTAGGGGTGGTTTTGCGTGATCGACCAGGCACGATAGAGCTGCTCGGCGAGGATCACGCGCACCACGCCGTGCGGCAAGGTCATGCTGGAAATGCGCAGCATGCCTTCGGCACGCGCCTTGAGTTGCGGATCGAGGCCGTCGGCCCCGCCGATCAGGAAAGCCGTGTCGCGGCCATCCTGCTGCCACGCCATCAATTGCTGCGACAGGCCGACGCTGGTCAGATCCTTGCCGCGTTCGTCGAGGGCGATGATGCGCACGCCCTTGGGCAGGACGGCTTCGATGCGCTCGCGTTCGAGCGCCATCGCCGTGGCGGCGGTCTTGCTGCCGGAGCGCTCCACCGGCTTGATTTCTTTCAGCACGATGCGCAATTCCGGCGGCATGCGCTTCGCGTATTCCGCGAAGCCCGTCTCTATCCAGGCCGGCATTTTATGGCCGACCGCAGCGATGATGAGCTGCATCGAGGCTTACGCTTCGACTTTTTTGATACGCTTGATCACGGTTTTTGCCGGTGCAGCATCGGCTGCCGGCTTGGCCGCGCGTGGGGCGCGCACTTTTTTCTCCGGCAGCGCTTTCAGCGCTTTCACGGCAGCTGCTTCGGTCTTGGTAGGCGCGACTTTCACGGTCTTGCCGACGGCTTTGGAAGCGGTGGTTTTTTTCGCCGGGGCTTTCTTGGCGGCGGTGGCAGCGGTGGCTTTCTTCGCTGGCGCTTTCTTTTCGATCACGGGCGAAGCTTCCACATTGGCCTTGCTTGCCGCCAGATGGCCGCTGACCTTTTTCGGCTCGTCGCCGGCCGCTTTTTTCGGCGCGCGCTTGGCGGCGCCCAGCTTGACCGGAGTGTCGCCCCAGATTTCTTCCAGGCGGTAGTAGGCGCGGATAGGTGCTTGCATGATGTGGACGATCATGTCGCCCAGATCGACCAGCACCCATTCACCGGTTTCCTCGCCTTCCATGCCGATGATTTGACCGCCAGCGTCCTTGACCTTGTCGCGCACCGAGGCGGCCAGCGCCTTGGTTTGACGGTTCGAGGTACCGGACACGATCGCGATGCGGTCGAACAGGCTGGTCAGATGACTCGTTTCGAAGACGGCGATGTCTTGGCCTTTGACGTCTTCCAGGGCGTCAACGACGAGGGTTTGCAGTTTTTTGATGTCCATTTAGCTTTTGTATAAATTATGTTGTTCAATATAGTCTAGCACTAGCGGGGAAAGAAGCGAGTTTGCCCGATTCCCCCGTTGTAATGCCGCACGTATTTCGGTGGCGGAGATATCCACCGCGAAGTCCTGTGCCAGATAAGTCAGACCGTGCGGCGTGTTGCGGATGCTTTTCAGAGACCCCAGGCGGCGCGAAAACTCGTCGGCGACCACTTGCGGTACTGCTGTGTCATTCAGCGCGAAGCCGGGGCGGGCCGCGACGCAGATATGCGCGTATTCAAATAATTGCTGCCATTCGCGCCATGTCGCGAGCCGCTGCAGCTGGTCGGCGCCCATCAGGAAAACGATGGAAGCGCGCGGTCCCAGCTCGGCGCGTACCTGGCGCAAGGTATCGATGGTGTAGCTGGCCTGGCCATGTTCGCTGCGCTCGATTTCCTGGCGGTCGATCACCACAGGCAGGGGCAGGCCGGCAAAGGCCAGGCTGGCCATCTCGGCGCGCTGCTGGCCGGTGGCGCCCAGCTTGCTCTTTTGCCAGGGCGCGCCGGCCGGAATCACGCGCAGTTCGTCGGCGTGCAGCAGGCTGGAAAAATGCGTGCCCAGCGCGACGTGGCCCATGTGCACCGGATCGTAGCTGCCACCGAGTAGCGCCACGCATGCCGTACCACTTTCCTTCACGCCTGCAGCCAGTCGCGATGCACGAGGAAGTCAGTATACAACGCCGCTTCGGGACTGCCCGCTTCCGGGTGCCAGTCGTAGCGCCACTTGACCACGGGCGGCATCGACATCAGGATCGCCTCGGTGCGTCCACCTGATTGCAGGCCGAACAGAGTGCCGCGGTCGAACACAAGGTTGAACTCGACATAGCGTCCGCGCCGGTAGCACTGGAAATCGCGTTCGCGTTCGCCGTACGGCGTGTCCTTGCGGCGCGCCAGGATCGGCACATAGGCGTCGATGAAGGCGTCGCCTGCGCTGCGCAGCATGGCAAAGCTGTCGTCAAAGCCCAGGGCATTGAAATCGTCGAAGAAGATCCCGCCGGCGCCGCGCGCTTCGCGCCGGTGCTTCAGGTAGAAATAATCGTCGCACCACTGCTTGAACTTCGGATGCAGTTCGCCGCCGAACGGCGCCAGCGCGTCATGGCACACCTGGTGAAAGTGCTTCACGTCGCCCGCGTCGCCGTAGTACGGCGTCAGGTCCATGCCGCCGCCGAACCACCATACGGGTTCGCCATCGGTATTCACGGTGCTGAAAAAGCGCACATTCATGTGCACCGTGGGCGCGTAGGGATTGCGCGGATGCAGCACCAGCGACACGCCCATCGCTTCCCATGCCTTGCCACCGAGTTCAGGGCGCGCGGCCGCGGCCGATGGCGGCAATGCGGCGCCGGTGACGTGCGAAAAATTCACGCCGCCCCGCTCGAACACATTGCCTTCCTCGATCAGCCGCGAAATGCCGCCGCCGCCCTCGGGGCGCTGCCAGGCATCGGTCAGGAAGGGCTTGCCGTCCTGCGCTTCGAGCGCCTGCACGATACGGTTTTGCAAATCGAGCAAATAAGCCTTGACGGCCGAAGGAGAGGGAGTTGACGACATCGCGTGGGCCGACGAGGCCGAAATAAAAAAGTAAGGACGGATTGTACCCTGTTACGCGTTTTTGTGATAGGGCGGCGCTTGCGCTGTGGTTTTGGGCTGGCCGCGCACACCGTCCGCGGCCAGCGCCTTCTACAGCACGCGCAATTGCTGCAGCACGGGCAGCGTGTCCCGCATGAATTCCTCGATGGCCGCGTTGAGCAGCTGCTGGTGCGCCGCCTCGTCGGCGCATGCAGCGCCATCCTTGAGCAGGCGGCGCCCGCAGCGCCCCATGGCGGTGGCCGCCTGCGCCTGCAGGGTGGCCAGGTCCGGCTGCTCCCGCTCCTGGGTCAGCAGCGAAAACAGCAGCCGGTCGATGAATTCCGTATCGATACCGCTGCCTGTCAATGGCGAGCACAGGATGCGGTAGTCGTCGCCGTAGCGCTGCTGCGCGCCGACGGTCCGGTTCAGGCGGCGCGCGGCTGCGTCGCCGCTGTCGGCGTGCGCCTGACTCGGGAAATACATCACGACCTGGCCGCCGGTGACGAGCATGGCCGCCACCTCCGCCAGGCTTTGCACGCTCTGTCCGGGCAAGGAGGGCAGTGCGGCCAATTCGGCCAGGCTATGCGGGCCGTTGGCCAGCGCGTCGCAGACGGCGCCGTAGACCTGCTCGTTGCCTGTCACGACGCCCGCCTTGGTCTGGAAGGTGAAGGTCATTTTTGCGCGCGGCACCAGCATGGCCAGGTGCACGTCGGCGTAACATTCGGCCTGGCGCACGGCCCCCATGCGGCGCGCGCCCCGTACCAGCACGTCCTTGCGGAAGCTGGTATTGAGAAAATAATCCTTCATCGTTTCGCGCCTGGCCGCATCGGGCAGCAAGTCGATGGTGGCTTGCTGGTCGGCGTTCAGGTACAGCTCGGGAAAGGCCAAAGGCAGGTCGGCGGAGCCGGCAAAATCGAGCTTGGCGCGCGCCACATCGCGCATCACGTCGGCGTGGTACAGCGGTTCCCAGTCCTGGTTCAGATACTCATGCACGCTGTAATGGGGATCGCTGTTGATGAGCGCATTGAGGCGCGGCGCGAGTGCGGGATTGTCCGCGATGTAGCCAGCCTGCAGACTCTGCAACTGTTGCACATAGGCGATGCCAGCCTGCATTTGCATGTCGCTGCGGCCGGGGAAGCTGGCGGCAAACTCCAGCAGCAGGCGTTGCAGCGGCAGGGCGGAACTCCATCCCGGCATGGCGTTATAGCTGAGCGAAACGATGCCGCCCGGTTTCAGGTAGCGCGCGATGAAGTCGACGATATGCTGGCGGTTCTCCCGGTTGACCCAGGTGTAGATGCCATGCAGGGTAATGAAGTCGAACTGCGGCAGATCGGCCACGCGGCCCTGCGCCAATTCTTCAAAGCTGTTTTCCAGCAGGGTCAGATTGCCCAACTGTGCCTTTGCCGCCAGGGCGCGTGCGCCAGCGACATGGGCCGGATTGAAATCGTTGCCGTAGAACTGGCCGTTAGGGTTGGCGGCGGCCAGCACGTTGAGCGTCTGGCCGCGCCCGAAGCCCAGTTCAAAGTAGGTGTAGGGTTGATCCAGGGGGACCGGTTCGATGCCGTTGAGGATGCAGCTGAAATTGAGGTGATGCGGACTCAGGTCGCTGTAAAAACCGTTGGTGTACTCGATATCCGACACGTATCCTTCATTCCAGGCCATGGTTTCCCCGCATTGGTGGCAAAACGGCAGTATGCCATCATCACCGCCGGCGCGGGAAGTGCGCCGTGGTTCAGCGCGCCGGCGGCGCGGCGCCGTCCTGCTCCACGGTGACGGACAGGTCCGGTCCGGCGCCGGGCAGGCGCGCACTTTCCACGGCCTGCGCGGCGCGCTGCTGCAGGTCATGCCGTTCGGCGCCCTGCTCAGCGGTGGCGGCGGCGGGAGTGGGCACTTGCTTGCTGATCATGGCGCTGGCCGCAAAGGCCAGTACCAGCAGTATCAGCGCGGCCTTCACCCACGTTCCCGGGCGCGCATGGGCGGGCAGCTCGCGGCGGGTCTGGCGCGCGGCGGCGTCGATGATGATGACGGCCAGTTCCGAGCCGCGCTGGCGGGCGCGCAGGCGCAGCGCTTCAAATTGGGGCGCGGACAAGGTGCCTTGCCGGAGCATGTCGCACAGGGCGGCAACCGGCGAGGCGAGCAGGCGGTCCGCAGGCAAGCTGGCGTGCGCGGCGTCGCGCTGCCACTGGTCGATCAGGTCCTCGTCGTACAGGGTGTCGATGGCCTGGCGGTTGACTTGCCGCAGCGCGTCGGCGGCCAGTTGCTGGCGCTCGAGCAGGGCCGCGCCGCCATGCTGGCGCGGCAGGTCGCGCACCCGCTGCAGGAAGCCATGCTGCGGCAGCAGGTCCGTGAGCAGCAGCCATGCCAGGGTGTCGACCAGCCCCGCGTCAGCGGCCAGCTCCGGCACGTCGATATCCTCTTCTTCGTTATGGCTGCGTTGCAGTTCGATAATGTCCAGTTCGGCGATGGCGTCGTCGAGTTCATCGTCCGTGATCAGGCCGAGCTGGCGTACCTGGGCGAGGGCGGGGTGGAGTTGGCTGGGGCTGGACATGGGCTGCATCTTAGCGCAATGCCGGTTTTCCCGGCGCGCCAATATGAACGGGGCCGGGGCGGATGACTTCCGCGCCGGCCCCGCCGTTTGCCGCAAAGCGGCGTGCTGGGTGCTTAGTGCTTCAGGCCGCGCCAGCCGATGTCGCGGCGGTACTGCGCGCCGTCGAAATGGATTTTTTCCACGGTTTCATATGCCTGCTTCTGCGCCATCTTGATGCTGTCGCCCAGGCCCACCACGCACAGCACGCGCCCGCCGTTGGTGACCAGGCGTTCGCCGTCGATGCGGGTGCCCGCATGGAAGGTGACGGCGTCCGGCGTTTCGGCCGGGATGTCGCCGATCGGCGTGCCCTTGACGGGATCGTCAGGGTAGCCGGCGGCGGCCATCACGACGCCAACGGCCGTGCGGCGGTCCCATTCCAGTTCCACTGCGTCGAGCGTGCCGTTGACGGCGTGTTCCATGACGGTGACCAGGTCGGTCTTCAGGCGCGCCATGATGGGTTGCGTTTCCGGGTCGCCCATGCGGCAGTTGAATTCCAGCGTCTTCGGCGTGCCCTTGTCGTCGATCATCAGGCCAGCGTACAGGAAGCCCGTGAACGTGATGCCGTCCTTGGCCATGCCCTGGATGGTCGGCACAATGATTTCGCGCATGACGCGCGCATGCATGGCCGGCGTGACGATGGGTGCCGGCGAATACGCGCCCATGCCGCCCGTGTTCGGGCCCTGGTCGTGATCCTTCAGGCGCTTGTGGTCCTGGCTGGTGGCCAGCGGCAGGATGTTCTTGCCGTCGCACATGACGATGAAGCTCGCTTCTTCGCCGGCGAGGAATTCCTCGATGACGATGCGCGCGCCGGCGTCGCCGAACTGGTTATCGGACAGCATCATGTCGACCGCCTGGTGCGCTTCTTCCAGGGTCATGGCGACGACCACGCCCTTGCCGGCGGCCAGGCCGTCGGCCTTGATGACGATCGGCGCGCCCATGGCGTCGACGTAGGCATGCGCGGGAGCGACGTCGGAAAACGTCTGGTAGGCGGCCGTCGGGATGCCGTGGCGCTGCATGAAGGCCTTGGCGAAGTCTTTCGACGACTCCAGTTGTGCCGCTTCCTTGGTCGGGCCGAAGATTTTCAGGCCGCGCGAGCGGAACAGGTTGACGATGCCGGCCGCCAGCGGCACTTCCGGGCCGACGACGGTCAGGCCGATGTGTTCCTGCTGAACGAAGTCGGCCAGCAATTGCGGGTCGCTGATGTCGAGATTGACCAGGCGCGCATCGCGCGCGGTGCCGCCGTTGCCCGGTGCGACATACACCATCTGTATGCGTTCGGACTGGGCCAGTTTCCAGGCCAGGGCGTGTTCGCGGCCGCCAGAGCCGACTACCAGAATTTTCATAGGGACCGTTCGTTCAGTGTGGGTTGCAGGGCGGCGGTGCCGCCCTTGAGGTGTACAGCATATTTTTGCTTAGTTTTCGATCAAGGCATTCGTAAAGACTTCCTGGACGTCGTCCAGCAGTTCCAGCGCATCGATCAGTTTTTGCATCTTGACGGCGTCGTCGCCCGCGTAGACGGTTTCCGTCGCCGGCTTCATGATGACTTCGGCCACTTCGGCCTTGAAGCCGGCCGCTTCCAGCGCTTCCTTGACGGCGGCGAAATCGTGCACGGGCGTGACCACTTCGAAGCCGCCTTCTTCATCGGCGATGACGTCGTCGGCACCCGCTTCCAGGGCCGCTTCCATCAGCTTGTCTTCGTCGGTGCCCGGCGCGAACAGCAGCTGGCCGCAATGCTGGAACATGAAGGCGACGGAGCCTTCGTTGCCCATGTTGCCGCCGTTCTTGTTGAAGGCGTTGCGCACCTCGGCCACCGTGCGGACCTTGTTGTCGGTCATGCATTCGACGATGACGGCCGCGCCGCCCACGCCGTAGCCTTCGTAGCGCACTTCTTCATAGTTGGCGCCATCGACGCCGCCGCTGCCGCGGTTGATCGCGCGCTGGACGTTGTCTTTCGGCATATTGGCGTCAGCCGCCTTGTCGACGGCCAGGCGCAGGCGCGGATTGGTGATGGCGTCGGCGCCGCCCATGCGGGCCGCGACCGTGATTTCCTTGATCAGGCGCGTCCAGATTTTGCCGCGCTTGGCATCGGTGGCAGCCTTTTTATGCTTGATATTGGCCCATTTGCTATGTCCTGCCATGTCGAATCTTCCTTAGACGGGTGTTCAATTGTGGCCGACATTTTAGCATATCGGCCCCCTGCGAAGCGGCATGGCTCCGTCATCAGGATGACACAATCTGTTGCTAAAGTGACGCGCTTTCACCATATCGAGGGCGCGACATCATGGCAAGTCAAATGGACAGGCGGCAATTTCTGAAATTGGGCGGCTTTATTACGGTTTCCGTGGCCACCGTCGGCCTTGCCGCCTGCGGCAGCACCGATCACAGCGATCCTGGCGTGCCGCTGGCCTCGGGCAGCGACTGGAAATTCCCGCAAAGCGTGGCCTCGGGCGACCCGCGCGCCGACAGCGCCATGCTGTGGACGCGCGTCGTGCCAGCCAGTTTCGACGCCGTCGCGCCCGCCGTGGCCGGCAAGTCGGACGTGGCCGTGCGCCTGATCGTCAGCGCCAGCGACAATACGGCCGCCCTGGGCGGCAATACGGCCCTGGCCGGCACGCCCATCGTCGACGCCAAGCTGCCCCTGAAAGCCGATTTCGACAATACGCTGCGCCACAAGGTGACGGGCCTGCAGCCGGGCCAGGTGTATTTTTACCAGTTCATCGCCGGCGACGTGCGCTCCAATGTGGGCCGTTTCAAGACGGCGCCCGCCGCGACCAGCGACGTGTCGCAGCTGCAGTTCGCCTACCTGACGTGCCAGGACTGGAGCATCAACCATTGGGGCGCGCTGTCGCACATCGCCGCCAACGAATCGCTCGATTTCATCGTCCACCTGGGCGATTACATCTATGAAACGGTGGGCGAGGCCTTCCAGAGCGGTGCCGTGGAAAGCCGCCACGACCAGCTGAAATTGCCCGACGGCACGTATAAAAGCGGCACCTCCGGCGCGAAATACGCGACCACGGTGGCCGATTACCGCTACCTGTACAAGAAATACCGCACCGATACGCGCCTGCAAGCCGTGCACGAGCGCTTTGCCTTCATCGCCATCTGGGACGACCATGAATTCACGGACGACGCCTGGCAGGATGCCTCCACCTACGAAGGCATCGTGGCGCTTGATGGCAGCGATCTGCACCAGCCGGCCCGCCGCCGCAGCGCCAACCAGGCATGGTTCGAATACATGCCGGCCGACGTCACGTTCGATAGCGCCGCGACAACCTTCCAGAACATCCAGATCTACCGCGATTTCCAGTTCGGCAAACTGATGCAGCTGGTGATGACGGACGAGCGCCTGTACCGCGCCGACCATGCAATCGCCGAATCGACGATCAACCCGGCCACGGGCAAGCCGCTGGGCAGCATCGGCAGCCGCTACCTGGTGCCGCAAGCGCTGTTCGACAGCGTGGAAGGGCAGAAAATGGCGGCCGCCTCAAAGGCCGGCGCCGACCCGCTGGCCTTTGTTGCCATGCTGGGCAGCACGCAGCGCGACTGGTGGAAAAGCAAGATGAAGGCGGCCACCTCGACCTGGAAGCTGTGGGGCAATGAAGTGTCCCTGCTGCGCATGGGCTTGAATGGCACGGATGCGATTGCCACTTTGCTGGCCCTGAGCGCGATGTCGAACGTGGGCCAGGCCATCGCCGGCACCTTGCCGCTGGTGGGCGGCAGCGTGCCGCTGGCCTCAAGCATCGTGGCCGCCTCGACGGCCGGTGCATCGCAGTCCGTGGCGCAGGCGGCGGCCATGGCCATTGCCGGCGCGGCAGCCAATGCCGGCGCGCAGGGCGCCGCTGCCGTCGGAGCCGGCTTGAGCGCGGCCCAGGCCGGCATCACGGTAGCCGCCTACAACAGCGGCTCGCCTGCGGCCGCCGCGCAAGTGATCGCCTTCGGCTGGATCAAGCCCGACGTGCAGGCCAAGGGCGCGGCGTCCAGCTTTGTCGCCGCGTCGGGCCAGCAAGCGGCGCTGGCGCCGTTCTTCACGCGCTTTCTGCTCAATTGCGACCAGTGGGATGGCTACAACAGCGAGCGCAAGAATTTGATGGCGCACCTGAAAAACAACGCCATCGGCAATGTGGTCGCCATTACCGGCGATATCCACTCGTTTTTTGCCGGCACGGTCAGCGACGACTTCGACGCGGCCGGCGGCGGCACGCCCGTCATGGTGGACCTGGTCTCGGCGGGCGTCAGCTCGGATTCCTTCTTCAGCTATCTGAAGTCGGCCGCTGGCGCCTTGGGCGACATCGGCACTCTCGTCAGTTATCCGTTGGCCATTCCCGTCACGGGCCTGGGCACGGTCAACCTCGACGTCAACCTGCTCGACTACACCATGGGCAAGACGGCGCCCACCGTCGACAGCCTGCTGGAGCAGTTGCGCGTGCAACTGCGCGGCGCCCTGGCCGCCAAGGGCGTGCCGGAAGCCCAGCTGGACGCGACCGTATCAGCCGTGCAGGCTGGCTTGAAAGTGAGCACTGACTTCAGCGTGACCCTGCTGGGCCTGGCGCAGCAATTATCGGGCCTTGGCAACAATCCGTGGATCAAGCATTTGAATACGGATGCGCAGGGCTACACGGTGGTGACCTTGACGCCAGGCAAGCTGGTGGCGCAGTTCAAGCAGGTGAATAAACTGATCGGCACGGCGGCGCCGTCGAACGTGATTGCGCGCGTGACGACGGCCACAGTGACGGCGGGCGCGGCGGCGGTGGTGGTGGCGTAAAGGGTAGGTCGGATTAGCGCGGCCATGCCGCGCGTAATCCGACAACATGGTTGGCGGGGATGGGGGGCGGGTTACGTTGCGGTGGTGTCGGGTTACATTGCGGTGGTGTCGGGTTACGCCCTTTGGGCTAACCCGACCTACGCCCCACCCACGCCGCCTTTGGCTTTTGCCATTACAATCTGGGCATGAGCTCCAGTTCCCCGCAAGCAACCCCTCCATCTATTCCCCGTTCCGTCTATCTCGGTGGCCTGGCCATCGCCGTGGGCGGGGCGGTGCTGTTTTCCACCAAGGCCATCGTCGCCAAGCTGCTGTACCGCTACCAGATCGACGCCGTCACCCTGATCGCCTTCAGGATGATCTTCTCGCTGCCCGTGTTCGCCGTCATCGCCTGGTGGAAGATGCGCACGGAGCCGCCACTGTCGGTCAGCGACCGCTGGCGCCTCGTCGGGCTGGGCCTGGTCGGCTATTACCTGTCCAGCTATCTGGACTTCCTGGGCCTGCAATACATTTCCGTGGGGCTGGAGCGCCTGATCCTGTTTCTCACGCCCACCTTCGTGCTGCTGATTACCACCGTGTACTTCAAGCAGCGCATCAGCCGCCTGCAATGGCTGGCCTTGCTCACCTCGTATTGCGGCATCGTGCTGGTGTTCGTGCACGACTTGCAGGGCGGCGCCAGCAATGTGGCGCTCGGTTCCACCCTCGTGTTGGGCTCGGCCTGCTCGTATGCCGTGTATCTGCTGGGCTCGGGCGAGCTGGTGAAACGTATCGGCTCCATGCGCCTGGTCAGCTACGCGATGTGCGTGGCCAGCTTTGCCTGCATCGCTCAATTTTTCATCCTGCGCCCCGTCGAACTGCTGATCCAGCCCATGCCCGTGTATGGCTTGTCCTTGCTCAACGGCATCTTTTGCACGGTGATGCCCGTCTTTATGACGATGATCGCCGTCGAACGCATCGGCGCGCCCGTCGCTTCGCAGGCGGGCATGATCGGCCCCGTGTCGACCCTGTTCCTCGGTGCCATGATCCTCGACGAACCGATCACCAACTGGCAACTGGCTGGCACCAGCCTGGTATTGGCCGGTATTTACTTGCTGTCGAAAAAGAAATAATTCTTCCACTCACTGAAATGGTCCGCACCATGAAAACACGCATCGCCCTGATTGCCCACGACAAGAAAAAAGATGACATGATTACCCTGGCGGGCGAATACTTGGATTTCCTCAAGAGCTGCGAACTGTCGGCCACGGGCACGACGGGCGGCCGCCTGATCAACGAGCTGGGCCTGGCCGTCGAGCGCAAGCATTCGGGCCCGTTCGGCGGCGACTTGCAGATCGGCTCGCTGCTGGTGGAAGGCTTGATCGATTGCGTGATTTTCCTGCGCGACCCGATGACGCCGCAGCCGCACGAGCCGGACATCAACGCCCTGGTGCGCGCCTGCGACGTGCACAACGTGGCGTGCGCAACGAATCTGTCGTCGGCGCATTTGGTGCTGTCGCAGCTGCAGGCGCGGGCCAGCGCGGCCGCCTGACGTTTTTCCCGATTCTTCTTCAAGGAGCATATTGTGAGCGCAACGATTACCACCAAAGCCATTCGCGTACAGCGCGTGGGCGGCCCGGAAGTGATGGAATACGTGGATGTGGAATTGCCGCCGCCCGGTCCCGGCGAGGCGCGCGTGAAACACGAGGCCATCGGCCTCAATTTCATCGACGTGTATTTCCGCACGGGCTTGTACCCGCAGCCGCTGCCGAATGGCTTGGGCGTGGAAGGCGCGGGCATCGTCGAGGCGGTGGGCGAGGGCGTCACGGAAGTGAAGGTCGGCGATCGGGTGGCCTACGCGGCGCGTATCAATGGCGCGTATGCGCAGCAGCGCAACCTGCCGGCGGCCCTGCTGCTGGTGCTGCCCGAACGCATCGGTTTCGATACGGCCGCCGCCATGATGCTGCAAGGCTTGACGGTGCAATACCTGTTCCACCGCACGGTGGCGCTGAAGGCGGGCGATACCATTCTGTTCCACGCGGCCGCGGGCGGCGTGGGCCTGATCGCCTGCCAGTGGGCCAAGGTGCTGGGCGTGAACCTGATCGGCACGGCCGGTTCCGATGAAAAGGCGGCGCTGGCCAAGGCGCATGGCGCGGCCCACGTCATCAACTACAACACGGAAAACTTCGTCGAGCGCGTGCGCGAGATCACGGGCGGCAAGGGCGTCTCCGTGGTCTACGATTCCATCGGCAAGGATACGTTTACGGGTTCGCTCGACTGTCTGGCGCCGCTGGGCATGATGGTCAGCTTCGGCAACGCCTCCGGTCCCGTGCCGGCATTTACGCTCAGCGAACTGGCCTCGCGCGGCTCGCTCTTCATCACGCGCCCGGCCCTGTTCAGCTATGCCTCGAACCGCGCGAACCTGGAAGAGATGGCCACTTCGCTGTTCGGCGTCGTCAGCAGCGGCGAAGTCAAAATCGAGATCAACCAGCGCTACAGCCTGGCCAATATCGCCCAGGCGCACACGGACCTGGAAGGGCGCAAGACGACCGGTTCGACCATCATCGTGCCATGAGCGGCGGCAGCGAAAGAGACGGCGCGCCGAAATTCGGCCGCCTGCTGATCGTGCTGTTGTTGGCCGTGGCCCTGATCGGCGCGCTCACCTTTGCCGCCGAGGCGTATTACTCATAGGCATAAAACAGACATGAAAAAAACCGGCTGGCGCATCGCTGCACCAGCCGGTTTTTTTTGTCTTGCCACGAAATTATTCTATTTTCACTTCGACTTTGCGTGGCACGCCGCTCTGGCCGGGGAAGTCGGCAAAGGCGCTCGCTACCATGGCCGGCATCACTTGCGAGGTGGCGCGCTTGTTGCTGGTCGATTGCACGGTCACGTCGTACAGTTTCTTGCCGTTGCGGTCATTGATGGTGATGCGCAATTCGCGTTCGTATTTGTGGCGTACGCTTTCTTCCACATCCATCGGACCATACCAGTAGGGGTTGTAGCCGAAGCGGCCATAGCCTGGCCATGCGCCGTAGCGGTAGCCGTAGCGGCCAGGCCAGTAGCCGGGACCATACCAGAACGGGTCGGTGGCCTGCAGCACGCGTTCAGGATAGTCGACGGTGGAAAAATTCATCGCCACGCGCAAATTGGCTGCCGCGGGGCCGGAAGCTTCGCCGAAGCCGTGCTTGGCCAGTTCCGCGCGCACCAGGTTCTGGTAGCTGCGGTATTCCAGCGTGTCGTCTTCCGCCGCTGGCGCTTCAAACGCATACGATTTGTCCTGCAATTGCGCGGGCCACTCATGGAAGACGGTCACATCGCTGCGTATGGTGGTGGCGCATCCGGTCAGCAACACGGTCAATGCGGCCATCATGATGGTGAGATATCGTTTCATTGCATGACCTCCTGATTAGTAGACGCAATTCATCGCTTGGTATTATAAGAATAGTTCTATTTGTTTCTATTCATTATTACAGAATGTTACCTGGTATGTCGGCGTGTAAGGGAATCCAACATTCCTGAGCTGAATCGCGACTATCGGCGGCTGGTGTTGGTAAAATAGGCTTTTGCCTCCGCTCCCACCCAAATCCCTATGCGCACAGACAGCCCTCAGACGATTTACCGCAAAGATTACACGCCGCCCAGCTTCCTGGTCGACAGCGTCGAACTTGGTTTCGATCTTGATCCCGCCCGCACAGTGGTGGCGAGCCGGATCCGCATGCGCCACAACCCGGCCAGCACCAGCCGCAGCATCGAATTGCACGGCGAACACATCGAACTGGTGCTGGTACGCCTGAATGGCAAGCTGCTGAAACCGTCGCAATACAAGCTGACGGCAGGCATGCTGACCATCCCCAAGGCCCCGGACGAGGTGCTGCTCGATATCGAGACCGTGCTGGCGCCGCAGGACAATACCTCGCTGTCCGGCCTGTACGTGTCGAACCATAATTTCTTCACGCAGTGCGAAGCGGAAGGCTTCCGCCGCATCACCTTCTTCCCGGACCGCCCGGACGTGATGGCCAAGTACACGGTCATGCTGCGCGCCGACAAGGAACGCTATCCGGTGCTGCTATCGAATGGCAACCTGATCGAAGAGGGCGACCTGGGCGATGGCCGCCATTACGCCAAGTGGGAAGACCCGTTCAAGAAACCGTCCTACCTGTTCGCGCTGGTCGCCGCGCGCCTGGTATGCCAGGAAGAACACTACACGCTCAAGTCCGGCCGCGAAGTGCTGCTGCAGGTGTGGGTGGAAGAGGGCAACCTCGATAAGACCGATTACGCCATGCAGTCGCTGAAAAACTCGATCCGCTGGGACGAGGAGCGCTTCGGCCTGGAGCTGGACCTCGATCGTTTCATGATCGTCGCCGTGGGCGACTTCAACATGGGCGCCATGGAAAACAAGGGCCTGAACATCTTCAACACCAAGTACGTGCTGGCCAATCCGCGCGTGGCGACCGACGTCGATTACGCGGGCATCGAAGCGGTGGTGGGCCACGAATACTTCCATAACTGGACCGGCAACCGCGTGACGTGCCGCGATTGGTTCCAGCTGTCGCTGAAAGAAGGCTTGACGGTATTCCGCGACCAGGAATTCTCGGCCGACATGATCGGCACGGACACGGGCCGCGCCGTCACGCGCATCGACCAGGTGCGTACCCTGCGCCAGGCGCAGTTCCCCGAAGACGCGGGCCCGATGGCCCATCCCGTGCGTCCCGACTCTTTCGTCGAGATCAATAACTTTTATACGGTCACCATCTACGAGAAGGGCGCCGAAGTGGTGCGTATGTACCAGACCCTCGTGGGCCGCGACGGTTTCCGCAAGGGCATGGACCTGTATTTCGAACGCCACGATGGCCAGGCCGTGCAGTGCGACGACTTCCGCGCCGCCATGGCGGACGCAAATGGCCGCGACTTCAGCCAGTTCGAACGCTGGTACAGCCAGGCCGGCACGCCCGTCGTCACCGCTTCCACGCGCTACGACGCCGCCAGCCGGACGTTCGAGCTGACCCTGGCGCAAAGCTGCCCCGCCACGCCGGGCCAGCCGAAAAAACTGCCTTTCCACATTCCCGTCACCGTTGGCTTGCTGGCTGCCGATGGCAGCGACCTGCCGCTGCACGTGGATGGCGTGGCGTCGAACGGCGCTGCCAGCGTCGTGCTGGAATTGACGCAGGCGTCGCAGACCTTCCGTTTCACGCATGTGACGGAAGAACCCGTGCCATCGCTGCTGCGCGATTTTTCCGCGCCCGTGGTGCTCGAATACGGCTATACCGATGCGGAGCTGCTGCACCTATTCCGCCACGACAGCGATCCCGTGAACCGCTGGGAAGCGGGCCAGCGCCTGGCCATGGAGCGCCTGCTGAAACTGACCGCCGCCGTCGCCGCCGGCGAGACCCTGGCGCTGGACGACACCTTCATCGCAGCGCAGCGCGCCTTGCTGGCCGACGACACCCTCGATCCTGCCTTCCGCGAGCTGGCCCTGATCCTGCCGTCGGAAACCATCATCGCCGAGCGCATGGCGCAAGTCGACCCGCAGGCGATCCATGCGGCGCGCCAGTTCATGCGCCGCACCATCGCGGCAGCCCTGAAACCTGAATTGCTGGCGCAATACCACGCCAACCAGACGCCGGGCGACTACAGCCCCGACGCCCTGTCGGCCGGCAAGCGCGCGCTGAAAAACCTGGCCCTGTCGTATCTGCTGATCGCGCCCGAAGCGGCGGAGCTGGACCTGGCGCGGCTGCAGTTCGACAATGCCGGCAACATGACGGACCGCGCCGCGGCGCTGGCGGCGCTGATTCATTCCGGCTCGCAGCCGCATGCGCAGGCGGCCTTGACCAGCTTCTATGCCGACTTCGAGAACGAGGCGCTGGTGGTCGACAAGTGGTTCGCCATGCAGGCGGCCGCGCCGACGACCGACGTGCAAGCCGTGCGCCAGCTGATGACGCATCCGGCCTTCACCTTGAAAAATCCGAACCGCGCGCGCAGCCTGATCTTCAATTTCACCAACGGCAATCCATCGCAATTCCATGCGTCCGACGGCAGCGGCTACGCCTTCTGGGCCGAGCAGGTCATCGCGCTCGATGCCCTGAATCCGCAGGTGGCCGCGCGCCTGGCGCGCTCCATGGACCGCTGGCGCCGTTACGTGCCGGCGCTGCAAAACCACATGCGCACGGCGCTGGAGCAAGTCGCCGGCCAGGCCAGTTTGTCGAACGACGTGATGGAAGTCGTTTCCAAGGCATTGGCCAATTGACGGCTGTCGGATGACGCCCTGCGGGCTGATCCGACCTACACGGCGTCATGATTTCGTAGGTCGGCTTAGCGCCAACGGCGCGTAAGCCGACAATCACCGCACGAGACGTATTTAAAACACTAACTAAGGGGTTTCATGAAACGCATCAGTCTTACGCAATACCTGGTTGAAGAGCAGCGCTCGAACAACAGCATTCCGGCCGAACTGCGCCTGCTGATCGAAGTCGTCGCGCGCGCCTGCAAAACCATCAGCCACGCCGTCGGCAAGGGCGCCCTCGGGGAAGTGCTGGGCACGGCCGATACGGAAAACGTGCAGGGCGAAGTACAGAAAAAACTCGACATCATCTCCAACGAGATTTTGCTCGAAGCGAACGAATGGGGCGGCCACCTGGCGGCCATGGCGTCGGAAGAAATGGAATCGATCCACCCTATCCCGAACCGCTATCCGAAGGGCGAATACATGCTGCTGTTCGACCCGTTGGATGGCTCGTCGAACATCGACGTCAACGTCTCGATCGGCACCATTTTCTCGGTACTGAAGGCGCCGGACGGCATGGGGCAGCCGACCGAGCAGGATTTCATGCAGGCGGGCAGCAAGCAAGTGGCGGCCGGTTACGCCGTGTACGGCCCGCAAACCATGCTGGTGCTGACCTTCGGCAATGGCGTGAATTGCTTCACCCTGGACCGCGAGATGGGTTCGTGGGTCCTCACGCAAAGCAATATGCAGATTCCGCCGACGACGAAGGAATTCGCCATCAATATGTCGAACGCGCGCCACTGGCATCCGCCCGTGAAGCGCTATGTCGACGAACTGCTGGCCGGCGACACGGGCCCGCGCGGCACCAATTTCAACATGCGCTGGATCGCCTCGATGGTGGCCGACGTGCACCGCATCCTGAACCGCGGCGGCATCTTCATGTACCCGGCCGACCTGCGCGACACCTCGATGCCGGGCAAGCTGCGCCTGATGTACGAAGCGAACCCGATGGCCTTCATCGTCGAGCAAGCCGGCGGCGCGGCCACCGACGGCCAGCAGCGCATCATGGACATCGCCCCGCACAAGCTGCACCAGCGCGTGCCCGTCTTCCTCGGCTCGAAGGACGAAGTGGCCCGCGTCACCGCGTATCACGCCGAGTAAAAAAGCCGCACTTTTCCACGATTTTCAGCGGCCCGCAGCCGGGCTGCTAAAAAAATGCAAAAAAGTTCGCGTTGACACTAGCAAATTTTGTGCATTGTTTGTAGAATGTGGGTCTTCGCCGTTGTAGCTCAGTTGGTAGAGCAGCACATTCGTAATGTGAAGGTCGCCAGTTCGATTCCGGCCAACGGCACCAGGTTTCATCAGAAAGCCCGCTGACTTGCAAAAGTCAGCGGGTTTTTTGTTTTTGTCACTGTTATCTTTCCTGCTTCAAATCCACTGATCGTTCTCCACAGTGCGCTCGCCCGCGTCGCCGTCGCCCGTGTTGACCACGCCGCGCGGCTCGATCAGCAGCAGCCTGGTTTCGGCGAGGGCGCACGGTTTATGTTCGACACCCTTGGGCACCACGGCCATCTGGCCGGTAGTGAGCACGATGGCGTGTCCTTCCGCGTAGCCAGGGCCGCGCAGGGCGATGTGCAATTCGCCGTCCAGCACGATGAAGGTTTCATCCGTATCGGCGTGCCGGTGCCATTGGAATTGGCCCAGTACCTTGACGACCTTGAATTGGTAGTCATTCATTTCGGCGATGACGCGCGGCTGCCAGTGCCCCTCTAACAGGGAGACCTTGCCTGCCAGGTCGATGGACCGGCCCTGGCCGCGCGTGGTGATGGTGATAGTCATGCTGTGCTCCGTTCAAGTGGCGATACAGCCAGAATACGCAGGCGCCTGCCGGCCGTATTGAACGATCGTGGGTGTTTTCAGTCCTGGCCGATGCCGCTGGCGTAGCGCAGCCAGCGGCCAGGCGTCAGTCCATGGGTTTTCAGGAAATGTCGCGTCATGTGGCTCTGGTCGGCAAAGCCCGCGGCCATGGCGGCCGAGGCGAGCGTGCTGCCTGCCAGCAGCAGGCGCCGCACCCTCTCCAGGCGCCGCATCGTCAGATAGCGGTAGGGGCTGGTGCCATAGAACACGCGAAAGTCGTGCGACAGGCTCCAGCGGTCGCGTCCCGTTGCCGCTTCAAGCTGCGCCAGGGTGACGGCGTGGGTGCAGTGCGCCTGCAAATAGTCGCGCGCGCGCCGCGCCGCCAGGAAGTCGCCTTTTGGACGTTGCGCCGGTGTGCCGGCCGCCGCCGCCAGCGCATGCGCCAGCTCGGCCAGCGCCTCGCTCTGTTCCAGCGCTTCGAGCGGGTGGCCGTCGTGCGGCAGCAAGGCGGACGTGGCCGCCGCCAGGCGGGAATCGGTCGACACGCCACCTTCAATGAAGGGCAGCGCGCGTCCGCCCAGCACATCCTGGAGCAGCGCCGGTTCGATATACAGCATGCGGTAGCGGAAGCCGGCGTCGGTGCCCGCTTGGCCATCGTGCGCCTCGTCGGGATGCAGGATCATGGTATTGCCGGGCAGGCTGTCGCGCTGGCCGCGGCGGTAGCTGAAACGCTGCACGCCCGCCAGCGTGCGGCCGATGGCGTAAGTGTCGTGGCGGTGCATGGCATAGGCCTTGCCCTTGAACCATGCCTCGATGCGTTCGACTCCTTGCACCGGTTCGGCGCACTTGACCCAGTCGCTGCGCGCTGGCGTTGGTGCTCGCTTCATGATGTTTGTCCGTGGATGCCTGCCCTGGTTGCCGATTGCTGACTGTACCCGCCGCGCGCGGGGTTGTCCACGAAAACCGCCGTATTGGAAATCGTGGCTCAGAAATTGTGCCGGATTCCCAGCGTCACGCCCGACAAGGTGGCGCCCTTGGTTGCTGCGTCGCGTCCCAGGCTGTTGATGGCAAAGTCGGCGACGCCGTTGCTGCCGTTGGCCAGGCGTGTGTAGTAGGCATACAGGCTGCTGCGTTTCGACAGCTGGTAGTCGTAGCCGGCGGTGGCGTGGGTGGCGCCCGTACCGGTTCCCGCGCGCACCGTGCCGATGGTTTCCAGCGCGCCGCCGCTGGCGCTTTGGGCATGCGCCAGGCCGAAACGCAAGCCATGGGGGCCGAACTGGCGCGTGGCGGAAAAGTAGGCCGTGCGGCGGCGCAGCTCACCCGTGGGCGTCGCATAGCGCAGGCTTTCCACTGCCACCGCCAGCTGCGTGGCACTGTCGATCCGCCAGGCGATCGCCAGCTTGCTGCCACGGTCGGTCAGCCCGCGTCCCTGGTAGTCGTGATGGTCTTCCTGCGCCAGGGTGGCGTACAGGGCGCCGCCGTCGTAGATCAATGCGGCCGAAGTCAGTGCCGGATGCGCGCCGCTGGCGGGCCGCTCTTCCCCCATGCCGCGCGCCACGCGCAGCGACCAGCCCTGCCATGGCGGCGACCAGTAATGCAGGCTATTCTGCTGGCGCCGGTCGAACGAGTAGGTGTTGCTGGTATTGCTATCGTTCGAGGCGGAGCCATTGCCCATCAAGCTCATGTAGCCGGCCGTTGTGGGGTAGAACGGGTCGAGCGCGGATGTGGCGCTGTTGTAGGGCAGGGTCCAGTTGCCGCCAAACAGCGTGCCCCACGGTCCGGCAATGCCGACGCGCGTGTCGCGCGCGGCCAGGCTGCCGGCGCCCGAGTCGGGTGCCAGGGTGCCCTCGACCTGGAACAGGGCCTGCCAGCCGCCGCCCAGGTCTTCGCTGCCGCGAAAACCGAGCACGGAGCGGTTGTTGGAGACGCGCTGCACGCTGTCGCCGCTGCCGGACGAGTGCAGCGTTTCGAGCGCCACGTTCAGGCGGCCGTACAGCTGCACGTTTTCCTGCGCATGGCTGGGCAGGGCGGCCGCCAGCGCCAGGGCGCCGGCAGCGCATGAGAATACACGCATCACCATGCCTCAAAACGCAAAGCAGCTGCACCCCAGCGCGCCCCAGAAACCGGAGTGGCTGGAGACGGGTACGGAACTCTTGCGCGCCACGTCGTGGGCGTGGGCGTGCACGCCGCAGGCGCCCTGGCACTGGTGCTGTTGCATGGCGCTGGTCTTTTGCGGCGGCGCGGCGCGGTAGTGGCCGGCCACGTTTTTCACGGGCGACCAGTCGGGCAGCACGGGGATGGCTGGCGGCGCCAGATGGGAAAATTCCGCCTGGCCGTAGACGATCTTGCCGCCGACGATGGTGAGCACCGATTCGATCGACTTGATCGCCTCTTCATCGATGCTGAAAAAATCCGCGCTCAGCACGGCCAGGTCGGCCAGCATGCCTTCCTGGATGCGGCCCTTCTTGCCTTGCTCGCTCGAGAACCAGGCGCTGCCCGCCGTCCACAGTTCCAGCGCCGTGTCGCGCGACAAACGGCTGCCCGCGTCGTACAGGCGCAAGCCGCCCACGGTGCGGCCCGATACCAGCCAGTACAGCGCCGTCCACGGGTTGTAGCTGGCGACCCGGGTGGCGTCCGTGCCGCCGCCCACGGGCACGCCCGAGGCCAGCATGCGGGCGATCGGCGGCGTGGCCTTGGCCGCTTCCGCGCCGTAGCGGTCGACGAAGTATTCGCCCTGGAAGGCCATGCGGTGCTGGATGGCGATGCCGCCGCCCAGCGCCTTGACCCGGTCGATGTTTTTCGGCGTGATGGTTTCGCAGTGGTCGAACATCCAGTGCAGACCGTCGAATGGGATATCGCGGTTGACCTTTTCAAAGACCGTCAGCATGCGGTCGATCGATTCGTCGTAGGTGGCGTGCAGACGGAAGGGCCAGCGTTTGGAGACCAGGTGGCGCACCACCTTTTCCAGTTCGTCGTCCATGCCGGGCGCCAGGTCCGGGCGCGGCTCAAGGAAATCCTCGAAGTCGGCGGCGGAAAACACCAGCATTTCGCCGGCGCCGTTATGGCGGTAGTAATCGTCGCCCTGGCCCGGCGTGACCATCTCCGTCCATTTTTCAAAATCCTCCAGTTCGCGGCCCTTGTTTTGCGTGAACAGGTTGTAGGCGATGCGGATGGTCAGCTGCTCCTTTTGCGCCAGTTCCTCGACCACCGCGTAGTCTTCCGGATAATTCTGGAAGCCGCCGCCCGCATCGATGGCGCTGGTGATGCCGAGGCGGTTCAGTTCGCGCATGAACTGGCGCGTGGAATTGACTTGTAGTTCGCGCGGCAAGGTCGGGCCCTTGGCCAGGGTCGCATACAGTATCATCGCGTTCGGCCGCGCGATCAGCATGCCCGTCGGGTTGCCGGCAGCATCGCGCACGATTTCGCCGCCGGGCGGGTTCGGCGTATTTTTGTCGTAGCCGACCACGCGCAGGGCCGCGCGGTTCAGCAAGGCGCGGTCGTACAGGTGCAGGATGAAGACGGGGGTGTCGGGCGCGGCCGCGTTGATTTCATCCAAGGTCGGCATGCGCTTTTCCGCGAACTGGAATTCGTTCCAGCCGCCGACCACGCGCACCCACTGCGGGTTCGGCGTGCGCAAGGCCTGATCCTTGAGCATGCGCAGGGCGTCGGCCAGCGAGGGCACGCCTTCCCAGCGCAGTTCCAGGTTGTAGTTCAAGCCGCCGCGGATCAGGTGCAGGTGCGAGTCGTTCAGGCCGGGAATGACGGTGCGGCCACCGAGGTCGATCACGCGGCTGTCCGGCTTGCGGTGGCGCATGACGTCGTCGGCATCGCCGACAGCGAGGAATTTGCCGTCGGCGATGGCCACGGCGCTCGCCTGCGGGCACGACTTGTCGACGGTGTGGAAGCAGCCGTTGATCAGTATCAGCGGCGCGGCGGAGGAAAGGGTCGGTTCGGTCATGATGCGGCTCCATGGTGGCAATGCGGGGGGAGGCCGGGGCGCGGCCAGGATCTGCGTCCAGTGTAGCCCAGGGCTCGGGAGCGGACACGGGTCAAAAGATCAGGTAGGGCAGGTATGGCGGCGTGCCGACTGGTCTAAGGGCGGGTGCGGCGGCACGCGACATGGATTACCATGCCGGCAGTAGCGGCTGGGCATGCGTCCGGATGCATTTTTTATCGCGGTTTACCGCATCGCAGGGAGTCCTCATGGATCAAGCACCACACAGCCGTTTATACGGCACCAGCCTGGGCTTTTTGGCCGGGTATGTCGATACGCTGGGCTTCATCGCCCTGTTCGGCTTGTTTACCGCCCATGTCACGGGCAACTTCGTGCTGATCGGCGCCGCGCTGGCCGAACCGACGCGCATCCCCATCCTGCTGAAAATCCTCGCCTTTCCCGCCTTTATCGCCGGCATCGTCGCCACGCGCCTGATGGTGCTGGCCATCGAGCGCCGCGGCGGTCCGGCGCTGACCCTGGCCTTCCTGCTGCAATGGATCTTGCTGGCTGGTTTCATGGTGTTCGGCGTGCTGGCCGAGCCGGTCGGCAAGGAAGTGGGCACGCTGGCGATGCTGGCCGGCTTGCTGGGCACGGCCGCCATGGGTGTGCACAGCGCCACCAGCCGTCTGCTGCTGGCGCATCTGGCGCCCACCTCCATGATGACGGGGAACGTGACGCAGATCGTGCTCGACACCGTCGACGTGCTGCGCGGCGCGGCCGATGGGGGCACGCGTGCGCGCTGCGGGAAGTTTTTCTGGCCGCTGCTGGCCTTTGCGCTGGGCGCCATCGCTGCCGGCTTTGGCTACCTGGTCTTCGGTTTCGCGGCGCTGGCCGTGCCGCTGGCGCTGCTGGGCGGGCTGATCGTGGTGGAGCAGCGTAGCGGTCGGACCGCCGTGCCCGTGTCCTGACAGCCGTCATGCGCGTCTTCCTGCTGTGGCTGATGTTCATGCTGGCCAGTCCTTGCGGGCTGGCCATCGATGCCGCACGCGGTATCCATCAGCTGCAGCACACGCGCTGGACGGCCAGTGACGGCGCGCCCGACGATATCATCGTCATGACACAGGGCAATGACGGTTTCCTGTGGCTGGGCACGCATGCGGGCGTGCGCCGTTTCGACGGCTTGCGCTTCGAGCCCGTGCGTGTGCGCCAGGGCAGCTTTCCCGACACGGTGGCGCTGGCGCTCAAGCGCGCCGCCGACGGCGGCATGTGGATAGGCTGGCAAGTGGGCGGCATCAGCCACGTCAAGGATGGGGTGGTGCGCAATTATGCCGAGCCGCAGGGCGTGCAGGCGGGCGCCATCTGGGGCTTTGCCATCGGCGGCGACGGCGCCGTGTGGGCGGCCGGCGTGTCCGGCATCTCGCGCTTCGATGGCCGGCGCTGGCAGGCGATGGGACCGGCGCAGGGCTACACGGCGCAAAAGGCGTCCGCCGTGTTTGCCGACCGCGATGGCCACATCGCCGTGTTCAGTGAAAAAGGCCTGTTCATATGGCAGGCGACGCAGTCGCGCTTCGCGCCGCCCATCGGCCGGCTCGACCTGCGCGCGCCGCCGCAGCAGGGACCGGACGGCCGCATTTATTTGCTGGAGATGCGCGGCATCCGCATCATCGAGTCGCTGGAACGCTACGAGCAGCTCGATCATCGGTGGATTTACCGCGATACCAGCGGCACCAGCGGCAGCATGCTGGTCGACCGCGCGGGCACCTTGTGGTTCGACAGCCAGTACGGCTTGCACCGCACGCGCAGCGCCGGCGCGCTGGCGCCGGGGCAGCTGGGCATCAGCAGCGACACGGAATCGTTCCTGCCGCGCGATGGCTTGAGCAATGTCCTCGTCGGCTCCATGTGCGACGACAATGAAGGCAATGTCTGGGTTTCCACGTATGGCGGCCTGGACCGTTTCCGCCAGGCCGCGCCCGTGGTCCTGCGCACGCGCGCCGCGCCCGGCGTGGCCGAAGTGTTCCGTACCCAGGAAATGCTGACCGGACCGGCAGGCGCGATGTGGCTGTCGCGCGACGACGTCCTGGGGCCGCTGCTGCTGGCGCGGGCCGACGGCACGGTGCTGCGCGCGCCGCGCCTGGGGCCCGTCAGCGCCATCCTGGCAGCGCCGGGCGGCCTGTGGGTGGCGGCCCGCGCCGGCCTGCAGCAGCTGGCCGGCGCGGATGGGCGCGTGCTGCGCACGATCGCCTATCCATTGGGCGCGGCCGCGCTCAAGCGTATGCGCGCCGGCGTGCTCGCGCCCGATGGCAGCATCTGGGGCGTGTTCAGTGGCGCCGGGGTGTTCCAGTACCGCGACGGGACCTGGCGGCGCGAACCGCTGTTGCCCGATGGCGGCGCGAAAGTGCCGCTGGCGCTGCTGGCCGACGCGGCCGGGCGCCTGTGGCTGTCGTATGCCGATGGCAGCGTCGCCATGCTGGAAAAGGGGCGGCTGCACGCCTTCGGTCCCGCGCAGGGCCTGGACCTGGGCAAGATTCCCATGCTGATCGAATACCACGGGCAGGTGTGGGCGGGCGGGCAGCGTGGCGTGGCGCTGTGGCGCGGCGGCCGCTTCGTCACCCTGCGCAGCGAGCCGGCCAGCGCCACCGAGGGCGTGGTGGGCCTGCTGCGCGCGCGCGACGGCAGCCTGTGGCTCAATCATGGCAGCGGCGCCGCGCAGATTCCCGCCGCGCAAGTGGAACTGGCGCTGCGCGACGCCGCCCATGCCATGCGCGCCACCTCGTACGACGCCGTCGATGGCTTGAACGGCAGCATCGGCATGCTGCACAACCGCTCGGTGGCCGAAGCGGACGATGGCAAGATCTGGTTTTCGCGCCAGAGCGCGACGTTCTGGATCGATCCGCGCCAGGCGCTTGCGGCCTTGCCGGCGCCGCGCGTGGAAATCGGCGCGCTGCTGGCAGACGGCCGGCGCGTCGATCCGCCCGCAAGCGCGGGCCTGCAGCTGGCGGCCGGCACGCGCGACGTGCAATTTCATTACAACGCCGCCAGTCTGGGCACGCCGGAGCGTTTGCAGTTCCGCTACCGGCTCGACGGCTACGATACGCAGTGGCAGCAGGCGGGCGGGCGGCGCCTGGCGCAGTACACGGGCCTGGGTCCGGGCAGCTACCGCTTCGAGCTAATCGCGGCGAATGGCGATGGCGTGGACAGCACGGTGGCGCAACTGCCGTTCCGCGTGCTGCCCGCCTTTTACCAGACCTGGTGGTTCCGCAGCCTGTGCGCGGCGCTGCTGCTGGCCGCCGCGTACGGCGCCTACCGCTGGCGGCTGCGCCAGCACGCTGCGCGCCTGCAGGTGCGGATGGAGGCGCAGCAGGCCGAGCG
The DNA here is from genome assembly GCF_003667705.1 of Janthinobacterium agaricidamnosum. Taxonomy (NCBI): domain Bacteria; kingdom Pseudomonadati; phylum Pseudomonadota; class Betaproteobacteria; order Burkholderiales; family Oxalobacteraceae; genus Janthinobacterium; species Janthinobacterium agaricidamnosum. Next base: position 4,790,541 of record NZ_CP033019.1, on the reverse strand, counting down.
CGAACGCATCGCGCGCGAGCTGCACGATACCCTGCTGCAGGGCACGCAGGCGATGATCCTGCACTTTCACAATGCCAGCATGGCCATCGCCGAGGATGATCCCGCGCGCGCCGCCATGCTGCGCGCGCTCGACGATGCCGACCGCATGCTGGGCGAGGGGCGCGACCATGTGCACGACCTGCGCGCCGGCGACGATGGCGGCGCGCGCTGGAGCGCCATCCTGCGGCGCGAAGGCGAACGGCTGGCGGCGCAGCACGGCATCGTGTTCCGCTATGCGGAGGAGGGCGAGGCGCGCATGCTGCATGCGCGCGCCGCGCACGAAATCTACCGCATCGCCAGCGAAGCGCTGCGCAATGCCTTCCAGCACGCGCGTGCGCAGGTGGTCGAGGTGGCGGTGCGCTATGCGCGCGGCGGCATCGAACTGGTCGTGCGCGACGATGGCCAGGGCTTGCCGCCGGTGGTCGCGGCGAACGGACAGATTCCCGGACACTGGGGCATGCCCGGCATGCGCGAGCGCGCCGCCAGGCTCGGTGCGCGCCTGTCCGTGGACGGGCGCGACGGGGGCGGCACGCAGTGGCGCCTGCGGGTACCGGCGCGGCGCGCCTGGCCTGCGGCGCACGGGCCCTTGCGACGCTGGTGGCAGCGCTGGCGCCGTTCAGGCGTCGAGGATGCCGCGCCGTAGCGCGATGGTGACGGCATGGGTGCGGTCCCTGGCGCCCAGCTTGGCCAGGATGGTGCTCATGTGCGCTTTGACGGTTTCTTCCTTGATCTGCAGCAGGGCGCCCGTCTCGCGGTTGGAATTGCCTTGCGCGACCTGCTTGAGCACGTCCAGTTCGCGGTTCGACAGCACGTCGCTGCAGGCATACAGGGCCAGCTCCGCCTCGATCTCGGGCGTGATGTGGCGCCGCCCCGCATGCACGTTCTGTATCGCCGCCAGCAATTCGTGGCGCAGCGCGCTTTTCAGCACATAGCCGCACGCGCCCGCGCGGATGGCGCGCAGCACCTGCGTATCGCCCTTGTAGGTGGTCAGCACGATGATGCGCGCCTGCGGATGGCGCGCGCGGATGGCGCCGATGGCATCGAGGCCGCTCATGCGCGGCATCTGCAAATCCATCAGCGTGACATCGGGCTGCAGCGCGTCAAATTGCTGCACCGCCTGCTGGCCATCGGTGGCCTGGCCCACCAGCGCCACGCCGGGAAAGGCGCGCAGCAGGGCCGCGATGCCATCGAGCAGCAACTGGTGGTCGTCGGCGATGAGCACGCGTATCGCTGCCGTATCGCTGCGCATGACGTTGCCTGGCAAAGAGGAGTGATCGATCAAGAGTCGTCGGAAGATGGTAAGCAAAAGGTATTTTACCGCAGCGCCCGCCAGCCTGCAGAGGGGGATTGCTCGGGGGGAGCCTATATTTAGATAGTGGTGCGGGCACGCCGCCAGGCATACGATGCACGGCAGTACCCACTCAACCCTTTCTTCATGGATGACATCATGACCAATCCGAAACTGGAAGTCCTTACCCCCGACAATTGCCAGATCATCTTCATCGACCAGCAGCCGCAAATGGCGTTCGGCGTGCAGTCGATGGATCGCCAGGCGCTGAAAAACAATACCGTGGGCCTGGCCAAGGCCGCCAAGGTGTTCAACATCCCCACCATCATCACCACGGTGGAAACGGAAAGCTTCTCCGGCCACACCTATCCGGAACTGCTGGACGTCTTCCCCGGCAAGGATATCCTCGAGCGCAGCTCGATGAATTCGTGGGATGACCAGAAGGTGCGCGATGCGCTGGCCGCCAACGGCAAGAAAAAAGTCGTCGTTTCGGGCCTGTGGACGGAAGTGTGCAACAACAGCTTCGCCCTGTGCGCGATGCTCGAAGGCGATTACGAGATCTACATGGTGGCCGATGCATCGGGCGGCACTTCGAAGGAAGCGCACGACTACGCCATGCAGCGCATGATCCAGGCCGGCGTGGTGCCCGTGACGTGGCAGCAGGTGCTGCTGGAATGGCAGCGCGACTGGGCCCACAAGGCGACCTATGACGCCGTCATGGCCATCGTGCGCGAACATTCGGGCGCCTACGGCATGGGGGTCGATTATGCCTACACGATGGTGCACAAGGCGCCGCAGCGCATCCATGGCGAACACGCCACCCTGGCGCCGGTGCCGGCCAAGTAAACGCCGCGCGGCCATGCCATGCGCCGCGCGCCTGACCGCGCGCGGCGTTTTTTTTCATCGAAAGGAATGCGCCATGAAGTTATATGTGATTTCGCTGGCCGTGGGCTTGCTGGTTGGCATCATCTATGCCGTCCTGCAGGTACGCTCGCCGGCGCCGCCAGCCATTGCCCTGATCGGCCTGCTGGGCATGCTGATCGGCGAACAGATCGTCCCCAGCGTCAAGCGCCTGATGGCGGGCGAAGCCGTGACGGTATCGTGGCTGCGCAGCGAATGCGTGCCGAAGATCAGCGGCGTGGAAGCGAAGCCAGCGCTGGCCAAGGCCGCGGCAAAGTTGGATGATGATGCAGCGTAAATGCCGGGGTCAGACCCGGCGGGTCTGACCCCGGTTCCCGGCAGCTAGAACGCGCCCAGCAAGCCGCGCCGGGCGGCCACCGTGGCCGCCTCGGTGCGGCTTGATACGTTGAGCTTGGTCAAAATATTATTTACGTGAAATTTGACGGTGCCCACCTCGATGCCGGCGCTGCGCGCGATCATCTTGTTGCTCTTGCCCGCAGACAGGTGCAGCAGGATGTCGTGCTCGCGTTTCGACAGGCGGTTCGCCTCGATGCGGCCGGCCTGCTGCGCCGCCAGTTCCGGCGGCAGATAGTGCCTGCCGGCGGCCACCTGGCCGATGCATTGCGTCAGTTGCAGGAAGCCGGAATCCTTCAGCAGGTAGCCGCGCGCGCCGGCGCGCAGGGCCCGGTGCACGCTGTCTTCGCCCTGGTAGGTGGTGAGGATGACGATCTTCGCTTGCGCGTCGTCCGCGCAGATACGCTCGATCGCCTCGACGCCATGCATTTCCGGCATGTTCAAATCCATCAGCACCACGTCGGGACGCAGCTCCCGGTACAACGCCACGGCGGCGCTGCCCGTGCCGGCCTGGCCCAGCAGGCGTAAACCCGGCAGCGATGCGATCAGCGAGGCCAGGCCGGCCAGGATCAGCGGGTGGTCGTCGGCGATCAGCAGCGAGATAGGGGTGTCGTTGTCGCGGGGCGTGTGCATGCTTGTGCTCATGGTGCTGGCAGGGTGAAGTGGAAGACTGTGCCATGGGGCGCGCCGGGCGCATGCCACAGGCGGCCGCCATGCGCGTCGAGGATGCGGCGGCAGATGGCCAGGCCCATGCCCATGCCGTCCGGCTTGCTGGAATACAGGGCGTGGTACAGGCGGCCGGCTGCCTGCGGCGCGATGCCGGCGCCATTGTCGGCGATGCTGAAATGCTGCACGCCCTCATCGAGGCGCGAGGACAGCAGCACCGTGCGCGGCCGGCCACGGGTGCCCTGCAGGGCTTCGATGGCGTTCATCAGCAGGTTCAGGAGGACTTGCCGGAATTGCACCGGGTCGGCATGCAGCAGCGGGCGGCCCGGCGCCAGCCGCGTTTGCAGGTCGATGGCGTGGCGTTGCAGCGGCGCGCGCAGCAGCGGCAGCAGCTCCTGTACGGCGTCGTCGGCGACAAACTGCACATGGCTGCCCGGCGCATGGCAGGCCAGGCCATGCACGCTGCGCAGCACGGCGCTGGCATGGCTGCCGGCGCTGGCGACCAGGGCCAGCGCCGCGCGCGCCTCGTCGAGGCGGGGCGGATCGTGGTCGAGCCAGCGCAAGGCGGCATCGGCATTGAGCGCGATAGCCGCCAGCGGCTGGCGCACCTCGTGCGCGACCGATGCGGCAAATTCGCCCATGCCGCCCATGCCGCCCATGCGCTGGGCCGGTGCCAGGCCGGGGTCTTGCTGCTGAGGTAAATAATGCATGCTGGCCATCGCCGTGCTCCTGTCGCTGTCGCGGCGTATGCCGCATTGCAACAAGTATGCATGGCATCGTCGCCGGGGCACTTATACGAATGGGGGAGGCGGACGGTTTTTTTGCAAGGCAGGGGCGGGAAACACCGCCGGGCGGGCCGACGGTGCGCGGAGCGGATGAGGGTCAGGACTTGATAAAGGCCAGCAAGTCTTCGTTCAGGCGGTCCTTGTGGGTGGCCGGCAAGCCGTGCGGCGCGCCTTCATAGATGACCAGTTTGGCGTTCTTGATGAGCTTGGCCGCAGCCTTGCCGGAAGCGTCGATCGGCACGATCTGGTCGTCGCCGCCGTGCACGACCAGGGTCGGCACGGAGATTTTCTTCAGGTCGGCAGTGAAATCCGTCTCGGAAAACTGCTTGATGCAATCGTAGGCGTTCTTGATGCCGCACTGCATGCCCTGCAGCCAGAAGGTGTCGCGCATGCCTTGCGACACCTTGTTGCCGGGACGGTTGGCGCCGAAGAAGGGCACCGTCAGATCCTTGAAGAATTGCGAACGGTCGGCCAGCACGCCGGCGCGGATGCCGTCGAAGACGGACATCGGCAAGCCGCCGGGATTGGTGTCCGACTTGACCATCTGCGGCGGCACGGCGCCCACCAGCACGGCCTTGGCCACGCGCTTTTCGCCATGGCGGCCGATATAGCGCGCCACTTCGCCGCCGCCCGTCGAATGGCCGACCAGAGTCGCGCCCTTGATGTCGAGCGCGTCGAGCAGGGTGGCCAGGTCGTCGGCGTAGGTATCCATGTCATTGCCCTGCCATGGCTGGCTGGACAGGCCGTGGCCGCGGCGGTCGTGCGCGATCACGCGGTAGCCGTGGCTGGCCAGGAACATCATCTGGTCTTCCCAGGCGTCGCCCTGCAATGGCCAGCCGTGGCTGAAGACGACGGGCGTGCCCGTGCCCCAGTCCTTGAAATGGATGACGGTGCCGTCCTTCACGGTGACCTTGTTGACGGTGAGCTTGCCCGGCGCGGCGGCGGCAGCGGCAGGCTTGGCGGCGGCGCTGGCGCCACCGGCGGCCAGCAGGCCCGCACCGGCGGCGACACCGGCGACGCTGACGAGCAGCTTGCGGCGGGAATTGACTTCTTCGGCTTCGATTTTCTTCGACATGATGTTTTCCTTCGGGGATGGGGGAGGGGCCGCTTACGGCCTGGACCAGTGATGGCAGCGGCCAGTCTAGGCCTTCGCGCGTGCCGGCGCCTCTGCCAAAAGACCAGTCGCGCCGGGCCTTCCGCCTGCCTATGATGGCTGGCGGCGGCGCGCCGCGCCGCTTGCCTTTCCCACTGGAGCGAAGATGAAGAAACACTGGATGGCGGCGCTGGCCGGCCCCTTTTTACCCGATGCCGGCTTGCTGTTTGCGCGCGTGGCGGGCGCGCTGCTGGTGCTGCACGTGCACGGCTTGCCCAAGCTGCTGCATTTTTCCGAGGAACTGGCGCACATCGACGACCCGCTGCACCTGGGCCGCGCCGTCACCCTGTACTGCGCGCTGTTCTCGGAAATCGTCTGCCCGCTGCTGGTCGCCGCCGGCCTGCTGACGCGCCTGGCCTGCCTGCCCCTGCTGTTCCTGCTGGGCGTGTCGATGCTGCTCGTGCATCCGGACTGGAGCATCGCCGACGGGCAGTTCGGCTGGCTGCTGATCATCGTCTTCGGCACCATTGCCATCAGTGGCGCGGGACGCTATTCGCTCGATGCGCGGTTGCGGGCGTAAGCGGTGATGTCAACGATGTGTCGGGTTACGCTCCGCTAACCCGACCTACGCCTAAATAACACCATTTCACCCCGATCCCCGTCCGCCCCACCAGGCCGGCGGGGATTGTTATTTCCATCAGGAATTTAAGTCTGTGCCTCAAGGTGTGGCAGCGCACGGTGGCGCGCGGCGGGCGCGGTTAAGGTGGTGCCAACAGCTTGCTGCTGATCCAGTGTTTGATATGGCTCAGCCCGGCAGCGTTTAGCCGCTTCTTTTTCCCAGAAGCGAGGAGAATCATGATTCGGTCACGGCATCGAGCATGGTTGATTTATTCACTATTAAAGGAAACCATCATGAACGCGATTGAAAAAACCAGCTCCGAGATGAACGGCACCGCCCAGGAAACCCGCCAGGATTTGCACCGCACCATCGACAAGGTGGCTAGCCAGGCACAGCCTCTGGCCGACAAGGTCGCCACGCGCGCGCATGACAGCGTGGACCAGGTGGGCGACCGCATCGAGCAAGTCAGCGACACCGTCAGCAAGGCCTCGGAGCGCCTGATGGCGCGCGGCAAGCAACTGGGCGTCGCCTGCCAGCGCGCTGGCGAAACGGGCCGCGATTATGTGCGCGAGCGCCCGGCCATGTCCCTGCTGATTGCGGCCGCGGCCGGCTATGGCCTGTCGAAATTGCTGGGTTCGCGTAAATAAGTTTTACGCCTTCCTGGAAGCATTTGTCGTGGGCGCTGTTCCCTTCGCCGTCATGGCGGAGAGGGCCAGCGCCCACGCACACAAGGTAGTAGCAAGCAGTAAAGGAGAGTGATGATGCGCTCCATTTTGTTGTGGTTGATTGGCATACCTATTCCCATCATTATTTTGATTGCCCTGTTCGTGCGCTGAATGAGGGAGTTGTAGCGTTACTTCCCGGGGCAAACTACTCACAGGAGATGTAATGGCTACCACCAAGAAAACGCCGTCCACGGACGGTGCGGGTTCCGTATTGAGCAGCATGTCCGGCCCATCCGACGGCAATGCGCCAAACAGCCTGGGCACGGACAATGACGTGACCCGCGCGCTGCTGCAAAAGACGGCCGCCAGCCAGCAGCTGTCCGCCGCCATGGCCGACAATCCCAAGGAAGATGGCCAGTATGGCGAGGCGGCGCGCACGCCGATCGAAGGCGTGCATGTGGCGGCCGGCGAACCGCTGGCCACGGCCAGCACCACGGGCGAAACGCTGGCGTCGCCGAAGACGGGCGATGGCCAGCCCGCGTTGGGCGAGAATGCGCTGAATAGCTCGCTGGATGGCGCCCGCAGCGACGACAGCGGCTGCGTGCTGACGACCAACCAGGGCGTGCCCGTGGGCGACAACCAGAACTCGCTGAAGGCGGGCCTGCGCGGCCCCACCCTGATGGAAGATTTCATCCTGCGTGAAAAGCTCACGCATTTCGACCATGAGCGCATCCCCGAGCGCGTCGTGCATGCGCGCGGTTCGGCCGCCCACGGCTATTTCGAATGCTACAAGGAACAAAGCAAGCTGACGCGCGCCGCGCCGTTCGCCAAGGCGGGCAAGCGCACGCCCGTCTTCGTGCGCTTTTCCACGGTCGCCGGCGAGCGCGGCTCGACCGACACGGCGCGCGACGTGCGCGGCTTCGCCGTGAAGTTCTATACGGACGAAGGCAACTGGGACCTGGTCGGCAACAACATCCCCGTCTTCTTCATCCAGGATGCGATGAAATTTCCCGATGTGGTCCATGCGGTCAAGCCCGAGCCGCACAACGGCATGCCGCAGGCGGCCAGCGCACACGACACCTTCTGGGATTTCGCCTCGCTGTCGCCGGAAATCACGCACATGCTGATGTGGGTCATGTCCGACCGCGCCATCCCGCGCAGCTACCGCATGATGCAGGGTTTCGGCGTGCACACCTTCCGTCTCGTGAACGCCAAGGGCCAGTCCGTGTTCTGTAAATTCCACTGGTCGCCCATGGCCGGCACGCACTCGCTCGTGTGGGACGAAGCCGTCAAGATCAGCGGCGCCGATTCCGATTTCCACCGGCGCGACCTGTGGGAATCGATTGAATGCGGCGAGTATCCCGAATACGAGCTGTCGTTCCAGGTCTTCACGGAAGCGCAGGCCGAAGCGTTTCCCTTCGACGTGCTCGACCCCACCAAGCTGATTCCCGAAGAGGTGGTGCCGCTGATACCCGTCGGGAAAATGGTCTTGAACCGCAATCCCGACAATTTTTTCGCCGAGACGGAGCAGGTGGCCTTCTGTACGGCGCACATCGTGCCCGGCATCGATTTTTCCAACGACCCGCTGCTGCAGGGCCGCATCCACTCGTATATCGACACGCAGATCACGCGCCTGGGCGGCGCCAACTTCCATGAAATCCCCATCAACTCGCCGCTGGCGCCCGTGCACAACAACCAGCGCGACGGCATCCACCGCCAGGCCATCAACCGGGGCCGGGTCGCGTACGAGCCCAATTCGCTGGCGGGCGGCTGCCCGTTCCAGGCCGGCGCCAGGGGCTTCAACAGTTTTCCCGCTTCCGCCGAGGGCGACAAGGTGCGCGGCAAGCCCGAGAAATTCGCCGAGCACTTTGGCCAGGCGAGGCTGTTCTGGATCAGCCAGACGCCGGTCGAGCAAGACCATATCGTGCATGCGTTCCGCTTTGAACTGAGCAAGGTGCAGACGGTGGCGATTCGCAAGCGCATCGTCGCCATGCTGCGCAATGTCGACGAGACCCTGGCGCAGCGCCTGGCCGATGCGCTGGGCCTGGCGCTGCCGCCCGTCATGCCGCCCGTGTCCATGCTGCCGATTCCTGCGTATCCGCCGTCGCCGGCGCTGTCGCTTTTTTTCCGCCCCGGCAAGACGGGCATCCATACCCTGCGCGTGGCCATCCTCGTCGGGCCGGGCAGCGATGGGGCGCAGGTGCGCAACATCTATGCATCCTTGCTGGCCGAGGGCGCCGTGCCGCGCCTCGTGGGCAGCCATCTGGGGAAAGTCGACACGAGCGGCGGCGCGCCGCTCGACGTGGAAATCTCGCTCGAAACGGGACCGTCCGTGCTGTTCGACGCCGTCGTGATACCGGATGGCCAGGGCGCCGTGCAGCAGTTGGGCAGCGACGCGAACGCGCTCGACTTCCTGCGCCTGCAATACCGGCACTGCAAGCCGATGCTGGCCATCGGCGCGGGCAAGGGCTTGCTGGACAAGGCTGGCGTGCCGGTGACCCTGCCCGACGGCAAGCCGGACCCCGCCATCATCGTCGTGCCGGCGGGCGACGTGGCGAAAGGCGTGGCGGCCTTTAAAAAGGCGCTGGCCGCGCACCGGGCGTTTGCGCGCGAAACGGATCCGCCCCGCGTGTGATGCCCGCATGAGCGTCAGCGGGGCAGGCCTGGCTTGCCCCGTTGGCGTAACCGTGCGCAACAGTGCGCAACAATGTAAACAAGAAAAACGTCCTGCGATGATATGCTGCTGACTAGAACTGTTCATTTGCAACTATTTCTATCACTGCAGCAAAGAACGGCTTCAGCAAACCGGATCGCGATTACCGCATGGACAAGTACACACCTCGCACCTGGGGCCGGGCGAACGTCCGACCTTGCCCGGGTCGCCATCGATGCCCGAACATTCGACGCCCAAGCGTGTCGCGTATTTCATCGTCGGCCTGATCGTCGCGCTGACGGGGGGACTCGGTAATGGCCTGGTGACGGCCAATTTGCTGAACCTGCAAGGTTCGCTGGCCGCCTATGCCTACCAGATGCAGTGGCTGCCGGCCGCCTACGTGATGACCATCGTGTCCATGAATCTGCTGCTGGTGAAGTTCCGCCAGCAATTCGGCCTGCGCCTGTTTACGGAAGCGTTCCTGGTGCTGTATGCGCTGGTGACGTTCGCCCACTTGTATGCCAATACCTTGCCGTCGGCCATCGCCGTGCGCGCCGCGCATGGCATGGTGGGCGGCGCGCTGGGCGTGCTGGGGCTGTACTACACCTTGCAGGCGTTTCCCGCGCGGCACCGGCTGAAAGGCGTGGTGCTGGGCCTGGGCTTTGCCCAGCTGGCGCTGCCGCTGGCGCGCATATTCACGTCCGAACTGCTGCAGATCGGCGAATGGCACGGCCTGTACCTGTTCGAGCTGGGACTGGCCCTGCTGGCGCTGGGCTGCGTGCTGGCCCTGAAGCTGCCGCCCGGCGACCGCGTGCAGACGTTCGAGCCGCTCGATTTCCTCACCTTTATTCTGTTCGCGCCCGGCGTGGCCCTGTTGTGCGCCGTGCTGGCGCAGGGGCGCACGGCGTGGTGGATGGAATCGGAGTGGGTGGGCGTGTGCCTGGCGGCTTCCATCGTGCTGATCGCCGCCTCGCTGGCCATCGAGCATAACCGCGCGCGCCCGCTGCTCAACACGCGCTGGCTCACCACGGGCAAGATCGCCAAGCTGTTTTTATCGGTGCTGCTGTTTCGCATCGTGCTGTCCGAATCGACGGGCGCCGTGGGCTTTTTGCAGGCGCTGGGGCTGAACACGGACCAGATGCAGAACCTGTTCATCGTGGTCCTGCTGGGCAGCGTGGCGGGCCTGGTGGTCAGCGCGCTGACGATCAATCCGGCCACCCTGAACCGCTCGCTGATGTTCGCGCTGCTGCTGATCGCAGCCGGCGCCCTGATCGACGCGCACGCCACCAGCCAGACGCGCCCCGTCAACATGTATGTCAGCCAGTTCCTGCTGGCCTTTGGCGGCACGTATTTCCTCGGTCCCACCATGGTGGCCGGCATGGGCGCCGTGATCGCCGAACCGCGCAACCTGGTGAGTTTTTCCGTGATGTTTACCATGACGCAGAACCTGGGCGGCTTGCTCGGGTCGGCCATCGTCGGCACCATCCAGACGGCGCGCGAAAAATACCATTCCAGCTATCTGGTCGAGCACCTCACCATGCTCGACCCGCAGGTGGCCGCGCGCGTACAGTCCGGTGCCGCAAGCTATGGCGGCGTGCTGACGGACCCGGCCCTGCGCAGCGCCCAGGGCGTGGCCCGCCTGGGCGCCGTCGCCACGCGCGAAGCCAATGTCCTCGCCTACAACGACGTCTTTTTGATGATCGCCGGCGTCGCCGTCGCCACCCTGATCTGGATGCTGGTCAGCCAGTTCTGGACCCGCATCACCACCGGCGCGCGCCGCCTGGTCGGCCCCGTGCGCGATGCGCAGACGGCCATGGCCATCGTCCCCATTACCAATTCGGAACCGAGCAATGACAGAAAATAACACCCCGCCGCCAGTACCGACGCCTGCACCGCCATCCGCACCCGCCGCCCCTTCCATGGCACAGCCGGACCGGCGCCACCAGTGGCTGTCCGCGCTGGCCTTTGCCGCCGTGGCCCTGGTGGGCGTGCTGATCGTGCTGTATGCGTGGCGTTTGCCGCCGTTCACCAGTCCCATCGTGACGACGGAAAACGCCACCGTGCGGGGGCAGGTGACCATCATCGGCACGCAGCTGTCGGGCTATGTGGTGGAAGTGACGGTGCAGGACTTCATGGATGTGAAGGAAGGCCAGCTGCTGGTGCGCATCGACGACCGCATCTACCAGCAGCGCTACGAGCAGGCGCAGGCGCAGCTGGCCGCGCAGCAGGCGGCGCTGTCGAACTGGGCGCAGCAGAAGGCCAGCGCGCAGGCGGGCATTTCCGTCAGCGAGGCGGCGCTGGCCAACGCGGAAGCGCAGGCGCGCAAGGCCAGCGCGGACTTGAGCCGGGTGGAGCAGCTGGTGGCCGACGGTTCGCTGTCGCAGCGCGAACACGACCAGTCGCGCGCCACGCAGGCGCAGATGGCGGCCGCGCTGGCGCAAGCCCGCGCCAATCTCGATATCGCCCAGCAAAGCGTGCATTCCGTGGTGGTCAACAAGCAGGCGCTGGAGGCTGCCGTGGCCAACGCGCAGGCGGCCGTCAAGGCGGCGAAGATCGACCTCGATAACACGCGCATCGTCGCGCCCTCCGACGGCCAGCTGGGCCAGGTGACGGTGCGCCAGGGTGCCTACGTCAATTCGGGCGCGCAGCTGATGGCGCTGGTGCCGCGCCAGATGTGGGTCATCGCCAATTTCAAGGAAACGCAGATGAACGGCGTGCAGGAAGGGCAAAGCGCCACCTTCCACGTCGACGCGCTCGACGGCGCCGTGCTGACGGGCCAGGTGGAGCGCATTTCGCCGGCCACCGGGTCCGAGTTTTCCGTGCTGCCGGCCGATAACGCGACGGGCAACTACCTCAAAATTGCCCAGCGCATTCCCGTGCGCATCCGCATCGATCCGGGCCAGGCGAATGCGCGCCGCCTCGTGCCGGGCATGTCGGTGGTGGTCAGCGTCGACACGTCGGCCGTGCTGAACGATTCGGCGGACAACCCGGCGCCCCCGCCTGCACCGAAGAAGGCCAAGCCATGAAGCGCCGTCACCTGCTGATGGCCGGTGTGCTGGCGCTGGCCGGCTGCGCCGCCAAGGCGCCGCCGCAGCCCGCATCGGCACTGCAGCTGCCGTCCGGCTGGCGCGCGCAAGCGATCGGCGCACCTGCGGCGACGGGTGCCCATGTCGAGCAACTGTGGTGGCAAGCCTTCGGCGATCCGGTCTTGAGCGACCTGGTGGGCGAGGCGCTGGCGCGCAATGGCGACTTGCGCGTGGCGCGCGCCCGGGTGCAGGAATACCGCGCACGCCTGGCGCAGGCCGACGCGAACCGCGCGCCCAATCTGGCCTTCGACGGTTCGCCCACGCGCACGCGCACCCTGGCGTCCAGCGGCAAGCCGTATGTGACGAATGTCTTCCAGGCCGAATTGCAGGCCAGCTATGAAATCGACGTGTGGGGCCGGCTGGCCAGTCTGAGCGACGCGGCCGGCGAGAGTTACCGCGCCGAGCAGGCCAGCCTCGATGCGGCGGCCCTGTCGATCGCCGCCAGCGTGGCGACCAGTTACCTGAATCTGCGGGGCCTCGACGCGCAGCTGGAGTTGACGCAATCGACCCTGCAGCTGCGCGAACAGTCGCGCGAGCTGGCGCGCAAGCAGTTCGAGGTGGGCTACAGCTCGCGCCTGGAATGGCTGCAGGCGCAATCGGAATACCATGCGGCGGCCGAGCAGGTGCCGCAGCTGCAGCGGCAGATCTTCGAACAGGAAAACGCGCTGGCCATCCTCGTCGGCGGCAATCCCGGCCCCATCGCGCGCGGCTTGCCGCTGGCCGGGCTGGCGGCGCCTGGCGTGCCGGCCGGTCTGCCGTCCGAACTGCTGCGCCGGCGGCCCGACATCGCGCGCGCGGAACACAACCTGGCGGCCGCCAACGCCAGCCTGGCCGCCACGCGCGACCAGCTGCTGCCCTCGTTCAAGCTGACGGCGGCCGGCGGCGGACAGGCGACGACCCTCACCGATTTCCTGCATGCGCCCACGGCCCTGTGGCGTCTGACGGCGCTGGCGGCCGGCCCCCTGTTCGATGGCGGGCGCGTGCAGGCGCAGACGGATGCGGCCGGCGCGCAGCGCGACCAGCTCGTGTACGCATATGAAAACGTGGTGCGCAACGCGTTCGCCGAAACGGAGAACAGCCTGGGCGCCCTCTACCGCCTCCAGCAGCAAGCCGTGGAAAACGACGCGCGCCGCGCCGCGGCGGCGGACACCCTGCGCATCGCGCATAACCGCTACCGCAATGGCTACGCCTCGTACCTGGAGGAACTCGACGCCCAGCGCACCCTGTACAGCGCCGACGTAGGGCTGCTGCAGCTGAAGACGCGCATCCTCGTCGCCTCGGTCGACTTGTACCGCGCCATGGGCGGCGGCTGGTCGGCCAAGGCGCAATAGATGCGTGTGCACGGTGCGGCCAGTGTAATATTCTGAGCAGGGAAAGCGGCGGCGCCGTGCCAGCTGCTCCCGTCACGAACGAACGAGGTCGCAGCATGACGATTTTTGGCATAGGCATCCACATCCTGATCGCGGTATTTTTTGCGATCCACGTGGTGCGCAACGGGCAGCAGCTGTACTGGCTGCTTATTTTATTCATGTTCCCGCTGCTGGGCAGCGTGGTGTATTTCTTCGCCATCTACCTGCCCAATTCGCGCCTGCCGCAAGGCGCGCGCAAGGTCGCTTCGGTGGCCGTGCAGGTGCTCGATCCGAACCGCGAATTGCGCGAGGCGAAAGCGGCTTTCGAGTACACGCCGACGGCGCAAAACCAGATGCGCCTGGCCAGCGCGCAGCTGGAGGCGGGCGATGCGCAGGAAGCGGCATCGACGTACGAAGCCTGCCTGCGGGGTGCGTTTTCATCGGACCTGGAAATTCGCCTGGGCGCGGCGCGCGCCTATCTGGAATGCGCGCGCGGCGCCGAAGCGCTGACGCACCTGGAATTCATCCGCCGCACGGATATCCATTTCCGTCCCGAGATGGTGTCCCTGCTGACGGCGCGCGCGCTGGCGCAAAGCGGGCGACAGCAAGAAGCGAAGGCGGAATTCGACGATGCGCTGACGCGCTACAACAGCTTCGAGTGCCGCGCCGAGTGCGCGATCTGGGCGCTGCAGCAGGGAGACAAGGTGCTGTCGGAGCGCCTGCTGCTCGATATCGACAGCGCCATGGCCCGCTGGAGCAGCCATACGCGGGCGATGTATGCGCCGCTGCTGGCGCGCCTGGAGGCCGCGCGCCGCTAGCCGGTTTGCCGGTGCCTGGCGCGGATACGCTTACACGCCTGGCACTGGATTCTTCCCTTCAAGCAGTTTGTATCCCTTGCCATCGAAGCCATAGCGCGCGTGGCCGTTCAGTGGCGTGGCGATGCGCGGCGGGTCTTCGTCCTGCTTGACCTTGACGCCCGGCTTGATCTTTTCGGAGGCGCCCTTGAAGTCGATCAGCAAGTCATCGTAGGCGCCGCCATTGCGCGCTGGCGCGAAGCGCCAGTTCCCCTTGACCATCCAGCACTCGTCCGTTTCAGGTCCGCAGGCGCCCATATTGTCCGAGTACAGGTCGATGGCGCCATCGAGCGAGGTGACCTTGCCGTCGCCGATTTCAAACAGGGCCAGTTGCGTGATGGTGTAGCCCTGGCCCGTATAGCCGTAGCGGATCGCCAGTCCCGGCTTGTTCGCGCCCAGCATGACCCAGTGGACTTCGCCGAGCTGCCCCGACGAGCCCAGGGCGGCGATGTTTTCCAGGCGTTTCACGACTTGCCACTGGCCGTCTTCCGGTGTGCCCTTGGGCGCCAGGAAAAAGACATTCAGCAGCCCCGGCGAGGCATGCGCCGATTCGGCCGTGCCTTCCGTATTGGCCGTTTCCGCATTCGCCACCAGGATGGCGCTGCCATCAGGCAGCAGCTTGTGGCTGACGGCGCTGACCACGTAACTGAGCTTGTCGACGTGGTTGTCCGGATCGGGCAGGTCGGCCAGTGCATCGTCGCTGTCGTCGCGGTAGGCCTTGCCGAAGACGGCGCGCATCATGGTCGCTTCGCGCTCGCGCGCCTGCGGCGTGTTCATCGCTTCCGTCCTGGGCGCGGTGGCGGACGGCGGCGGCACGTGTTCGACCGATGCCGTTGCATCGGCGGCGGCGGGGACGGCGGCTGCCACGTCGGCTGCCAGGCCGGCGTTGGCGGGGGTGGTCTTGTCCGAGCAGGCGCCGAGCAGTGCGGAGACCATCAGCAGGACGAGCGGGGTGCGGTAATTCATAGGCAGGGCAGATTGCGGTCATGGAGAATGGGCGCAGTATGCCAGATAGATGAAAGCGAGGGAGCGCGGCCTGGCGGCCCGTCCCTCGCTTCCTTGCCCGCAGGGGGCGTTTTTGCAATCAGCCTTGGCGCTTATTTTTCCAGCGCCACCCTGTCATCGCGCCGCAGCGGCGCCTTCTGGCGGCGCAGTTTCGCCATGCCGCGCTTGAGCAGGTGCTCCAGGTCGTCGATATAGGTGAACACGGCCGGCACCACCAGCAGGCTCAATAAGGTCGAGGTGATCAGGCCGCCGATGACGGTAATGGCCATCGGCGAACGGAAGCTGGGGTCGGCGCCCCAGCCCAGCGCCAGCGGCATCATGCCGGCGCCCATGGCGATCGTCGTCATCAGGATGGGCCGGCTGCGCTTGTGGCAGGCGTCGACCAGCGCATCGAAGCGGTTCATGCCGGCCTGGCGCGCCAGGATCGCATAGTCGACCAGCAGGATGGAGTTCTTCGTGACGATCCCCATCAGCATGATCAGGCCGATCATCGACGGCATCGACAGGGCGCTGCCCGTGATCAGGAGGGCCACGAAGGCGCCGCCGATCGACAGCGGCAGCGCCGCCAGGATGGTCACCGGCTGCATGAAGTCCTTGAACAGCAGCACCAGCACGCAGTAGATGCACAGCACGCCGATCAGCATGGCCAGGCCGAAGCTGGCGAACAGCGAGGCCATTTCCTGCGCGTCGCCCAGCTCGGCGATCTTCACGGACGGCGGCAGATTCTTCATCGACGGCAGCGCGCGCGCTTCTTCATTCAGTTCGCCGAGCGTGCGCGAACCGAGTTCCACGTCGAGGGTGACGTTGCGGCTGCGGTTCAACCGGTCGATCTGCGCCGGGCCGCTTTCCATCGTCACCGTGGCCACGTTCGCCAGGCGCACGGGGCCATTCTTGCCGGGCACGGTCAGGCGCTCGATGGCGGCCAGGTCGGCGCGCACGCTGTTGGGCAGCTTGACGCGGATCGGCACCTGCCGCTCGGGCAGGTTCATTTTCGTCAGGTCCGTATCGTAGTCGCCGGCCGTGGCCACGCGCACGGTCTCGCCGATGGCTGCCGCCGTCACGCCCAGGTCGGCCGCCTTGGCGAAATCGGGGCGCACGATGATTTCCGGACGCACCAGCGAGGCGCTGGAATTGACGTTGCCGATGCCTTTCAGGCCGCGCAGTTCGCGCTCGACCTTTTGCGCCGCGGCCATCAGCGCCACCGGGTCTTCCGAGCGCAGCACCAGCTGCATCTTGACGCCCGTGTCGGGCGGCCCCACCGTGAAGCGGGCGCCGGGGATCGTATCGAGCTTGTGGCGCAGCTGCGTTTCCAGGTCCGCCATCGATTCCTTGCGCTCCGTGCGATGCACAGTGGTCAGGGTCAGCACGGCGCGGCGCGCCTCGGCCGCCGCGCCGGGGGCGAAGGCGTCGCCGCTGGAGCCCCCGCCGATCGAACTGAAGACGCCCTGGATGCCTTGTGTGCGCATGGCCGCGTCGCGCGCCAGCGCTGCCACGGCCTGCGTTTCGCCGAGGGTGGAGCCGGGCGGCAGTTCCAGGTTGATCTGCGTCTGCGCGCGGTCGGCGGCCGGCACGAAACCGGTCGGCAGCAGCGGCACGAGCGCGATGGCGCCGACAAAGAACAGGGCCGCGGCGATGGCCGTGATGCCGCGGTGGTTCAGGCACCAGCGCATGACCGTCAGGTAGCGCGTCATCAGCCAGCCATCCTGTTCTTCCTTGTGCGGCAGCGGTTTCAATATGTAGGCTGCCATCATCGGCGTGAGCAGGCGCGCCACCACCAGCGAGGCCAGCACGGCCAGCACGGCCGTCCAGCCGAACTGCTTGAAGAACAGGCCGGGAATGCCGCTCATGAAGGCCGTCGGCAGGAACACGGCCACCAGCGCGAAGGTGGTGGCGATCACCGCCATGCCGATTTCGTCGGCCGCTTCCATGGCCGCTTCCATGGGCGACTTGCCCATGCGCAGATGGCGCTCGATGTTTTCGATTTCCACGATGGCGTCGTCGACCAGCACGCCGACGACCAGCGCCAGCGACAGCAGGGTGACGGTATTGAGCGTGTAGCCGAACCAGTAGATGCCAAGGAAGGCCGGCATCACGGACAGGGGCAGGGCGGCGGCGGCCACCAGGGTGGCGCGCCAGTCGCGCAGGAACCACCACACTACCAGCACGGCCAGCAGCGCGCCTTCGTACAGCAGTTCCATCGAACCGTCGAAGTTTTCCTCGACGGGGAAGGCGTTGTCGATCGACTGCTGCAGCACCACGTTGGGGTTTTCCTTTTGCAGGTCGGCGATGGCGTCGCGCGCGCCCTTGGCGACGGCCACTTCGCTGGCGCCCTTGGTGCGGAACACCTCGAAGGCGACCACGGTCTTGCCATCCTGCTCGGCCAGCGCGCGCGGTTCGGCGATGGTGTCGCGCACGGTGGCCACCTGGTCCAGGCGCACGTGGCGGCCGTCCGGCAGCGGCACTTCCACGCGCGACAGTTCATCGGCCGTTTTCACGGTGGCGATGGTGCGCACCGACTGCTCGGCGCCGCTGACGTCGCCCCGGCCGCCCGGCGCTTCGCGCTGCACCAGGCGCAGCTGGCGCGAGACGTCGAGGGCGGACACTTTCAATGCCGCCATGCGCGCCTCGTCGAGTTCCACCTGGATTTCGCGGTAGACGCCGCCCACGCGGGTGACGGCGCCCACGCCGGGCACGGTCAGGAGGCGCTTGGCGACCGTGTTGTCGACGAACCACGACAGGTCGGGAGAGTCGAGCGGGTTGTCCACGCCGGGTTTTGCCGTGGCGATAAAGGTCAGCACCACGCGCCCGGCCGTGGACGCCTTGGTGACGGTGGGATCGCGCAGCTCGGCCGGCATGTCCGCCTTGACCCGCGCGACGGCGTCGCGCACATCGTTGACGGCTTCGGCGATCTGCTTTTCCAGAATGAATTCGACGGTCACCGTGACGACGCCATCGAGCACCTTGGTGTAGATGTTTTTCACGCCTTGCAGGGTGGCGACGGAGTCTTCGATCTTGCGCGCCACTTCCGTTTCCAGCTGGGCCGGCGCGGCGCCGGGCAGCACCGCGCTGACGGTGACGATGGGCAGTTCGATGTCGGGGAAATCCTGCACCGGATTGGCCTTGTAGGCCAGCAGGCCTGCCAAAGTCAGCAGCGCGAACAGCATGATGGCCGGGATCGGATTCTTGATCGAGAGGGAGGAAAAATTCATGGCTTGCCTTACTTTTTCGCTGCCACGGCGGCCGGCGCAGCAGGCTTGGCTGCCGCCGGTGCCGCTACCGGGGTGGCGACATTGCGTACCAGGTCGCCGTCATTGAGAAAGCCGGCGCCGCTGACGACGATGGTCGTGTCGGCCGTGATGCCGCCTAAAATCTCGATGCGGTCGCTCAGGCGCCGTCCGGCCTGCACCTTGATCTGGCTGACCCGCTGGTCGGGATTGAGGCGGAAGACATAGCTGAAGCCGTCGCGCACGGCAATCGCCTGCTGCGGCACCGTCAGCGCGCCCGAGGTGCCCAGTTCAAATTCGCCGCTGGCGTACATGCCTGCCTTGAACGGCGCATGGTTGCCCGTGCTGGCCGGCAGGTCCACGTACACGAGGGCGGAACGCGTCTGCGGGTCGACCGTGGGGGCGATCATGCGCACCTTGCCCGTCAACACGCTGCCATTGGCCGCCTTCACTTGCGCCAGCGTCCCTGGTTTCAAATTGAGCAGCTCGGTGGCCGTCACTTCGGCGCGCCATTCGAGGCGGCCCTGGCGGATCATGCGGAACAATTCCGTGCCGGCGCCCACCACCGAGCCCACGGTGGCCGAGCGCGAGGAGATGATACCGCTGTCGGGCGCCACCACCTGCGTGTATTTCAGGCGCAGCTGCTGCGACGCCAGCTGCGCCCTGGCGGACGCGATGCGCGCGTTGGCCGTCTGTTCTGCCGTCAGGTACTGGCTGATCTGCTGCGCGCTGATGGCGCCCGTGCTTTGCAGCGAGCGGGCGCGCTGCGCGTTGGCTGCCGCCTCGGCCGCATTCGCTTCCGCTTCCAGCACGGCGGCCCTGGCCTGCGCCACGTCGGCGTTCACCGTGTCGTTCGAGAACACGGCCAGCACCTGGCCGGCGCGCACGACGTCGCCGACATTCACGCGCACGTCGGTGAGGCGCAAGCCGTTCGACTCGCTGCCGATGACGGCTTCCTGCCAGGCGGCGACGTTGCCGTTGGCGCTCAACTTGATGGGCAGGCTGGCCGTCTGCGGCTTGGCCGTGGTGACGGTCAGCGCGGGTTTTTGCGCCGCCTTCTTGTCCTTCGCCTCGTCGGCTGCCGTGGAAGCCGATGGGTACAGGGCCACGCCCGCGCCCAGCATTACGCAAAGGGCGGCCAGGGCGAATGCCGTGGGTGTCAAAATCAGTTTTTTCATGTTGTCGTATCCGTCAAGGTGCGTTGTTGGCGATGGCGCTGCTGCCGTTCCAGCCGCCGCCTGCGGCGCGGTACAGCGCCACCCAGGCGGCGCTGCGTTCGCGCTCGAGGTTGACCACCGTGTTTTCGGCGGCCAGGCGCGTGCGGCGGGCGTCTTCCAGTTCGATCAGGCTGGCCAGGCCGTTCCTGTAGCGGTCTTCGGTGGCGACAAACGACACGCGGTAGCCTTCCAGCGCGGTTTTGGCATGCTCGCTGCGCGCGTCCGTGCTGGCCAGGTTGACCAATGCTTCTTCCACTTCGCGCACGGCCTGGCGCACGCCGGCGCGGTATTTCACCACGGCTTCGTCGTAGCGCGCCGTGGCCGCGTCGACCTGGGCGCGGCGGGTGCCGCCGTCGAAGATGGGCAGGCTGACGGCCAGCGGGCCGATGCTCCAGGTGCTGGCCGTGATGCTGGTGCCGCCGGCGCGGATATTGCCCTTGCCGATCGAGCCTGCCAGGCTCAGACGGGGATAGCGCTGCGCCTGCGCGCCGCGTACTTCGAAGCTGGCGGCCGCCACTTCGCGTTCGGCGCTGTAGATGTCGGGACGCTGGGCCAGGGTTTGCGCCGGCAGTTCCGCAATCGCCACGGGCGAGGGCAGGATGGCAGGGCTGGCCGCCAGCTTCTGGCGCAGCGACGCTTCCGGCATGGCCGACAGGGCGACCAGCGCCTTGATGTTCACGTCGCAGGCGGCGCGCTGTTCGATGGCGCGGCTGGCGCCTTCGGCGGCGCTGGCGCGGGCCAGGGCGGCGTTGGCGGGCGGCTGGAAACCGGCGCCGGCGCTCAGTTCCGTCAGGCGTGCCGAGTCGCGGCGCGAGGCCGCATCCTGTTCGGCCACGGCCTGCAACTGCTGGCAGGTGCGCAAGGCGTAGTACTGGTTCGCCACTTCGGCGGCCACCGAGACGCGGGCCTCATGCCAGAGCGCGCGGGCGCTGCCGTAGCGCTCCTGCGCCGCGTCGCGCGTGGCGCGGTTGGCCCCAAACACGTCGATTTCCCACGACGCCTGCAAGGCTGCCTGCGAGGTGGTGCCGCTGGGCTGCGCCGATTGCTGGCTGGTGCGCACCACGCTGCCCGTCGCGTCGAGCTTGGGCGCCAGCGCGGCGCCGCTGGCGATGCTGTCCGCGCGCGCCTGCACGATGCGCGTGCCGGCGGCGGCGATGGTGGGGCTGACCTGTTGCGCCTCGGTGATCAATTCCACCAGCAGGCTGTCGCCCTGGCCCTGCCACCAGCTGGCCAGGTCCGTCAGCTTGCCGTTGTGCGGCAGCGGCGCCTGCCACTGCGCGGGTGCGCTGGCGGCCACCGCGGCGGGCGGCCCTTGCAGGGCGCAACCGCCCAGCGCCAGCACGATGCCGGCGGCCAGGGCGCGTTGAACGGTGCATCGAATAATCGTCATGCTGGTCCTTCTGCTTGTCGTTGAGTGGTAGAGGGGGGAGTGGCCAGGCGCCGGCGTTCCACGTCGGCCATGGCCAGCGCGTAGTCGGTCAAGCGCGCCAGCCAGGTGTCGATCGCGTGCGGCGATTCCAGCAGTTGCGGGCGCAAGGTGTGCAGCACGTCGGCGCCCACCATGTGCTGCAGGGCCAGCGAGGCGATGGAAAACGCCAGCCGGTGCATGTCGTCGCTGTTGGCGGGCGCGCCCAGGTGGCGCGCCAGCACGCGCGTGAGCGCCTCGTGTTCGGCACGGATGTTCTGGTCGACCTCGCGCGCCCACAGGCCCGTCGGTTCGAGCATCTCGCGGCACCACAGGCGCATGCAGTCGCGCGCGATTTCTCCCTGCTGCATGGGGGCGAGCAATTGCGCATAAAAGCCTTCCAGACTTTGGCGCAAGGTGAAATGCGGTTGCTCGTACAGGGCGATATTGTCTTGTGGATTCGATAGTTGATGGGAGAAGGCGGCGCGGTACAGGCCCGCCTTGTCGCCAAAATAATAGCGGATGGCCGCGGCGTTGGTGCCGGCCGCCTGCGCCAGTTCGCGCGTGGAGGTCTTGGCGTAGCCCTGCCCGGCAAACAGGCGGATGGCGCTATGCAGCAGGCGCTCGCGCGACTGCTCGCCATCGGAGCGGGGCTTGCGCCCGTCGTCGGCGCTTGGTGTTGGGGAAATGTTTTTTTCAATCATGTCGGAGATTTAATCATATATCTCAAACGATTGATATAACTAAATCGCTTGATTTAGTTAAGGAAAGATGAAGATGCGGTAAAACGCGGGCAAAAAAAAGCCCGCGAACTGGCGCGGGCTGAATCCAATGTTCAGGGAACGAATTGGAGGAGACAGTTCCACTATAGCGCTGAAAATGGTGCGGTGCAATACCGTAGAACTACTGTATTCATCTCTTGTTGATAGCAAAAAAACAGCATTTCATGCTGCGGCGCACAGAAACTCAGGCCTTGCTGCGCAGTGCCAGCGTGAAGGTGCTGCCGGAGCCGTAGTCGCTGTTGAAGAACAAGGCGCCGCCGATGGCGTTGGCCAGGTTCTGGCACAGGTACAGGCCCAGTCCCGCGCCTTCCACGTGGCGCGTGGAGGTGGAATCGAGTTGCGAGAAGGCCTGGAACAGCTTGGCCTGGTCTTCTTCCTTGATGCCGGCGCCGCTGTCGGCGATGCTCATTTCCGTCACCAGCATGCCGTCTTCCTCGCGCTGGGCCAGGCTGATGCGCACCGTGCCCTGTTCCGTGAACTTGATGGCGTTGTTGAGCAGGTTGATGAGGATTTGCGTCAGTGCGCGGCGGTCCGTCTCGATGATGGCGGGCGGCCGGCCCGCTTCGCCCAGCGCCATTTCCAGCGCCAGGCCCTTTTGCTGGGCCAGCGGGCGCAGGGTGTCGGCCACTTCGGCCATCAGGTCCTGGCAGTGCACGGGTTCGATCGACAGGGTCAGTTTGCCCGCCTCGATCTTGGCCACGTCGAGAATGTCGTTGATCAGCGAGAGCAGGTGACGCGCGCTGGCGCGGATGGTGTTGAGCTGCTTGTCCTGGTCCGACGTCAGGGGGCCGGGCAGTTTCATCAGCAGCGCGCCCGTGAATCCAATGATGGCGTTGAGCGGCGTGCGCAGTTCATGCGACATGTTGGCGATGAAGGCGGACTTCATGCGGCTCGCCTCGGCCAGTTCCAGGTTTTTCAGGGCGATTTCGCGGTTGATGGTTTCCAGTTCGGCCGCATGGTGCGCCAGGCGCATGTTCAGCTCGATCACCTGGCGTTCGCGCGCCTGCAGTTCGCCGTTGACCTGCACCGCCTGTTCATATGTGGAAATGAGCAAATCGAGGATTTGCTGGCGCTCCGCATTGATGAAGTGCTTCTGGTCGCCCAGGTACAGGGCGATGCCGATTTCCACGTTCTGGTTCTTGCGCAGCTTCTGGTTCATCAGCATGTGGCTGATGCGGTTGAGCAGGTAGTCTTCCGCGTAAGGCTTGCGGATGAAATTGTCGGCGCCGCACTCGATGCCGCGGATGATGTCCTTCGGGTCATTGAGCGAGGTGACGAGGATCACGGGAATGTCGCGCAGGGTCGGGTCGGACTTGATGGCGCGGCACAGGTCGTAGCCATTCATTTCAGGCATGACGATATCGGACAGCACCAGGTGCGGCTTGCGCTCGCGGATGGCGGCCAGGGCCAGCTGGCCATTCGCCGCCACGCGCGCGTTATAGTGCAGCGACTGGATCAGGCGGCGCAAGCGCTCCGCCTGGGTCGGGCTGTCCTCGACGATCAGGATCTCGATTTCGTCAGGCTTGATTTGGTTGTTGGAGTCCACAGACCTCTCCTAGGATTTCAGTGTGGTGATGCTGGGCGCGGTGAGCGCGCAATATCGACATCGTATGACTATATCGGATTTAGGTCTGTAAAAGTAACTTCCAAGTAACTATTTTGCCCACAGGGAATGCTGTGGCCGCCTGTCAGTTTTCGCCCTGGAACTGGCCGGCGCGATAGGTCAGTACAAGGGTGTCGCGGTGGCCGTGTTCGCCGATGGGCTGGATCGGCGTCGATTCGTGGATCACGGCAGCGTCGTCGAGCAGCAGCAGCGACCATGGCTCGGTCAGGGTAAAGCGCTTGCCGTTGGGGCCCTCCGCTTCGAAGATGCGCGTCTCGCCGCCCTTGACCTGTTCGCGCCCGATCAGCAGCACGGCGACGAAATCGACGCCGTCGCGGTGCGCGCCTTCCGGCGTGGGGCGGCCGATGCCGTCGGTCGTATCGATGCGGAACTGGTGCGCCTCGATGAACCACGGCTGGCGGCCCTTGACCTGCGAGCAGGCGTCGCCCAGTGCGCGAATCAGCTGCTGCCAGGCCGCTTGCGCGACGATGGCCGGGTCGACCGGTTCGAACAGGCGGTGCATGCCGCCGTGCAGGGCGTTGTATTCCACCGGCTGCCAGTGCGGACGGTGCGCCGTCTGCGTCAGACGCTCGCCATCCTGCACGAAGCACGAATGGCGCCGGCGCCGATAGCGGCCGCCATCCTTCAGGTAATTGTCCAGCGCCAGGGTATCCCAGCTTGGTTCCAGCGCGCGCAGCGCGTCCAGCGGGCAGCCGGCCAGCGCGGCCACGTCCTGCGGGCGCAGGACGGCATAGCCGTCATCGCGCAAGGCTTCCTTGACGTGGGACGGGGCGGTAAAGATCGGTGCGGAAGTGCTCATGGCGGTGCAGGCCGCAATGCGGCCTGTCTCAGTTTATCCAGCCTGGCATTCTACGACTTCGCGGCGTTTCCTGTGCAGTGCAACAGGAATTATTCTTGTTTACTTAAAAATTCTTTACCAGGGTCAGATGCAGCGAGCGCGATTCCACCGGATGGAAGTGGATATCGTCCACGGGCTGCGCTTCGCCGGGCAGGCGCGAGGCATAGTAGTAATCGATGGCCGCGTCGCGCCGGTTGGCCAGGTTGTAGCCTTCCACTTCCACGCGCCAGGTCTTGTCGACCTGGTAGGCTATGCGCCCGTTCAAGCCCACGCTGGCGGCGGAGCGCACGCTGTTGTCTTCCACCAGGGGGCGCGGGCCGAAGTAGCGCAGGCGCAAGGAGCCCGACCACGGCCCCGGCGGCGTCACCGTCATGGCCAGCTGGGCCACGCCTTCGATGGCGCCGGGAATGAAGTCGCCCGCCGGGTCGCTGCCGCGCGAGCGTGCGCGCGCATACGCGAGGTCCAGGTCCAGCGACAGCCAGCGGGCCGCCTTGTAGTAGCTGGAAAACTCAATGCCGTAGCGGCGGCTGGGGCGGCCCGCCTGCGTGGCGCCCGCGTCGCCGATGAACAGCAGCTCGGAATCGAAGTCCAGGCGGTACAGCGACAGCGAGGTTTGCAGGCCGGCGATGGCGGCGCTGCGCAAGCCCAGTTCCAGGCCGCGCGAGCGCACCAGGGGCGTGACCTTGCCAGCCGCCTCGCCCGTCTTCGGATCGACCGTGATGGTCGTGCCGCGCGCGTCGTTGCTGTGAAAACCGTTGCCGATGTTGACATACGCTTCCGTGTCGCGCCACGGCCCCGCGATCACGCTCAGGCTGGGGCTGAACAAATGGTCGCTGGCCGTGCCCGAATTGACGGCGCGGTCGCTGCGCACGTCGAAGCGGTAGGCATCCGCGCGCAGGCCGGCCACGGTGCGCAGCGATCGCGACCAGCGCGTGCTGTTTTCGCCATACACGCCGATGCTCGTTTCGACGAGATGGTCTTGCCGCGTGGTCGACAGGATCTGGCGCCGGCGCGTGTGGTACAGGCCATTGTGGATATTGTCGTTCTGTAGCTGCAGGCCGATGGTGGTGTCGCTGCTGCCCCGGTCCGTGTGGCGGTGCCAGGTGTGGCTGGCGTCGAGGCCGGCCGTCACGCGGCGGTCGGGCTGGGCGAACTGGTCGCCGTTGAGCGGATCGTCCATCGCATACGTAAAATTCGAGAACAGGGCCAGGCGGTTGGCGATCACGTACGCGCTGACCCTGGACGACACGTCGTCCGTCGTCTGGTGCCAGGCGCCCGACAGGCTGTAG
This sequence comes from Janthinobacterium agaricidamnosum, assembly GCF_003667705.1. NCBI lineage: Bacteria > Pseudomonadati > Pseudomonadota > Betaproteobacteria > Burkholderiales > Oxalobacteraceae > Janthinobacterium > Janthinobacterium agaricidamnosum. The sequence continues at coordinate 4,764,806 of NZ_CP033019.1, read as the reverse complement.
CGCTGCGCCTTGCCGCCGTCGCTGGCATCGACGGCGTCGAAGCGGCCCAGGCTGCCGTCGCGCACGGCGCGCAGCGGAATCTGGTCGGTGGCGTTCCAGCTGGCGTCATACGCCATGGCCGTGACGTTGAAGCCGTTGTTGGCATAGCCTTCGCTGTAGCGCAGCACGCCATTGCGCTTGCGGTAGCGGTCCGGCTGCGTGAACGGGCCATCGTTATGCTGCGCTTCTAGCGCGTACAGCAGGCTGCCGTCGCCCGCATCGATGGAGTCGGCCAGCAGGGCGCGGCGAAAGCCGTTTTGCCCGATGCCCGCGCTGGCGATGCCTTGCGTCAGGCGGTTCGCGTAGACGACGGACGCCGCACCCGCCGAGGAGAAATCGCCTTGCGCCGCCGAATACGGCCCCTTCTTGTAATCGAGGCGCATGGCCAGTTCGGGGATCAAAAAGTTCAGGTCCGTCCAGCCTTGGCCGTGGCCATGGCTGCGCTGGTTGACAGGCATCTCGTCGACCGTGGTGCGCAAGTCCGTGCCGTGATCGAGGTTGAAGCCGCGCAGGTAGAACTGGTTGGCCTTGCCCTCGCCGCTATGCTGGCTGACGATCAGCCCCGGCACGGCTTCGAGCAATTCGCCGGGCCGGTAGCTGGTGCGCGCGTCGAGCTGCTGTTGCGTGATGCTGCCCGCGTTGGCCGAATTGGCCACGCCCAGCTGGTTCAGGCGCGAACCGTCGACCAGCACGCGCTGGAAGAGGTCGTCGGCGTGGGCGGCGGTGGCGGAAAACAGGGCCGCGAGGAGGAGGGGAAGGGAGCGTGACGTCATGGGTATGCCGGGGATTAGCGGATCGGCCATTCCGAGTTCTGGCGGTCGAAGATCAGCGTCTGGATGCTGCCGCTGTCCTGCACGTTGAGGGTATTGCGCTGGCTGGGCAGGAAGTCGATCAGCAACTGGTTATGAATGCGCGTGGCGGGGGCCAGACGCGTGCGTTCGATCTCCTGGAAGATCACCACGTTGTCGGCATCGACCTTCATCCCGACCCAGTTCAGGCGCAATCGCCTGCCGTCCGGCGCCACGAGATAAAACTGTTTTTCGACATAGCGGCGCAGCGCCGCTTCGCTGTCTTCCTGGCCCAGGTCGAACCGGCGCTGGTACAGATTCGTCAGCAGCGCCTCGACGTCGTGGCCCGTGTAGGTGTGGACCACTTCCGTGCTGCCGCTGGCCGCGTTATAGCTGATGTCGGCGATGCCCATGTGGAAGTTATGGGCGGCGGCCGCCATGCTGATGCAGGCCAGCGTGACGGCCGTCAGCGCACGCCAGCGCTTCATGCCGCGTCGCCCTTGGCCGGGCCATTGCTCTTGCCTTTCAACGGTGGATGAAAATCGCGCATCAGCTTCTCCTTGGGTGATTTTTCGCTCTTGAACAGTTCCACGCGCGAAGGCGTGACCTTGCGCGCAGGAGGCGGTGCGGTAGGTCTTCGGGGGAGCAGAAAGGTATGCGCATGGTCACCCTGACGTTGTTGTAAGGAAATAGTGGCAACTATTCTATACGCAGGGTGGGGCCGTCCTTGTTTCTCTTTGCAATAAAGAAGGCTATGTCACCATCAGATGTGGGAATGCTCCCAGTGTTGCCTTCAATAATGTTTCCGGGGAGCGGATGCGCCCGGCGTCCAGTATCCAGCGCCAGCCCAGGTAATTCGGCAGGTAGCGCGTCGCCACGCCGTGAAAGGGGCGTAGCCATGCCCGCAGGCGGTTGTGATATGCATTGACGTTCTGTACATGCGCGGCGCCCTGCACGCGGATGCCGGCACGCACATTGACGGCCTGGTGGCTGATTCCCGCTTCCTTGGCAAAGGCGCGATAGGCAGCGTGGTCGTCGGTCATCAGCAAGATGTCCTTGTCGATCACGGGTGGCAGGCAGGCATGCAGCTGCGCCTTGGTCAGCGCCCCTTTTCCCGCGACGAAATCGCGGGTTTGTCCCGTGCGGTCGCGCGCCACCAGGATACAGACTTGTTCACTGGAAACGCCGCGCTTGTGGGCATGGCCGCCTCGGCGGCGCGCCGGACGCGTCAGATGCCGCGATCCCTTTTCCGACTCCAGCACATACAGCTCGTCCGCTTCGGCGATGCCATGCAGGCAATGGGGCCGGTCCGTCTTGGCCAGGCTTAAAAACCGGTGGCGCCAGCGAAAGGCGGTGTTGCGGTGCACGCCCAGCTGGCTTGCCGCCTTGCGCACGGAAGCCGATTCGAGCAGGCAGTCGGCGTAGTCGAGCCACAGTGATTTATGGCGCAAGCGCGCCAGCGGCGTGCCAGTGAGTGCATTGAAGGTGCGGCCGCACGGCACGCAACGGTAGCGCTGCAGTCCGTGCGCATGGCCATGCAGGTGAGCATGACTGCTGTTGCAGGCGGGACAGTGTGACCGCTGCCGGGCCACGCTTTCGATCAGTGCCGCGGCAGCGTCCTGCGGTGCGCTTCCTCGCAGCAGAGCGATGCCCGCCAGGCGCTGGCGACGGCTCAGTGCGGCGAACTGGGCGATGAAGGTTTTCCATTCGGCTGGCTGCATGAAATGCTCCCGTTTGTCTGCGATGCACAGTCAGACAGCGGGGATACAGGAAGATTCCTGAACTTCCCCTACTTAACGGGGACAGAGCCATAAAGAAAGGCGGATGATGGACCGGCTTTTGCCGGGCGCCGTCAGGTGGATGCTTTATCTGATTTTGCTCGGGAAAGCAGCGCTTTTACTCACTTTTCATCAGGCTGTCGCGCAACTGGTTCAGTTGTTGTTTCATGTCCACAATCTGTTCCACGCTGCAGTGGCTGGCCGTCAGGATGGCTTCGGGCAGCAGGGCCGCGTCGTGGCGCAGCTGGTCTCCCTGCTGCGTGAGGGAAATGATGACCTGGCGCTCGTCGCTGGCGGCGCGCGTGCGCGTCAGCAGGCCCGATTGCTCCATGCGCTTGAGCAAGGGCGTCAGGGTGGCCGAGTCCAGGAACAGGCGCTCGCCCACTTCCGACACCGTCAGGCCGTCGCGCTCCCACAACACCATCATCACCAGGTACTGCGAATAGGTCAGGCCGAGCTTGCGCAGGAGCTTGCGGTACAGCTTGTTCATTGCAAGCGAGGTCGAGTACAGCGCAAAGCACAGCTGGCCGTCCAGGCGCGGCACCTGGTGCAAGGGGTTGGGGGCGGTGGTGGTATCCATGGGCACAGTATATATAGTGCGCTACTTAGTTGCAAGCGACCCCAATGCCGCCAAAGCCTGCGCGTCGAGCCTGAGCGCGCCGGCGGCGACATTCTCGCGCAGATGCGCAATGGACGAGGTGCCGGGAATGACCAGCATATTCGGCGCGCGCTGCAGCAGCCAGGCCAGCGCCACCTGCATCGGCGTGGCCTGCAGGGCGGCCGCCACCTGGTTCAAGGTATCGGACTGCAGCGGCGAAAAGCCGCCCAGGGGGAAGAAGGGCACGTAGGCGATGCCTTGCGCGGCCAGGGTGTCGATCAGCGCATCGTCCGCGCGGTGTGCCAGATTGTAGTGGTTCTGCACGCAGACGATGGGAGCGATGCGCTGGGCCTCGGCCACCTGACCGGCATCGACATTGGACAGGCCGATATGGCGCACCAGGCCTTCCCGCTGCAGCTGCACCAGTGTGGACAGCGGCTCGGCAAGCGACGAGCCGTCGGGGCCTTCCATGCCCGGCGCGCGCAGGTTGACCACATCGAGCACGTCCAGGCCCAGGTTGCGCAGGTTGTCGTGCACGGCGTCGCGCAGTTGCTGTGACGATGCGGCCGGCAGCCAGGACTGGTCGGCACCGCGCACGAAGCCGATCTTGGTGACGATGGTCAAGCCGTCGCGGTATGGATGCAGCGCTTCGCGGATGATCTGGTTGGTGACGTGGGGGCCGTAAAAGTCCGACGTGTCGATATGGTTGATGCCCAGTTCGACGGCTTCGCGCAGCACGGCAACGGCGGCGGCGCGGTCCTTCGGCGGGCCCCAGACGTGTGGGCCGGCCAGTTGCATGGCGCCGTAGCCGAGGCGGTTGAATGCGATGTCGCAATGGGCGGGCGTGAAGCGGTCGCTGGCGGGGGCATACGTGTGCATGGGAGCTCCTGTGTAGTGGTAAGGGACGGGAGCCGCCATCCTAAGGGCGAATACGCTGTATGATAATCGGGTCAGTCCGGCACAGGCTGTACTTATTTACGCACAATCTCACCCCGTGAAAGCGCTCCTCATGCATGCAGACAACCCTTCCATGGCCGACCTGTCCGCCTTTGCCCTGGTGGCCGGGCACCGGGGTTTTCGCCAGGCCGCGCGCGCCAGCGGGCAGTCGGCGTCGGCGCTGAGCGAAGCGCTGCGGCGGCTGGAGCAGCAACTGGGCATCCGCCTGCTGGAACGCACCACGCGCAGCGTGACGCCGACGGCAGCCGGCGCGCTGTTGCTGACGCGTTTGCGTCCGGCGCTCGAGGAAGTGAGCAGCGCGCTCGACGTGCTGAACGACTTGCGCGACAGTCCGCGCGGCACCTTGCGCCTGAACGTGCCGGTCAACGCGGCGCGCTTCTTTTTGCAGCCCATGGTCGACCAGTTCCTGCGCGCCTATCCGCAGATCAGGGTCGAGCTGGTGGTCGATAATAATTTTGTCGATGTCGTCGCCAGTGGCTGCGACGCCGGCATCCGCTATGGCGAGCGGCTGGAGCAGGACATGATCGCCATCCCGATCGGCCCGCGCACGCAGCGCTTCGCGGTGGCGGGCGCACCGTCCTACCTGGCGCAGCGGGGCGTGCCCGTGCATCCGCGCGAGCTGCTGCAGCACGCCTGCCTGCTGGGAAAATTCCTCAGTGGCGCGATTCCCCCATGGGAGTTCGAACGCGATGGGCAAAAAGTGAGCGTGGAGCCGGACGGCCCCGTGATCGTCACGCCGACGGCGGCCGACTTCGCGGTCAGCATGGCCATCGCCGGCCATGGTCTGGTGTATCTGTTTGAAGAGTGGCTGCAGCCGTATATCGATGCGGGCCAGCTGCAGCCCGTGCTGGAAGACTGGTCGATGCCCTTTCCCGGCCCGTTTTTATACTATGCGGGCCGGCGCCACCTGCCGGCCCCGCTGCGCGCCTTCATCGATTTCGTGCAGGCCAATTTTGCGCAGCTTCCGCCGCTTGCTCAATCCGCAGGATAGCGCTGGCGTAAAAGCTGCAGCATGGCGACGTTCTGCTCCCACGCGTCGCTCACTGGCTGCTGCGTCCAGGGCAGCGTTTGCGTGTACGGCGCGGGGCCGAATTCCGGCGTGAACGTCATGCGCTCGGCGCCGGCCGCGCGGCGCAGCGCGACGATGGCATCCCACCAGGCCAGGTGGGCGTCAAGCGCCGGCTTGGCTTCCGGCGCGCGGAAGTCGGCCACCTGCGGACCCTGCGCATGGCCCACGCGCGCATGCACGTGGCGCACCAGCGGCAGCACTTGCGCCAGCGTGTGCGGCTGGTCTTCCAGCAGCGATTCGCAGGCGCAGCACCAGTGCGACAGGTCGGCCGTCAAGGGCAGGTGCGGATACTGCTGCAGATACGGCAGCAGCAGCATCGGGTGGCCGGAAAAGCGGCTGCGGTGAAGCTCGTGCACGATGGGCACGCCGTGCTTTGCCGAGATGGCGGCAGCCAGGTCGATCAATGCCGCGTTCTGCGCCTGGGTATAGTAATCCTTGCCCGTGTGCGTGTTGACCAGCACGGGGCGCGCCAGGCAGGCGTTTTCTAGCAGTTCCGCCAGGGCGGCGCGGTGCAGTTCGAAGTCGCCGTGGAACACAGTTTCCCACTGCGCGGCGATCAGCTCCAGGCCCGCATCGGCGATGCGCCCCGTCCACTCCTCGCGCAGGGCGGCGTCCAGCGGCAGCGACATCTCGATGCCGTCGAAGCCGGCCGCCAGTACCTTGTCGATGAAGACGTCGGGCGGCAGGTCGTTATTGCCCCAGTGGGCGGCAAAGACGTCGATGCGCATCAGACGAAGCCCCGCACGGGGAACGCCGCGTCGCGCTGTATCCAGTTGTGCGCCGCATATTCGGTCTGGCCGTCGGTGGCGTGCAAGGTGTAGGCGTGGCGCGAGACGGGCGAGCGGTTCGGCGCGCTGTAGTGGGGCAGCAAGCCGTGGAAGCAGACGAGGGCGCCCGCCTTCACTTCCAGTGGCACGGCCGTGCTGTCGTCGGGCCACGGCATGGCATCGAGCTTTTCCACGCGCACCTGGTCGCCGTTGCGGATGAAGCGTTCGCGCAGGGGGCCGCGGTGGCCGCCCGGTTCGGCCCACAGGCAGCCGTTGTCCAGGGTCGCGTCTTCCAGCGCGAACCAGAACGTGGTCACGCTGACCGGCGTGGTCTCGAAATACGTGGCGTCCTGGTGCCAGCGTACTTCGCCGCCGATGCCGGGCTGTTTAAATATATACATCGATTGCCATACCTGCGCATCCGCCAGGCCCAAGTCGCGCGCCACTTCGGCCAGTTTCGGGTCGGCCGAAAAAGCGCGGAAGACGGGGTCCAGGTCGTGCATGGCGTGGCCGATCTTGTTGATCGACAGCGATTTCGCCTGTTTCAGCTGGCCGTCCGCGCCGAACGCCTCTTCCTCGAAGAAGCAGCGGATGGTGTTGTCGGAGGCGAGGAAATAATCGTTGGTGTTCTTCGCCTGGTCGCGCGTGGTGAAGATCGACTGGCTGACGCTGGGATCGAATTCGTTGACAATCTGCTCGGCGCGCGCGCGCAGCGCGGCGATTTCATCCGCGCCCTTGAAATCGGGCAGGATGATGTAGCCGTCGCGTTGGTATTGTTCCTGTTGTTCGATCGTCAGCATGGCGGCGGCTCCGGAGATTGGTAGAAGGCGCCATTGTAGGATGGGGACAGTGCGCAAACAATCGCCCAGTGGTTGACAGATTGTCGCCAAAGCGATGACAATCTTTGATATGGATCAACTAAAAGCGATGGAAATCTTTGTCGAAGTGGCGCGCCAGCGCAGCTTTACGGTGGCCGGGCAGCGCCTGGGGCTGACGCGCGCCATGGTCAGCAAGACCATCATGCAGCTGGAAGAGCGCCTGAACGCGCGCCTGCTGCACCGCTCCACGCGCGAAGTGAGTTTGACGGACGCGGGCCGCGCCTACCTGGCGCCGTGCATGGCCACCGTCAGCCAGGCGCAGGAAGCGGCGCGCATGGTGGCGCACGTGGCGCAGGCGGGAGCGGGGGCGGAGCTGGCCGGGCCGCTGCGCATCCAGGCGCCATCGAGCTTCGGCAGCGCGTGGCTGGCCGATGCCGTCGCCCGTTTCAGCCTGCTGCACCCGCAGGTGCGGGCCGAGCTGTTTGTCGACGATGCGCTGCTCGACCCGATACGCCACGGCTTTGACTTGACCATCCGCGTGGGCGGCATCCCGGACAGCAGCGCGCTGGCCATGCGGCCTTTGGCGCCGTGCCGCGCCGTGCTGTGCGCCAGTCCCGCCTACCTGGCGCAATGGGGCGTGCCGCAGACGCCGCAGGATTTATTGAAGCACCAGTGCCTGCATTTCAGCCATTTGACCGATGGCACGAACTGGCATTTCCAGCGCGGAGACGGGGAACAGCGGGAGGAAGTGAGCGTGCGCGTGCAGGCGGGTTTTACGGCGAATAACGGCCTGGTGCTGCACCAGGCGGCGCAGCGGGGGCTGGGCATCGTCTACAGCACCACGTTTCTCGCCTGGCGCAACCTGCTCGATGGCAGCCTGCTGCCCGTGCTGTCCGGCTGGGACCTGCCCCTGAATCACTTGAGCGCCCTGTATCCGGCCAGCCGCCAGCCTTCGCCCAAGGTGCGCGCGCTGATCGATTTCCTGGTGGCCGAATACCAGCCCGTGCCGCCGTGGGACCGCGAGCTGGCAGCGGCCGGAGTTTTCAGCTGACGGTCAATTGAACGCGACCGGTTCCACCGTCCAGGCGCCATCGGCATACACGCGCTCGTCGTCCAGGTAGACGGCTTCGGTGACGGCGAAGATGTCGACGTGGTAGCGCGCATCCTTGCGCTTGAATTGCGGTTTTGTATACACGCCGTGCTTGGCGCCCAGCGACAGATGGATGCCGCACATGCGTTCATACGTGCCGATGTCGTTGACCAGCTGCTCGCGCGAAAAGGCGCGGTTCATGCCGAAGCCCAGTTCGCGCACCCACACTTCACCTTCATGTGCGCGGATGATCTCGAGCATGGCGGTAAATTCCGGCGTGGCGTGCTCCGTGCCCGTGACTCTGCCCTTGTCGATGATCAGGGTGATCGGCGTATCGGGGCGGTTGACCATGAAGTGCGTGTCGCCGAAGACGAAGATGCGCACGCGCCCGTTCACCGCTTCCAGGTCCTGCGCTTCCGTGAATACTTCGCCCAGGGGGAACTGGCCGCCGATATTGTTCATGCCGCTGTAGTCGCCGATATTGAGCTTGGCCGATTCGAACGGGGACGCGAAGACCAGCTGCTCGCCGCCGCTGTCGACCATGCCGTGGCGGGCGCCGTCGATGCGCGCTTTCAGTGCATGGCCGACGCCGCGGTAATAGGAAGGGTCGTAAGCCAGCGACGCGATGTAGTGCAGCCCCTGTACGCCGGGCATGCGCGACAGATGCACGTGTTCGATCACTTTCAGGCCCCGCTTGAACAGTTCGATGCGGATGCGGAACGCTTCCAGGCGGAAGCTGGTCGACTGGATCAGCACGACGAGGCTGCCGGCCGGCAGTTCGGCAAACGCGGCCAGTACGGCGTCGGGCGTGACCTCGTCGAAATCGATGAAGGTGGCGTCCGGCAAGGCCTGGCGATACGCTTCCGTCAGCACCACGTTGAGCCAGCTGCGCTTGTCGCAGACGATCAGGGACGGTTCGTCCGGGCGGTGGCGGATGGCCATGGCCAGCAGGTCGGCCACGTTTTGCGCGGCCACTTCGGTGGCGGCGGCGCTGATGGCATCGAGCCGGCTGGTGTCATTCTCGGGAAGCGTCATGGTGCGAAGGTGGGGGCGTGAAGTAATCGCAGCATTATAAGGCGATTGCCCCGGCCGTCACCATTCCCCATCCGGCGGAGGACAGGCGGCTGCCGCGCCCCTGATTATCTTGTGTAGTGCTTTCCGGCAATGTATTATTTGAAAAATGGTATGAACCGGTATGACAGGGCATGGCAGCGAGCCTGGAAGCGGTCCGGCGCAGCGGCAAAGGCGCGCATGCGCACGGTGGCATGCTTTCAGTGAAGCAGGGACAACAAGCCAACAGGCGAAGACTAAGAGTGTGATGTGATGAGCATAATCGGACAAGATATTCCCATGGAGCGGCCGGATGCGGATGGCCGTGCTGCCGTGTTCGTTCCCGTCACAGGCGTCAAGGAAGATGTCCTGTTGACCATACGCAAAGGTGCGGCCATCGTCGGCTTTGCCAACCACGACCGCACCATTACCGTGTATTTTGAAAGCAACCGCTTTGACGACCCCGCGCTGGCCAAGTGGGAGCACAAGGCGCGCAAGGCCTACGACCGCCTCGTCGACAATGCGCCCACCGTGTCGAAACTGACCACCAGCCCCGCCAATTTCGAGCAGATCGGCTACATCAATGGCAAGGGCATCACCATCCGCCGCATGGAAAGCCTGCAGCGCTGGCTCGCGTATTCGGATGCGATGGATACGTGTCCGGCGATGGATATCATTCCGCGCACGGTTATTGCCAAGGCCGACGCGGTCAAGGTGTAAGAGCGGCTGATAAAACGCCCAAGGCGTTGTTGCCTGCCTCTCGCCGTACTGACGTACTGTCTTCGAGGCGGCGCCTAGCCCTGAGCATTTTCTCAGCCGCTCTTGGCGCGCTTACGAATGGCTGTACGAAAGGCCACAGTTTGTAGCCTTTCCCTCGGTCCTGGCGTACTGTCTTCGGGGCGGCGCTTGGCCCTGAGCATTTTCTCAGCCGCTCTTGGCGCGCTTACGAATGGCTGTACGAAAGGCCACAGTTTGTAGGCTTTCCCCCGGTCCTGGCGTACTGTCTTCGGGGCGGCGCTTGGCCCTGCATGCTTGCGCGGCCACTGTCGCGTGGGCTTGGAGTCAACAATGTGTCGGATTACGCGGGGCGTTGCCCCGCTAATCCGACCTACGCGACCTACGCCTGACTTCGCTTCTTGCTTCTCGCTCCTTGCTACACCACGATGATATTCGCCTGCGCCTTGAGCGGGCAGGGCAGGGTATCGTCGAAGGTGATTTCGATGGCGCTGGCGACGAACATGCCGCCGATGTGCTGGGCGGCGATTTCGGGCGGCGTGCCCGGCTTGGTCAGGTTGACGTCCTGGGCGAAGACGAAGACTCTCCAGGTGCCGTAGACTTTTTGATCATATTGCAGCAGGGTGCGGTAAGCGCGCTTCAAGTCCAGGCTGCCTGCATAGACGCCGTCGTTGGCACCCGGGTCGAAGCCCAGGCCGTCGTCGGTCAGCGATTCGACGAAATACAGGCCCTGCGGCGCCTGGAACAGCACGAACGCATACAGCTCCGTGCCGCGGAAGACATTGCCGTTGTCGCGCTTGAAACTGGCGCGCAGCCACAACGGTTCGTAGGCTTGCACGACGGCGGGCGTATCCGTTTCCACCGGCCCCGCCACGTGGATGTTGACTTGCGTTTCGGTCACCGCATGCTGGTAGGTGGCGCCCGTGGTGAAACGATCGTACTCCCAGCTGATGTCGGCCGTATAGGGCAGGCCCGCATTCGGCGCTTCCGGCAACACCCATTTCGCCACCACGCGCTCGGCCAGGGTCAGTTCGCCAGCGGCCGGTGGTGTTGCTTCCTGACCACGCCAGAACGGGTCGGCGATATCGGAGCAGGCGACGGCGATGGCGCCCGAAGCGATGGCCGAGGCCACGCCCGCCACCGTGAACTCGGGCTGGCCGGAGCCGGCCCCTTCCAGCGAACAGCAATGCACGTCGGGTTCCGTTTCCTCGAAACTGCCGCCCACGCTGAAGCTGGCCTTGCCGGAGCCGAGCGCGGCGGCAATGATGGCCACCAGCGCGGCGATGATGGCGATGATGATGGCGAGAACCTTCCACCACGGGTCGGAAAACGGCAGCTCGCCATGCGTGCCCGCATAGGCGGGGTTCGGCGTCCAGACGAGGGTCATGCCGGTCGGTACGATGGGGCCCAGGCCGGGCGGGCAGCGGCACTCCTTCCCATCCGTGCCCGTGCTGCCCCAGCGCTTGCCCGGCAGATGGCCCTGCGGCTTGGACAGTTCCAGCGTGCCTTCCTCGACCGTACACGTGTAGGTGTTGGTCGTGCTGTCAAAGCGCGTCTGCGACACGAAGATTTGCTGGATCGAGCGGTGCGGCGTGTAGCCGTCCGCCTTGGCGACAAAGCTGACGAGCCTCTTGCCGGGCGCCGCATGCTGGAAATCGGCATCCCACATGACCAGCATGGCCGCGCCGGCGGGAATGCTGGCAAAGAAAAAGGTGCGCGCCACGGGCACGATGCCGGGGTCGCCCACGCTTTCCAGGTACACCGTGACATTCGTCAGGGCGCTGCCGGACATATTGGTGACGTGGGCGGCAATGCGCAAGCCATAGATGGCATTGTCGAAGATGCCATCGGGCAGCATGATATTGGTGACGGGCTCGATCGCGAACGGCCGCGTCAGCACCTGCAGGGGTGTGTCGCTCATGATGCTTGCTCCTCGGGGCTTTGCTGTTCTTGCGCTTGCTCTTTCTCCAGGTCGGTGACGACATACGTGACGCCGCCCAGCAGCTTGCCATCCTGGGTTTCCAGCACGCGCAGCAGCGCATACTGGCGTGGCGGCAAGGCTTCGGCGCGCACGCTCAGATACACGGCCTGCGCCTGGCCGCGCGGCACTTCCAGCACCAGTGTTTGCTCGCCGGGCGCGTCGCCATTGCAATGGGGCGTACGCGCCAGGCCTGCGACCAGCTGTGCGTCCCTGGCCGGCTGCCATCGCTCAAGCCCGAGGGTGGCCAGCAGGCGCTCCGGCAGCTCGCCGCCATACTCGATCTGCAGTTCCACTTTTTTCGTTTCGCGGGGCAGGGCCGCCACCGCGATGGCCAGCAACTGCGCGCGCCTGGCCGCCAGCACCACGTTGACGTTGCGCTGGGCGATCTGGTCGTGCTGCTTGGGCTGGAAGGGAAAACCGTTGGGCAGCGGGTCGGGCAGCGGGTTGACGTCGCCAGGCCCGTGGGCCACGGCCAGCAGGCATTCGTGGCCGCCATTGACGATGACGGGCACCCACGGTACCAGGCACAGCACTTCCTGCGTGGCGCCGGGCGGCAGGTCGGCAAACGCGGAGCCGATCTGCGTGGCGGCGCCGACGGCGATCTGGCCGGAAGGATCGGCCCAGTAAAAGTCCACGCGCACGCCGTTCGAGGCGCTGTTGCCCGTGTTGTGCACGCGGCCCCACAGGTAATTGCTGGTGCCGGCAATGGGTGCGCCGGGCGGGCCATTCGGATCATTGCCGGGCACGACCCAGATATCGGCGCTGTCCCACCAGGGCTGGCCGTCTTCGATGATCAGGTGGGCTGACATGGCGTTCTCCTTGTCCTTGGCCTGTGCTTGTAGCTTAGGCCGCGGCGGCGGAGGCTTTTTGATTGGTATCAAGGCAAGGGAACACGGGGCCGGTGCGCCGTTGCCTTGGCCGCGTAAGGTAATATTGCGGCAGAACGCAGTGGAATGACTCCAGGAAAAGGTTGGAATGTGCTTGAAACAGTGAATGACGTTTGCATCAACGCCGCCTGCGGCCGGACTTTGCCGCTACGCGTGGCGCATTGTCCGTTTTGCGGCGCGCGCCAGGTGGCGCAAGCGCCTGTTCTGGAGAAGGTAGTGGCGCCGCCGCCGGTGCCGCGCATGCCGCCGCCGGTGCCCGTCGCCCCGCCGATTTCCACGCCGCAACCCGCGCCGCAACCCCCGCCGCAACCCGCCCCTCAGCCAGCTTCCGCTCCCCAGCCGGCCCCGCCGCCGGCTGCCGCACCGGCCAAGGCGCCGCCCGCCAAGCCTGCCGGCAGGGGCTCGGTGCCGCCGCCGCGCCCGCCCGTGCGCTTGCGCACGTGGATCGCGGCGGCCGTGGTGCTGACCGGTATCTGGTTTTATAACAAGCCGGCCGACAAGCCGGCCAGCGTGGCGGAACAGGTCGAGGCCGCCACCGCGCTGGCGGCGCAGTGCGACCTGGATGGGGCGCGCAGCGCGCTGGCCGTGCTGAAAAGCGCCAAGGCGCCCGCCGCGCAGATCAAGCGCTTGCAGGCGAATATCAGCAAGTCCGCCGCTACTTGCGACAGGCAACAGCAGCGGGCGCAGGCGTGGACGGCGTTGCAAGGCAGCGTCCAGCAGGCCCTCGACGCGGGCAAGCCGGAGCTGGCCGCCACGCGCCTGGCCGCCTATGTGAAGCGCTGGGGCGACGATCCCGACACCCTGGAACTCGACGCCAAAGTGAAAGTGGCGCAAGCCAGCGCCCTGCTCGACCTGGCCGACGCCTGCCTGGCCAAGGGCGACCGCGTCTGCCTGGAAAATAGCCTGATCGCCGCCGAGCGCTACAAGCGGCCGGAACTGGCGGCGCGCACGCAGGCGCTGCGCGCGGCCTTGTCGCAATTGCTCGAACGCTCGCTGCTCGATGCATCCCCGGGCCAGTAGCGCCAACAACTAAAACGCCCGCCGCTTCCCCTATCGACGCTTACTCTTGCGGTACCAGCGCCAGCGCGGCGCTGAAGTCGCCCATCGGCTTGCCGCCGTTGGCCACCAGCGCCTTGTCGCGCGTGCTCAAGCCGTCGAGCACGGGCAGGGCGAAGCGGTGCGTGATGGCGCGCAGGATCGAAGCCGAATCGTATTGCGTATGGTCAACTAGTCCCTTTTTCACGTACGGCGAGACGAGGATGGCCGGTACGCGCGTGCCCGGGCCCCAGCGGTCGCCCTTCGGCGGCGCGGCGTGATCATAAAAGCCGCCGTTTTCATCGTAGGTGACGATGACCAGCATGTTCTTCCACTGCGGACTCTTCTTCAGCTGGGCGATGACGCTGGCGATGTGCGCGTCGCCGTCGGCCACGCTGGCGTAGCCAGCATGCTGGTTCAAATTGCCCTGCGGCTTGTAGAAGGTCACGGGCGGCAGCTTGCCGGCGCCCGCGTCGGCCAGGAACTGGCTGTCGAAATCGCGCAGGTGGGCGGCCCGGTAGGCGGGCGCCTTCACGGGATCCATGTTGGCAAAATAGTTAAACGGCTGGTGGTGGAACTGGAAGTTCGGCGGATTCGGGAAGCTGCCGGCGCGCGCGCTGGCTGTGGCCAGGGCCGTCGTGTCCTTCCAGGCGCCCGCATACCAGGCCCAGTCGATATTTTTCCCTGAGAGCAAGTCGCCGATATTCGTCTGCGTCTGCGGCGGCAGCGTGTTGGCCTTGCCCGTGTCCGCATACAGCTTGCTGCTGTCGGCCGATGCCGGGGCGTTGCTGCTGGGCTGGAACGGCGGCTGCATGGTGTTGACGGCGTAGAACATGCCCGTGCCGTCTGCCGGCGTCAGCGCGCCGTCGTTGGCGTAGGCGGGCGCGCCGTTCAGGACCGTGGTCGGCGCCGTGGCGGACGGCGTCAGGCGCACGAAGTTGCCGTTGGCGTCGACATCGATCTTCGCGATCGAGCCCTTGGCCACCGAGGTGTCGGCGTTCGGATACGTGGGCGCGCAGGCGCAGATCAGATACTGGTGCGTGAGGAAGGAGCCGCCAAACGCGCCGATGAACAGATTGTCGGCCAGCGCATATTGTTTGGCGATGTCCCACAGCTGCATCTTGCTGCCGTCGTAATAGCCCATCGACAGGCCGCCCGCGTCGGAATAGGCCGCGAATTTGTCGTTGGCGCCGCCGTTGATCTGCATCTGGTTGTTGTAGAAGCGGTGCACGAGGTCGCGCGTGATCACCGATTGCGGCAGGTACAGGGGGCTGCCGGCATCGTCGATCTGGAACGGCTTGTTCGGCAGGTTGGCCGATTGCGCCTGCGTGATGACGGTGCTCTGGCCGGCCGCCGTCATGCCGCCCCAGGTGGGCGGCAGCACGGGCAGGGTGCTGCCGTCATAGTCTTTCTGCGGCACGTAGGCGGAAGTCGACGTGGGATTGACGCCCGGCACGCCGTTCGCGCCCGGGAACAGGCCGTACAGATTGTCGAAGCCGCGGTTTTCCGCGTAGATGACGACGATGGTCTGGATATTGTTCAGCGCCAGGGCGCCGTTCAGGGCGGCCAGCGCGTCGGCCGGTGCCGCCTGCGCGCTGGCGCTGGCGATCAAGGCCGTCACGCTGGCGTTTTCCGCCTTCAGTTTCGCCAGCTCGTCGCCGCTGGCCTTGTTGAAGTCGGACGCCAGGCCCGCTTCGGACACGCCGATGCGCGCGGCCAGCTTGCTGCTGGCGGCCGCAAAGTCGCCGCCATTGCCGTCCATGACTTGCGCCAGTTCCGTCGACAGGGCGCTGACGAAGGCGCTGTGGCCGGCGGGGGCGCGCAGCAGCAGTTTTTGCGTCACCTTGCTGCCGCTGTCGCCGATGGCTTCATGGCGGATGGCGTCCGTGCCGACGGTCACCAGCACGGCGCCCTGGCCGTCGAGCGTGTAGCTGCCGTCGGCGGCCGTGCGCACGGGAGTCGAAGCGCTGTCGCAGGTCAGCTTGGCGGTGCCGCTTTCCAGGCATACCTGGGCGTTTTCATAGTAGCTGCCGATCACCTGGCCCGTGGTGCTGGGCGTGATCGCATAATTGCTGCCGCAGGCGGCCAGGCCCAGCGACAGCAAGATTGGCAGGGGACGTAAGACAGGGCGAGCGTACGGTTTCATTGTTCATGCCTTCTGGGTGGAAAACGTCGCATGCTAGGCAGGCAATATGTCAGCTGCGTGACATGTCAGCGTCTGTTACATGACGTAATGTACGGACTTGATACATTACGTTTTGCAGGGACTTGTCACGCAGCGGTCACATACCGTTGCTACGCTGCCAGCCCATGATGAAAACGAAGCCCTCACTGCTGCTCGCCTTTGTAGCCGCCTGCCTGCTGGCCGCCTGCCATCCGGCAGCGCAAAAGGAAGCCGCGGCCAAGCCCGCCTATCTGGCGGGCGCCTACGCGCCCACCCTGCCACGCCAGCCTTCCGTGGCCCAGATGACGGCCATGGGCCGCGCCATGTTTTTCGAGCCCAGCCTGTCCGTGTCGGGGAAGATGTCGTGCGCCAGCTGCCACAGTCCCGAGCACGCGTATGGGCCGCCGAACGGGCTGGCGGTGCAGCTGGGCGGCCCGGAACTGAAGGACGCGGGCACGCGCGCGGCGCCCTCGCTGCGCTACCTGCAGACCGCACCCGCATTCACCGAACATTTTCATGACGACGATGGCGACGACAGCGTCGATGCGGGTCCCACGGGCGGGCGCAACTGGGATGGCCGCGCCCAATCCGGCCATGAGTAGGCGCTGGCGCCGTTGCTCTCCCAACGCGAGATGGGCAACCGCGACGCGGCGGCCGTCGTCGCCAAATTGCGCACTGGCCCCCTGGCGGCGCAATTTCGCCAGACGTATGGCGCCGATATCTTCGAGCAGCCGGGCCAGGCCTTGCGCTGGGCGCTGATGTCGCTGGAAGTGTTCCAGGAAAGCCCGCTAGATTTCTATCCGTACACGAGCAAGTACGACGCCGTCTTGCGCAAGCAGGCCGTTTTGAGTCCGCAGGAAGCGCGCGGCCTGGCCCTGTTCAACGATGAGCGCAAGGGCAATTGCGCGTCCTGCCATATCAGCCAGATCACTTCCGGCGGCGCCTTTCCCCAATTTACCGATTACGGCTTGATCAATATCGGCGTACCGCGCAATGGCAAGCTGCCCGTCAATGCGGACCCGGCGTTCTTCGACATGGGCTTGTGCGGCCCGGACCGCACCGACTTGATGGAGCACAAGGAGTACTGCGGCAGCTTCAAGACGCCGTCCCTGCGCAACGTCGCCTTGCGCAAGGTGTTTTTCCACAACGGCAGTTTTGACAGTCTGGAGCAGGTGCTGCGCTTTTACGTGCAGCGCGATACGGCGCCGCAAAAATGGTATCCGGCAGAGCGAAACGGCAAGGTGCGCAAATACGACGATTTGCCGCCGGGGCTGGAAGCGAACGTCAACGTGAAAGCGCCGTTCGACCGGCTGCCGGGCCAGGCGCCGGCCCTGAACGAAGCGGAGATCGCCGACGTGATCGCCTTCCTGCATACCTTGACGGATGGCTATCGGCCGGCCCCCGCGGCACACTGAACGCATGCCAAAAAAATATCAAGATACCATTGCTTACAACTACGCTACAAAAGCCTGTTTTTATGTGCGTTAGCGCACGCTAGAAAATTTTAGGCAGGTGTATATTGCGAACTGATCTGTGTCTTTTGATAACAATGAAAGGGAATACCATGAAAGTAAGCAAAAATTGGATGACCGTGTGCGCCGCCGGCATGATGGTTGTGGCCCTGGCTGCCTGCCAGAAGAAGAGCGATGTCGCCGCCGGTCCTGCGGAACAAGCTGGCCAGAAGATCGATGCGGCCGCTGCCAAGGCTGAAGCCGACATCAAGGCCGCAGCAACCAAAGCTGACGCCGCCGTGAGCCAGGCCGCTTCCGATACGGGCGCCAAGATGGACCAGGTCGCCGCTGACGCCGACAAGAAAATGAGCGAAGCGGCCGATGCCGTCGGCAAGAAAGTGGAAAAAGCCGGTGAAAAGATGCAGGACGCCGCGCACAAGTAATCACCGTCATCACCGCGCCAGGACCAGCTAACGCCGGCCCGGTTCCCGCAGCTGTCGTCAGGTGACGGCAGCTGCGGCGACGCCATCGCCCGCTTGGCCGCCTGGCGTCAACGTCTGCGTTCCAGCCGTCTCCGGTCTGTCCGCCTCGTCCGTCCCCCCCAGTACCACGCTCAAATCGACAAAGCCGTCGCGCCACGCGCGTTCCAGGTCTTGCTCCACCACTTCCAGGGTCGTTCTTTCCACATGATGAAAACCGCGCAAGCCATACGCCCGGTTGCGCCCGTGCGCCTTGGCCAGGTACAGCGCCATGTCGATCAGGTTGACGCTGCGTTCCCACGTGAGCGGCCGTCCCAGCGGCGCCAGCGGATAGGGCGCAAAGCCCACGGACACGTGCACTTCGATGGTCTGGCCCTGGTAGTCGATGCGTTGCGCCGCCATGCCGTTGAGGATGCGCCGCGCGATCTCGTCGAGCCCGTCGCGCGCAACGGCCGGCAGGAAGGCAAGGAATTCCTCGCCGCCCCAGCGCACGATCATGTCCGTTTCGCGCAACACGTCGTGCAGGGTTTCGGCGATCGTCGTCAGCACCAGGTCGCCCGCCGCATGGCCGTAAGCGTCATTGATGTGCTTGAAGTGGTCGACGTCGAGCAGGAACAGCGCGCCCACGACATCGTCGCCGGCATAGGCGGGTTGCGGCTTGCCCGCATGGCTGCGCATGAATTCCTGGAAATGGCGGCGGTTGTACAGGGCCGTCAGCGGGTCGCGCGAACTCTGGCGCTTGAGTTCCTGGTTTTTTACCTTCAGCTGCACGTTCGCATGGCGCACCTTGCGGTACAGCAAGCCAACGATGGCGGACGCCATGGCCAGTACCAGCGCCAGCAGCCACCACACGCGCTGCTGCAGGCGGCGGTTGTCGATTTCGGTGCTCTTCAGCTGATTTTCACGGCTCAGCAGCTCGATCTGGCGTTGTTTCTTTTCCGCCTCATACTTTTCTTGCAGTTCATACACGGCCTTTTGCCGCTGCTTTTCGAACAGCTGGTTGGAAATGCCGCGCTCGCGGTGGTACGCGGTGACGGCGCCGCGCAGGTCGCCCGCCTTTTCCAGCGCCATGCCGTATTCCAGCAGCACGGCCTGCATTTCCGGCTGGTTGGCCGTGCGTTCGTAGTAGGCCAGGCCCGTGGCCACGCTTTGCTTGCCTTCCTGCAGCCGTCCCTGGCCGATCAGCGCCTGGCCGATGTTCAGCCGCGCCGTCGCCTCCACCTGTTCATCGTTGACGAGGTCCGCCGCCGTGATCGCTTCATTTGCATAGCGCAAGGCGCGCGCGTAGTCGCCTTCCTTGAGATAGCTGTCCGACAGGTTGACGAGGGTGACGGCCACCATGCCGCGCGCGCCCAGCTGGCGTTCCAACGCCAGGGCCGCCAGCAGGGCGCGCTGGCCCCGCTGCGGCTGCTGCGCGTCGAGCGCCAGCCCGTATTCCGTATTCTTTGCCTGCGCCATGCGGCCCGGTGACGCCAGTCTCGCGGAGACTGCCAGCAATTCGTCGAGCACTTCGAAGCCCTTGTCGTATTCGCGCATCTGCGTGTACAGCAGGGTGAGGGCATTCAGGGCGGCGGCCAGGCTGGACGGGGATTTGCTCTGGCGCGCCAGGTCGACGGCTGCCTGCAGCTTGGCCAGCGCAAACGGAAAATTGCCTTCCTCGGCCCACGACTGGCCCGCGCTGATGGTCGCTTGCACGCGCACGGGCAAGTCGTCCGTGCCATTGGCAATCTTTTCCGCCTCAAAGGCCAGCAGGTGCGAGGCGCGGCGCTCGTTGCGGGCAAACGTGATGTAGGCCTTGTTGAGTATGCCTTTTGCCAGCGCCACGTCGCTCTTGTTCATGCGGGCGTAGGCAATCAGTTCCTCGGCCAGCTGCATGGCGATGTCGTTCTGCCCCAGGCGCATGCGGGCGTTGCTCAGTTGGGTAAGGAATTCCGCGCGCACGGGCAGGGGAGCGCTGCGCGCCTGCGTTTCGACTTCCTGCAGCCGTTGCAGCGCGCGCGCGGGCACGTAGCGGCCGTCGTCGCGCACGGCGGCAAGATACTGCTCAAGGTCGCTGACCTGGGCGTGTGCGGCAGGCGGCAGCAAGCAGGCCAATACCAGCAGCCAATGCGCCTTTCGCCATGATGCCCGTCTCTGTCTGCCTGCCAACGTCCCGCTCCCGCAATGACCACCTGTCTGTAACAGATTATATTCTGTTGCAATCCAGAAATATCATGCAGTGCGCGGAAATTTGCGAAAGTGCACACTTTGGCCGCACGTCAGCGCAGGGGCAGGGCGGCCGTGGCCGGCGGGCTGCCTTTCAGGCGGAAGATGGCGACGGCCGCGATCAGGGCTTGTGCCTGTTCCTGCAGGCTTTCGGCCGCGGCGGCCGCCTGCTCGACCAGGGCGGCGTTCTGTTGCGTGATGTTGTCCATCTGCGTGACCGCCTGGTTGACCTCGCTGATTCCCGCGCTTTGCTCGTGGCTGGCGCTGGTGATTTCGCTCATGATGGCGGCCACCTTCTGGATCGATTCCACCACCAGCGCCATGGTGCGTCCCGCCTCGTCGACGAGCTTGCTGCCGGCGTCGACCCGTTCCACGGAGGCGCCGATCAAGGTCTTGATTTCCTGGGCGGCGGCAGCGCTGCGGTGGGCCAGGCTGCGCACCTCGCCGGCGACGACGGCGAAGCCGCGTCCCTGTTCGCCTGCCCGCGCCGCCTCGACGGCCGCGTTCAGGGCCAGGATGTTGGTCTGGAAGG
The DNA here is from genome assembly GCF_003667705.1 of Janthinobacterium agaricidamnosum. Taxonomy (NCBI): domain Bacteria; kingdom Pseudomonadati; phylum Pseudomonadota; class Betaproteobacteria; order Burkholderiales; family Oxalobacteraceae; genus Janthinobacterium; species Janthinobacterium agaricidamnosum. Next base: position 4,744,383 of record NZ_CP033019.1, on the reverse strand, counting down.
CGATGCCGTCAATGACGCCGATGATGTCGGCGATCTGGCTCGAGCTTTCCTTGATCGCGCCCATCGTGCTGACCACTTGGGCGACAACGGCGCCGCCCTGCACGGCGACGGCCGAGGCGGTGGCGGCCAGCTGGTTCGCCTCGCCGGCGTTGCTGGCGTTTTGCCGCACCGTCGCCGTCAGCGTTTCCATCGAGCTGGCCGTCTCTTCGAGGGAACTGGCTTGCGCTTCCGTGCGCGCGGACAGGTCCGCATTGCCCAGCGCGATTTCGTGCGTGGCCACCGACATTTCGCCGGTGCCGCTGCGGATGTCGCCGATCAGCCCCGTCAGGTTGGCGTTAATGGTGTTCATCGCATGCAGCAGCACGCCGATTTCATCGGCTCGTTCGATGACGGCGTCGATGCTCAGGTCGCCGCCGGCGATCAGCTGCGCCGTGGCGATCGCCTGGTCCAGGCTGCGCTTGATGTGGCGGTACACGAGGAACAGGCACAGCAGCGAGACCATGACGGATACCAGCAGCACGCCGACCGTCACGGAATAGGCCGCCATAGTGCCGCTCATCGCCGTCTGCACGGCCGCGCTCGTGCGCTGGTCGAGCAGGGTGAGGAATTCATTCACCGGCTGCATGATCTTCGCCTTGTTGCTGTGGTATTGGGCATCGTGCATGATGGCGCGGGCCATTTCCAGGTCCGGCGGCCCGGTTTTGGTGAAGTTGCCGCTGCCGTCGTCGAAGCGGCCCTTGACGGCGTTCATGGCGATCACCTCGGTCTTGACCAGGCCGTCCGAATTGGCTTGCGCTTCGCGCAGCTTGGCGAATTCCTGCTCGCTGAAGCCGGCCTTGCGCATCAGTTCTGCCAGCGGCACGGCGGGCCCCGTCGATGCGGGCACGGGCACGCCTGCCGCCACGAAGTCCCAGTAGATGCGCTCGTAATGGGCGGGGCGCGGCTTCTTGCCATTGCGGATGTCGAGGATGTCCAGGTATTGCTGTTCGTACCTGGCGTCGCCGGTGACGACGTAGGTGCGGGCCAGCCGGGTCAGGTCGTCCGAGCTTTGCCGCAGTTCGTCGGCCAGCAGGTAGGACTGGTAGCGCGTTTCAGTGACGCGGTTCGCCTCGGCCTGCTTGCCCGCCACGCGGAACAGCGCCCACAGGCTGATGACGGAGAGCGCCAGGCTGAGCAGAAAAATGGCGGCAAAGATATTCCTGATCGACAGTTTGCTGCGCATGGTATCCCCCGGAAGTGTGGTTGGGGCCGTTGGCGCTGCCCGCCAGATGAATATACTCCCGTCTGTACGGCATTTTTAATGCCGTACAGAAAAAAAGTGGCGCCATGCAACGGCGCCCCATGGCTATCAAATTGCCAGTTGCTGCAGCAGGTAGAGGCGCTGGTACAGGCCGCCTTCGATCTGCATCAGTTCCTCGTGCGGTCCCGCTTCCGTGATGCGGCCATGGTTGAGCACGATGATACGGTCCGCTTCGCGGATGGTCGACAGGCGGTGGGCGATGGCGATGATGGTGACCTTGCCGCGCAACTCGTTGAGGGCCGTCTGCACGATCTGCTCCGTCTGGCTATCGATGCGCGACGTCGCTTCGTCGAGCAGCAAAATGCGCGGCTGGCCGGCCAGCGCGCGGGCGATGGCGATCAGCTGCTTCTGCCCCGACGACAGGCGCGAGCCGCCTTCGCCCAGCGGCGTGTCGTAGCCGTGTTCCAGCGCCGCAATGAAGTCGTGCGCATGCGCGGCGCGCGCGGCCGTCTCGATCTGCTGCTGCGTGTAGCCGCGGCCCATGTCGATGTTTTCGCGCGCCGAGGCGGCCAGCAGGAAGGGGTCTTGCGGCACCAGGCCCACGTCGGCGCGGAAGTGCTCGTTGTCGATGCTGTCGAGGGCGACGCCGTTGATGGCGATGCTGCCCTGCGTGACGGGGTAGAAGCGCAGCAGCAAGGAGAGCAGGGTCGACTTGCCGCTGCCCGTGTGGCCGACGATGCCGAAGAAGGCGCCTTGCGGGATCTGCAGCGACAGGTCGTGCAGCACGGGCTGGTTTTCCACGTAGGCGAAGGTCAGGCGGGCGATGTCGACGGCGGGCACGTCGCTGCCCGTTTTCGCCTGCCGCAGGGCCGGTGTCGCCCTTCCCTGTGCGTGTTCCAGCGCCTGCGCTTCGTCGAGCAGGGCCGAGACGCGCGCCGTGGCCACCACCGACTGCTGCAGCTGGCTGAATTGCATGGTGATCTGGATCAGCGGTTCGATCACGCGCGCGATGTAGCTGATGAATGCATACAGCACGCCCACTTCCACGGCACCCATGTCGCGGCGGCCGAAGCTGAAGATGACGACGGCCAGCAGCACGATGTTGAGCATGTCGAGCGCGGGGCGCAGCAGCCAGGCGTTGGCGCGCAATTCCTGCATGCGCGCCGTGTAGTGGTCCTGGTTGATGCCCGTGAAGCGCGCGCCGAAGCGCTTTTCCGCGTTATTCGCCTGCAGCACGCTCATGCCGCCGATCGATTCGGCGATCTGGCCGTTGATCTCGCTGCGCAGGGCGCGCGCGCGCGTGACGGCCGGCGCGCTCCAGCGCTGGTACAGGAAGACGATGAGCAGCACGGCCGGCAGCAGGGCCAGCACGATCAGCATCAATCGCCAGTCGAGGAAGGCCATGGCGGCCATGGTGCCGACCAGGACGATGGAGCTGTCGAGGATGACGAACAGCACCTGCACGTACAGCGATTTCACCGCTTCCGTGTCGTTGGTGACGCGGCTGACCAGCTGCCCCGTGATGGCGCGGTCGAAAAAACTCATCGGCAGGCGCAGCACGTGCTGGTAGACGGTTTCGCGCAGGCGCTGCACCGAGCGCATGGCCAGGCCGGACAGGCGCACCAGCTGCAAATAGCGCAGGCCGGAAGCGACCCAGCCCGTCAGCAGGCAGCCGCCCAGCAGCAGCGACATGCGCGTCCAGTCCAGGTGGCGCGGCAGCAGGTGCTGGTCGATCAGGGCCTTGCCTAAAATGGGACCCGTGACTTCCAGGGCGGCGGCGAGGATCAGCCAGAACGTGGCCCAGTACAAATGGCGCAGGTCGGGCGCGGCGGCGCGGCGCAGCAGGCCGATCGCCTGCGCGGCCTGGCGGCGCACGGATGGCGTGGCGGTGTTGGCTTGGTCGTTCTTAGATGGCATCGAGGCTGGCCTCCAGTTGTTGATAGCGCCACTGGCTGGCGTACCAGCCGTCGCGCTGCATCAGCGCGTCGTGGTTGCCCGTTTCCGTCACGTGGCCATCGCGCAGCACGAGGATCAGGTCCGCGTTGACGACGGCGCTCAGGCGGTGGCTGGCGATGATGGCGCTGCGCTCGGGGCGCTTGCGGCGCAATTCCTCCAGGTGCTGCAGGATGCGCGTTTCCGTGCCCGTGTCGACGGCGGACAGCGCATCGTCGAGCAGCAGCAAGCCGTTGTCGGCCAGCAGGGCGCGGGCAATCGCCACGCGCTGGCGCTGGCCGCCGGACAGGGTGATGCCCTTTTCGCCCACGTGGGTGGCATAGCCTTCGGGGAACTGCAAAATGTCCGCGTGGATGTCGGCCAGTTGCGCCGCCCGCTCCACTTCCTCGCGCGTGGCGCCCGGACGGGCCAGCGCGATATTGTCGGCGATGGTGGCGGAGAATAAAAAGGACTCCTGCGGCACCCAGCTGATCGCCGCGCGCAGCGCGTGCAAGGTGTAGGCGTCCAGCGCGTGCCCATTCCACGTGGCCGTGCCCGATTGCGGCGTGACCTGGCGCAGCAGCACGCGCAGCAGGGTCGACTTGCCGCTGCCCGTCGGGCCGACCAGGCCCAGGGTCTGGCCCGGCTGCAAGCGCAGCGAAATGCCGGACAGGGCCGGCGCCGTCTGGCCCGCATACGCAAAGCCGACGTCCTGCAATTGCAGGGGGCCGGGCGTCAGCGTGGCGATGCTGCCATGGTCGTCGATGGCCAGCGGCGCGTCGAGCATCGGCTGCAGGCGCTGCCAGGCGGCGCGGCCCCGTTCGATCAATGACAGCACCCAGCCGGCGGCGAACATGGGCCAGATCAGCTGGCCCAGGTACATGGAAAAGCTCGTCAGCGCGCCGATGGTCAGCTGGTCTTGCCACACGAGGTAGCCGCCCAGGCCCAGGGTCAGCGCCGTGGCCGCCGTCAGGGTCAGGCCGACGGCCGGTTCGTACGCCGCTTCCCAGCGCTGCGCCGTCAGGCTGGCGTTGGCCGCGTGGCCGGCCAGGGTGGAGAACTGCTTGCTGCTGCGCTCTTCCAGGCCCAGCGCGCGCAGGGTGCGCACGCCCGACAAGGACTCTTGCACATGGTCGTTCAGCGCGGAAAAGCGTTGCAGCGAATCCGTCGACGCCGTATGGATATGGCTGGAAATGCGCCAGAAGGCCAGTCCCATCAGGGGGAAGGGCAAGAGGGCGATGCAGGCCAGGCGCCAGTCCACGCCCAGCAGCATGATGCCGAGCACCATCAGCAGGGTCAAAGTGCCGTCGAAACCGGCCAGCATGGCTTCGCCGGCGGCCATTTCGATGGCGTCGATATCGTTCGTCGCCAGCGCCATCAGGTCGCCCGTGCGCTGGTTCTGGTAGAACGACGCGCCCTGCTGCGACATGCGCGTGTAGAAGCGCGTGCGCAGCATCACGCCCAGCTGGTAGGCGGCCTTGAACAGGGTGATGCGCCAGCCCACGCGCAGGAAGTAGATGACGACGCCGACGGCGAGCAGAGTCAGCAGTTCAAGCCACAGTTCGGCGGCCGTCATGCGGTGCGCGGCCAGCGCGTCGATGATGGCGCCCACGCGGCGCGGGATCCAGACGGTCAGTGTTGCCACGCCTGTCAGCATGACGGCGGCGGCGGCATACGCCGGCCAATGCTGACGCACGAAGCCGGCGATGAGCCTCGATAAACTCATGGTTACCTTTTGTTTTGAGTAATGGGGTGTCGCGGGGCGGAAGGACGGGCACGCGGACGGAAAGTACGCGTAGGATACAACAAGGCGGAAAAGCGCGCTGTGGACGAGCACGCAAAAAACGGGCCGTAGCCCGTTGTTTTGCTGCGTCAGTGCCGTGCGCGCGGCTTACTTGCGGCCGCTGCCTTTGCCGCCGCCCAGCATGTCGAGCTGTTTCGATGGCGTGCCCTTGGGCGCTGCCTTGGCTGCCGGCTTGGCCGCTGGCGCAGGGGCGTGCTTCACGGCGGCCTTGGGCACGGTCTTGCCAGCGGTGCTGGCCGGCTTGGCGGCCGGTTTGCTGGAAGGAAATGATTTCGCGGCTGGCTTGGCGGGGGCTGGCGCGGCGGCTTTCGCTGGTGCGGCGGCGGGTGCCGCTGCGTGCTTGGCTGCTTCAGGCTTGGCTGCCGGTTTGGCCGCCGGCTTGGCTTCCACCGCTTTGGCGGCAGGCTTGTCGGCGACCTTCTCGGCCGCCTTGGCAGGCGCTGCTTCCGGTTTGGCTGCCGGGGCGGCGGCAGGTTTGGCTACTTCAGCAGGCTTGGCGGCAACGGGGGAAGGCGCCGCGGCCGGTGCTGGTGCAGGCGCAGCGGCAGGCGCGGCAGCGGGCGCGGGCGCCGCGACGGCCAGGACAGGTTTGGCTGCGGCAGGAGCCGGGGCCGTTGCTGCGGCTGGCGCGGCCGCATCGAGGCGGGCCTTGGCTGTGGCCAGCAATTCCGCCTGCGTGCCCGAGGCGATGCCGAACAGCTGGCGGCTGTAGGCCAGCACGCTCTCGATGCTTGGCTGCGCCTGGCTGGTGCTGTAGCTGAAGAAGTCGCGCGGGTCCTGCGTAACGAGCAGGTGCTGCGCCGTTTCCGCCGTCTGCGAGATGGCGGCCTTGCCGGCGTTCAGGTTCAGGGCGATGATTTTTTCGGCGCTTTCAAAGACTTTGCTGGTCAGAAGGCTGAAGATTTGCAGCTGGCTTTCCAGTTGCGACTTGGCGGCGCTGGAAAATTGTTCAGGAAGCGGAAACATATTTACTCCTTTGTACGGATTAAAATGCTGGCAAAACGCTCTGCAAAATCCCGAAAACCAGAGTTGGCCGCGTTTTGTAAAGTGGGTAGCGTGCTGAATAGCTGATCATAGACTTTTTATGATGCAACGCAATATGAATATTCTAGCGGTGATTCGAGTTAGTTGAAAGTTATTTTCTCAAGGGCGTGCGCCGTATGTTTTGCGCAATTCATGCGCCTGGCGGCATTTGCGGGAAGTTTGCGCGCGCGCAAAGCGTTGCCAAGGAATCTATGGCTACGCTTTTGCCAGTGGCTGGTTTCTTGCACTGCAACATCCACGGGAAATATATAAAATGATAATTAACTGGAAGCGCCAGACACAGACGTCAACCGAAGGAGTGTCCGCATGGACCTAGTCATCCGCAATGCCAGCCTGCCCGACGGGCGCCGCGCCATCGATATCGCCATTGAGGGCGGCCGCATCGCCGCCGTCGGCCCCGCCTTGCCCGTGACGGGCGTGCAAGAGATCGACGCCGCCGGCGACCTCGTCACGCCGCCCTTCGTCGACGCCCATTTCCACATGGACGCCACGCTCAGCTATGGCCTGCCGCGCGTCAACGCCTCCGGCACCCTGCTCGAAGGCATCGCCCTGTGGGGCGAGCTGAAACCGCAACTGACGCAGGACGCGCTGGTCGAACGCGCCCTGCAGTATTGCGACTGGGCCGTGGCGCGCGGCCTGCTGGCGATCCGCTCGCACGTGGATATCTGCGACCCGCGCCTGCTGGCCGTCGAAGCGCTGCTCGACGTCAAGCGGCAGGTGGCGCCGTATCTCGATTTGCAGCTGGTGGCCTTTCCGCAGGACGGTATCCTGCGCAGTCCCGGCGCCTTCGATAATCTAAAACGCGCGATCGCCATGGGCGTCGACGTGGTGGGCGGCATCCCGCATTTCGAGCGCACCATGGCCGACGGCGCGGAATCCGTGCGCCTGCTGTGCGAATTCGCTTGCGAGCGTGGCTTGATGGTCGACATGCATTGCGACGAATCGGACGACCCGCTGTCGCGCCACATCGAAACTCTGGCCTTCCACAGCCAGCGCTTGGGGCTGCAGGGCAGGGTGACGGGCTCGCACCTGACGTCGATGCATTCGATGGACAATTATTATGTGAGCAAACTGCTGCCCCTGATCCGCGAGGCGGGCGTGGCGGCCATCGCCAACCCCCTCATCAACATCACCCTGCAGGCGCGCCACGATACGTATCCGAAGCGGCGCGGCATGACGCGCGTGCCCGAGATGCTGGCCGCCGGCATTCCCGTCGCCTTCGGCCACGACTGCGTGATGGATCCGTGGTACAGCCTCGGTTCCGGCGACATGCTGGAAGTGGCGCACATGGGACTGCACGTGGCGCAGATGACGGGCCAGCAGGCGATGCACGAGTGCTTCCTGGCAGTCACCGAGACGCCGGCCGCCATCCTGGGCCTGGACGGCTACGGCATCGCGCCCGGCTGCCATGCGGACTTGCTGATCCTCGATTGCGGCTCCACGGTGGAAGCGCTGCGCCTGCGCGCCGCGCGGCGCCTGGTGCTGCGCCGCGGGAAAGTCGTCAGCGAGGCGCCGCGCGCGCAATCGCGCCTGCACCTGCCGGGGCGGCCCGAGAGTGTGAACTTCCGCCTGGGGCGCTGATACAATCGGCCATCACTTGTTATCGGGAGCACCGCCTTGAAAGAAATTGATATCCGCCCGGCCAATGAAGCCGATTTCGACGCCATGTGGCCGATCTTCCAGACCCTGGTCGCCGGCGGCGACACCTATACCTTCCCCGCCGGGACCACGCGCGAAGAGTGCCACGCCTACTGGTTCGGTCCCGGCGTGCAAAGCTTCGTCGCCGTGATGGGCAGCGAGCGCCTGCTGGGCATGTACAAGCTGGTGGCGAACCAGCCGGGCCATGGATCGCACGTGGCCAATGCCTCGTTCATGGTCGATCCCGCCGCGCAAGGCGTGGGCGTGGGCCGCCTGATGGGCGTGCACTGCATGGAAGAAGCGCGCCGCGCGGGCTACCTGGCGATGCAGTTCAACTTCGTCGTCAGCACCAACCTGGCCGCCGTCACCCTGTGGAAAAAGCTGGGTTTCACGGTGGTCGCCACCTTGCCGCTGGCCTACCGCCACGCGCAGCTGGGCTATGTCGACGCCTACGTGATGTACCAGCTGCTGACCGACCCGATGCAGTGGCCGGCATGAGCGGCGCCATGACAGAGCCGATTATCGTCATCGAGACGCCCCGTCTGCGCCTGCGCACCGCCACCCTGGACGATGCGGCCTTCTACATGGAGCTGGTCAACGACCCGTCGTGGATCGCCAACATCGGCCAGCGCAACATCGACACGCTGGAAGCGTCCCGCGCCGCGCTGGAGTCGGGACCGATGGCGCAGTTCCGCGAGCATGGCTATTCGCTGTACATCGTCGAGCGCCGCAGCGATGGCGCGCCCGTGGGCATGGCCGGTCTGGTGCGCCGCGACAGCCTGCCCGGCCCCGATATCGGCTACGCCATGCGTCCCGCCTACTGGGGCCAGGGCTATGCCTGGGAGGCGACGGCGGCCATCGTGCGGCAGGCGCAGCACGTGCTGCGCCTGCCCACCCTGTACGGCATCACGTCGCTGCAGAACCAGGCGTCGATCAATCTGCTCAACAAGCTGGGGCTGCGCTTCGAGCGCTTTACGCGCCGCCAGCCGGACGGCAAGGATACGAATGTCTACCGCCGTGATTTTCGTTTGGATTGACGCGGCAAATCCGTATCGGAAAAGTGAAAAAAAGTATTTAGAAAGCCGCGTCTTTTGTAGTGGTGGCGCGCGGTCTTTGTTTTTATAGTTGGCATACCGGTGGAAAACCGCCGGACTATAAAAACTGGAGACTCGTGATGAAAATCGTTACTGCTATTGCATGGGGCGGCGTCATGTCCGCCGCCTGTGCATCGATGCCGGCGGCATCTGCGCAAAGCTGCTCGGTGCCCGTCCTCAAGGTGCTGGCGCAAAAAAGCCTGGGCCTGACTGTGATGGAAAAGACCCTGGCCGAGTATGAAAAGAAAAACGGCACCAAGGTGCAGATCAGCTATTTCGGCGAAAACGATCGCCGCTCCAAGGCTAGGCTCGACGCTTCCACCAAGGCCGGCTCCTACCAGATCTATTACATCGACGAAGCCAACGTGGCCGAATTCGCCACGGCCGGCTGGGTCGTTCCCCTGCTCAAATACCTGCCCAAGGACGCCGACTACGACGACTTCCTGCCGGGCCGCCGCGCCGTCGCCTCGTACAAGGGCGTGGCGTATTTCGCGCCCCTGATCGGCGGCAGCGACTTCCTGTTCTACCGCCGCGACCTGCTGGAAAAGGCCGGCATCGCCGTCCCGAAGACGCTCGACGAACTGGTCGCCGCCGTGAAAAAACTCAACAACCCGCCGAACGTGTACGGCTGGGCGGCGCGCGGCCAGCGCGGCTCGGGCATGAATGTGTGGCGCTGGGCGCCGTTCATGCTGGCCGCCGGCGGCAAGTGGGAAAACAATGGCGTGCCGGCCTTCAATTCGCCGCAGGCCGTGAAGGCCACCACCCTGTACCGCGAACTGTTCAAGTATTCGCCGCCGGGCGGCGCCACCTACGACTGGAGCAACGCGCTCGAAGCATTCAGGTCGGGCAAGGTGGCGTTCATGATCGAATCGACGCCGTTCGCCGACTGGATGGAAGACCCGAAGAAATCCTCGGTGGTCGACAAGGTGGGCTATGCGCGCCCGCCATCGCCGCTGCCATCGGCCGCGTATGGCCACGGCCTGGCCATCTCCGCCACGGGCGCGAAGGATGAATGCACGCGCCAGGCGGCCGGCAAGTTCATCGCCTGGGCCACGGGCAAGGAGCAGGAACAGGCGCGCCTGAAGGACAACGTCTTCAGCGACTACAACCGCAGCAGCACCATCGCCAGCGAGTACTTCCGCAAGCACGTCAAGCCGCAGATCCAGGCCGGCCTGACGGACACCACGCCCGTCTCGCGCGTCACCATCTGGCCCAGCCCCGAGTGGCCGGACATTGGCGACAACCTGGGCGTCGTGCTGGAAGAGGTGTTTACGGGCACGCGCGGCGACGTGCAGAGCGCGCTCGATGAGGCCAACGAGTACGCGGCGGAGGTAATGCAACGGGCCAGCAAGCGTAAATAAGCCCATATCGCCAACGACTCCACCAGCTAAAACCAGGGGTCAGACCCGACGGGTCTGACCCCAGCTCTTGCTTTTGGGGTAACGCCAGCGCTTGTCCGTTCTCGTTTGAAAGCCATGACCATGCCGCATACCATCCGCAAGAAACGCCACACCTGGCTGCCGGCCGTGTTCCTGACGCTGCCGCTGCTGGTCCTGCTGGTACTGGGCCTGGTGCCCAGCATCGCCGCCATCAACCTGGCCCTGCAAAACCGCGTGCTGCGCTACAGCGACAGCGACTACGTCGGCTTCGCCAATTTCATCCGCCTGTTCGGCGACCGCCGCTTCCTCAATGCCGTGCAGGTATCGGCCATCTGGGAAGTGGTCACCGTGGCCGGCTCGCTGCTCGTCGGCGTGCTGCTGGCCGTGTTCCTGTTCGAGAAAGTCAAGGGACGCACGCGCGATCTTCTCGCGCTGCTGCTGATCGTGCCCGTGCTGCTGCCGCGCGTGTCGGCCGCCTTCATCTGGAAGTTCATGTATTCGCCGCTGATGGGCATCCTCAACTGGCTGCTCGAATGCGTGGGCATGGGCGGCACGGCCTTGCTGTCCGACCCTGCCACGGCCTTGTATGCGGTGGCGCTGGTCGATATCTGGCAGTGGGGCCTGTTTTTTGGCGCCGTCATCCTGAAGCTGCTGGAAACCCTGCCCGCCGAACCGCTGGAAGCGGCGCGCCTCGATTACGCCAGCACGCTCCAGGTGTATGCCTACATCGCGCTGCCGATGCTGAAGGTGCCGATCATGAGCCTCGTGTTCATCAAGATGGTCGAGTCGCTGCGCTCGTTCGACCTGATCTACGTGATGACCAAGGGCGGCCCCGGCATCTCCACCGAAACGCTGGACATGTACGCTTACGCGCAAGGCATCGGCCTGATGGGCAAGGTGTCGTACGCGTCCAGCATGGCCGTGCTGATGATGCTGGCCACGACTGTCATCTTCACTCTACTCTGGAAGCGGGTCGCCAAATGGGAAAACTGACTTTGACGCGCGGCGTTGGCGCCGTCACCACCACCGCCATCACCACCGTGATTATCCTGGTGGCGCTGTTTCCCATCCTGTGGGCCGTGCTCAATTCCTTCAAGGAGCTGATGGACATCGTCACGCCCGTGCCGCGCTTTTTCTTCAGCCCGACCCTGGCCAACTACCAGCAGGTGCTGGCCAGCCCCGAGGTACTCACGGGACTGGGCAACAGCGTGGCCATCGTCGGCGTGGCCGTGCTGTTGGGCGCCGTGCTCGGTGTGCCGGCCGCGTATGCGATCGCCCGCTATCCGATTCCGGCGAAGAAGGATATCCAGTTCTTCCTGCTGTCCCTGCGCTTTTTGCCGCCCGTGGCCGTCGCCATCCCGCTGATCTCGATCTGGATCGACCTGGGGCTGTACGACTCGCGCCTGTCGATGGTGGTGACGTATCTGCTGGTGACCCTGTCGACCATCATCTGGCTGTCGATTCCCGCCTTTGCCCGCATTCCGAAGGAGATCGAGGAAGCGGCCGCGCTCGACGGCTACGGTCCTTACCAGGTGTTCTGGCACGTGGCCCTGCCGGTGGCCTCGAAGACCCTGATGGGCGGCATCGTCTTCAGCTTCGTGCTGGTCTGGAATGAACTGATGATCGCGCTGGCGCTCACCTCGTCGAAAAGCATGACCCTGCCCGTGGTGGCGTCGGCGTTTACCTCGATGGGCCAGGAAGTGCCGTGGGGCGTGGTGAACGCTTCCACCGTGCTGCTGGCGCTGCCGCCGCTGCTGTTCGTCGGCATCCTGGGACGGCTGCTCAACTCCATGCTCAAACATAAATAAGGAATTCATCATGCAAGCACTCGTATTGGAACAGGCGGAAAAAATCACCTTGCGCGACATCGACATGCCGCTCGTCGTCGGCCCGCGCGACGTGAAGATCAAGATTCATACTGTCGGCATCTGCGGCAGCGACGTGCATTATTTCAAACATGGCAAGATCGGCCCCTTCGCCGTCGAAGCACCGATGGTGCTCGGCCACGAAGCGTCCGGCGTGGTCGCGGAAGTGGGGGATGAGGTGACGCATTTGAAAGCGGGCGACCGCGTCTGCATGGAGCCGGGCGTGCCGCAGTTCGACTCGCCGGCCACCATGCGCGGCCTGTACAACCTCGACCCGGCCGTGCGCTTCTGGGCCACGCCGCCCATCCACGGCTGCCTCACGCCGTACGTCGTGCATCCTGCCGCATTCACCTTCAGGCTGCCCGACAACGTCAGCTTCGGCGAAGGCGCCATCGTCGAGCCGCTGGCCATCGGCCTGCAGGCGGCCAAGAAGGCGGCCATCAAGCCGGGCGACGTGGCGGTGGTCATCGGTGCCGGCACCATTGGCGCGATGACTGCGCTGGCGGCGCTGGCGGGCGGCTGCTCGCGCGTGATCCTGGCCGACCTGGTGCCGGAAAAGCTGGCCCTGTTCGCCGATAACGCGGCCGTGACCACGGTCGACGTGCGCCAGGCCAGCCTGGCCGACACGGTGCGCGTGCTGACGGATGGCTGGGGCGCCGACATCGTCTTCGAGGCCAGCGGCAGCATGCGCGCCTACGAGCACATCGTCGACCTGCTGTGCCCGAACGGCTGCCTGGTGCTGGTCGGCATGCCGCCGGATAAGGTGCCTTTCGATATCGTCGCCATCCAGGCCAAGGAAGTGCGCATCGAGTCGGTGTTCCGCTACGCGAACATCTTCCCGCGCGCCATCGCCTTGCTCGCCTCGGGCAAGATCGACGTGAAACCCTTCATTTCGCGCACCTTCGGCTTTGCCGACGGCGTGCAGGCGTTCGAGGAAGCGGCCCAGGGCCATCCGCGCGACGTCAAGATACAAATCGAACTGGCAGGAGACTGATCATGGCAAATATCGCCTGCAGGCAGCTGCACAAGACCTATGACCAGAAGACGGCCGTGCTGCAGCCGTTCGACCTGGAGATCGCCGACGGCGAATTCATCGTCCTGCTGGGGCCTTCGGGCTGCGGCAAGTCGACCCTGCTGCGCATGATCGCGGGCCTGGAAGACATCAGCGGCGGCGAGCTGTTGATCGGCGGGGCCATCGTCAACGATTTGCCGCCGCGCGCGCGCAACGTGGCGATGGTGTTCCAGAACTACGCGCTGTATCCGCACATGACGGTGTACGGCAATATCGCCTTCGGCCTGCGCCGCTTGAAGGTGCCGAACGACGAGATCGAGCGCCGCGTGCGCGAGGTGGCGGCCATCCTCAGCCTGGACAGCCTGCTGGAACGCAAGCCGCGCGCCATGTCGGGCGGCCAGCAGCAGCGCACGGCCATCGCGCGCGCCATGATCAAGACGCCGCAGGTGTTCCTGTTCGACGAACCGCTGTCGAATCTGGATGCCAAGCTGCGCGCGCAGCTGCGCGCCGACATCAAGCGATTGCACCGTCGCCTGCGCACCACCACCCTGTACGTCACGCACGACCAGCTCGAGGCCATGACTCTGGCCGACCGGGTGGTGCTGATGAAGGGCGGGCATATCGAGCAGATCGGCACGCCGGCGGAACTGTACAACCATCCGCGCACCCTGTTCGCGGCTGGCTTCATCGGCACGCCGGCCATGAACTTCATCGATGGCGTCGTCGAAAAAGACGGCGGGCAAACGGTGCTCGTGTGCGCCGGCTACCGCTGGCCATTGACGTCGCCCCGCTTCGCGGCGCTGCAGGCGGGTGCGCGCGTGGTCTTCGGCCTGCGCCCGAACCACTTGCGCGCGGCGCAAGCGCAGGCACAAACGCGGGAGCCGTCAGGCACGCATGGCCTGGCGTGCGTGATCGACCTGGTCGAGCTGCTGGGCGCCGAAGCGCTGATCAGCTTTCAGTGCGGCGCCTTGAGCCTGTCGGCCCTGCTGCCGGCGAATGCGGCCAACAGCGCGGCGCAGGTGGGGCAGACCCTGGCGCTGGCCTTCGACGAGGAGCACATGCACCTGTTCGACGCCGACAGCGGGCTGGCCGTGGCGGTCGGTACTCAGGTAAGTGGTTAGAATAGCTGGCAACGAGACCGCGCAAGGGAACTGCCGTGACGCCTGACCTGGAACTGATCCACAAACCGATCCACGAATCGTTTCGCGCGTGGGCGCACGGCTTTCCGCACACCGTGGCGAAATGGCATTTTCATCCCGAGTACGAACTGCACTTCATCATCACATCGAACGGCAAATTTTTTATCGGCGACCATATCGGCAGTTACGGGGCGGGCAATCTGATCCTGACAGGGCCGAACCTGCCGCATAACTGGGTCAGCGAACTGCCGGAAGGCGTGGTGCTGCCCGAGCGCGATTTGGTGCTGCAGTTTTCCAGCGATTTCATCGAACGTTGCGCGCTGCTGTTCCCGGAAATGGCGCCCCTGAAAAGCCTGCTGGGCGAGGCCGCCAGGGGCTTGCAATTTCCCGATGCGCTGGGCCTGCGCCTGGTGCCGCTGATGAAGGAATTGACGACGGCGCAGGGCTTGCGCCGCGTCGAACTGTTTACGCGTTTGTTCGGCGAGCTGTGCGAGTGCCGCGAGCGGCGGCCCCTGGCCAGCGTGACCTATCTGGCGCAGGCGGGCCGCTACATGTCGTCGACCATCAACCTGGTGCTGGCCTACATCAAGCAGAACATCACGCTCGATTTTTGCGAGCAGGACGTGGCCGACGTGGCGGAGATGAACACCTTGAAATTTACGCGCTTTTTTCGCAAGCATACGGGCACCTCGTTCATTCAATACGTGAACCAGGAGCGCATCGCGCTGGCCTGCGAGCTGCTGATGAACACGGACATGAAGGTCACCGATATCTGCTACCGCACGGGCTTCAACAACCTTTCCAATTTCAACCGCCAGTTTTTGGCCCACAAGCAGATGTCGCCGTCGAAGTTCCGCTCCTGCCTGCTGATGAACATGCCCGAGCCGTCCGGCGACGGCCATTCTTAACTCTCTTTTGGAATCAAATGACTTATCTCGGTATCGATATCGGCACTTCCGAAGTCAAGGCCATCCTCACCGATGACGCGCAGACCATCCTTGCCAGCGCTGGCGTGACCCTGCGCGTCTCCAGCCCCCATCCCGGCTGGTCGGAGCAGAATCCCGAAGACTGGTGGCATGCCACGCTGGACGTGATCGCCGCCATCCGCGCCGCGCAGCCGGTGGCGTTTTCCGGCTTGCGCGGCATCGCCCTGTCGGGCCAGATGCATGGCGCCACCCTGCTCGACAAGCAGCAGCACGTGCTGCGCGCGGCCATGCTGTGGAACGACACGCGCGCCTTTGCCGAATGCGTGGAACTCGAAGCGCTGGTGCCCGAGTCGCGCGCCATCACGGGCAACCAGGCCATGCCCGGTTTCACGGCGCCCAAGCTGCTGTGGCTGCAAAAGTACGAGCCATCGCTGTTCCGCGCCACGGCCAAGGTCCTGCTGCCCAAGGATTACGTGGCCCTGCGCCTGACGGGCGAGTATGTGTCCGACATGTCCGACGCTTCCGGCACCCTGTGGCTGGACGTGGCCAAACGCGACTGGTCCGAACGCATGCTGGCCGCCACGGGCCTCACGCGTGAGCACATGCCGCGCCTGGTCGAAGGCAGCGCCGCCGCCGCGCAGGTGCGCCCCTCGCTGTGCCAGGAATGGGGCATTGCGCACGCGGTCGTGCTGGCCGGCGGCGCGGGTGACAACGCCGCGGCGGCTGTCGGCCTGGGCGTGGTGGAGCCGGGCGCCGGCCTGCTGTCGCTGGGGACTTCGGGCGTGCTGTTCGCCGGCAGCGACGGCTTCGCGCCCAATCCGGGCCAGGGCGTGCACGCGTTCTGCCATTGCCTGCCCGAGCGCTGGCACCAGATGAGCGTGATCCTCAGCGCCGCGTCCAGCCTCAGTTGGGTGGCGCGGCTGACGCAGTCGAACGACATCGGCGAATTGGTGACGCTGGCGGAAAACGTCGAGGCGCGCACGGCCCCCGTCTTCCTGCCGTATTTGAGCGGTGAGCGCACGCCGCACAACGACGCTTCCGCGCGCGGCGTGTTTTTCGGATTGTCGACGGAACACGGGCGCGCGGAACTGGCCTACAGCGTGATGGAAGGCGTGGCCTTTGCCATGGCCGACGGCAATGCGGCCCTGCGCAGCGCCGGCACGCATCTGAAGGAAGCGTCGTTCGTCGGCGGCGGCTCGCGCAGCCGCTTCTGGGCCCAGCTGTGCGCAAATGCCTCGAGCTTGCACGTGCTGCGCCACGATCACGGCGTGGCCGGCGGCACCCTGGGCGCGGCGCGCCTGGCGCAGATGGCGGCGACGGGCTTGCCGCCTGCGCAAGTGTGCACGCGCCCGGCCGTGCAGGAAACGGTGGCGCCGCAGGCCTCCGGTGTGCTGGACGAGCGCCTGGCGCGCTACCGGCGTTTGTATCCGCTGTTGCGCGAAGAATTCGCGGGGGCGGCGGCGGCAACGCGCTGACGTGGCCGGCAAGATTGCCGGCCCGGCCATGCTGCGTCGGCGGGAATATGGCCAGACAGTTAATCTTCCCGTGTAATTTGTTGTTTCTATGTTGAAAGTGTTTCTCTAGCGAAAGCGCCGCTTGGTTTTTCGCGGGGCGGGCCGCATGATTTCCCTGTTTGGTGGGAATTGGATAGATTTGGCGACGCCTTTGTTGCCATCCTGTTCTTGCCGCCGGGAGAAACATATGCAACTCGCGAATCTGAAAATCTCCGTCCGCCTGGGTCTGCTGGGCGCCTTCTTCTTTCTTGCGCTGGTGTTCGTCGGCGCACGCGGCTGGAGCGCGCTCGACGCGGCCAGCGCGCGCAGCAACGAAGCCATGCAGCGCTCCGTGGCACTGACGGAAGCCGTCGACGCGGCGCGCAGCGCGCAGGTGGAATTCAAGATCCAGGTGCAGGAATGGAAAAACATCCTGCTGCGCGGCGGCGACGCGGCCGCCTTCCAGCGCTACCGCGAAGCGTTCGTCGCCAGCGGCGCGCAGACGCGCAAGGAATTGAAAGGCCTGCAGGCCATGATGGAGGCATTGAAACTCGATACGGCGCCCGTCGAGCGTGCGCTGCAGGCGCACGATGCGCTGGGCGTGAGCTACCTGGCGGCGCTGCAAAAATTTGACGGCGCGCGCGCCGACAGCGCCCAGACGGTCGATGCGCTGGTCAAGGGCATGGACCGCGAACCGACGCGGCAGATCGACGCCATCGTCGCGGCCATCGGCAAGCAGTCGCACGGCCTGATGGCGCAGATGAAGGAGCAGGATGACGCCGCGCACCGCAGCGCCAGCATCGCCATGCTCGTTACCGTGCTGGTGACCCTGGTCGTCGGCAGCGTTACCGTGTGGTGGCTGATCCGCAGCATCACGGTGCCGCTGGGCGCGGCCGTCGGCATCGCCCAGCAAGTGGCGGCCGGCGACCTGCGCGCCGTGGTGGCCGGCGGCAGCCGCGATGAAATCGGCGACCTGTTGCGTGCGCTGAAAGCGATGAGCGGCAACCTGGCCGCCATCGTCGGCAGGGTACGCGTCGGCACGGACGCCATCGCCCTGGCGTCCGGTGAAATTGCCAGCGGCAATATGGACTTGTCGTCGCGCACGGAAGAACAAGCCAGTTCGCTGGAAGAAACGGCCGCCTCGATGATCGAGCTGACCACCACCGTGCGGCAGAATAACGACAACGCCGACCAGGCGCGCCAGCTGGCCGGCGGCGCGTCCGACGTGGCGCAGCGCGGCGGCGCGGCCGTGGCGCAGGTGGTGCAAACCATGAACCATATCAATGCCTCCTCGAAGCGCATCGTCGACATCATCGCCGTCATCGACGGCATCGCTTTCCAGACGAATATCCTGGCCCTGAATGCGGCCGTGGAAGCGGCGCGCGCGGGCGAGCAGGGACGCGGCTTCGCCGTCGTGGCCAGCGAAGTGCGCAGCCTGGCGCACCGCTCGGCCGCGGCGGCCATGGAAATCAAGCAGCTGATCGGCGAATCCGTGCGCACGGTGGAAGAGGGCAGCGTGCTGGCCGGCCAGGCCGGGCGCACGATGGATGAGGTGGTGAGCAGCGTGCAGCGCGTCAACGCCATCATCGGCGAGATCGCCGTGGCCAGCGTGGAACAGCGCGACGGCATCGAGCAGATCAGCATCGCCATCAGCCAGATGGATGGCGTGACGCAGCAGAACGCGGCCCTGGTGGAGCAGGCCGCCGCCGCCGCGGACGCGCTGCAGCAGCAGGCGGCCAGCCTGGCCGACGCCGTCAGCATCTTCAAGCTGCACGGCACGCCCGGTGTGGCCGCATCGGCGGGCGCCGCCATGGCGCGAAAGCTGTCGCTGGCCTGAAGCCGGCGTGCCCTGCGCCGCTTGATGCCAGTCAAGCGGCACCCGATCAGGCAAATATCGCGCCAAAATTCTTATACTATTTCCTTTCAGCATGTATCTGCGCCCGGCCGCATGGCGCGCGTTGCAAAGGAAAACCATGTTCCCTACGTTCCGCCTGCCGGGTGACGCATGACGGCGCTGCTGCTGGCGCTGTGCCTGACCCTGACCATGGTGCTCGCCGTGCTGCTGGCCTGCCAGTGGCGCGCGGCGCGCACGTGGCGCATGCGTCATGCGACCGGCGCGGTGCTGCAGGCGGCGCAGGCGCGGCGCATGGCGGAGGCGCTGGCGCTGCTGCACGCCTTGCCGGCGGCCGTCATCGGCACCGACCACGACGGCGTGGTGCGGTATCTGAATCCCCGCGCCAGCGCCATGGGCGGGCTGTTGGGCGACGCTGGCCTGGGCCAGCCCGTGACCGGGCTGCTGCCGCTGTTCCATGACGGCACGCCCGTCGATGCGGCGCGCCAGGTGCGCGACTGCGTGGCGCGGCAGGAGGTGCTGGAAGTGGCGCGCGGCGCCGTGCTGCTGCGCCATCTCGACGGCAAGCGCATCGACGTGCAGTACAGCTGCGCGCCGCTGGCGCAGGGCGGCGCGGTGCTGCTGCTGCACGATGTGTCGGCCCGCCGGCGCGCCGAGCAGCAGCTGGAATTCATCGCCCACCACGATGGCTTGACGGGACTGCCGAACCGCCTGCATTTCCAGATCCGCTTCGAGCACGGCATCGCCTACGCGCGCCGCCACCAGGGTTTGCTGGCCGTGCTGTTCGTCGACATCGACCGTTTTAAATCCATCAACGACAGCCTGGGGCACGACGTGGGCGACCAGGTGCTGACGGAGTTCGCGCGCCGGGTGCAGCAGTGCGTGCGCAAGGTCGATACGGTGGCGCGCCAGGGCGGCGACGAATTCATCATCCTGCTGACGGAACTGCGCACGGCGCACGATGCCGAACGGGTGGCCGAAAAGATCGTCGCCGCCATCGCCGCGCCCTTCGTCATCGGCGAGTACAGCCTGTCGGTGGCGGCCAGCGTGGGCGTGGCCCTGTATCCGGACGACGACGACGACGTCAATGCGCTGATCGAAAAGGCCGACCTGGCCATGTATGCGGCCAAGCGCCACGCCCCCGGCACTTGCCAGCGCTATGCGCCGCGCATGCAGACGCAGTCGTATTCGCGCACCATCCTCGAGACGGCCCTGCGCCACGCGCTCGAACGCGATGAATTCGCCCTGTTCTACCAGCCGCGCATGGACTTGAAGACGCGCAGGATCACGGGCGTGAAGGCGCTGCTGCGCTGGAAGCACCCGGAACTGGGCTTGATGATGCCGCTCGACTTCTTGCCGGTGCTGGAGGAAAGCGCCTTGATCCTGCCGGTGGGCGCCTGGGTGCTGGCCACGGCCGTGGAGCAGGCGCGCGGCTGGATTGCGCAGGGGCAGATGCTGACGGTGTCCGTAAGCCTGTCGGCGCGCCAGTTCTACCAGCGCGATATCGCGCGCAATTTCGCCGCCGCGCTGCAGGCGGCCGGCGTGCCGGGCCATTGCATCGAACTGGAAATCGCCGCCGGCATCCTGATCGACAGCAACCAGAACTGCGAGCTGATACTGCGCCAGTTCCGCCAGCTGGGCATGGCGATTGCCATCAGCGATTTCGGCACGGGCGACGCTTCGCTCACTTACCTGAAACGCTTTCCCACGGATGCCGTGAAGATCGAAAAGTGTTTCATCGACGACCTGGACAAGCCGGGCGGCGATGGCGCCATGGTGCGCGCCATCGTGGCGATGGCGCGCACGCTCGGACTGCGCACCATCGCCGGCGGCGTGGAAAGCGGCGAGCAGCTGGAACTGCTGGCCGAGATGGGCTGCGACGAGGCGTTCGGCTATTTTCTCGGCCGCGCCATGGCGCCCGAGGGCATCGAGGCGCTGCTCAAGTCGCCTAGCCCGGCCTGACGGACAGCGCCGCCAGCAGCACGGCGGCCAGCACGGCCGCGCCGCCGATGACGCGCGCCAGGTGCATGGCCTGGTGCGGCGCATACGGCAGCAGCCAGATCAGCAGCAAGCCGCAGCCCGTCAGGCTGCCGACCCAGTAGACGAGGCCATAGCCGCCGCCGGCGAGGTGCATGGCCCAGGCCAGGGCCGCCGCCAGGGCCAGCCAGCCCGTCCACTGCAGGCGGCGGCGCAGCGGGGCGGGCGGTTCGGCGCCGCGCCCGTGCAGGTCGGCGTAGTGGCGGTCCATGGCCAGGCACAGCGAAGACAGGCCCGCGTAGCACAGCGCGAAGACGAGGAAATTGGCTAACAGTTCCATCACGCGGCCTCCATCGTCGTCGGCGCCGGCTTGGCCGGTGCTGGTTTGGAGGCTTTCACGGGCAGCGGTTTCAATTTGAACGCCGCATACGCGAGGCCCAGTCCCAGCACCAGCACCACCAGGTCGAAGGCGGCCACCGCCACGGGGCCGCGCCCCAGGAACAGGGTCACGCCCAGGTGCGAATGGGTGGTCAAGACGTTCAGCACGGGCAGCGCCGCGAGCAGGAAGGCGCCGGCGGCCAGCTGCATGCGCCACATGGCGCGCGACGGGCGCAGCTGGGCGATGATGGCGGCCAGGGCCCAGGCGCCGAAGAAGCAGGCGATTTCCTCTTTCGAGCGCTCCTCCATCGCCGCCGGCAGCAGGCGGTTGGCCCAGAAGTAGGCGCCGAAGGCGATCGGGATGCCGGCGATGGCGCCGATGTTGAGCGCTTCGACCAGGCGCAGGCCGAAGCTGGCGCGCTTGCCGGCGGCCAGCGCCTTGGCCTGCTTCTGGCGCGTCTTGACGGCCCACAGCAGGGCGCCCGTGGCGACCATGGCGCAGCCGGCCAGGCCGGAGAGGAAGAACAGGGCGCGCAGCAGCGGGCCGCCGAAATGCGCGACGTGCAGGCCGACCATCACGCCTTGCGTGGCGGCCGCGCCAGGCTGCGCCTCGCCGTCGGTCGACAGCAGCTTGCCGGACACGCCGTCGAATTCCATCGATGGCTGCTTCGACGACATGTCGCGTCCGCCGGCGCGCGTCAGCGTGATGGTGGCGTTGGCGTCGCCCGGGTGATTGACGGAGATGCGCTCGACCTTGCCGCCCCAATGCTGTTCCGCCTGGCGCACGAGGGGCGCGATCGGCGTCAGCGGCGCGGCCACGCCGGCCGGCTTGCTGTCGCCCGAGCGGCCCGGGAAGGCTTCGGCGAAGAAGGCGTCCTGGTCGCCCTTGTAGGCGGCCGTGACGCCGGACGGCATGTACAGGAACATCAGGGTGACCAGGCCCGTGTAGGTGATCATGATGTGGTAGGGCAGGGCCAGCACTGCCGTCACGTTATGCGCGTCGAGCCATGAGCGCTGGCCCTTTTTCGGCCGGAAGGTAAACAGGTCCTTGAAGATGCGCTTGTGCGTGACGATGCCGCTGATGATGGAGACGAACATGAACATGGCGCAGAAACCCACGATCCAGCGGCCCCAGATGGCCGACATGTAGTGCAGGTCGAAATGCAGGCGGTAGAGGAATTCGCCGCCGCGCGTCTCGCGCGGCTTCGATAGCACCTGGCCCGTGGCCGGGTCGGCTTTTTCGCTATGAAAATTGCCGCGCCGTCCGCGTTTCTTTTCGCCCGGTTGCGACGGCTTGCTCCAGCCCAGCTGCGTGGCGGGGCTGCGCTCGCCGGGCAAGCTGATGAACCAGCGCGTGGCGCCGTCGGCACGCTCCTGCATCGCCTGCTGCGCGACCTTGGCCGCTTCCTCGGTGCTCACTTCGCTGGCGGCGGCGCCGTGCAGCTCGGGCTGCATCCACAAGGTGATTTCATTGCGGTAGTAGCTGGCCGTGCCGGCGCAAAACACCAGCAGCAGGATCCAGCAGACGAGCAGGCCGGACCAGGTGTGCAGCCATGCCATCGACTGGCGGAAACCTTCTTTCATGCGAGACTCCAGGATAGTGCGCCCATCGACTGCAGGATGGCGGCGATGACGGCGGCCGGAATCAGGAGACCCAGCCATGCGCGCAGGGCGCTGCGCGTGGCGAAGACCCACATCACGGCGCAGGTGTAGATGGCAAACGACAGCAGGGTGGCCGTCATGACGGCTTCGGAACGGGCCATGGGCAGGCTCACCGACAGCAGCATGGTGATCAGTGCGGCCAGCACGTAGCCGCCAGCGATGGCGGCCACGCTGCGCGACGCCACGCCGAGGCGGTACATGACCCCGGCGGAGAGCCGCAGGCGCGGCATTTTAATGATGGCAGGCGCTTGCATGGTCAGTCGTGATCCTTGCTCGGCGGCTGGGCTGGGCCGGCCGGCAGCGACGTCACGCCTTGCGGCTGCACCAGGCTCAGGGTGGTCACGAACATGGCTTTGTCATACGTTTGCGCGCCGCGCTGTCCGGCCGTCTTGTCCGTGTGCTGCACTTCCAGCACATACGTGCCTTGCCATGGCAGCGGGAAGCTGACCAGGCCTTGCGCATCGCTCCACGCTTCCTTGCCCCAGCCCGACTGCACCACGGCGTTGACCTTGGCCTGCGCCAGCGGCTTGCCCTGGTAGCTGACCTGGAACTGGCCCGGTGTGCCGGTCGGCACCAGGTCCAGGGTCAGCGCGGGTGCTTGCGCCTTGCCGTCGGCGATCAGGCGCGCGGCCGGCACCCACACGGTGCGCGTGGTCTTGCCATCCTTTTTCTCTTCCCATGACGGGTAGGCGTTTTCCTCGACGATGATACTTTCGCCGGCGCCCACCTTGCCATTGAGGAGGAAGGCGCCCGCCGTCTTGCTCGCCTGCAGCGGCTGCGCGCCCTTGGCCGACAGCCACGTCACGTTCTTGATGCTGAACTTGTCCAGCAGACCGGGCGACGCTTCGCGCAGGTTGTCGCCGAATTCGCCGAAGTACACGCTGGCCGCCTTGCCGTCCTGCTGCAGCCAGATCTGGTGCGCGCTGGCGCTGCCGCAAGCGAGGGCCGCGCCCAGCAGGGCGGTGGCGAGGGCGCGGGGGCGCGCGATGGAAGCGATGTGCATGGTGTATCCCTTATCTTGCTTATCTTGTTATGTGAGTGGAAAAAGCGGCCGGCGGTGCATCAGTACTGGTAGCGCAGGTTCAGCGCCACGTTGCGCGGCTCGCCGTAATAGCCGCCGTTATAGAAGCCCACGCGGCGGAAATACGTCTTGTCGAACAGGTTGTTGACGTTCAGGCTGGCCGACAGTTTCGGGCTGATCTGGTAGCGCGCCATCAGGTTGGCCAGCACGTAGCTGCCCTGGCTGACGCGGATCTTGCTCTTGTTCGGCAGGGTGGCCATCGTCCAGATCTCGCTCTGCCAGTTCAAGCCGCCGCCGATGGTGAGATTTTGCAGCTCGCCCGGCAGGCGGTAGGTGGTCGAGACGCGCAGCATGTTGGTCGGCTGGATGGTGTTGGTCACCACGCCCTTGCCCGTCTTCGAGCTGCTGTGCGTGTAGCCTGCGAACAGCTGCCAGCCGCGCAAGGGGCTGCCCGACACTTCTGCTTCGTAACCTTTGCTTTTCGTGCCCTTGCCCGTCGATATATACGGACGGCTGCCATCCGGCAGCACGAAGGTCGGCGGCACCGACTTGTCTTCCTCGCCCAGATTGTCCTGCTTGGCCTCATACACGGCGAACGAGGCATTGACGGCGCCGTCGAGGAATTCGCTCTTCACGCCCGCTTCCACGTTGCTGCCCGTGATCGGGTCGAGGAAGGCGTTGTTCTTGTCCTTCAGGTTTTGCGGCTTGAACAGGTCGGTATAGCTGGCGTACAGCGACGTGCTCTTGCTCACGTCGAGCACCAGGCCCGCATACGGCGTGACGACGTCGTCCGTTTTATACGCGGAGCTGCGCTTCACAAAACGGCCTTGGGTGTCGTAACGGTCGTTATACGTTTCCCACTTCGACACGCGCGCGCCGGCCAGCACCTTGACGCTGTCGGCGACGTTGATGCGCGTGGCGATGAAGGCGCCCGACTGTTTCGTGGTGGCGACGTCGCGCGCGCCCGTGCGCGTGAGCGCCGGCTCGGGCACGTCGCCCGTCCAGTTGCGGAAGTCGGGGATGGTGGTGGCGAACGGCAGCGGATCGGGCAGCAAGGTTTCATTCGTCGTGCCCTTTCGCTTCCAGCCGTTCACGCCCAGCACCAGGTCGTGCCGGCGGCCGAACAGGGGAAAGCTGCCATTGGCCGACAGGTCGAAATTGTCCTGCTTTTCCTCGTAGGGGAAGGCGCCGCTCCAGACTTCCAGGCCGCTGCCATCGCGTTTCGGATAGCCGCTGCCGCCGTAGAACAGCTTGCCGTTCGAGGAGCTGTCCAGGCGCCCGTAGGCGGCCTTGAGCTTCCAGTCGCTGGCGAAGCGGTGCTCGAGGTAGACGTACTTGTTCTGGAACTCGCGCTCCCAGCTGCTCCACTTGGCCGCCATATTGAACGAGCGGGGCATGTTGGCCGGCGTGCCATCCGAGAAGAACAGGGGCGTGGTGCCCCAGCTCGTGCCTTTCGGCGTGTTCTTTTGATAGTCGATGCCGGCCGTCAGCAACGTTGCCGGCGTCAGGTCCGCCTCGACGATGACGGCGCCCGCCAGCTTGCGTTCCTTGTACAGGTCCATGTAGGAATGGCGGTTCTGGCCGGCCACGACGACGCGCCCGCGGATGCTGCCATCGGCATTCAGCGGTGCGCTGACGTCGCCTTCGAGCCGGACCTTGCTCCAGGAACCGACGGTCAGGCCGGCCGAGGCGGCGAATTCCTTGCCGGGGCGCTTGTGCAGCATGTTGATGGTGGCCGACGGATCGCCATTGCCGCTGACCAGGCCCGTGGCGCCGCGCACGATTTCGATGCGGTCATAGATGGCCGTGTCGAACAGCGCATTGGACCCGGAATTGACGGCCACGCCGTCGATCTGGTAATTGCCGATGGAAAAGCCGCGCGCGGAAAAACTCGTGCGTTCGCTATCGTTTTCCTGCACCGTCACGCCCGTCGACTGCACCAGCACCTCGGCCAGACTGTTCAAGCCCATGTCGTCCATGCGCTGGCGCGTCACCACGGAGATCGATTGCGGCGTTTCGCGCATCGACAGGCCCATGCGCGTGCCCGTGGCCATCTGTCTGGTGGTGTAGGAGCCCGTGTGCTCCGTCGACGCCTTGTCTTGCTGGGCCTGCACCTTGATCTCGCTCAGGGTGGCTTCCTCCGGCTTGGCGCTCGTATCGGCGGCCAGCGCCGTGCCTGCGCCCAGCGCCGCCGCCAGCAATGCCGCCTGTACGGCGGCGGCCAGCGGACGCAGGGCGGCATTGCCAACGGTTGGGGAAAACGGGCTGGCCACCATGCCGGCCAGCGAAACTGCTCGCGCCATGAAACATCCTTCTTCTCGTGTGCCTGCCGTCGGACGGCGGGCGTTTTTTTGTAGGGGAGGCTTGCTTGGCGGTGGTGCCTGGCTGGCGCAGCGTGTCATCCAGCCATATGGCAGCCAGGCGACTGCGTGCAGACTCCGGCGAGTCTAAATGTGAATGAGAACTATTCTTATTATAGTGCGGGGTTGTGAGACATGCAAGAGTGCGATGTTGTAAACGCGCACGGCCGCCCGGTACTGGGGGCGGCCGTGGCGCGCGATGCTGGCTGCGCGGGCGCTTACAGCGCCGGCGTGTAGCGCACGGTGAGGATGATGTTGCGCGGTTCGCCGAAGTAGTTACCACGGCGCAATTCACCCGTGGCGGCCCAGTAGGTCTTGTCCGTTACATTGGCGATGCTGAGGCTGGCGCTCCAGTGGCGGTTGAAAATATACGCGGCGCGCGCGTCCCACACCGCGCGTCCGCCATTGCGGAAACGCACGTCGGGATTGTCATCGGCCCGGTAGACATAACCGCTTTGCGCCGAGACGCCGCCGCCCACCGTCCAGTGGTTCCAGGCGCCGGGCAGGCGGTAGCTGGTCGATACGCGCAGCATGTGCTTGGGCGTGACGGTGGGCGGCGTTTCGTCGCCTTCGCCGCGCGCGATGTTGTAGGTGTAGCCGGACGACAGCTGCCAGCCCGGCAGCACTTCGCCGCTGGCGTCCGCGTCGATGCCCGTGCTGCGGATGGGGCGGCCATTGCGGTAGCAGCTGCCCGTCACGTCCCACTTCAGGCAATCGTCGTTGCTGGCCTCGTCGTACACGGCCGTGTCGCGCTTGTCGATGCGGAAAGCGGCCAGCGCCACGTTCAGGCGGCCGTCGTACAGCTCGCCCTTCACGCCCGCTTCATAGGTGTCGCCGACGACGGGTTTCAACGGTTGTCCGCCCAGCGTGTAGTACAGGCTCTGCGGCTGGAAGATGCTAGCGTAGCTGCCGTACACGGACCAGCGCTTGTCGAGGTCGAGGACCAGGCCCGCGTACGGCGTGAATTCGCGGCTTTCCTTGTAACGGCTGACGGGGTCGGTCTCCAGCTTGCCCGTGGTCTGCTTGTCGAACCAGCTCAGGCGGCCGCCCAGCAGCAGATGCAGGTCAGGCCGCAGTTCCCAGCGCGTGCTGGCGTAGGCGCCGTAGTGCTGCTCGTTCAGGTGCGGCAGCGCGTCCCAGGCCGGATGCGGGGGACGGGCAAGCAGCGTATTGTTCGGATGGAAGACGTCGAAGGGCAGGCCGGGCGAGGTCGAGGCCGCATGATCGTCGGTGACGGCGCGCGAGGCATTCATGCCCAGCAGTACCTCATGCCTGCCGCCCCAGGCCTGGAAGCTGCCGCCCACGTTGGCGTCCACGCCCGTGGTGACGATATCCTGCTTGCGGTAGTTGACCGAGTACAGGCGCGCCCCTTGCTGCGTGGCGGGGGCTATGCTGCCGCGCACGATGGCCGCCTGCTGGTCGAAGGCCCCATACGTGCGGTTGAGGGCAACTTTGGCCTTCCAGTCGCCGCCAAAACGGTGTTCGAGGTCGGCGAACAGTTCGCCGATGGTGGCGTCGTGGCGGTTCCAGTCCTGCGCCAGCGACGTCGAGCGCCGCACGGGCAAGGTCGCGCCGTCGCTGTAGCGGGGCAGGCCGAACAGCCAGTAGCCGTCCGTCACCGTGTGCTGGCGGCGCGCGCCGGCGCGCACGGTGGTGGCGGCGTCAAGGTCCGCCTCGACGATGCCGTAGAACAGGGGCATGCGGCTGTGCGCCGCGTCATAGAAGTAATCGCGGTCTTCATAGGCCACCAGCGCGCGCCCGCGCACGGTGCCGGCCGCGTTCAGCGGCGCGCCTGCGTCGAGTTCGATGCGGCGCTGGTTCCAGCTGCCCACGGTGGCCGTCACGTCCGCATGGGCTTCGGCGCGCGGGCGCTTGCGCACCAGGTTGGCCACGCCGCCCGGCGTGCCGGCGCCGACGATCAGGCCGGCCGAACCGCGCAGGATTTCGACGCGGTCATACACGGCCATGTCGGGGATCAGCCATCCCGTGGCATTGTCGGAAATGCCGGGCATGCCATCGATCAGGTAAGACAGGGCATTGCCGCGCGACAGGAATTCATGCGAGCCGAAGCTGCGGTTCATGCGCGTCAGGCCCGTGCTTTGCTCCAGCACCTGGTCCAAGGTGAACAGGTTCTTGTCGTCCATCTGCTGGCGCGTGACGACGGACACCGATTGCGGCGTGTCGCGCAGCGCGCGTTCCGTGCCCGCCAGGGTCACGGCGCGCGTCGTGTAGGCGCCCGTGCCTTCGCTGGTGGCCGTGCGCTCGCCATTGGCCGTCACGGTGATTTCCGACAGGGTCGCCGTTTCGCCCGTGGCCTTGGGCGCCGCCTTGATGATGACGGCATTGCCGTCGATCGACGCCTGCAGCCCGCTGCCGGCCAGCAGACGATCGAGGCCGTCGCGCACGCTGAGCATGGCGTTGATGGCGGGCGCCGTCTTGCCGGCCACCAGGTCGGGCGAAAACAGCAGTTGCAGATTGGCTTGCCGCGCCAGTTCATTCAGGGCTTGCCCCAGCGGCTGGGCGGCGATGGCCAGTGTGACGGTGGGCAAAGTTTGCGCCTGTGCGGCGCTGAGCGTGCCCAGGGCCAGCATGGCGGCCAGGGCGAGGGGGGCAGGTTGCAGATTGAAGCGGGGGGACCACATGCGGCATTCTCCAGGTTACTTGTTGTCGATACACCTGGTAGACGCGGCAGTGGATAAAATCCTCACCTGCGAATGCGACTTATTTTCATTTATTTTGTTG
This sequence comes from Janthinobacterium agaricidamnosum, assembly GCF_003667705.1. Taxonomy (NCBI): domain Bacteria; kingdom Pseudomonadati; phylum Pseudomonadota; class Betaproteobacteria; order Burkholderiales; family Oxalobacteraceae; genus Janthinobacterium; species Janthinobacterium agaricidamnosum. Next base: position 4,715,825 of record NZ_CP033019.1, on the reverse strand, counting down.
CAGATGCATGGCGGGCGCCTGCGCAGGCATTGTTGCCGCCATGCGGATCTCGCTGGCAGTGCCGCTGTGCACGAGCTGCACGGGCAGCAGCTGGGGCAGGGCGGCGGCAAAGCGGTCGAGCTGGGTCAGGCTGAAGCTGCCGCCGATGCGCAGGCGCGCCACGGCCGGATCGCGCACGAGCAGGCCCGTGTCGCCATAGCGCTCGAACTCGGCCAGGGCCGCGCCCAGCGGCACGTTGTCGAAGGTGATCCTGCCGTCGCGCCACGGCGCCACGCTGCCGGGGGCCAGGCTGGCGACGGCCGACAGGCGGCCGCCGGCATCGCTGCTGACGCCCTGGCCGGCCGTCAGGTCGACTTGCTCTTGCCGCGCGCCGGCCACGCGCACGTGGCCATGCTGCACGGCCACGCGCAGCTGGCCGTCCTGGGCCAGGGTGTTGCGCACGGCAAACTGTGTACCCACCACCGTCACCGTCAAAGGGCCGCTGAGCACGTCGAACGGTTGCCCTTGCTTTGATTGCACCTGGAACAGCGCTTCGCCCTGCGCCAGGCGCACTTCCCGCCGCTGGCGGTACACGGTGACGTGCAGCTGCGTGGCCGTGTCGAGCTGCACCTTGCTGCCGTCGGGCAGGGCGACGGCCAGGCGCTGGCCCCGCGCCGTCGCATACGACTGGCTGAACGTGGGTTGCTGCCACCACTGGTAGCCGCCCGCGCCCACGCCAAGCAGCAGCATGGCGGCGGCCGCATACGGCAGCGCGCGCAGCCAGTGCCGGCGGGGCGCGGACACTGGCGCAGGGGAAGCCGGGGGCACCGTCCAGCGTGCGGCGACGTGCGCGGGAATCCGGCGCACGGCGCGGTGCGTGTCTTTGAGCTGCGCATATTCTTGGGCGTGACGCGCATCGGCCGCCAGCCAGGCGGCAAACTCGGCCTGTTGTTGCGCATCGAGGTTACCGCGCCGGCTGAACCAGGTGGCGGCCGCCAGCGCTGCCGGGTCTTGTGTGGCGGTAAAAGCGGCGTACTCGCGCAAGTCCGCCTGCTCCTGGGCGGAGGGGCCGAACTCATGGCGGGGCGGGCGGGCGGTCATGGGCGCCATTATGTGGCTTTGCGCAAGGAATGCAACTGCAGCAACTGCGCCCGGCAACTGAGCATGCCGCGCGCGATATGTTTTTCCACCATGCTCACGGATATGCCCATGCGCGCCGCGATCTGCGCGTGCGGCAATTCCTCGAAGACGTGCAGCACGAAGGCGTCGCGGCAGCGGGGCGGCAGGGCGTCGATGGCGGCCACGCAGGCTTGCCAGTCCCGGCTGCTTTCGAGCACCTGTTCCGGCTGCAAATGCAGCGGTCCTGCCGGATGCGCCGCTTCCGGCAGCGCGTCAAGTGCCTCGTGCTGGCGCAGGGCGGCGCGGCGGTGCTGGTCGATCATCAGGTTGCGCGCCGTGCGGTACAGCAGCGCGCGCGGTTCGCGCACGGCCTGTTCGCCCAGCACGCGCGCATAGCTTTCCTGCACCAGGTCCAAGGCAGCCTCGCGGTTGCGCAAGCTGCGCCAGCAAAAGTTCAACAGTTCTTGGTAATAGCGTGCAACCACGGCGTCCGATGTCTGAGTCCGCAGCCAGGAATGCCGCATATGAGAATGATTCTCATTATACGATATGCCAGGATGCGGCGTTAAGCGGCTTGCCGCACCGTGGCAGGCGTACAACGCTTTGTCGGGCGGCGGGCATCGGTTAACATGGGAAGTTAATAGGGAGGCAAGATGGCTATTCAAATTATCAATACGGCACCGATGGCCGGCCAGCGGCCCGGCACCTCGGGCTTGCGCAAGAAGGTAGCGGTCTTCAGCGCCCCGCAATACCTGGAAAACTTCGTGCAAAGCGTGTTCGACACGCTCGGCGACTGCCGCGGCCAGACCCTGGTGCTGGGCGGCGACGGGCGTTACTACAACCGGGCGGCCATCCAGACGGTGCTGCGCATGGCGGCCGCGCACGGCTACGCGCGCGTGCTGCTGGGGCAGGGCGGCATCCTGTCGACGCCGGCCGTCAGCTGCGTGATCCGCAAGCATGGCGCCAGCGGCGGCATCATCCTGTCGGCCAGCCATAATCCGGGCGGTCCCGATGGCGATTTCGGCATCAAGTACAACATCGCCAATGGCGGCCCGGCGCCCGAAAAGGTCACGGAAGCCATGTTTGCGCGCACGCAAACGATCATCGAATACCGCATCAGCGACGCGGCCGACATCGACCTCGACGCCTTGGGCACTGTGCGCATCGAGCAGATGACGGTCGAAGTGATCGACCCGGTGCTTGATTACGCTGAACTGATGCAGCAGCTGTTCGACTTCGACGCCATCCGCGCCCTGTTCGCAGGCGGCCTGCGCATCTGCTTTGACGGCATGCACGCCGTTTCCGGCCCGTATGCGACGGCCATCCTGGAAGGCATGCTGGGCGCACCGAAGGGCAGCGTCATCAACGGCGTGCCGCTGGAAGACTTCGGCGGCGGCCATCCGGACCCGAATCCCGTCAACGCGCAGGAACTGATCGCGCGCATGGCCGGCGACGATGCGCCGGACTTCGGCGCCGCTTCGGACGGCGACGGCGACCGCAACATGATCGTCGGCCGGCGCTTCGACGTCACGCCCTCGGACAGCCTGGCCATCCTGGCCGCCAACGCCGCCGTGGCGCCCGGCTACCGCGCGGGCTTGTCCGGCATCGCCCGCTCGATGCCGACGTCGGGCGCGGCCGACCGGGTCGCCAGCGCGCTGGGCATCCCCTGCTACGAGACGCCCACGGGCTGGAAATTCTTCGGCACCCTGCTCGACGCCGGCATGGCCACCCTGTGCGGTGAGGAAAGCTACGGCACGGGTTCGAACCACGTGCGTGAAAAGGATGGCCTGTGGGCCGTGCTGTTCTGGCTTAACCTGCTGGCGGAAAAAAAGCAGTCGGTGGAAGACATCGTGCGCGCGCACTGGGCCACGTATGGCCGCAACTACTACTCGCGCCACGACTATGAAGACATCGACAGCGCTGGCGCGGCGCAGCTGATGGCGGCCGTGCGCGGCCAGCTGGCCGCCTTGCCGGGCCAGCAGTTCGATGGCTACACGGTGGCGCTGGCCGACGATTTCAGCTACACGGACCCCGTCGACGGTTCCGTGGCGACGCAGCAGGGCATCCGCATCGTCATGACGGACGGCGCGCGCATCGTGCTGCGCCTGTCCGGCACGGGCACCGAGGGCGCCACCCTGCGCCTGTACCTGGAGCGCTACGAGGCCGATCCCGCGCAGCATGACATCCCGACCCAGCAAGCGCTGGCGGGATTGATCGCCGTGGCCGAGCAAGTGGCGCAGATCCGCGCACGCACGGGGCGCGACGCGCCGACGGTGACGACGTAAAAAAAGGGCGCGTAGGTCGGATTAGCGTGGCATCGCCACGCGTAATCCGACGACATTGTCAGCAGCGTTGTCGATTACGCCCTTTGGGCTAATCCAACCTACTTGTATGATTACGCCTTGCCCGGGACAGCCGCCTGGCGGTAGTTGTCCACCATCTTGTAGCGCTTCGCATACAGGCCGAAGGCCAGCATGGCGACGGCGGCAAAGGCGGCGAAGAAGAACATCTGGAAAGCCGTCACGCTGATGCCGCTCTCGGCGATCTTGCCGATCACGCCTTCATTCATGACGCTGCGGTTGACGATCAGCACCCACAGGTTGCCCACCGTGGTCGACAGGTTCCAGAAGCTCATGATGGCGCCCTTCATCGAGACGGGCGCCTGGCTGTACGCAAACTCCAGGCCCGTGGCCGAGACCAGCACTTCGCCGAACGTCAGCAGGGCGTACGGCAGGATCTGCCACATGATGGAGACGGCGTTGCCGCTGTCGAGGGCCAGCTGCAGCAAGCCGATGACGATCCACGCCAGCGAGGAAAAGCCGATACCGGCCGTCATGCGGCGCAGGGCCGTCGCTTCCAGGCCGAAGCGGTTGAGCATCGGATACAGCACCAGGTTGTTGAACGGGATCAGCAGCATCACCAGCATCGGGTTCAGCGCCTGCATCTGCGCCGGCAGGAACCAGCTCGGTTTTTCCATGGTGTTCGCCTGCACGATCCACGTCGAGGCCTTCTGGTCGAACAGCGAGAAGAACGGCGTGACGAGGGCGAAGATGACGAGGATGCGCAGCACGGCGCGCACGCCTTCGACGGCTTCGTCCGGGTGGATGCCGCGCGCGCGTTCCAGCTGCATGGCCGTGCCGATGCTGCCGAAGGCCAGCAGCAAGACCAGCGCGGTACACGCGGAAATCACGAAGCCCCATTCGGGAATGCTGTAGAACGCGTACAGGGCGCCGATCACGCCCACGTAGGCGACGTACAGGCCGGGACGCGAACCGCCGTCGACGCGCGCCAGCAGTGCCGTGCGGGCCACGCGGGTGAACGAATCGGGATTCGGCGGCGCCGGCGGCACGTGCACGTATTTCTTGGCGCCCATCCAGAAGACGACGGTGGCGGCCAGCATCATCAGGCCGGGGATGCCGAAGGCGATCGACGGGCCGAAGTCGCGCAGGAACATCGGCATCAGCAGCGAGGCGAAGAAGGAGCCGAAGTTGATGATCCAGTAGAACAGGTCGAAGACCAGCTTGGCCTTGTGCTTGTTGGTCTGGTCGAATTGGTCGCCGACAAACGAGGCGACGAGCGGCTTGATGCCGCCGGAGCCGAAGGCGATCAGGAACAGGCCGAAATAGAAGCCGTTGACGCTGTTTTCAAACAGGGCCAGGCAGGCGTGGCCCGCGCAATACACGAGGCTGAGCCAGAAGATGGTGTTGTACTTGCCGAAGAAGCGGTCGGCCAGCCAGCCGCCCAGCAGCGGGAAGAAATACACGCCGATGACGAAGGTGTGGAACACGTGCTTGGCTTCGCCTGTGCGCTGGTCGATCGGGATCATCAGCAGCAGGGTGCTGATGAGGAATGGCGTCAGGATGTTGCGCATGCCGTAAAAGCTGAAGCGTTCGCAGCCTTCGTTGGCGATGATGTACGGTATTTGCCGCGGCATTTTGCCCGTGGCGGTTTGTGTCTCGGCCGATGACATTGGCTCTCCCCCAAGTTTTTTTTGTAAGCCGCGATGCTAAGGCCTGCCGCGTTTGCTTGCAACAGAAAAAACGGCCTGTCCGCTATTTCGCAGGGATTTGTAAGGTATTGATTTTCATAAAGACATTACTTTCGGCACTTGCGCTTGTACTTGCACACGCCGGGCGCGGCAGCCACAGCTGCATTTGCAGCATGCCGTCCGATGCGGGGCCGTCCGCCACGGTAAAGCCGCAGCCCAGGTACAGGGTCAATGCCGCGTGGTTGTCCTGCGCCACGGCCAGGCGCAGGCGGGCCAGTTCGGGGATGGCGCAGGCATGGGCAATGGCGGCCTGCAGCAGTTGTCGTGCAGCGCCGCGCCCGCGCGCCTGCGGCGCCACGTATACGCCCCACAGGCTGGCCTTGTCATGCACGACGGCGATCGGTTCGCGGCGCAGGCCGGCAATGCCGATCAATTGTTCTTCGTCGAAAACGCCAAATATTATTTGGTGGGGCGTGATGCGCAAGCGCTCGGCTATCCGTGCCAGCGGCAAGCCGCTCTCCGCCGCGTGCGTGGTGCAGAAGGCGGCGGGCAGTTCGGCGATGCCGGCCAGGCGCAGCGCGCGGTAGGCGGCAACGTCGTCGGGCGTCAGGGGGCGGACGGTGGTGGCGGGCATGTGGGCGAGTATCGGGCTTCGATGCCAGAAAGTAAACCTTGCCGTTCACCGCCGCCATCCTTAATATCTGCCGCATGAAACCTGTACCGAGCCCTTCCCCTGATATGTCCGCTGGCGCGGCTCTGACGCCGGCGCGCGAGCGCGCGATGCTGTGGCTGCTTGCGCTGACGCAATTTACCGTCATCATGGATTTCATGGTGATGATGCCGCTGGCGCCTCAGCTGATGCAGGCGTTCCACATCGGCCCGGCCGCCGTCTCGGGCGCCGTTTCCGCCTACGCCTGGTGCGCGGGCCTGTCCGGCTTGCTGGCGGCCACGTATATCGACCGCTTTGACCGCAAGAAGCTGCTGCTGACCATGTTTTGCCTGTTCACCTTGTCGAACCTCGCTTGCGCGCTGGCGCCGAACTTTTATGTGCTGCTGTGGTCGCGCGCGTTTGCAGGGCTGACGGGCGGCGTGCTGGGCGCCATGGTCATGGCCATCATCGGCGACGTGATTCCTTCCGAGCGGCGCGGCGCGGCCACGGGCATCGTCATGACCTCGTTTGCCATGGCGGCCGTGGGAGGCGTACCCATCGGCGTGGTGCTGGCCGCGCACTTTGGCTGGGCCTCGCCGTTTTTCCTGCTGGTCGTGCTGTCGCTGCTGGTCTGGCTGGGCGCGGCGCGCGTGCTGCCCTCGCTCACGGCGCACATGGGCGCCGCTCCCACGCCGCTGCGCCAGGTGCTGCCGAACCTGCTGGCGCTGTTCCGCGAGCGGCGCCACCTGAAAGCGTTCTCCTTGTCGATTGTCAACATGACGGCCGGCATGCTGGTCATTCCCTTCATTTCGCCCGTGCTCGTGGGCAATATGGGGCTGGCGCCGGCCGATGTCACCTGGGTGTATCTGGCGGGCGGCTGCGCCACGATCTTTACTGCGCGCCTGATCGGCCGCTGGGCGGACCGGGCCGGCAAGCAGCAGGTGTACCGCTGGGTGTCCCTGCTGTCGATTGCGCCGCTGCTGTTCATGACGCACTTGCCCCAGCTGCCGCTGCTGGGGCTGATGCTGGCGTTTCCCTTCTTTATGGCCCTCGTCTCGGGCCGCATGGTGCCGCTGCAGGCGCTGCTGACGACCATCCCGGAAACGCACAAGCGGGGCGCGTTTCTCAGCGCCAATTCGGCTCTGCAAAGCTTTGGCAGCGGCCTGGGCGCCTGGCTGGGCGGCCTGACCCTGCAGACGGATGCGGCCGGCCACATCAGCGGCTACGGCATCAATGGCTGGCTGGCGGCGGGCTTGTCGCTGTGGACGGTGTGGTGGGTGGCGCGCGTGCGCGGCGCGCCGCCGCAGGGCGCGCCGGCGTAGGCAGTTACTGCGTGGCGATGCGCTGCATGGGCGCATTGTCCTTGCGCCATTGTTCCAGGCTGATCAGCTCACCGCTGACGACGTCATCGACGAGGATGCGCTTGCCATCCTGGGAGACGACGAAACTCTCCCAGCGGTGCGCCGCGTCTGGCGTGTTTTCCACAAAGTTCAGGTCATAGTAGGGCTTGCCATCGATGAGACGCACGTCGGGCGACGTTTCCATCACGGCGCCGTGGGCGCGGCCGCCCGAAGCCTTTTCGATATGCGCCGACCAGGCCTTGATTTCCGGCAATGCCATCAGCGCATCGACGGCGCGCGCGCTCTGTTCTGGCGCCGCCTGGCTGCTCGCGGCCGGGGCATTGGTGCCGTGCGGCGCGCCTTGCTGGTGCAGGTAGAAAGCGCCGAGCCCGGCGGCCAGCAAGCCGGCCAGGATGCCGGCGATGATGGTGGTTTTGGAAGAAGAGGCGCGTGGCTGCATGATGGTGGCGTGAGAAAGAGGGACGATGGCGGCCATGCTAAAGCAAAACGTGCAGGCGGGCAATCGTTGAAATTTCTAAAAAGCAAGACGAAAAAAAGCCACCTTCCGTGGGAGGTGGCTTTCGGGGCCGCCGGGGAGGCGCTGGCAGCTTTTGGCCTGCCAGCCCTGTCCCGGCGTATGCGGCCAGGTGCGCCGTCGCCTGCGCGACTGGCCGCAGGACATTACATCATGCCGTCCATGCCGCCCATGCCGCCCATACCACCCATGCCGCCGCCCATGCCGCCGGCTGCCTTGTCGTCAGCGATTTCGCAGACCATGCAGTCGGTCGTCAGCATCAGCGAAGCGATCGAAGCGGCGTTTTGCAGCGCCGAACGGGTCACTTTGGCTGGGTCCAGAACGCCCATTTCCACCATGTCGCCATACGTGCCGTTGGCAGCGTTGTAGCCGTAGTTGCCCGCGCCAGCCAGGACGGCTGCCACGACGACCGAAGCTTCTTCGCCGGCGTTTTGCACGATCATGCGCAGCGGCTCTTCCATTGCGCGCAGGACGATCTTGATACCAGCGTCTTGATCAGGATTGTCGCCCTTGACCGTGATGTTGGCGCGTGCGCGCAGCAGGGCTACGCCGCCGCCTGGCACGATGCCTTCTTCCACGGCAGCGCGCGTGGCGTGCAGTGCATCTTCAACGCGGGCTTTCTTCTCTTTCATTTCGACTTCGGTGGCTGCGCCAACCTTGATCACGGCAACGCCGCCAGCCAGTTTGGCCACGCGCTCTTGCAGTTTTTCACGGTCGTAGTCCGAGGTCGCTTCTTCGATCTGTACACGCACTTGTTTCACGCGTGCTTCGATCGAGGCAGCTTCGCCGGCGCCATCGATGACGATGGTGTTTTCCTTGCCCACTTCGATGCGTTTCGCCTGACCCAGTTCGGCCAGGGTCACTTTTTCCAGGGTCAGGCCGACTTCTTCAGCGATCACCTGGCCGCCCGTCAGGACAGCGATGTCTTCCAGCATGGCTTTGCGGCGGTCGCCGAAGCCTGGTGCTTTCACTGCGCAGGTTTTCAGGATGCCGCGGATGTTGTTCACAACCAGGGTAGCCAGCGCTTCGCCTTCGATGTCTTCCGCGATGATCAGCAGTGGACGGCCAGCCTTGGCGACTTGTTCCAGTACCGGCAGCAGGTCACGGATGTTCGAGATTTTCTTGTCGCACAGCAGGACGAATGGGCTGTCCAGGACGGCAACTTGCTTCTCTGGGTTGTTGATGAAGTATGGCGACAGGTAGCCGCGGTCGAACTGCATGCCTTCAACGATGTCCAGCTCGTCGTTCAGCGACTTGCCGTCTTCAACGGTGATGACGCCTTCTTTGCCGACTTTTTCCATCGCTTCAGCGATACGCTCGCCGATCGAGTAGTCCGAGTTCGCCGAGATCGCGCCAACCTGGGCGATTTCCTTGGTCGTGGTGCAAGGACGGGCGATTTTCGCCAGTTCTTCGACGGTCGCTGCAACAGCTTTGTCGATACCGCGCTTCAGGTCCATCGGGTTCATGCCGGCGGCAACGAACTTCATGCCTTCGCGCACGATGGCTTGTGCCAGCACGGTCGCGGTGGTGGTGCCGTCGCCGGCGTTGTCGCTGGTGCGGGAAGCCACTTCCTTGACCATTTGCGCGCCCATGTTCATGAGCTTGTCTTTGAGTTCAACTTCTTTCGCTACCGACACACCATCCTTGGTGACGGTAGGGGCGCCGAACGAGCGCTCCAGCACGACGTTGCGGCCTTTCGGGCCCAAGGTGACTTTGACTGCGTTGGCGAGGATGTTGACGCCTTCGACCATCTTGGCGCGCGCTGCGTCGCCGAATACTACTTCTTTAGCTGCCATGTTCAATTCTCCTGAGTTTCGGGATGTATCTGTCTACAACGTGGAAACAATTACTTGACGACGATCGCCATGATGTCTTCTTCGCGCATGACCAGCAGCTCATCGCCGTCAACTTTGACGGTTTGGCCGGCGTACTTGCCGAACAGGACGCGGTCGCCCACTTTGACATCCAGAGGACGGACTTTGCCGTCGTCGAGAATCTTGCCATTGCCTACGGCAAGGACTTCGCCTTGATCCGGTTTTTCAGCAGCTGCATCAGGAATGATGAGGCCGGACGCAGTCTTGGTTTCCTGGTCGAGGCGTTTGACGATGACGCGATCGTTCAATGGGCGCAGATTCATACAAAACTCCTTAAAGTTCAATGGATAGGTGTTGCTAAATGAATACATGCCTGGCACAGCGCCAGGCGTGCTTTCAGTGACCGCCGTTGAAAGCAGCCCGCAACGGTCAAGCAAACCCCATGGCATCGGGTGCATGCCGGCGCTGGGCAGTGGTGGCATCGCGGCGTCGCCCGCCGCGTAGCGTTCCCTGCTGTTGCCCGGCAGACACCATCATGTCTTGAGGATTGCTACGAAAGAGTTTGTTAGCACTCTCTACTAACGAGTGCTAATTATAGGGACGGTAGGGGGCTTATTCAAGGGCTTATTCTCCGGGAAGATAAGCTTGGACGTTCTACGCAGCCTGCATTTACGCAGGGTTTGCGCAAACGCAAGCCTCGTTCCCGGGCGTCAGCAACAGGCGCGACTCTAGCATGCCCGTCAGGCGAACGGCGTTCCTGTACGCACAGGAAACAGAGTTTTGCTATGGACTTTGATAAGATGATTGCAATTGCATATCAATATTCCCCTGTACCAGAAAGCACACCATGCCATCGACTCTTTCCCGTCCCGCCCTGCGCCTGCTCGGTGCCGCCCTCGTCGGCCTCGCCTGCCTGGGCAATGCCGCCGCGCAAACGCCCACGATTCTCGACGAGATCACCGTGGCGACCCTGACGCCGCTGGAAAAGGACATGCTGCTCAACGAGCTGTTCAACGACCTCAACAAGGACGACGACGACCAGGAAGCGCATGTGTGGGACAACGGCGGCGACCGTGGCGTGCGGGTGAAAGTCACATATAACTTCAGCAACTCCGGCATGACGGAACACAGCCTGAAGGCGCACATCTGCCGCGACCTGAAATTCGTCGTCACGGCGGGCGACAAGTCGCAAGACCTGAGCCGCCGTACGTGTTCGCAGAACAGCGGCCGTTGGGATGTGCAGGGCAAGGACCCGGCGCCCGTCGTGTATCCGCCTTTCCTGTCCGACGTGACCATCGCCAAGCTGAATGCGAAGGAACAGAAATCCTTGCTGACGGCCGCCGTGCGCACCTTGAAAGATGAAGAGGATGGCAAGAGCCGTGAATGGAGCAACAAGGGGCTGGGCAATGCCGTGCCCTTGCGCGTCACTTTGACGCCCTCGCGGACGGACGCCAAACCTGGCAGCTACCACCGTACTTGCCGCGACTTGACGATGGTGCTTGATGGCAAGAGCGGCAAGCAGGAATTGACGCGCCGCTCGTGCGAAAACCGCTATGGCGGTCTCGATATCGAACCCGATTACGTCGACGAGTAAAACGCTGGCATCGCGGCGCCGGCGGATGCGTGCAGTTGGCGAAACGCGCCGGAAAAAGCGTGTATTTCACGGCAACTGACCTGCATTGATGTAAATATGTGTGACAGCGGCGTGATTCGATTGACGCCCATGGAGCGTCCGCCCTATAGTGGCGGGATGATTTCCGAATTCAACGAATTATCCGACAAAATAGGCCTGCTGGCCGAAATGACCCATGCGCTGCGCCGTGAAAACGCGCAACTGCGCAAGGACAATGCCGCGCTGGCCGCCGAGAACGCCCTGTATGTGCAACGCATGCGCGAGGCGCAGGAGCGGGTGGAAGCGTTGCTGGAAAAAATTCCCGAACTGGTGCAAGCCGGCCTGGAGCAAGCCGCTTCGGAGGCAGGCGCCTATCTTGCCGAGAACGAGAAGGAAGCGTAATGCCGCGTGTCGATGTCAATATCATGGGCCAGTCCTACAGCATGGTGTGCCGCGACGGCGAAGAGCGCGCGCTGCGCGAAGCGGCGATCTATCTCGATAGCAAAATGAAAGCCATCCGCGACGCGGGCAAGGTCAAGGGCAATGACCGCATCGCCGTGCTGGCCGCCCTGGGCGTGGCCGCGGAATTCCTTTCCGTGAAGTCGCCGCAAGGTCCGCTGTCGGAACTGACGATCTTGGAAGTGAAGCAAAAGATCTCGGCCATGCACACAGTATTAGATAGCGCATTGACGCCCCAGGAAAACCTTTTTTAAGCGGACACGGTACGATTTGTCTTTGCGATGCGCGATCAAAGGAGTAAACTTGGGTCTACCCTGCGGTGTTCGCGATTGCCATATATTCCTTGAACCATTTATGCGCATCGGTTGCGAATTTTGTTTGATGGGAGTGAGCGTCGCTCGTTCGACGAACCCGAAATTGAACTAACGTGACCACCTTGAACCGTTTGGTTCGGGATGCCGGCATAGCGGCACAGGCGGGGCCCAATTTGCAGTACAAAAAACGGTTGCAGCATCAGCATGCGCAGCCGTTTTTTTACGCCTGTCGCTTTTATTCTTTGACCTGGGGAATGTAATGAAACAGTACTGGCTGATGAAATCCGAACCCGATGAAGTGAGCATCGACGACCTGATGGCCGCGCCCGGGCACACCATGCCCTGGTTCGGCGTGCGCAACTACCAGGCGCGCAACTTCATGCGCGACGGCATGCAGGTCGGCGATGGCGTGCTGTTTTATCACTCGAGCTGCCCGCAGCCGGGCGTGGCGGGCGTGGCCGAAGTGGCCAGCGGCGCATATCCCGATCACAGCCAGTTTGAAGAGGGCGGCAAGTATTTCGATGCCAAGGCCACGCAGGAACAGCCGCGCTGGATCAGCGTCGACGTACGAGGCCTGAAGAAGACGGCGCTGTTGCCCCTGTCCGAGATGCGCCAGATGCCGGAGCTGGAAGACATGCTGCTGCTCAAGAAGGGCAGCCGGCTGTCCATCACGCCGGTAACGCCGGCGCAATGGAAAGTGATTACAAGCAGGTTACAGGCTTAAACTGTTCATCAGGCAGCGCGGGCCTTGGTGGGCGGCGTGCCCATCACCTGGCTTTTATATGCCCACACCAGCAGCGCGATGGCGCCGACGATCATGGGCAAGGACAGCATCTGGCCCGACGTGATCGGCACGCCCAGCCACACGACTTCCCAGTCCGGCGTGCGGAAGTATTCCGTGAAGAAGCGCGCGCAGCCGTACAGCAGGGTGAACATGGCGCCCACGGCCATGCGCGGGCGCTGCTTGCGCGCATACAGCCACAGGATGATGAACACCAAAATGCCGTCGACCAGCATCTGGTAGATCGGCGACGGGTGCACGGGATACGGAATGCCCGGCCATTGCATGGCCCACGGCAGGGTGTCCGGGGCGATGCGGCCCGGCAGTTCGGCATTGATGAAGTTGCCCAGGCGACCGGCCGCGTAGCCGAGCGGCACCAGCGGCGCGATGAAGTCAAGCACGTCGAACAGGTTGCGGCCCGCCTTGCGGCTCCACAGGTACATGGCCAGGATGACGCCGAGGAAGCCGCCATGGAAGGACATGCCGCCATGCCAGACCATGAAGATCTCGAGCGGATTGTGCAGGAAGTATTCGGGACGGTAGAACAGTACTTCGCCCAGGCGCCCGCCGATTACCACGCCCAGCATGCCGTAGAACAGCATGTCGTCGAGGTCTTCCTTCTTCCAGCCCAGCACGGCGATATGCGGCTGCTTGATGCGCACGCGGCCCAGGATAATGAACAGGGCAAAGGCCAGCACATACATCAGGCCGTACCAGTGCACGGCAAGCGGACCGATCTGGATGGCTATCGGGTCGGGCATCGGGTGTATCAGCATGGGGTTTCTTTCTTTGTTTAAAGCCAAGGTTGCGTAGTATGGGGGCGCTGGCGGTTTTTTGCCTTAGCGGCCACTTAATTTAATCGGCGGCAGCGCTGATCTGCTTGCGCAGCAGCGCCAGGAAACCTTGCAGCACGGCCGACGGATTGTCGCGGCGCCAGGCCAGGCCAGTTTCCACCAGCGGCGTGGCATCCTGCAGCGGCCTGTATTCTACGCCGGGGCGCATCAGGTTCGATACCGATTGTGGCACAAGCGCGATGCCCATGCCAGCCGAGACGAGGCTGACGATGGTCTGCATCTGGATCGCTTCCTGGCCGATCTGCGGCGTGATGCCGGCCGCGCGGAACACGCCGAGGATCGCGTCGTGCAGGGCGGGCGAGATCGCGCGCGGAAAAATAATCAGGGGCAGGGGCGGCAGGTCGCGCAGGCGCACGGCGCCCGGCGTGTTCAGGATGGCGAGGCCGGACGGCGCGGCCAGCACCAGCGGCTCGGCCAGCACGGGCAGGTAATCGAGCTCCCCTTTCGCCTTCTCGGGCAGGGGCGGGATCAGCAGGCCCGCATCCGTGCGCCCGGCCAGCAGTTCATCGAGCTGCAGGTCCGAGGTGGCTTCCTGCAGCGCGATCTGCACCTGCGGATAGGCCGTCCGATACGCGCGCAGCAATGGCGGCAGCACGCTGTAGTCGGCCGACGAGACAAAAGCCAGGCTCAGGCGGCCCGCCTCGCCCTGCGCGGCGCGGCGCACCAGGGCGGGCAAGTCTTGCGCCTGCGCCAGCAGCCGGCGCGCCTCGGGCAGCAGGGCCGTGCCGGCCGGCGTCAGCTGCACTTCGCGGCGCGTGCGCACGAACAGGGGGGCGCCCAGCTGTTCTTCCAGGGCCATGATGGTTTGCGACAGGGGCGGCTGCGTCATGTGCAGGCGCGCGGCGGCGCGGCCGAAGTGCAGCTCCTCGGCGACGGTGACGAAATAGCGCAGCTGGCGCAGTTCGAGGTTCATATGCGTTTCCATGCAGATTGATTGCTGTGATATGCAAAACGACTCACAGACACGTGCATCATATATTTGACAGTGGGGCGCGCGCAAGGCAATCTGGCGTACCCCCACTGCATGCAGGGTTTTGCTGGAAATCCGCGCAGTCAGGCATCAATCATCCTTGGAAGGACCCCATCATGCCGCAATACCGCTCCCGCACCACCACCCACGGCCGCAACATGGCTGGCGCCCGCGCCCTGTGGCGCGCCACCGGCATGAAGGATGGCGACTTCGACAAGCCGATCATCGCCGTCGTCAACTCGTTTACCCAGTTCGTGCCCGGTCACGTGCACCTGAAAGACCTGGGACAGATGGTGGCGCGCGAGATCGAGGCGGCCGGCGGCGTGGCCAAGGAATTCAACACCATCGCCGTCGATGACGGCATCGCCATGGGCCACGGCGGCATGCTGTATTCGCTGCCGTCGCGCGACCTGATCGCCGATTCCGTCGAATACATGGTCAATGCCCACTGCGCCGACGCGATGGTCTGCATCTCGAACTGCGACAAGATCACGCCGGGCATGCTGATGGCCGCCATGCGCATCAATATCCCCGTCGTGTTTATTTCCGGCGGGCCGATGGAAGCGGGCAAGGTCGTCAAGGTGGTCAACGGCACGCAGAAGATCATCAAGCTGGATCTGGTCGACGCCATGATCAAGGCGGGCGACAGCACCGTCTCGGACGCCGACGTGGCCGAGATCGAACGTTCGGCCTGCCCGACCTGCGGTTCGTGTTCCGGCATGTTTACGGCCAACTCGATGAACTGTCTGACGGAAGCGCTGGGCCTGGCCCTGCCCGGCAACGGCACGATTCTGGCCACGCACTCGGACCGCCAGCAGCTGTTCCTGCGCGCGGGCCGTCTGATCGTGGAACTGGCCAAGCGCCATTACGAGCAGGACGATTACTCGGTGCTGCCCCGTTCCATCGCCACCAAGGCCGCGTTTGAAAACGCCATGGCGCTCGACGTCTCCATGGGCGGCTCGACGAATACCGTGCTGCACCTGCTGGCCGCCGCGCACGAGGCGGAAGTGGAATTCACGATGGCCGACATCGACCGCATTTCGCGCAAGGTGCCTTGCCTGTGCAAGGTGGCGCCGATGACGGACAAATACCATATCGAAGACGTGCACCGCGCGGGCGGCATCGTGGGCATTTTGGGCGAACTGGCGCGCGCCGGCCTGCTCAACACGACTTTGCCGACGATCCACGCGCCGACCCTGGCCGACGCCATCGCGCAAAACGACATCATGTGCACGGATAACCCCGCCGTGCATGAACTGTTCCGCGCCGCGCCGGGCGGCGTGCCGACGCAGACGGCGTTTTCGCAGTCGGAGCGCTTCGCGGCCGTCGACACGGACCGCAGCACGGGCTGCATCCGCGACAAGGCCCACGCCTACTCGCAGGATGGCGGCCTGGCCGTCTTGTACGGCAACCTGGCGGAAAAGGGCTGCATCGTCAAGACGGCGGGCGTCGACGAGAGCATTTTGAAATTCTCGGGCAAGGCGCGCGTGTTCGAAAGCCAGGACGCGGCCGTCGCTGCCATCCTGGAAGACACCGTGCATGAAGGCGACGTCGTCATCATCCGCTACGAAGGCCCGAAAGGCGGCCCCGGCATGCAGGAAATGCTGTACCCGACCTCGTACATCAAGTCGAAGGGCCTGGGCAAGGCGTGCGCGCTGTTCACGGACGGGCGCTTCTCGGGCGGTTCTTCGGGCCTGGTGATCGGCCACGCCTCGCCGGAAGCGGCAGAAGGCGGTGCCATCGGCCTGGTGGAAGAGGGCGATTTCATCGACATCGACATCCCCGAGCGCACCATCAACCTGCGCATCACGGCTGCCGAGCTGGCCGCGCGCCGCGCCGCCATGGAAGCGAAGGGCGACGCGGCCTGGCTGCCCGTCGACCGCGAGCGCTACGTGTCGCAGGCGCTGCAGGCGTATGCGGCGCTGACGACGTCGGCCGACCGGGGCGCCGTGCGGGATCTGTCGCAGCTGAAAAAACGCTGATCTGTTGCGTCAGTGCGACGGCCGGCCCCGTTTGACGATGCGGGGCCGCCTGTCGTTACATCGCCTTACAAACAACATGGTCATGGGCGCGCAGATGGGGCAGAATAGCTATGCCTTCTGACGACATTGCGTGACTACATTGAAACGCTTGATCTGGGCTCGTGGTGCATCTGCGGAAACACAGTAAAATGCCGCAGGAAGTAACTTTGGAGAAAAGACAATGAAACGTTTTATGTTGGTGAGTGTATTGACCGTATCGGCTCTGGCATCGCAAGCAGCGTTGGCCAATCCGGACCTGGCGAAAGCAAAGAACTGCATGGCTTGCCATGCGGTGAGCACGAAACTGGTGGGCCCTGCGTTCAAGGACGTGGCTGCCAAGTACGCTGGTCAGAAAGACGCGGAAGCCAAGCTCGCGGCGAAAGTCATGAAGGGCGGTTCCGGCACCTGGGGCGCGATCCCGATGCCAGCCAACCCGCAAGTGAGCGATGCGGAAGCCCATACCCTGGTTAAATGGGTACTGGCACAGAAATAATCTGTGCCGCAGTACCTGCAATTAGCGCGCCGGCAATCCCGGCGCGTTTTTTTTGCCCGCTGCCTTATGCAGATTGCCCATGCCCTCCAGTGTCGCCCGCACCGCCTCGTCGAGCGGCGTATGCGGCTCCTGGCCCAGCACGGCCAGCAGCCGCGCATTGTCCATGGACAAGGGCGCTTGCCACAGATAGCGCATCTCGCGCATTTCGCGCAAGGTCGCCACGAACGGCGACGCCAGCGCCACCAGCCACCACGGAAAACGCCGGAGAGCGGGCGCCGCTCCTGTCGCCTGTTCCACCACGCGGGCGATCGCCCCCGTCATTTGCCGGCCGTCGTGGTCCCAGTGGCCGGCCATGTGAAAGCGCGCAAACGCGGGCAAGGTGGCGCGTAAAGCCAGCAATTGCACCATCGTGCGCGCGACGTCGGGCAGGTAGGACCACTGGTGGCCCACGCCGGGCGCGCCCGGATACAGCACCTTGCGCACGCTCTGGCCCGGTTTCACCAGCCCCTGCGAAAACCAGTTGTTGCCGGCGCGGGGACCGAAGAAGTCGCCCGCGCGCACGATCAGCACGCGCGCGCCGTGCGTGCTGGCCCGTTCCAGCCGTGCTTCCAGTTCCACGCGGATGGCGCCCTTGCGCGTGAGCGGACGTTGCGGCGCGTCTTCCGCCAGCACGGGAAAGGCGTCCGGACCGAAGTTGTACACGGTGCCGGGCAGCGCGATGGTTGCGCCTTCGGCCGTCGCCGCGGCAATCGTGTTGTCGAGCATGGGCAGCACCAGCTGGCCCCAGTTCCGGTAGCCGGGCGGGTTGACGGCGTGCACGATGACGGCGCAGCCTTTGGCGGCCGCCAGCATGTCAGTGCGCGACAGCGCGTCGCCGCGCAGCCACTCGATGTTATCTCGCCGTGGCGATGGCGTTTCTCCCCGCGTCAGGGCGCGCACCTGCCAGCCCGCCGTCAGTAGCTGGCGCACCATCTCGCCGCCGATGCCGCCTGTGGCGCCCAGTACCAATACTGTTTTCGTGTTCTCCATCATGACCTCCGTGTGGTTGATGGTGCCAGTATCTGCCGCGCAAGGCTAATTGGGAATTGACGAACATCGCGTACAAGCTATACATTTATGTATGACCAAGTTGACGCCATGAACCCATCCATTGCCTGGGAATACTACCGCTCCTTGCTGGCCGTGCTGAAGCACGGTTCGCTCTCCGGCGCGGCCCGCGCGCTGGGCA
The DNA here is from genome assembly GCF_003667705.1 of Janthinobacterium agaricidamnosum. Taxonomy (NCBI): domain Bacteria; kingdom Pseudomonadati; phylum Pseudomonadota; class Betaproteobacteria; order Burkholderiales; family Oxalobacteraceae; genus Janthinobacterium; species Janthinobacterium agaricidamnosum. Next base: position 4,697,669 of record NZ_CP033019.1, on the reverse strand, counting down.
TCACGCAGCCCACCGCCGGCCGGCATATCGCCGCCCTGGAGCAGGCGCTGGGTGCGACGCTGTTTACGCGCTCGCAGCAGGGCTTGCTGCCCACGGAAGTGGCCCTGGCGCTGCGTCCCCATGCGGAAACCATGGAGCACACTGCCGCCCTGATGGAGCGCGCCGCCAGCAGCCAGGGGCAGGGCGTGGCCGGCGTCGTGCGCATCGCTGCCAGCGAAGTGGTGGGCGTGGAAGTGCTGCCGCCCATCCTGGCACGCTTGCGCGCGCGTCATCCGGGCTTGACCATTGAATTGGTATTGAGCAACAAGGTGCAGGATTTGCTGCGCCGCGAAGCGGACATCGCCGTGCGCATGCTGCGTCCCCGTCAGGAGCAGCTGGTGGCGCGCAAGGTGGGCGAGATCGAACTTGGCCTGCATGCGCACGCCGATTATCTGGCACGCCATGGCACGCCGGCGCGATTGCTTGATCTGGCGCAACACGCCGTCATCGGCTACGACGAGGCGAGCCCCTTCGTGCGCAACGCGGGCGCGGCCTTCCAGGGATTTACGCGGGAAAGCTTTGCCTGGCGCAGCGACAGCGACCTGGCGCAACTGGCATGGATACGGGCGGGCGCCGGCATCGGCGTGTGCCAGGCGGGGCTGGCGGCGCGCGATCCGGCCTTGCGGCGCGTGCTGCCGCAAGCGTTTTCGCTGCCGATGGAAACCTGGGTCACCATGCATGAAGATTTGCGCGGCAGCCTGCGCTGCCGCGCCACCTTCGACGCGCTGGCCGAAGGATTACTGGCTTACGTGGCCGGACAGCAAGAACCGTAGCGAGCGGATGTGAGTTGTGGCTGAGAAGCGGAGCTGTGCGAATGCACAGTGAGCATCGCAGGCCGCAAATCGCGCCGCGCAGTAGGTTCTATTACTTGACGACTTCCATCTTGGTTTTCTTGCCATCCCGGTAGGTGAACAAGGTCAGCGCGCCATCCTTGATGTCGCCGTTGGCGTCGAACGAGATCGGCCCCGTTACGCCCTGGTAGTGCACCTTGGCCAGATACGGCAGGTAGACGGACGGTTTCGACGATTTCGCATCCTGCATGGCGGTGGCCATGGTCATCACGGCATCGTAGACGTATGGCGCGTACAGCTGCACTTCCATATTGTATTTCTGCTTGTAGCGGGCGCGGAAATCGTCCATGCCTTTTTGCTGCGCGCCCGTCACGCCGCCCGCTTCCGCGCAGGTGACCATGTCTTCGCCGACGGCGTCGCCCGCCAGCTTGCCCAGCGGTTCCGTGCACAGGCCGTCGCCGCCCATGAACTTGGCCTTGATGCCCAGCGCCTTCATCTGGCGCAGCATGGGGCCGCCCACGGAATCCATGCCGCCGAAGAAGATCAGGTCGGGATTTTTCGACTTGATGCTGGTCAAAATCGCATTGAAGTCCGTCGCGTTGGCATTGGTAAATTCCTTGCCGACGATTTGCACGCCGGGCGCCGCCTTCTTGGCGCCCTTGACGAACTGTTCCGCCACGCCCTGGCCGTAGGCCGTGCGGTCGTCGATGACGGCGATTTTCTTCGCCTGCAGCTTGCCCACGGCATACGCGCCCAGGGTGCCCCCCAGCTTGTTGTCATTGGCCACGACGCGGAAGGCCGTGTTGAATTTTTGCTGGGTATAGGTCGGGTTGGTGGCGGCCGGCGAAATCTGCGGGATGCCGGCATTGAAGTAAATGCGCGAGGCGGGAATCGTCGTGCCCGAGTTCAGGTGGCCGACGACGCCGTTGACCTTGGCGTCGACCAGCTTTTGCGCCACGGCCGTGCCCTGCTTGGGATCGGCCGCGTCATCTTCGGGCACCAGCACGAATTTCACGGCTTTGCCGTCGATCTTGAAGCCTTTGGCGTTCAAATCCTCGATGGCCATCTTGGCCGCGTTCTCGTTATCCTTGCCCAGGTGGGAGCTGGCGCCAGAGACCGGGGCGACGTGGCCGATCTTGATGATTTCCTGCGCGCCCGCATGGCCGGCAAAGGCGAGGGCGAGGGCGAGAGGAAGGACTTTGGTCTTGAGCAGCATAAACATTCTCCAATGGATAAAGATACGGCGGCGTCTCGTGAAAACCGCTTCGAATGGCGGTACGTGTGAAGAAAGGTACAACAAAAAACAGGCGGCGCAAAGCCGCATTTCGGGCTTTTTACATTTTGTCGCAACAATCACCAAAGTGAGGCGCGATGCACCGATTTCGCAGGCGCGAGCGCACCAAAGAATGGCGTTGGAGGAAAGAATAGGGTAGGTCGGGTAGGTCGGGTTAGCGCGCAGCGCGTAACCCGACATTGCGCGGCATGCTCATAACCCAACGGCAAGGACGGGGAATGCCGGGGTCAGACCCGTCGGGTCTGACCCCAGATTTTTGTCGGTGATGAAATGGTCGCAACGACAGGTGTGTGCTTACTGAGCCGGCGGATGCAGATGCCCCAGCTCATGGCTGACCGCATGCGCGACGATCTGTTCCAGCGATTGCTGCAAGTCTTCGCGCAGGGCGCCGCGCATGCCGATCAGGGCGTTTTGCAGGGCCGTCTGCAGGACGTGGGCGATGCGCTCTTCCAGCAGATGGTCAATCTTGCCCTGCACCTGATGCAGGATGCGCTGCGTGAGCCGCTGTTCGATGGCGTCCCAGTCGGGCTGCGCCACCGTAGGCGGCAACGCCGGCGCTTCCTCGACGGCAGGCGCCGCTGCGGCGGGCGCGACGGCCTCGGCCACTTCCGGCCCCAGCAGCACCTCCGTCAGCAGGGGGATGCCCTGGTCGAATGGCTGCTGGCTCATGCTTTACCCGCGACGAAATGCGTCGGCTGCACGTCTTGCTGGCGGTAGTGCAGGAAGCGCTGGCGGCCCGCCTGCGCATCCTGTTCATCCATGGAGACGATCTCGAAGACGCGCTGGAAATCGGCGTAATTGGCGGGCGGCAGCTGCGACAGGTTGACGAGGATGTCGTGGTGCGGCAGCTCGGCCGCCGCGTCATCGGTCAGGATGATGGGCGTTTGCGGGGCCAGCGGGTCGCCGGCCAGCACGTGCGGCAGGAAATCCGTGGCGGAAATGGTCCACATGGCGCTGTTCAAGGCGTCGAGCTGGGTGCCATCTTGCACCAGCACGACCACCTTGTTGCCGGCCATATACGCCTTGCGTGCCAGACGGCAGGCGTAGGCCAGCTTGTCCGGCACGTTGCTGTGAAAATCGACGCGGCTCATGACGGTCAAGCGGCCATGCCGCTGTGGCGCAGCAGGGCGTCGATCGACGGTTCGCGGCCGCGGAAGGCCGTGAACGATTCCAGCGCGGGGCGCGAGCCGCCGACGGACAGGATTTCCTGCAGATAACGCTTGCCCGCCGCCGTGGTGGCGGCCGGTCCCAGCGCCCTGGCTTCCTCGAATGCCGCATAGGCGTCTGCGGACAGCACCTCGGCCCATTTGTAGCTGTAGTAGCCAGCCGCGTAGCCGCCGGAGAAGATATGCCCGAAGGAATTCTGGAAGCGGTTGAAGGCGGGCGGGATGATCAGCGCGAACTTGGCGCGCACGCCGTCGATCAGCTGCTGCACGCTCTGGCCCGTGCCGGCATCGTAGTCATAGTGCAGATGCATGTCTAGCAGGGAGAATTCCACCTGGCGCAGGGTTTGCAGGCCGGACTGGAAATTCTTGGCCGCCAGCATCTTGTCGTACAGCGCGCGCGGCAGCGGCTCGCCCGTGACGGCATGCGCCGTCATGTGTTCGAGCACTTCCCATTCCCAGCAGAAATTTTCCATGAATTGCGACGGCAGTTCGACGGCATCCCATTCGACGCCGGCGATGCCCGACACGCCCAGTTCGTCGACGACGGTGAGCATATGGTGCAGGCCGTGGCCGAACTCGTGGAACAGGGTAATGACTTCATCGTGGGTGAACAATGCAGGCTGTGCCTTGCCGTCGACCACGGCCGGTTCCGTGAAATTGCAGGTCAGGTAGGCGATCGGCGTTTGCACGTGCTGTGCGTCGGCGCGGCGGCCGCGCGCGTCGTCCATCCAGGCGCCGCCGCTCTTGCCGGCGCGCGCATACAGGTCCAGGTAGAACTGGCCCACCAGCTGGCCGTCGCGCTCGATGCGGTAAAAACGCACGTCCGGGTGCCAGACGGGCGCCGTATCCAGTTTGATCTCGACCGCGAACAGGTTCTGGATCTGGCGGAACAGGCCGTCGATCACCTTGTGTTCAGGGAAATATTGTTTGACTTCCTGGGCCGAGAACGCGTAGCGGCGTTCCTGCAGTTTTTCGGAGGCGTACGGCACGTCCCACGCCTGCAGTTCATCGATGCCCAGCTCTTCGCGGGCGAATTGCTTCAGTTCGGCCAGGTCCTTTTCGGCGAACGGACGCGCGCGCTTGGCCAGGTCTTCCAGGAAAGCGATGACTTGCGCCGGCGAAGTGGCCATCTTGGAGACCAGCGACACTTCGGCGAAATTGGCGTAGCCGAGCAGTTGTGCCTCTTCGTTGCGCAGCCGCAACAAGGTGACGATGTTGTGCGTATTGTCCCAGTCCTCTTTCTTGCTGAAGACGTCGCCCTGGTCCGATGCCTTGGTGGCGTTGGCGCGGTAGATGGTTTCGCGCAGCGCGCGCTTGTCGGCAAATTGCAGGATCGGGTAATAGGACGGGAAGTGCAGCGAGAATTCATAGCCTTGCTTGCCGGCCTTTTCGGCCGCGGCACGCGCGGCGGCCTTCACGTCGTCGGGCAAGCCGGCCAGGTCGCTTTCGTTCTCGACCAGCAACTTGTAGTCATTGGTGGCGTCGAGCACGTTTTCGGAAAAACGCGTCGAGACGGCCGCGTGTTCTTCCTGGATGGCGCCGAAGCGCTCTTTCTTGTCCTCGGGCAACTCAGCGCCGCCCAGGCGGAAGTCGCGTACGGCATTCTCGACGATGCGCCGGCGCGCCGGCGACAGGCTGGCGAAAGCGGGGCTGGCCTGCAATTGCTTGTATTTGCCGAAGAGGATTTCGTTCTGGCCCAGCTCGGTCAAGAACTCCGTCACCTTGGGCAGGTTGGCATTGTAGGCGGCGCGCAGTTCGGGCGTATCGATCACGCTATTTAAATGGTTGACGATGCTCCAGGCGCGGCCCAGGGTTTCGGCGATCTGGTCCTGGGGCGCGACGAAGTTGTCCCAGCTCACTTCTTCCATGGGCGCTTCCAGCCGCGCCACCGTGGCGCGTGCCTGGGCCAGGAGGGTATCGATGGCAGGCGTGACATGCTCGTGCGTGATCGCGTCGAAGCGTGGCAGGCCGGAAAAATCAAGCAGGGGATTGGTATTCATCGTCGCTTCCATATATTAAAAGGGGCGGTCATGCCGCCCCGGTGTTATTACACGCGCTCGGCGGCCTCGACCGTGTTCATGAGCAACATCGTGATCGTCATCGGACCCACGCCACCCGGCACGGGCGTGATGTGGGAGGCGACTTCTTTCACGCCGGCAAAATCCACGTCGCCGCACAGCTTGCCTTCATCGTCGCGGTTCATGCCCACGTCGATGACGATGGCGCCCGGCTTGACCATGTCGGCCGTCAGGGTGTTGCGGCGGCCGACGGCGGCCACGACCACGTCCGCCTGGCGCGTGTACAGGCCCAGGTCCGGGGTCGCACTATGGCAGATGGTGACGGTAGCGTTCGCTTGCAAGAGCAGCAGGGCCATCGGCTTGCCGACCGTGTTGCTGCGGCCGATGACGACGGCGTGCTTGCCGCGCAAGTCGACGCCCGTGCTTTCGATCAGTTTCATGCAGCCATACGGTGTGCAAGGGCGGAAGCCGGGCAAGCCCGTCATCAGTTCGCCGGCGCTCAGGACGGAATAGCCATCCACGTCTTTCGTCGTGGCGATCGCTTCGATGACCTTGTGCGGGTTGATGTGCTTGGGCAACGGCATTTGCACGAGGATGCCGTGGATGGCGGGATCGGCGTTCAGGCTGGCGATGCGTGCCAGCAAGTCGGCTTCCGACAGGTCCGCTTCATATTTTTCCAGCACCGAGTGGAAACCCACGTCGCCGCACGCCTTGACCTTGTTGCGGACGTACACCTGGCTGGCCGGGTCTTCGCCGACGAGGATCACGGCCAGGCCGGGCTGGGTGCCCTTGGCCGTGAGGGCGGCGGCGCGCGTGGCGATTTCGCTGCGCAGTTTTTGGGAGAGGGCGATTCCGTCGATCAGTTGTGCTGGCATGGTAGGGGGCTGTGTGGGAAGGAAAAGACAGATTATAAAGCCGGGCGGCGCAAAGGGGCGGTTTTGGCTATGCAAAGGCGTAGCAGCAGCGGGCCGGAGACGCGGGCCTGAGAAAATGCCGATGGCGGCGTTGCAGCTCCTTGCCGTACTGGCGTACTGTCTGCGTCGCTGCGCCTTGCCCTCGACATTTTTCAGGCCCGCTTGGCCCGGTATGCCTGTGCGGACGACTGGGGCGTTAATGCGTTTTGCTGGTGTGCAGGTGGCCTAGGGAGCGCAAGGGCCTGCGGTTCTTTTGGCGCCGCTTTTGGCACTTTGATCACCCTAATTTCCGGACAGAATTTGCGGCAGTGCAGCATAAATTTCATAGGGTGATTTCATGATATGAAATGCTATATCGTAATTTGAAAAATACTAAATACGCTGTTAGAATCCCCACACTAAACCGACTTAATAGTAAATAATCAGCGAAATACCGTCCGACAGCGATCCGGAAAATCGGGGTGGGGCGTTCACAAAGGAGACTCAACAGATGTCAGCTCAACTGAACCAGGTAACGACACAGATCGGCACCGACCCGGATATGCAGGAAACCAAGGAGTGGCTGGACGCGCTCGAAGCCGTGCTGGAAAATGAAGGTCCGGAACGCGCGCATTACCTGATGGAGCGCATGGTTGACCTGGCCCGCCGCCGCGGCGCCCAGATCCCGTTCTCCAGCACCACCGCCTACGTCAATACCATCCCCACCAAACAAGAAGCACACTGCCCCGGCAACCTGGAATACGAAGAGCGCCTGCGCTCGTGGATGCGCTGGAACGCCATGGCCATGGTGGTCAAGGCCAACCGCGCCGACGGCGACCTGGGCGGCCACTTGTCCTCGTTCGCGTCGCTGGCGAACATGCTGGGCATCGGTTTCAACCACTTCTGGCACGCGCCGACGGCCGACCACGGCGGCGACCTGCTGTACATCCAGGGCCACTCCTCGCCCGGCGTCTACGCGCGCGCCTTCCTCGAAGGCCGTTTGACGGAAGAGCAAATGCTGAACTTCCGCAAGGAAGTCGACGGCAAGGGCCTGTCCTCGTACCCGCATCCAAAGCTGATGCCGGACTTCTGGCAGTTCCCGACCGTGTCGATGGGCCTGGGCCCGCACATGGCGATCTACCAGGCGCGCTTCCTGAAATACCTGCACGCACGCGGCATCGCCAAGACCGACAACCGTAAAATCTGGGCCTTCTGCGGCGATGGCGAGATGGACGAGCCGGAATCCCTGGGCGCGATCGGCCTGGCCGCACGCGACATGCTCGACAACCTGGTCATCGTGGTCAACTGCAACCTGCAGCGCCTGGACGGTCCGGTACGCGGCAACACCAAGATCATCCAGGAACTGGAAGGCGAATTCCGTGGCGCGGGCTGGAACGTCGTCAAGGTCATCTGGGGCCCGGGCTGGGACGCCCTGCTGGCGCAAGATAAAGAAGGCATCCTGCAGCGCGTGATGATGGAAACCGTCGACGGCGAATACCAGAATTACAAGGCCAAGGATGGCGCCTACGTGCGTAAGCACTTCTTCGGCAAGCATCCGAAGCTGCTGGAAATGGTTGCCAACATGACGGACGACGACATCTGGCGCCTGACCCGTGGCGGCCACGATCCGCACAAGATCTACGCGGCCTTCAAGATCGCCCAGGAACACAAGGGCCAGCCTACCGTCCTGCTGGTGAAGACCATCAAGGGCTACGGCATGGGCAAGTCCGGCGAAGCGCGCAACACGGCGCACCAGACGAAAAAACTCGACGACGAAGCCATCCGCGAAATGCGCGACCGCTTCTCGCTGCCTATCCCTGACGACAAGCTGGCCGACATCCCGTTCTTCAAGCCTGCCGACGACGCGCCGGAAATGGTCTACCTGCACGAGCGCCGCAAGGCCCTGGGCGGCTACCTGCCGCAGCGCCGCCAGAAAGCGGAAGAAACCCTGCCCGTGCCTGGCCTCGACGCGTTCAAGAACGTGCTGGAAGCGACGCCGGAAGGCCGCGAAATCTCGACCACGCAAGCCTTCGTGCGCGTCATTTCGACCCTGCTGAAAGACCCGAACCTGGGCCAGCGCGTCGTGCCTATCCTGGTCGATGAGTCGCGTACCTTCGGCATGGAAGGCCTGTTCCGCCAGATCGGCATCTACAATCCGAAAGGCCAGTTGTACGAGCCGGTCGACAAGGACCAGGTCATGTACTACCGCGAAGACAAGGCCGGCCAGATCCTGCAGGAAGGCATCAACGAAGCGGGCGGCATGAGCTCGTGGATCGCCGCGGCGACGTCGTATTCGACCAACGACCGCATCATGATCCCGTTCTACACCTTCTACTCGATGTTCGGCTTCCAGCGCATCGGCGACCAGGTATGGGCTTCGGCCGACATGCGCGCCCGTGGCTTCCTGATGGGCGGCACGGCCGGCCGTACGACCCTGAACGGCGAAGGCTTGCAGCACGAAGATGGCCACAGCCATATCTTCGCCGCGACCATCCCGACCTGCATGCCGTACGACCCGACCTTCAGCCATGAAGTCGCCGTCATCATCCAGGACGGCCTGCGCCGCATGATCGCCAATCAGGAAGATGTGTTCTACTACATCACGATCATGAACGAGAACTACGCCCAGCCAGGCATCAAGCCGGGCCAGGAAGAAGGCATCCTGAAAGGCATGTACAAGCTGCAGGAAGGCAAGGCTGACGCCAAGCTGCGCGTACAGCTGATCGGTTGCGGCACCATCCTGCGCGAATCGATCTTCGCCGCAGAATTGCTGGAAAACGACTGGGGCGTGGCCGCGGACGTGTGGTCGGCGCCGTCGCTGACCCTGGTGGCCCGCGATGGCCAGGATGCGGAACGCTGGAACATGGTCAACCCGTCGAAACAGCAGCGCGTGCCGTACGTGACGTCGCTGATGCAGGACACGGATGGCCCTATCGTTGCCACGACCGACTACATGCGCGCATTTGCAGAACAGATCCGCGCCTTCATGCCGAAGGGCCGCACCTACAAAGTGCTCGGTACCGATGGCTTTGGCCGCTCGGACAGCCGCGCCAAGCTGCGCGAGTTCTTCGAAGTGAACCGTTATTATGTCACCGTGGCCGCGCTCAAATCGCTGGCTGACGAAGGCAAGATCGACGTGTCGGTGGTGGAGCAGGCGATCGCCAAGTACGGCATTGACGCGAACAAACCGAATCCGGTGACCCAGTAATCGTTGTGCGGACCCGATGATGCCAGGGCGGTGCGAAAGTGCCGCCCTGGCGTGTGTGCGGGTCCATCTGACAAATAAAATAACGGAGCAAGCTATGAGCATTGTGGAAGTCAAAGTCCCGGATATCGGCGATTTCAAGGAAGTCGAGATCATTGAACTGATGGTCAAGCCAGGCGACACGGTCAAGGTCGACCAGTCCCTCATCACCGTCGAATCGGACAAGGCCAGCATGGAAATCCCATCGAGCCACGCCGGTGTCGTCAAGGAATTGAAAGTCAACGTGGGCGACAAGATCGCCGAAGGTTCGCTGGTCCTGCTGCTGGAAGTGGCGGACGACGCCTCGGCGCCGGCGCCAGCCGCCGCTGCCGCCCCGGCACCTGCCGCTGAAGCCGCCCCCGCCGCCGCTCCTGCGGCCGCGCCAGCGCCTGCCGCCCCAGCCGGCGCGCCGGCCCTGGTCGACGTGACCGTGCCCGATATCGGCGACTTCAAGGAAGTCGAAGTCATCGAACTGATGGTCAAGGTCGGCGACACGATCAAGGTCGACCAGTCGCTGCTGACGGTCGAATCGGACAAGGCCAGCATGGAAATCCCATCGAGCCACGCCGGTGTCGTCAAGGAATTGAAGGTCAAGGTCGGCGACAAGGTCGCCAAGGGTAGCTTGGTGCTGGTCGTGGAAACGACGGGTGGCGCTGCCGCCCCGGCCGCAGCCCCTGCCGCCGCGCCTGCACCGGCCGCGCAAGCTGCCGCGGCGCCAGCCGCCGCCGTCGCTTCGGCACCGGTCGCCGCTGCTCCTGCCGCTCCAGCCGCCGCGCCTGCCGTGAACGGCAAGCTGGCGCACGCGTCGCCATCGATCCGCAAGTTCGCGCGCGAACTGGGCGTGGACCTGGCCCGCGTGGGCGGTTCCGGTCCGAAGGGCCGCATCACCCAGGAAGACGTGCAGAACTTCGTCAAGGGCGTGATGTCGGGCGCGGTCGCCGCGCCAAATGCGCCGGTCGCCAAGGCCGGTTCCGGCGTGGGCCTGGATCTGCTGCCATGGCCGTCGCTGGATTTCAGCAAGTTCGGCACGACCGAATTGCTGCCGCTGTCGCGCATCAAGAAAATCTCGGGTCCGAACCTGCACCGCAACTGGGTCATGATCCCGCACGTCACGCAGTTCGACGAAGCGGACGTGACGGATCTGGAAGCGTTCCGCGTCGACACCAACGCGGCCAATGCGAAGAACAAGGATGCGGCCAAGCTGACCATGCTGGCATTCGTCATCAAGGCCTCCGTCGCCGCGCTGAAGAAATTCCCCGCGTTTAACGCCTCGCTCGACGCCAAGGGCGAAAACCTGATCCTCAAGCAGTACTACAACATCGGCTTCGCGGCCGACACGCCGAACGGCCTGGTGGTACCTGTGATCAAGGGCGCGGACCAGAAGTCGGTCTCGCAGATCGCCCGCGAAATGACGGAACTGTCGCTGCAGGCGCGCGAAGGCAAGCTGAAACCGGCCGACATGCAGGGCGCCAGCTTCACGATTTCGTCCCTGGGCGGCATCGGCGGCACGCACTTCACGCCTATCGTCAATGCGCCGGAAGTGGCGATTCTGGGTCTGTCGAAAGCCTCGATCAAGCCGGTATGGGATGGCAAGGCCTTCCAGCCGCGTTTGATGATGGGCACCTCGCTGTCCTACGACCACCGCGTGGTCGATGGCGCGATGGGCGCGCGATTCTCCGTGTACCTCGGCGAAGTCCTGGCCGACATGCGCAAAATTCTGCTGTAAGGAGCGATTGATGAGCACAGTAGAGGTAAAAGTACCGAATATCGGCGACTTCAAGGAAGTCGAAGTCATCGAACTGATGGTCAAGGTGGGCGACACCATCAAGGTGGACCAGTCCCTGATCACGGTCGAATCGGACAAGGCCAGCATGGAGATTCCGTCGACCCACGCGGGCGTCGTCAAGGAAGTCAAGGTCAAGGTCGGCGACAAGATCGCCGAAGGCAGCGCGCTGCTGGTGGTGGAAGCGTCGGAAGGCGTGGCCGCTGCCGCGCCAGCTGCCGCTCCTGCACCGGCGGCAGCCGCTCCGGCAGCCGCTGCGGCCCCTGCGGCGGCACCAGTTGCCGCCGCCATCCCGGCCGGCAATTACAGCGGCCAGGTCGACATCGACGTCGACATGATGGTGCTTGGCGGCGGTCCTGGCGGCTATTCGGCGGCGTTCCGCGCGGCCGACCTGGGCATGTCGACGGTCATCGTCGAGCGCTACGCCACCCTGGGCGGCGTGTGCCTGAACGTGGGCTGCATCCCGTCCAAGGCGCTGCTGCACGTGGCATCCGTCATCGACGAAACGGCGCACATGTCCAATACGGGCGTGACGTTCGCCAAGCCGACGATCGACATCGACCAGGTACGCAAGTACAAGGAAGGCGTGATCTCGAACATGACGGGCGGCCTGGCCGGCATGGCCAAGGCGCGCAAGACGCAGGTCGTCACCGGCGTGGGCCAGTTCCTCTCCGCGAACCACATCGAAGTGACGGCAGGCGACGGTTCTAAAAAGGTCGTGCAGTTCAAGCAGGCCATCATCGCCGCCGGTTCGTCCGTGGTGAAGCTGCCGTTCGTGCCGGAAGACCCGCGCATCGTCGATTCGACGGGCGCGCTGGAATTGCGCCAGATCCCGAAACGCATGCTGGTCATCGGCGGCGGCATCATCGGCCTGGAAATGGCGACTGTCTACTCGACCTTCGGCGCGCGCATCGACGTGGTCGAAATGATGGATGGCCTGATGCAGGGCGCGGACCGCGACGCCGTCAAGGTATGGCAGAAGTTCAACGAGAAGCGCTTCGACAACATCATGACCAAGACCAAGACGGTCGCCGTCGAGGCGTTGCCGGAAGGCATCAAGGTCACGTTCGAAGCGGCTGAAGCGGGTGCCACGGCACCGGCACCGCAAGTCTACGACCTGGTGCTCGTCGCCGTGGGCCGCAGCCCGAACGGCAAGAAGGTCGCTGCCGACAAGGCCGGCGTGAACGTCACCGACCGCGGCTTCATCGAAGTCGACAGCCAGATGCGCACCAACGTGCCGAACATCTTCGCCATCGGTGACCTGGTCGGCCAGCCGATGCTGGCGCACAAGGCCGTGCATGAAGCCCACGTGGCCGCCGAAGCGGCTTCCGGCCAGAAGTCGCACTTCGACGTCAAGGTGATCCCGTCGGTCGCCTACACGGATCCGGAAGTGGCATGGGCCGGCATCACGGAAGACGAAGCGAAAGCCAAGGGCATCAAGGTCGAGAAGGGCCACTTCCCATGGGCCGCTTCCGGCCGCGCCGTGGCCAACGGCCGCGCCGAAGGCTTCACCAAGCTGCTGTTCGACGCGGAAACGCACCGCATCATCGGCGGCACCATCGTCGGCACGCATGCGGGCGACATGATCGGCGAAATCGCGCTGGCCATCGAAATGGGCTGCGACGGCACCGACATCGGCAAGACCATCCACCCGCACCCGACCCTGGGCGAATCGATTGGTATGGCAGCCGAAGTGTACGAAGGCGTGTGCACGGACTTGCCGCCGCCGCGCAAGCGCTGATGTTGTAGCGTTGTGACACCAAAAACCCCGCAAGCGATTGCGGGGTTTTTTATTGTCCAGATACGATTAAATACTTCACCGTTGGCAGCATCGTCGGCACGCATGCGGGCGACAGGTGAAAAATGAAGCGGCGAAATCGCGCTGGCCATCGAAATGGGCTGCGACGGCACCGACATCGGCAAGACCATCCACCCGCACCCGACCCTGGGCGAATCGATTGGTATGGCAGCCGAAGTGTACGAAGGCGTGTGCACGGACTTGCCGCCGCCGCGCAAGCGCTGATGTTGTAGCGTTGTGACACTAAAAACCCCGCAAGCGATTGCGGGGTTTTTTATTGTCCAGATACGATTAAATACTTCACCGTTGGCAGCATCGTCGGCACGCATGTGGGCGACAGGTGAAAAATGAAGCGGCGAAATCGCGCTGGCCATCGAAATGGGTTGCGACGGCACCGACATCGGCAAGACCATCCACCCGCACCCGACCCCGGGCGAGTCGATCGGCAGGTTGGCAAAAGCGCACCGAAGTGTACGAAAGCGTGTGCACGGACTTGCCGCCGCCGCGCAAGCGCTGATAAAAAATTAACTTTCAGTACAAAAAACCGGGATGTGTTCCCGACTTTTTTTATTTCCCTTGACCTTCAGCAGGGTAAAACGTGGCGCGGCAGCACCATGTGAAAATTGGTGAGTATTGCCGTATGGAAAAAATGGCAGAATGGCGGTCTGTAACCATGTTTTGCTTCTATGGACGCGTGCGATTTTTCCAGCAATGTTGCCAGCATGGGAGTCGGTCAAGTTCCGCTGTACCAGGAGCCTGTCCCAGCAGATGAATACATCCCTTGCTGGCGCCCCTCGGAAGCGGGGAGTCGTCGCGTGGCTCGCTACGCATCCTCCTCACGCCTTGTCAGCGCTCCTGATGAACTGCCAGCAGAAGACGCTCCTTATTGGGATAGGCTCTAAGAAAGTTTTGCAACGATGAGAAAATTTACCGCCCTTCATATCGCCGATGTCCGTTTGCGCCGGGCTGATGAGCAAGAGCAAGCCGTGATGCTGCATGCCTTGTACCAGGATGTGGCCGCTATCCTGGCGGCGGGCAAGAGGATCGATGCGATTTTCTTCACGGGCCAGCTGGTGGCGCCCGACGCCTGTGCCGGCACGACACCCGTGTACGTCTACGAATACTTCCTGCGCCCCTTGCTGCAGGCGGCCAGCTTGCCCGGTGCGCGCTTCTACCTGGTGCCGGGCAGCCGCGCGCAGGGTGTCGCCGCGGCGGCGCTGGGCAATGCCGGCTTCAGCTTTTTCTCTGCCGACGAGCACGCCAGTGCCGAGCAGCGCGCGCATTACAAGAATATCCACGCCGTGTTCCATGGCCACCAGCATACGGGCGATGCCAGCTCGCTGATGAAGTCGCTGGGCATTCTGTTCAAGAGCAATCCGGGCAGCCTGTACGGTGCGAATGGCCAGATGGCGGCATTTTCCGTGCTCGAGTTCGCCACGGGCGAAGCGGATGGCGGCGGGCCAGGCGCGCAGTGGACGGTGTCGCTGCGCGAGTTCGATGACGTGAGCAAGAGCTTCGCCCTGTCGGTGCTGTACACGCCGAACGGCCAGGAAACGGGGCAGGTGGATGCCGAGTATGTGTTTGCCACCTTGCTGCCGCAGCTGGCGGGCGATCGCGCCTATCTCGATGGCTTGCTGGGCAAGGCGGGCGCGCAACGGCGCGAGGACGCCGGCGTCGCTGCCGATGCGCGCGAATTCCTCATCGAGCTGGCGTTCGTGATGTTCGAAGCCAAGAGCGTGTTCCTCAGCGAGGCGGAGCTCGAGCGTTTTGTCAGCGACTATTGCGGCGTGAAGGGCTGGAGCATGGCGGCCGGGGACTGGCTGGCGCCGCTGTATGCGCATGGCTTGCTGCTGTGTGCCGATGGCCAGGTGGCGTTTTCCTTCGATTACTTCCGCACGTATTTCCTGGCGCAACGCTTTGAAACCTCGTTCGACCTGATGCGCTACGGCCCGGACCGCTACGATGGAAGTGAGTCTTCACTCAGCGTTGATGGCGCGTCGGCGGCCCAGCCTTTCCTGCGTGCGCTGGGCTTGAACGATGAACAGGTCGAAGCGGCGCTGCCGGAAGACTGCAGCCGCCCTGGCTGACTTCCGGGGCCAGCCGTGCCGCGTCAGTCCGCCAGCGGCTGGCGCAGGGTGCCGCGCAGGAACAGGTCCAGGCTGAGTGCAACCTTTGTGCGCAGCTGTGCGACATCCGGCTGCGCCTGTGGCGGGAATAGCAGGCGCGACATCTGGTCGCCCAGCAGGCAATTGAGCAGGTGCAGCGCCAGCATGGATGGGGTCAGCTCCGCGCGAAACAGGGGCGCGATGTCGGGGCGGCTGAAAAACTTGGTCAGCATCTCGCGCGTCTGTCCCGGTCCCACCTTGTAAAACGTTTCCGCCAGTTCCGGGTGCGTGGCCGCTTCGGCCACCACCATGCGATTGAGGCGGATCGCCGCCGGCATCGTCACCAGTTGCACGAACAGCAGGCCGAACTCGCTCAAAATGGCGGGCAGGGGCCGCATATCCGTTTCCAGCGCCGGCATGGTCGAGAAGTAGGCGGCGCGGCGTAATTCCACGACGGCATTGAACAAGCCCGACTTGCCGCCAAATTTCACATAAATCGTGCGCACGGCCACATGGGCTTCGCGGGCGATCATTTCCAGGCTGACCTTCCCATACCCCTTTTCCAGAAACAGGCAGCCGGCCGTGTGCAGCAGGTTTTCCATGCGCGCTTCCATGTCGGCCGCGCGCGGGCGGCCGGCTGGCTTGCCGCAGCAGGAAAGCTCCTGAGCGGCGGCGTCGGATTCTGTATCGGTGGGCAAGGTATCGCTGAGGCCGGGATCGGACATGGTCTGGGTCTCTTTATAAGGTGGAAGGTAAGTGATGGCTCACACTGTAGTGCAAATTAAAATGAAATGCAATCGTTTCATTTCTTGACTTTGGCTTTTCTTTGCCCAATAATGAACCTATATCATTTCATTTCCGGAGCGAGTATGTCCAACCAGCCAGGCCAAGCAGAGCACAAGGTGCTGAGCGCCGTCCCACCCGCGGCCCCTGCCGCACCTTCCACGCCCGCCGCTTCCGCCAGCTCCGCACCACCGAATAACCGTGTGAAAATCATCGCCGGCCTGATCGTCCTCGTCGCGCTGGGCGCCGGCGCGCGCATGTGGTACCGCAGCCACTATTTCGTGGAAACGGAAAATGCCTATGTGGCCGGCCATGTGCATCCTGTCTCGGCGCGCATTTCCGGCGTCGTTACCAAGGTCTTCATCGACGACAATCAAATCGTGAAAGAGGGCGACGTGATCGCCGAACTCGACCCGTTCGACCAGCGCGTGAAAACCGAGCAGATCGCCGCGCAGATCGCCAGCGCCGAGCAGCAAGTGCTGCAAGCGGACGCGCAGATCGCCCAGGTGCAGGCGCAAGCGAGTGCCGCCCAGGCGCAAGTGGCGCAAGCCGATGCGCAATTACTGCGCGCGAAACAGGATGCGGACCGTTATGGCCAGCTGTACACGAGCCAGATGAAAGCCGTCTCGAAGGCGGAACTCGACGCGGCCAACGCGGCCCGCTCGAGTGCCGTGGCCGACCTGGCCGCCCGCCGCGACAGCGCCTCGGCCGCCAAGTCGCAGATCGGCGCGGCGCAAGCTGCGCGCGACGTGGCCAAGGCACAAGTGGCCGTGCTGCGCGTGCAATTGAAGGACGCGGAACAGCAGCTGCAATACAACCGCATCCTGGCGCCCGTCGCCGGCCGCATCGGCAAGCGCAACGTGGAAACGGGCATGCGCGTGCAGCCTGGCCAGCAATTGACGGCCATCGTGCAGGACAACGTCTGGGTCACCGCCAACTTCAAGGAAACCCAGCTGGCCGACCTGCACCGCGGCCAGAGCGTGCACGTGACCATCGACGCCATGCCGGGCAAGAAACTCGTGGGCACCGTGGACAGCTTCGCCCCTGCCTCGGGCGCGCAATTCGCCCTGCTGCCGGCCGATAACGCCACCGGCAACTTCACCAAGATCGTCCAGCGCGTGCCCGTGAAAATCGTCTTCCAGCCGGAAGACATCAAGGCCATGAATGGCCGCCTGGTGCCGGGTATGTCGGTGATTGCCGAAGTGGAAGTGAACCAGCCCGCGTCGGACAAGGCCGAGGCCCCGCGCCACGCCGCCGCTCCTGCCGCCCAGACCGCCGCCCGCTAAGCTTCCATGAGCAGCCCTTCCACCACGCTGGCGAAGCCGCCAGCGTTTCCCGTGATTGACGAGAAAGTCTCCGGGCGCACCTGGCTGGCGGTCGCCGCCGGCATGCTGGGCGCCTTCATGGCGGTGCTCGACATCCAGATCACCAACTCCTCGCTCAAGGATATCCTTGGCTCGCTGTCGGCCACCCAGGAAGAGGGGTCGTGGATTTCCACGGCCTACCTGGTGGCGGAAATTATCGTCATTCCCCTCACCGCGCTGCTGGCGCGCGTGTTCGGACTGCGTACCTACATGATCGGCACCACCGCTTTCTTCCTGCTGTTCTCCACCCTGTGCGGCACGGCCTGGAACCTGGAAAGCATGATCGTCTTCCGCATGCTGCAGGGGTTCACGGGCGGCGCCCTGATACCGATGGCGTTCACCCTGGTGATGCTCAAGCTGCCGCCGTCGAAGCGCGCCGTCGGCATGGCCATCTTCGGCCTGACGGCGACCCTGGCGCCGGCCATGGGCCCGACCCTGGGCGGCTACCTCTCCGAGCTGTATGGCTGGCCCTCGATCTTCTACATCAACTGGGTGCCGGGCGTGCTGCTGATCGCCGGCATGATCTATGGCCTGGACAAGGAGCCGATGAAGCTCGAGATGTTCTGGAAGGCCGACTGGCTGGGCATCTTCTTCATGGCCCTGGGCCTGGGCTGCCTGACGATCTTCCTGGAAGAAGGCAATTCGAAGGACTGGTTCGACTCGGGTTTCATCATCACCTTCGCCGCGCTGGCCCTGGTGGGCATCCTGGGCTGGGTCGTCACCAGCGCCACGCGCGCCGAGCCGTTCGTCAACCTGGGCCTGTACGGCCAGCGTAACTTTTTGGTCGCCACCGTGCTGTCGGCCGTGACGGGCATGGGCCTGTACGGCTCGGCCTTTTTGCTGCCCCTGTTCCTGGGCCAGATCGCCGGCTATTCGCCGATGCAGATTGGTGAAGTCATCATGTGGGTGGGCTTGCCGCAGCTGTTCATCATGCCGTTTGTCGCCAAGCTCTCGTCCGTGGTGGACAACCGCATCCTGTGCTCGTTCGGCCTCTTGCTGTTTGGCGGCTCGTGCATGATGAATGCCTACATGGATGCGTCCACCGGCTACGACCAGCTGCTGTGGTCGCAGGTCGTGCGCGCGCTGGGCCAGCCCTTCGTCATGCTGACCCTGTCGAACTTCGCCATGAAGGGCATCGCGCCGAAGGACATGCCGTCTGCATCGAGCCTGTTCAACATGACGCGCAACCTGGGCGGCTCGATCGGCATCGCCCTGCTGGCCACGGCCCTGAGCACCCGCGAACACTTCCACTCGCAGCGCCTGGGCGAAGCGATCAATGCGTATTCCAGCGCCACGCAGCTGCGCATCGATCAGCTGACGTCGTCGTTCATGGCCAAGGGCTATGACGCCGTCACGGCCGGCAACCAGGCCTTGCAGGCGATCGACGGCATCGTGCGCCGCGAAGCGTATGTGATGGCTTACAACGATGGCTTCTTCCTGATCGGCGCCATCCTGCTGGCCTGCATCGTGCCCCTGTGGCTGGCCGACAAACTCAAAGCTCCCGGTGGCGGTGGTGGCGGTCATTGACCGCGCCCAGTCCGCACGTGCAGCACCTCAAGAACAAGAAGGTACACATCATGCAAACAGTATTGACGAAAATCGCGCTTGCCGCTTCCCTTGCCGTGGCGCTGTCCGCCTGCGGCACCGTGGGCCAGGATTTCACGGCCCCGGCAAACGTGGCCGGCACCGACACCTTCCGCCACGGCGCGGCCGCCGCGGATGCCGCGCAGCTGCCCAAAGAGTGGTGGCGTATCTACGGCGACGCCACCCTGAATCGCCTGGAACAGAGCGCGCTGCAGGACAATCCCAGTGTAAAAGCGGCCGGCGAGCGCCTGCTGCAGGCGCTGGCGCAAAGCGGCACGGCGCGCGCCAACCAGGGCCCGAGCGTGAACGTCAGCACGGGCATCTCGAACTCGCGCACCTCGGCCAACACTTCGCAGGGCCTGGCCCTGGGCAACCGCTCGATCAGCGGCAATAACTTCTCCGTGGGCGGCTCGCTGTCGTATGAAGTCGATTTGCTGGGCCGCGTGAAACGCATGGTCGAAGCGGCCGATTCGCAGGCGCTGGCGGCGCAGGCGGACCGCGACGGCGTGCTGCTGATGCTGTCGTCGCAAGTGGCCAGCAATTACTGGCAGCTGCGCGGGCTGGACGCGGAAATGGCGATCCTGAATGGCGCCCTGGACACGCGCCGCGAGTCGGCGCAGCTGGTCGAGGCGCGCTTCAATGCAGGGCTGACGAATGAGCTGGACCTGGCGCGCGCGAAAGTCGAACTGTCGAACGCGCAGGCCGACCTGCATGAAGTCAAGCGCCAGCGCAACCAGCTGGAAAACAGCCTGGCCGCCCTGACGGGCAAGCCGCCGTCGGCGCTGCAATTGCCGGTGGCCGCCGAGCCTTCCAGCCTGCCGCTGCCGCCAAGTATCCCTGTCGGCCTGCCTGCCAGCCTGCTGGCGCACCGTCCGGACCTCGTGTCCAGCGTGGCGGGCCTGCGCGCGGCGAACGCGCAAGTGGGCGTGGCAGAAGGCGCGTTTTACCCGTCGCTGCAATTGACGGGCAATTTCGGCTACGCCTCGGAAAAACTGCGCGACCTGGCGCAGGGCGGTTCGCGCCAGTTCAGCTTTGGCCCGCTGGCCCTGTCCCTGCCGATCTTCGACGGCGGCCGCAACCAGGCCAATCTGGACCTGTCCAAGGCGCGCTATGCGGAAGCCGTGGCGAACCATGAAACGAAGCTGCTGACGGCCTTGCGCGAAGTGGAAGACGCCTTGTCCGACGTGGAGCAGCGCCAGTTGCAGGGCGATGCGCAAGCCCTGTCGCAGGCAGCCGCGGCGCGCGCCTACCTGGTGGCGCGCACGCGCTACGAGCGCGGCATCTCGACCTACCTGGACGTCACCGATGCCCAGCGCAGTTCGCTGGCGGCGGACCGTGCCGCCGCGCAGATCAAGACCCAGCGCCTGCTGGCGACGGTCGCCGTTGCCCGTTCGCTGGGTGCCGGCTGGCAGCCGGACGGCGAGCTGGCCAAGCTGGCCTCGGCGCCCGCCGCAAAGGCCAACTAAGTACGACGGTTACGTGAGCGTGGCCGGTGGCGGTGTCGCCGCCGGCCCGTAGCGTTCCAGCAGAAAATCGATGAAGGTCGTCAGCTTCGGCGTGGGCTGGCGGTCGCGCGCATACACGAGGTGCATGGGGCGGGGCGCCGGCACGTAGCCGGCCAGCAGCGGCACCAGCCTGCCGGCGGTGATATCGCCGGCCATCAGGATCTCCGCCTGCATGACGATGCCGAAGCCGTGCAGGGCTGCCACGCGCAGCGCCTGACCATTGTTCGAGCGGAAGCGGCTTTCGCGCACGGGGCTGCCATCATCGTCGCCGCTCCTGGCCAGGCGCCAGCGCACGTGGCGCGTCCACTGCATGAAGTCCAGGCATTCGTGGCGTGCCAGGTCGGCCGGCGTGCGCGGCGTGCCGTGTCTGGCCAGGTAGGCGGGCGCGGCGCAGATCACCATCGCATACGGCCGCAGCACGCGCGCCACCATGGCGGAATCTTCCAGCTTGCCGATGCGGATGGCCGCATCGAACCCTTCTTCCACCAGGTCCACCATCCTGTCGTTCAGGTTCAGTTCCAGGCTCACTTCCGGATACGCATCGAGGTAGTCGGCCATCAGCGGCGCGATGCACTCGCTGCCGAAGGACACGGGCGCCGTGATCTTCAGCTTGCCGCGCGGCGCCGCGCGCATGGCTTCCGCACCCCGTTCGGCCGCATGGATGCTGGCCAGGATCTGACGGCACTGTTCCGCATACTGCTGGCCGATTTCCGTCAGGCTTTGCCGCCGCGTGGTGCGCGCCAGCAGCCGCGCGCCCAGCCGCTCTTCCAGGTATTTGATGTGCTTGCCCACCATCACGGGCGAAATCTGGAACGCCTCGGCGGCGGCCGTGAAACTGCCTGCATCGACGACGGTGACAAAAATCTCCATGCTGCGCAATTTATCCATGGCTTCCCGATTGCAAACTATAGATTAGTAATCTTGTAAATTCTAGCGTATTTATTCCTTTTTGTAAGCGGCGCATACTGGCTCCATCGTTCAACCCACACAAGGAAGCAGCATGAAAATCGTCATCATCGGCGCCAGCGGCACCATCGGCACGGCCGTCGCCGCCCAACTGGCGCAACGCCATGAAATCATCGAAGTGGGCAGCCGCAGCGGCACGCACCAGGCCGACATGGGCGACATCGCGCAAGTGCGCGCCCTGTTCAAGCGCATCGGCAAGGTCGATGCCGTCGTCGTCACGGCCGGCAAGCTGCATTTCGGCCCGCTGAGCGAATTTACGCCCGAGCAATTCCGCCTGGGCCTGGACAGCAAGCTGATGGGCCAGGTCAACGTGGCGCTGGTAGCGCAGGAATACCTGAACGACGGCGGTTCGATTACCTTGACCAGCGGCATCGTGGCCGACCAGCCGATCCGCTTCGGCACGGCCGCCAGCATGACCAATGCGGCCGTGGAAGGTTTTGTCAGGGGCGCCGCCATCGAGCTTGCGCGCGGCGTGCGCATCAATGTCGTCAGCCCGACGGTGCTGGCCGAATCGCTGGAGTCGTACGGCCCCTTCTTCTACGGCTTCGAGCCGGCCGCCGCCAGCCGCGTGGCGCTCGCCTACAGCCGCAGCGTGGAAGGGGCGCAGACGGGGCAGGTGTACAAGGTCTGGTAAGCCAGCGCTGCAGGCGGGGGCATTGGTGGATTACAATTTGCCTCACTTGGGGTCAGACCCGCCGGGTCTGACCCCAGAATTTAACCGAGGCCCCATGAAAAAACTCCTGATTCCCCTGCTGATGGCCGCCGCCGTCGGCAGTGCCTGCGCAACAACGCCAGCGGCCGCGCCAGCCACCCCGGCCACCGCGCAACAACTGACGGCCATGAGCGCCCGCTACGCCCCCGTCGCGCTGACGGCCGACGTCACCCACCTGTCCGCGGGCGACCGCCAGGCCATCGCCAAGCTGGTCGAAGCGGCCAAGCTGGTCGACGTGCTGCAGCTGCGCCAGCGCTGGTCCGGCAATGAAGCGCTGTGGGCGGCCTTGAAGAAGGACAAGTCGGCCCTGGGTCAGGCCCGCCTGAATTATTTCTGGATCAACAAGGGGCCATGGTCGGTGCTCGACGCGCACGCCTCGTTCATGCCGGCCAGCTATGCGGGCATCGCCATTCCCGCGCACAAGCCGGAAGCGGGCAACTTCTATCCGCAGGGCGCCACCAAGGCCAGCCTGGAAACGTGGATGAATGGCTTGTCGCCAGAGGACAAGCAGCAGGCGCAATGGTTCTTCACGACGATTCGCGCGGGCAAGGATGGCAAATACCAGACCGTCAAGTATTCGGACGAATACAAGGTGGAGCTGAAACAGCTGGCCAAATTGCTCGATGAAGCGGCGGCCGCCACGGACAATGCATCGCTGAAGAAATTCCTCACCCTGCGCGCCAAGGCTTTCCTCGACAACGACTATCTGCCGTCCGACTTCGCCTGGATGGACCTCGATTCGCCCGTCGACATCACCATCGGCCCGTATGAAACGTATAACGATGAGCTGTTCGGCTACAAGGCCGCGTTCGAAGCCTACGTGAACATCCGCGACCAGGCCGAGACGCAAAAGCTCAACTTCTTCGCCAAGCACATGCAGGAGCTGGAAGACAACCTGCCGCTCGACGCCCAGTACCGCAACCCGAAAGTGGGCGCGCTGGCGCCGATGGTGGTGGTCAACCAGGTGTATGGCGCCGGCGACGGCAACATGGCCGTGCAGACGGCCGCCTACAACTTGCCCAATGACGAGCGCATCATCAGCGCGCGCGGCTCCAAGCGCGTGATGCTGAAGAACGTGCAGGAAGCCAAGTTCAAGGCCACCCTGACGCCGATCTCGAAACTGGTGCTCACGCCGGAAGCGCAGCAGGACGTCGATTTCAATTCCTTCTTCACGCACATCCTCGCGCATGAAATCATGCACGGCCTGGGCCCGCACGCCACCGTGGTCGACGGCAAGCCATCGACGCCGCGCCAGGACTTGAAGGAAGCGTATTCCACCATCGAGGAAGCCAAGGCCGATATCACGGGCCTGTTCGCGCTGCGCTACATGATGGACAAGGGCCAGCTCAACGACACCCTGGGCCAGGGCGAGGCGGCCGAACGCAAGCTGTACAACACCTTCCTCGCCTCCGGTTTCCGCACGCTGCATTTCGGCCTGACGGATTCGCATGCGCGCGGCATGGCCATCCAGATGAATTACATCCTCGACAAGGGCGGTTTTGTCTCGCTGGGCGACGGCAAATTCGGCGTCGATTTTGCGAAGATCAAGCAGGCCGTGATCGACCTGGACCGTGAATTTCTGACCATCGAGGCGACGGGCGACTATGCGCGCGCGCAAGCGATGATGACGAAATACGTTGTCATCCGCCCTGAGGTGCAGGTGGCGCTCGACAAGATGAAGGCCGTGCCCAACGATATCCGCCCGGAATTCGTCACGGCCCGCGCGCTGGATAAGGCGGCGAAGAAATAAGCTGACCTTGATTATTATCAGTCTGAAAAGCCGGTGCCTTGCGCACCGGTTTTTTTTCGTCTTTATTTGCGAAAAGTTGCCAGTTTTTCCTTGTGGAAATACATCCACCGCTTACTCTGCAGTGGTAAATCCTCCTTTCTTCCCGCCTATTTCATGCTGAATCCGCTATTGCTGATGAGCTTGCTCATCGCTTTCTCTCCTTTGCCTGCCGTGGCTGCCGCCCAGCTGACCGATTTGGAAACGCGCTGGCTGCAGGCGGGCCAGCCCGTCATCGCGTTTGCGCGTGCGCAAGGTTTGCCCATCGATATCATCGTGCAGCCGCAGGATGCGCCCGGCGCCGTGCCGCTGGCGCTGGGCTACGAAGGGGGGCGCTGCAAGCTGGTGCTGTCCTTGCGCGGCAATGCGCAGGCGGACAGTGTCTTGGAAGGCGTGCCGCCCGCGCGCCAGGGCCTGATGATGGAAGCGATGACGGCGCATGAGATCGGCCATTGCCGGCGCTATGCGCAGGGCGACTGGCATGCCTTGCCGCGCGGCTTTGTCGAGCCGCGCAGCAGGCAGCGCGGCAAGTTGGCTGCGCTGGCGCAGGAGCTGCGCGAGACGCGCCGCGAAGAGGGGTATGCGGACCTGGTGGCCCTGGCCTGGATGCATGGACGCCACCCCGGCCAGTATCAGGATGTGCTGGCCTGGATGCGCGGCGTGCGCGCGGCAGGCGAGGCTGCGGGCGGCGGTGTAGGCAGTTCCCACGCCACGCAAGGCTGGCTGGCGCTGGCCGATGGCGCAGGCGCAGGCGCATTTGATGGGGCCGTTTCACCATTTGAACAGGCGCAAGTATTGTGGCAGATGGGTTTGAGCGGCGACAAATAAACGGTGATTTTTAAGCGAATGGACTGTCAGCGTGTGCTGTCGCACGGAGCTTTGCGCGCGGCAGGGGTCTAATCTGGGCATCAACTAACCAGAGAGGAACCATCATGAACAAAATGATCGCACTCATGCTGGCCGCCAGTGCCAGCGCCCTGCTTGCCGCCGCGCCCGCGTATGCGCAGGATGCCTCGTACAAGAGTTTGACGGACAAGGCGTCAAGTGACTACAAGCAGGCCAAGGCCGCCTGCGACAGCCACAGCGGCAACGCGAAAAAAGTCTGCGTGGAAGAAGCCAGGGTAGCGCGCGCCAAGGCCGAATCGGATGCCGTGGCCCAATACCGCAACACGCCGCGCGAGCTGACCAAGGCCCGCAAGGATGTCGCCAATGCCGAGTATGACCTGGCCAAGGCCAAGTGCGGCGACCGCACGGGCGCCGATAAAACCACATGCATGAACGATGCCAAGGCGGCGAAGACGGCCGCGCTGGCCGACGCCAATACGGGCGCCAAGGCCGGCACCAACGTGGCGCAGAATCCGCCCGCCACCACGAAGGAGAATTGCGACGCCATGGATGCGACGGCCAAGGCCGCCTGCGTGACGCGCAATGCAGCCGGCAGCACCAAGACGGCCGTGGCCGACTCCGTCATCACCACCAAGATCAAGGCTGACCTCGTCAAGGACAACGACTTGAAGGCGCTTGACGTGCACGTGGAAACGGTCAACGGCGTTGTCATGCTCAGCGGCTTCGTGCCTTCCCAGGCGCAAGTGAAAAAAGCCGCCGACCTGGCCCGCAGCGTGGAAGGCGTGACGGATGTGAAGAATGGCTTGAAGGTCAAGTAAGCCACATTCTGCGCAGCGTTAAAGTCAGGACTGGAGCGGCACGCAGCAGTGCCGCTCCAGTTTTTTGATTGTATAAATTACGATCATAATATAACATGAGAAAAATCCCAACGGCTGGTAGTGACCGGCATCCATTTTTTCTCATGAGGACAGCATGCTTTCTCTTCCCTTTTCGCAATGGCTGGAGCGGCGCGGCATCCATTTCGCCTGGGTCATCGTCGCCATCACCTTCCTCACGGCCCTGACATCGTCTGCCGCCCTGGGCTTGCCGGGCGCGCTGATGCAGCCGCTGAGCCGCGAGTTCGGCTGGGATGCCGAGCAGATTTCCTCGGCCCTGGCCGTGCGTTTCGTGCTGTTTGGCTTGATGGGGCCGTTTGCCGCCATCCTGATGGAGCGTTTCGGCTTGCGCAATATCATCTGCGTGGCCCTGGGCCTGATCGCGGCCGGCATGCTGCTGGCCACGCGCATGACGCAATTCTGGCAGCTGGTGGCCCTGTGGGGCATCCTGCTGGGGCTGGGCTCGGGCATGACGGCGCTGGTCCTGAGCGCCGTGGTGGCGAACCGCTGGTTCGAGACGCACCGGGGCCTGGTGGTGGGCGTGCTGACGGCCAGCTCGGCAACGGGCCAGCTGCTGTTCCTGCCCGTGGGTGCCTGGCTGATCGAGCATTTCGGCTGGCGCACGGCCGTCATGCCCGTGTTTGCCAGCTGCGCCATCGTTGCCGTGCTGGCCTTCCTGTGCATGCGCAACCGGCCGCAGGACGTGGCCTTGCGGCCCTACGGCGCCGATCCGGCCACGCCGCTGACGGCGCCAGTGGCCGCAAAAATGACGTTTGCCACGCCGTTCGTGATTCTGCGCAGCGTGGCGGCGAACCGCACCTTCTGGATACTGTTCGGCACCTTCTTCATCTGCGGCCTCAGCACCAACGGCCTGATCCAGACGCACTTCATTTCCCTGTGCGGCGACTCGGGCCTGTCCGCCGTGCCGGCCGCCTCCGTGCTGGCGATGATGGGGGCGTTCGACCTGTTCGGCACGATCTTGTCCGGCTGGCTGTCGGACCGCTATGACAACCGCAAACTGCTGTTCTGGTACTACGGCTTGCGGGGGCTGTCCCTGTTCTGGCTGCCGTATTCGGAATTCACCCTGTACGGCCTGTCCCTGTTTGCCATATTTTACGGCCTGGACTGGATCGCCACTGTGCCGCCGACCGTGAAACTGGTGGGCGCCACGTTTGGCCGGGAGCGGGCGGGCATGGTGTTCGGCTGGATCTTCGCGGGCCACCAGCTGGGCGCCGCCGTGGCCGCGTACGGCGCGGGCCGCATCCGCACCCTGATGCTGACCTACAATCCGGCCCTGTTCGCGGCCAGCGCCGCCTGCCTGCTGGCCGCGCTGCTGGTGCTGGCGATCCAGCGGCAGAAGGCGGCCGTGGCCGCCGTCCAGCCCGCATGAAAAAAGCCAGGCCCGCATGTGCGGAGCCTGGCTTTTCATTTCAAGAACGTTTCAGGATTTACTTGAGGTATTTGGCGAGCCAGCCCTCGACTTCGCTGTAGAAGAAACGGCTGTTCTCGCCTTTTAAAATCCAGTGGTTTTCATCCGGGAACACCAGCAATTTCGCCGGCACGTTCAGGCGCTGTTGTACTGCAAAGTTCATCAGGGCATTGTTGGCCGGCACGCGGTAGTCGAGCTCGCCCACGGTGATCAGGATGGGGGTGGTAAAGCCCGTGCCTTTTTCGTGGTTGCCCGCTTGCATGACCGGGCTTTGGTCGCGCCACACGGGCAGGTTCGACCAGACGGGGCCGCCTGCATTCGTTTCACGGCCGAAACCGCCATCGCTGGTGCCCCACTGCATGATCAAATCCATTTCGCCCGCGTGCGAGACGATGGCCTTGTAGCGCGTGGTGGTTGCCTGCAGCCAGTTGGCCAGGTGGCCGCCATAGCTGGCGCCGCCGGCGGCCAGTTTCGTGCTGTCGATGAACGGGTATTTCTTGATGGCTTCATCGACGCCCTGGTTGACTTCATCGCCCGGACCTTTCAATGGGTCGAACTGGATCGAGCGCGAGAATTCCTCGCCATAGCCGGTGGAACCCTTGTAGTCGGTCAGCAGCACGACATAACCTGGCTTGGCCAGCAAGTGATAGTTCCAGCGCAGCACGAACTGGTCGCGCCACATGCTGGCCGCGCCGCCGTGGATGACGGTAAACAGCGGATATTTCTTGTTCGGGTCGAAATTCGCGGGCTTGACGAGCATATTGTGGATCCGGCGGCCGTCGGCCGTGGTGAACCAGAAGTGCTCGGGCGCCTGCCAGTCGATCTTGCTCGCTTTCTCCGTGTTGAAGGCCGTCAGCCGTTTCGGCTGCTTGCCGTTGAAGGCATAGATTTCCGGCGGATTGATCGACGACTCCCACACGCCGACGAGGGCCTTGCCGCCGCTGCTCAGCGAGTTGATGGTGCCCGTCGGCAAGGATGGCTCTTCGCGCACGTCGCCGCCTTTGACATCGATCGAGTACAGCTTTTCCAGGCCCGCATGTTCATAGCTGAAAATGACGCGCTTGCCGCCTTCGGGCAGCACATAGCGGGAAATCGAGCGGTCCAGCTTGGCTGTCAGGATGGTTGGCGCAGGATTGCTCATCGGCCAGGCGAAGCTGGCCAGGCGTTTCACGTCATACACTTTACCGGGCGTTTGCGCGTCGCTCAAGGCGAACAGGGTCTTGCCGTCGGCCGCGAATTTCAGGGAACCGTAGCTGTGCTTGTCCTGCGTCAAACGTTGCGCTTCGCCGCCGGCCACGGGCAGCAAGTACAGCTGCGAATAGACGGCTTCGCGCTGGGCCGCGTCGCGGTTGGTGGCTGCGTTGAAGACGACGGCCTTGCCGTCCGGCGTCCAGACGGCATCCAAGGATTGTCCCTCGTCGCCCTGGCCGCCGCCAAAGCCGGGCAGCGCCACCAGTTGCGTGCCCGACAGGATGTCGCGCGGCGTGTTTTCACCTTTCGACTCAGGTTGCGCATCGACGATGAACAGGCGTACCTGCTTGTCCGTCAGCCATTTGTCGAAATAGCGCGGCGCCGTCGTTTCATATGAACGGGCGCTGACTTTGCGCTCCTTGCGCTCTTTCGCGCTTTGCTTGACGTCGGCTTCCGTCTTGTTGCCAGGATAGATGTCGCTGATGAACAGCAATTGCTTGCCGTCCGGGCTCCACTTTGGCATGCGCGCGCCCAGGGTGAGCGAGGTCAGGCGTTGCGCTTCGCCGCCGGCGGCCACGTCGAGGCGGTAGATCTGTCCCGCTTCATCGCCGTCGCGCTTGGCGACGAAGACCAGCTGGCGGCTGTCCGGCGACCAGGCCATGGCGCTTTCGCCGCCCTTGGAATACGTCAGGCGGCGCGCGGGGCTGTCATCAAGCAGGGACTTGATCCACAGATCCGACGATTGTTCCTTGCTATCGTAGGCGCTGTCGACCACGGAAAACACGGCCCAGCGCCCGTCCGGGCTGGCGACGGGCGCGCCCACCCGTTTCATCAGCCACACGTCTTCATGCGTGATGGCGTGTCTGGCTTGCGTTTGCGTGGCGGCAACTGGGGTCGTGGCCTTGGTCTCGGCGGCGTGAGCCAGCGAGGCGCAGGCTGCTGCGATCAGCAGGGAGCCGAGGGAACGGCAAAGACGGGGTGAGGTCATGGGCGTGGTCCGGGTAGTGAAAAAAGTACAGCGGGCAACATTATTGCCCATCGATTCGGCCGCTGCCAAGGCCATGAACCGTTACTTACCAGGCACGATGTGCGTGTACCGGGCGTGCGCAGCCTGGCTGATCAGTTAAACTTGCCGCTTTATTCACGCTGGCGCTGATAGAACATGAAAATTTGTCTACCCTTATTGAAAACGGCATTGCTGGGCGTGAGCTGCCTGCTGGCGGCCCCGGTTTTTGCCGCCGCCGCAGCACCGTACCCGAACACCAGCGCCATGGGCGTGGGTCATGCGGAAAGCACGGCCTGGTATGCGGGCTGCCTGAAGGTCAAGGATGCGGCGCCGCCGCCGGCCGACCTGCCGGCGCCGTCCGCCGTGGCGTCCTTGCAGCAATGCCAGGCGACGGACCTGTATTACGATACCAAGAGTATGTCCTCGCCCAAGCCGGCCGACTGGCGTCCCGCGCGCCATTGCGCGATGGCAACGCAGAACAGCGCCGTATTGATGATGCTGTACCAGAATGGGCAGGGCGTGCAGAAAGACCCGCTGCTGGCGCTCAAGTATGCGTGCAGCATCGACGCGGCACCGGCCGAGATGCGGGGCCGCATTGAACACTTGCAGCAGATCAATGCCAGCGGGCGCGGCATGATCGACTTGTGCGATGACATTACCAGCGGCTACATGATGGGCGTGTGCAGCGCCATCGATGCGCGGCAAAAGCAGCGCGTGCGCGCACAGGCGACAGGCAAGGTCAGCGCAAGCATGCCTGCCGTGGCGCAAGCGTCGCTGCAAAAGCTGCAGGCGGCCGCAAGCAAGTTTGCCGACGCGCGCGCGGCCAATGAAACGGACTTGAGCGGCACGGCGCGCGCCGCCCAGAGCATCGCGGCCCGCACGGCCGAGCTCGACTTGCTGGCGCAGGACTTGCGTGAGTACGAAGGGGGCAAGTTGCCGGCCAGCATGACGAAGGAGCAGGCGGCGGCACTCGACAAGGAGCTCAACGCCATCTACGGCAAGCTGATGAAAAAGCCCGCGTCCACCTATGCGGGCGCCGTGGATAAGGACGGCATCCGCGCCACCCAGCGCCTGTGGCTGGCGTACCGCGATGCCTGGATGAATTTTGGCGCCGTGCGCTATCCATCCGTCACCAGCGAGACCTGGGCCGGCCGGCTGACGTCGCGGCGCAATGCGCAATTGCAAGACTTGCTGGAGAATTGAGGCATGCGCGAAGCGTACTACCACGAAGATGACTATTGCATGATCGAACTGCTGCCGCTGGATAATTTGCAGCACTGCTTGACGCAGATGGGCGAGCAGCAGGCGTTCGCCGATGCGCACCGCAGCGGCGCCGGCTGGACGGACATGTACGTGATCAAGGCGCCACCGTCGCCACTGCGCGCGCTGGGCCTGACGGCCGAGCAGCTGCGCCTGGCGCAGGACCATGCCTTGCCGCCGTATGACGCCGTCTACACGGGCTACAGCAGTTACCGCGTGGAATGCAAGAACGTGCTGGCCTTTGGCGGCGACAAGACGGAAACCCTGTTTGCGGGCCTGGACGAGCAAGGTATCGTGTGCAACCTGTGGTGCAGCGATGGCATGCCGCAACTGTTGCTGCTGCCCTTGAAAGAGCAGTTGCTGCTGGCCGATTGGGGCGCGGGGTTTGCGTGTCCGCTGGCCGATGGGGACTTGTTCGCCCGTTATCTGCAGGAGTATGAACTGGACTGATCGAACTGAACTGATTACTCGCAGGCGATGGCGTTCGGCTGCGCCACTTTGACCACTGACGCCAGGCGCGCCATGTCGTTGCCGTCGCCTTGCTCGACGTACGGTTGATAGGTATCGATGACGATGCGCGCACGCGCTTGCCAGCCGCAATTGTCGGCCTGGCGCGCGGGCACGCGCAGCAGGCGGCGCGCCTCGGCGTCGTTGCTGAAACAAAACCACGCATCGTGCGTGGCGGCAGGGCGGGGCAAGCGGCCCCATTGCGCCTTGTCGGGCGCGAAGCAGACGCGGTTGCCGATGATTTCCAGGCTCATCTCGTCCGTGCGCGCGCTGTACTGGCCGTCGAGCACGATGGGCGTTTGCGCCTGGGCGGGCAGCAACAAAGAGCACAGCAGGGGGGATAGCAGGGTGGCAAGTTTCACAGTGCGTCTTTCCGTATCGTCAGCAGATGCGCCAGTATATCGGCACTGGCGGCGCACGATTGCATTGCTCGCGGGGAGATTCTTTCCGCATCCGTCACGCACTGCTTTCGCTCAGCTTGTCTCTGGTCGAATTTACGCAAAAAAGGGTTGGAAAATGCTAGTTTGCCAACCCTGTGCGTACTGCTGTCTTCGTGGCAGGAGGGGATTAATGGTTCCCGTTGCCATGGACAAGGAATACTATATTCAAAAGAACCTCAACCAGCCGAGGCAGGGAGTATTTCCGCCGCCACTCCCCTTATGGGCCTACTGGTACAAATACCAGCAGGGGGTCGTCTGTCTGGCCCACCATCATGAGTCCATCAGCGGAAATACCCAGGGTGCGGGTCATCAGGCTCCTCGCGTACCCGGCAAACTTGAAACTCTTGAGCAGCATGCCGTTTGCGTCGTGCACCCATACGTCGGCGCTCGAATACCAGCCTGAGATGCCGCAGTAAACGCGATCATCGCTGCCCACCTCGACGTTGTTGGGGTAGGCATCTCCGCCGCTGAGGCTGCCGATGAAGCTCAGGTCCGACGGTTTTACGCTGCTGCAGCGGTAAGGTGCAGCCGACGCGACATACAGGCGCATGCCGTCAGCGCTGACCGCGATGTCTTGTCCATTCGATGCGCCGTTGATGAAGCCGGCGGAGCCCGCCGAAGCGCTGAACAGGGCACCGCCACCAATATCGGCGTAGTCAACTACAATTGCGCTTACCGATGCCGGGCTATAGCCTGAATCTTGCAAGTAGAGGCGGCTTCCGTCGCTCGATGCTGCCATGCTGTCGGCGTTGCCGATCATGCCCGCCACGGCACCTGTGCTGGCCAGGTATGCCTTGCCGTCGGCTGCTGCCACAATCTCTACGCCATTTGGCCGCAGGGCCAGCAAGGCCGACGATTGCTGGACTGCTGCTGCCATTGGCCAACTGGTTTTTTTCGTCAGCGTAGCCAGGTCCACGACGATGATATTCCGATTGGCGGTATCGTAGGTGTAAAGATGCCGGCCATTCGGGCTGATGGTCATGTCTCCCATCGCGCCACCGAGGTTGCTGATGGTGCCGACTTGGGTGGCGGAATAGATGTTATACACATCGATATCGCCTGTGCCGTTGTTTGCATACAGCAAAGGTCGGATCGGATCGGTCTTGAGGTGGCTGTAGGTCTTCGTCAATTTCGTCGTGACGGCCGGCGTGACGCTTCCTTTCCAGATCGCAACATGCAGCTGCTCTGAAGTCTGAATACCATTCTCGCTGGCCAGGCTGACGGTGGCATAGCTGATGGCGTCGACCGGTAAAGTGGATGGATCGGCCGTCAGTGTCAGCGCATTTCCGCTGCGTTGCACGGACAGCCATGCCTTGTCGGAACTGGCAGTCCATGCAGGGGTTAGCCCGAAGTTGTCGCGCACGGTGACCTTGCGCGACAGGCGTGACCAGCCTGGGGTGGAAGACAGCCCGACGCCGACTTCCGAGAACAGCAGTTTGCGCGTATCGCGCTGGGCGGTGATGGTGACTGGTACCGAGATGGTATCGCCATTGACTTGCGTGCTCGCGGTCAAGGTCGTGGCACTGGTTCCGATGGGCTGGTTGGCGCCGATTTGCGAAAACATAATGCTGCTGCCAGCCTGATTCACCGTACCGCTGGTAGCGCTCGCGCCCAGCCATGCAGGCAGTGCCGAGAACGACCAGAGATAAGCGTTCGCCATGGTGTTGAGATTCAGCGTCAGGCTTGCTGTCGACGCAGGCGAGCGGCCATAAGGTCCTCCCAGCGTGATGCTGTCAATCGAGGACGTTAAGGTGGCTTTCGTCAAGTTCAGCGTGACAGGAACTTTGCTGTCGCTGACGTTCGGTGCGGTAATCGTTAACATTGCATCGTGTCGGCCGCTGGCAAGCTTGCCGTTCGCCGGGTCGACATATACCGATGCAATGGCAGGTGTGGTGCCGCTCGTCGGGGTCACTCCTAGCCATGCCGCGCTGGCGGTGGCTTTCCAGTTCGCCGCTAGGTTAGGTGCCGTAAATTTAACGGGCGCTGCCGCAATGGGAGCGCCGTTGATGCCATTGAAGGTAATCTGGCCGTGATCAATGGAAAAAGCGGCAGGCAGCAATTCGGCACTGACAGGCAGCGAGGCGATTTGCCCGTCGCTGCTTGTGACTACGATAGTGCCTGTCTGGACGCCAAATGTCAGCGCGGAAACATCATAGCCGACAGTAAACGAGCTGACGCCGTTACCTGCTGCCGTCGAGAGCTTGATCCATGCCGCGTTCGTGTTCACAGTCCATGTGCGACTTTTCGCGCTGACGTTGACAGTGACGGGCGCTGGCGCCGGATTTCCCTCAGAAATGGTCGCGTTGAGAAGGCCAAGTGGCGCCACTGTCATTGGTGACAAGGGTATCGGCACGACAGTGATCGCATATGGCAACTGCATCGGCGAACCGGGGAAGTGTTGCGTACAAGCGGCATCCTTGCAAACTTTGACTGAAAAAGTGCCTGTATGTTTTCCGATGGGCAGCGTCGGCGCAGTCTGGAGCAGAATGCTGTAACTGCCTGGGCTTAGCTGGGAAAATTGTACCTCCGGCAGTATCACGCCTGTCGTATCGATGACGTAGGCGAACACACTGTTTACATTTTGAAATTCCGATGGCGTGTTCACAGTCGCTAGCAATGACAATGCCTTCGTGCTCCCCTCATCGGCGGTAGCGGCGGCCGTCGGCACGCTGAATGTCAATGTTGGCGTGGGCGTCGGGGTAACTGGCACCGGAGGGGCAACGCCGCTGCTTCCGTCGCCTCCACCGCTTGGGCTACCACCGCCGCCACAGCCAGCAATTAATGTGGTTGCGAGCAAGTATGCCAGTGCGCGCGAAATGCTGTACCTGAAAAGAACGGACGCCATTTTTGTCGGAGGTAATCATTAAGAGAGAGGCATTATTGCTTATTTTAAATTGTTTGAATAGCATTTAGTTGCCAATAATTAATTTCCTTTATTTATTTTCTTTTTTACAAGTAATGGCATTCTCGACGCATTGCCTGTATGGCATCGTTGAAGCTGGCGAGCTGGATATGCTGGAGGGGAGGAAGCGCGTGCTGTATTTGCAACGAGCACGTTGGCATCGCGGTGGCGCGCCATTGCCATGGGCATGCGTCTTATTTCCTCACGGGTTTGGGAGTGTTGCGCAAGGCGCGGCTCAATGCTTGCTTGTCCGTCCTTTAGAAACATGGGTTAAGGCAGTGCCGGGAGAGTTTCTGCACTTGGCGGTGACCGGGGCACATTTCCCCCATGTGGGCAATATCACGGATAAAGACGCAAAAAAGGGTTAGCAAACGATAGTTTGCTAACCCTGATCTGTACTGCTGTATTCGTGGTAGGCCGTGCGGGATTCGAACCTGCGACCAACGGATTAAAAGTCCGCTGCTCTACCAGCTGAGCTAACGACCCGAAAGAGGCCGCATTATATATCAGTTGAAAAAGAATGCAAAGCATTCCTGCACGAAAATGAAGATGGCTCAATGCAGGGCGGCCGTGAGCTTCAACACTTCGTCGATGCTGGTCGTGCCATCGATGATCTTGCGCGCGCCGGCGAGGCGCAGCGGCGTCATGCCGTCGAGGATGCTTTGGCGGCGCAAGGCGTGCAGGTCGGCGCCCGCCTTGATGAGCTGGCCGAACGTTTCCGTCACGCTCAGCAGTTCATAAATGCCGGCCCGCCCCAGGTAGCCGCTGTGGCGGCACAGGGGGCAGCCGGCGGGGCGGTACATGGCGCGGGGGCGTTCCAGCTGGCCGCCCGTCAGGCGCTGCCATGACGCGTCGTCCGGGGCGCCGCCCGGCTGTTTGCAGGCCGGACACAGGCAGCGCAGCAGGCGCTGCGCCAGCACGCCGATCAGGCACGCTTCCAGCAGATAGGCGGGCAAACCCAGTTCCAGCAGGCGCATGACGGCCGAGGGGGCGTCGTTGGTATGCAGGGTCGACAGCACCAGGTGGCCCGTCAGCGCCGCCTGGATGGCCATCTCGGCCGTGGCCAGGTCGCGGATCTCTCCCACCATGATGATGTCGGGATCTTGCCGCATCAGCGCCCGCACGCCATCGGCAAACGACAGTTCGATGCCGGCCTGGGTTTGCACCTGCATCTGGTTGAAGGCCGGCTCGACCATTTCGATGGGGTCTTCCACCGTGCACACATTGACTTCGCTGCCGGCCAGCGCCTTCAGGGTGCTGTACAGGGTGCTGGTCTTGCCCGAGCCCGTGGGACCCGTGACCAGCACGATGCCGTGCGTGCGCGCCGTCAGCTGGCGCCAGCGTTCGGCGTCCGCGGGCGGAAAGCCCAGTTCGGCGAGACTCTTGACGGCCACTTCCGGATCGAAGATGCGCATGACGAGCTTTTCGCCGAAGGCCGTGGGCAAGGTCGACAGGCGCAGCTCGATTTCCTGCCCTTGCGCATTGCGCGTCTTGATGCGGCCATCCTGGGGGCGGCGCTTTTCCACCACATCCATGCGCCCGAGCAACTTGATGCGCGCCGTCATGGCCAGCATGACGACGGGCGGCAATTGATAGGCCTGGTGCAGGCGGCCGTCGATGCGCAGGCGCACGAGGCCCGCGTCGCGCTTCGGTTCCAGGTGGATGTCGGACGCGCGCTGGGCGAACGCATACTGCCACAGCCAGTCGACGATGCGCACCACGTGCTGGTCGTTGGCGTCGAGGCTGGTCTTGTTGCGCCCCAGTTCCACCAGCTGCTCGAAATTGTGGCGCAGCGCCAGGTCTTGCGTGGATGCTTGCCTGGCCACCTTGACGGAGGTGGCCAGGCTGAAAAATTGCGCGATGGCGTCGGCGATGTGCAGCGGGTTGGCGATGACCAGGCTCAGCTTGCGCGGCGCCAGGTTGCCCAGCTGCGCCTGCCAAGCGAGCGCGTAGGGCTGGGCCGTGGCGATGACGATGCGGTCAAGCGTGCTTTCCACGGGCAGGATGTTGAAGCGGGCCGCGTAGCCGGCCGTCATGACGTCGGCCACCTGGCTGAAATCGATGTGCAGGGGATCGATGCGCAGATACGGCAAGCTCGCGCGTTGCGCCAGCCACGCGCACAGGGTATCGAGCGTCAGTGCGCCGTGGGCGATGCTGCACAGCGGATGCAAGGCGGGCGCCGGCAGCAGGGCGGCCTGGGTGGCGATGGCGGCTGCTTGCACTGCGTCGAGCAAGCCGTCTTCCTGAAGCCAGGCCAGCAGTTGCGGCAGTTCCAGCGGCGTGTCGGGCGAGATGGGAGAGGGAGGCGGGGAAGCGGGCATGGCCGGCGTCTTTCAGGACTGCCGGCCTAGCCTGGTAATGCCGGCGCTTACAGGGTGCTGACGATGCCCTTGACCCAGGTCTTGGCGGGCAGCTTCGTCTCGGCGACGATCTGCTTGGCGCGTTCCAGCAAGGCGGCTTGCGCTTCGGCATCGAGTGCCACTTTCGTCTTGAACGCGATCGCCACTACGTTCCCATCATGGACTTCCGGCAGGCAGATCACCTGCGCAAACGCAAACTTCATCGCCTTGATGTTCTTTGCGTAGCTGGGATGGTCGCCGAACAGGTTGACCGTCATGATGCCGTGCGGCGCCAGGCAAGCGCAGCAGGCGGCATAGAAATCGGCGCTGTCGAGCACGGGACCGCGTGCCGTGGCGTCGTACAGGTCCACTTGCAGGGCGTCCAGGGTGCCGTGGTTGGCTTCATCGTTGACGTAGTCGAGCGCATCCATCTCGCGCACGTGCAGGCGCTCGTCGTTGGGCGGCAGCTTGAACATCGAGGCGCAGATGGCGATGACGGAAGGATTGAGTTCGATGGCCTCGACTTGCGCCTGCGGGAACTGGCGGTAGCAGAACTTGGTCAGCGCGGCCGTGCCCAGGCCCAGCTGGGCGATGCGCTGCGGCTGCTCGATCCACAGCATCCACGCCATCATCTGCTGCGCATATTCGAGCTCCGGCCAGTCCGGCTTGCGGATGCGCATGGCGCCCTGCACCCATTCCGTGCCGAAATGCAGATAACGCACGCCATCCATTTCCGACAGCGTGACAGGGGCGTAGCGGGGCTTGCGCGCAGGGCGCGAGGATTCGACTTGTTCGATGGATTTTCGTTTGATAAGCATAGGGCGGCCTGAAAGTGTGCCGCATTATAGCCCGTGCCGGGGCGCCATAAAAAATGCCAGCCGCTGGGGCTGGCATGGTAGGGGCCGGTTGTTACGCTTACTGCTGAGCTGGCTCGATCGAGACGCGCAGACGGATGCGCTCGCCCGGATCGTAGGACATGATGCTCGTGTAGTTGCGGCCGCGGTAGTCGTAGGTGACCTGGTAGCCATTGTTGCGCGATTCCCAGTGGTCGACTTGGCGGCATTGCTTGACGGCTTGTTCCTGCATGCCGCCCTGGTAATTGTTCTGGTTGTCGACGCGGTCGCCCACGACGGCGCCGGCGATCGCGCCCGCCGCTGCTGCTGCCGTGCGGCCATTGCCGCCACCGACCTGGCTACCGAGCAGGGCGCCGGCGATACCGCCGACGATGGAGCCGCCAGCGCTGCGCTGTTGCGGCGGTGCCTGGACTTGCACGTATTCCGTACGGCATTCCTGGCGTGGACGGTTGATCTGTTCCACTTGCGGCACGACGCGTACGACCTTGCCGAAATCTTCAAAGTCGGCGGCCTGGGCGAGTGGCAATGTGCCGAGACAAACGGCTGACAACATCAATTTGGCTTGCAAGTTCATTTGTAACCTCGTTATCTAGAGAATCTTTCAGGGTATTTTTTACAACTTGGGACTATAGTAATCCCGCCAGACCGGGGCAAGTGTTTCGCATGGCAACAAAATGTAACAGCCCAAGCCCCTTGCCCCACAGTCTGTAACATGCACTTTCAATCGATACAAGATGTTGAAGTGACTTGAAACCAGCGGTTTGTAACAAATCTTGCGTTTGACATCATATTCGGGTTGATTCATGCAGGACAACACGTTACCCTAATACGCGTATGGCTTATATAAAATCGCACTGAATCGCATAAAAGTTGATACAGATCGAATCACCGCGTGCGCATT
Source organism: Janthinobacterium agaricidamnosum (assembly GCF_003667705.1). Taxonomy (NCBI): domain Bacteria; kingdom Pseudomonadati; phylum Pseudomonadota; class Betaproteobacteria; order Burkholderiales; family Oxalobacteraceae; genus Janthinobacterium; species Janthinobacterium agaricidamnosum. The sequence continues at coordinate 4,659,288 of NZ_CP033019.1, read as the reverse complement.
GACCCGCGTGCGGGGATGCAATAAGACGAGCAGCTAGAAAAAATCCATACATAACAGGTCGATTTGAGGGAAAAATGAGTTTGTTACTAACCGTGCCGCCCAACCTTGTCCAGTCCATCCGTGCCTTTCGCGTGACCGAATTACAAGACGAGGCGATCCGTCTCGGGCAGCACTTTTTATATGCGCATTGCAACGCTGGACAGACCAAACAACAAGTCATCGGCATTATTGCGGAAGCCTTCCTGTTTCCGAAAAACCTGGCGAAGAATTTCGATGCCCTGCGCCTGTGCCTGACGGACACCATGTTCAAGGCGGGCACGCAGACGGGCTTCCTGGTGGTGCTCGAGCAATTGCCAAATACGCAAAAATTCGACAAGGAAGCGCGCGAGATCCTGCTCGACGTGTTCCGCGACGCGGCCGACTACTGGGCCGAAAAGAAAGTCCCGTTCCGCGTCTTCTATTCGTTCGAGTAAGCACCTACTCACGCCGCGGAGGCGTCAAACCAGCCTTTCATGCCCTGATCGGGCGGCGTAATCGGGCAGCGGCGGCGGCCCGGTCGCTATGTTGCGCCGCAACAATAATAGCGGCCTTTCTTGGTTCGCATCGCCATAGCGGGTACAATGCGCGCTATGAAAAATATCGTTATCCTCATTTCCGGACGCGGCAGCAACATGGAAGCGGTCGTGCGCGCGGCGCAAGCCGAGCAATGGCCAGCCCGTATTGCCGCCGTCATCAGTAACCGGGCCGACGCCCAGGGACTGGTTTTTGCCGCGGAACATGGGATAGCGACGGCAGTTGTTGCCAACAAGGATTATGCCAGCCGCGAACAGTTCGATGCGGCGCTGCAGGCCGTGATCGACGGCTACACCCCCGACCTGGTCGTGCTGGCCGGTTTCATGCGCATCCTGACGCCGCCCTTCGTCGAACATTACGCGGGGCGCATGCTCAATATCCACCCGTCGCTGCTGCCGCTGTTCCCGGGCATGGCGACGCACCGCCAGGCGCTCGAGGCGGGCGTAACGGAACACGGCGCGACCGTGCATTTCGTGACTGCCGAGCTCGATCATGGCCCGGCCGTGGCGAGCGTAACAGTCCCCGTCTTGCCGGGCGACACAGAAGACAGCTTATCGGCGCGCGTGCTGGTACAGGAACATCTGCTTTACCCGCGCGCCATCCGCCTGTTCATTGACGATAAACTGTCGGTCGAGCATGGCCAGGTCCGCGTGGACCCTCAATAAAATATTACAGGAAGAATAACAATGAGATTGCCACCAGCGATACTTGCCAATGCTGAAGAAGTGTTGCGCGAAATTTTACGTTTCACGGCCCCGGCCGACACGACCTTGTCGCGCTATTTCCGCGACCATCCGCGCCTCGGTTCGCGCGAACGCGGCGCCATCGCCGAAGGCATTTATGCCGTGCTGCGCAATAAATCGTTCTTTACCGATTTCGCCGAAGCGGGCAGCGGCCCGACCATGCGCCGCCTGACCATCCTCGGCCTGGCCGAAGCCGTGGGCGCCGACTCCTTGGGCGGCCTGACGGAAGAAGAAGTGGAATGGCTGGAACGCATCACGCAGATCGACCGCAGCCTGATGCCGGCGAACATGCGCGCCAATATGCCGACCTGGCTGTTCGACAAGCTGATCGCCCAGTTCGGCGAAGCGGAAACCATGAAGCTGGCCGATGCGCTGAACGCGCCGGCGCCGCTGGACTTGCGCGTCAATTCGCTCAAGGCCACGCGCGAAGACGTGATGCTGGCCCTGGCCGAAGCGCCGATTCTCAGCACGCCGACGCCGTTTGCGCCGCTGGGTTTGCGCGTGATCAAGAAGCCATCGCTGCAAAACCTGCCATTGTTCCAGAGCGGGGCCATCGAAGTGCAGGATGAGGGCAGCCAGATCCTGTCGCAGATCGTCGGCGCCAAGCGCGGCGAGATGGTGGTCGATTTCTGTGCCGGCGCGGGCGGCAAGACCCTGGCGCTGGGCGCGCTGATGCGCAACACGGGCCGTCTGTACGCGTTCGACGTGTCGGAAAAGCGTCTGGCCAAGCTCAAGCCGCGCATGGCCCGCAGCGGCCTGTCGAACGTGCATCCGGTGCAGATCGCGCATGAGCGCGATGCCAAGATCAAGCGCCTGGCCGGCAAGATCGACCGCGTGCTGGTCGATGCCCCGTGCAGCGGCCTGGGCACCCTGCGCCGCAATCCGGACGTCAAATGGCGCCAGCAGCCGAACTCCATCGTCGAGCTGCAAGCCAAGCAGGCAGCGATCCTGGCCGGCGCGGCGCGCCTGGTCAAGGGCGGCGGCCGCCTGGTGTACGCCACCTGCAGCTTCCTGAACGAAGAAAACGATCAGATCGCCGAGCAATTCCTGGCGGCCAACCCCGACTTCACCCTGGTGCCGATGAGCAAGGTGCTGGCCGAACAGAAGATCGAACTGGAAATGGGCGACTACCTGAAATTGCTGCCGCACCTGCACCAGACGGACGGCTTCTTCGCCGCCGTGTTCGAGCGCAAGGTCATGCCGAAAAAAGTCTACGCCGATGAAAAGCCGGCCGACGACGTTGACGCTGAACCAGCCGAGTAAGCCTGTCACGGGCCGCCGCTGCACCCTGCAGCGGCGCCCTTCAATGCCGCCAGCCCGCCTGGCGGCATGGGATCACTCCCCATCCGTACCACCTTCGCCCCACCTTCCGGACCGCATCCGCCATGAATGAAACCCCGCTGCTCAACCTGATCACTGATTTTGTCGACGATTTCCGCCAACCGGCCATCCTGTGGCAGGCGCTGGTCATCCTTGCCTGCCTGGCGCTGAGCTGGCTGCTGGTGCGGCAGTTGCGCGTGTTCCTGCATAAGCGGTCGGAAGCGGCGGCCACGCCCGCCACGCCGGAAACCCTGCAGCGCACGGATAGTTTCATCCGCATTTTGACGCCCGTGCTGGCGGCCATGCTGCTGGGCATTGCGCAACATTTCCTGGCCAAGTTCCAGTCGGTGAACCTGCTCAGCATTGCCATCCCCCTGTGCACGTCGATGGCGCTGGTGCGCTTCGGCTTTTATGTGCTGCGCCGCATTTTTGCCCGTCATGGCGACATCAGTCCCACCATGTTGTTGCTGGAAAAGATTTTCACGGTGGTGGTGTGGGCCGGCATGGCCCTGTACATCACGGGCCTGTGGCCGGAACTGCATACCTTCCTGGAAAGCATCGTCGTGCCGCTGGGACGCAACAAGGTGTCCGTGGCTGCCATCTTGCAAGCCGCTATTTCGGTCGCCGTGCTGCTGGTGCTGGCCATGTGGGCCGGCACCTCGCTCGACGAGCGCCTGATGAAAATGCAGGGCTTGCACACGTCCCTGCGCGTGGTGCTGTCGCGCATGGGGCGCGCCGTGCTGATTCTCGTTTCCGTGCTGGTCAGCCTGTCGCTGGTGGGCATCGACTTGACGGTGTTGTCCGTATTTGGCGGCGCCTTCGGCGTGGCGCTGGGCTTCGGCTTGCAAAAGATCGCCGCGAACTTTGTGTCCGGTTTCATCATCCTGCTCGACCGCAGCCTGACCATCGGCGACATGATCACCGTCGGTCAATTCACGGGCAAGGTCACGCAGATCAATACGCGCTATACTGTGTTATTGGGTGGCGATGGCGTTGAATCCATTGTGCCGAATGAGATGCTGATTTCCGGCGGCGTGCAGAACATGTCGCTGAGCAACCGCATGGTCTGGCTGTCGACGGCCGTGTCGGTGGGCTATGAAACGGATCTCGATGTCATCTTCCCCTTGCTGGAAGCGGCGACGGCCAAGGTGCCGCGTGTGTCGCAAAGCAATCCGCCCTCGGCGACGCTCGTGCGTTTCGGCGCCGACGGTCTCGACGTGCAGATCGGTTTCTGGATCGCGGATCCGGAAAACGGCACGGGCGGAGTGAAGTCGAATGTGAACCGCGCCATCTGGCGCACCTTGCAGGAACATAAGGTCACTGTACCGTTTCCGCAACGCGAATTGCGTATTGTTGGTACGCCTCCTGCCCCGCTCGCCAGCGCGGCAGACGGTGAGTCCCCGCCATCCGGCACCCAGCCTTAACCTCGCTGCCTGCCTCCGTTTTTGCCTGATAGCACCCATTAGGGCGTACAATCACGCCTAAAATTAACTCTGCCGGACCTCCAGAGTCACTGGAGCGACCGTGCGCACGCCCTGTCCACTTGGAGTAGTAGTAATGACATTGAGTTCCGTTTTACACGACGTTTTGCAGTTCATGGCCACTGGCATTACCGATCTGTCCGCATGGCAAGTTTTCCTGTACACCATGGTGGTCACGCACATCACGATCGCCAGCGTCACGATTTACCTGCACCGCCACCAGGCCCACCGCGCGCTGGAATTGCATGCGATTCCCAGCCATTTCTTCCGTTTCTGGCTGTGGCTGACGACGGGCCAGGTCACCAAGGAGTGGGCGGCCATTCACCGCAAGCACCATGCCAAGTGCGATACGGAAGAAGATCCGCACAGCCCCGTGACGCGCGGCATCAAGAAAGTGTTCTGGGAAGGCGCCGAGCTGTACCGCGCTGAATCGAAGAACATGGAAACCATGGCCAAGTATGGCCACGGCACGCCGACGGACTGGATCGAGCGCAACCTGTACACCAAGTACAGCTGGCTGGGCGTGGTGTCGCTGTTCGTCATCAATTTCGTGTTGTTCGGCGTGATCGGCATTTCCGTGTGGGCTGTGCAAATGATGTGGATCCCCATCACGGCGGCCGGCATCATCAACGGCATCGGCCACTACTGGGGCTACCGCAACTACGACTGCGCCGATGCGGCCACCAACATCATTCCGTTCGGCATCCTGATCGGCGGCGAAGAGTTGCACAACAATCACCATACCTATGCGACGTCGGCCAAGCTGTCGTCGAAATGGTATGAAATCGATATCGGCTGGGCGTACATCCGCGCGCTGGAAATGCTGGGCCTGGCCAAGGTGAAAAAGCTGGCGCCGGAACCGAAGTTCTCGCACGGCAAGCTGGAAGCGGACTTCGAGACCTTGCAATCGGTCATCGCCAACCGCTACGACGTGATGGCCAAGTATGCGAAATCGATCAAGCATGCCTGGAAGGAAGAGCTGGAACACCTGAAGCACAAGGCCGAGCTGGAAAAGCGCTTCCTGAAATCGTCGCGCAAGCTGATGCAGCGCGAGCCGGGCAAGCTGGCCGATGCGCACCATGAGCAGTTGTCGGAACTGTTCCAGCACAGCAAGGCGCTGGAAACCATGCACCACATGCGCGTCGAGCTGGGCGCCATCTGGGAGCGCTCGCACTTTACGCGCGAGCAATTGCTGCAGAAGCTGCAAGACTGGTGCGCGCGCGCCGAAGCGTCGGGTATCCAGTCGCTGCAGGACTTCTCCTTGCGCCTGCGCAGTTATGCATAAGGTTATGCATAGGTAAGCTGCCGCATATCAAGGCCCTGGTTTCCAGGGCCTTTTTTTCGTCCCGGCACAAGGCGAGGGGAGCCGGCTGAAAATCAGGGCGAAAAAAAACCGCTCATCGGAGCGGCTCTTTTTACAGAACACAAGATCAATTACTTGATTTTGGTTTCTTTGTAAGTGACGTGCTTGCGTGCTTTAGGATCGAATTTCATGATCTCCATTTTCGCAGGCGTCGTACGCTTGTTTTTGGTAGTCGTGTAGAAGTGACCCGTACCGGCGGTCGATTCTAACTTGATTTTGTCGCGGCCTGATTTTGCCATGATAGCTCCCTTATTCTGCTAATTAGACTTTTTCGCCACGAGCGCGCATATCGACCAATACGGCGTCGATGCCGACTTTATCGATGACGCGCAGACCGGCGTTGGACAAACGCAGGGAGACCCAGCGGTTTTCAGATTCAACAAAAATACGACGATTCTGCAAGTTAGGCAAAAAACGACGTTTGGTTTTGTTGTTTGCATGGGAAACATTGTTGCCGACCATCGGCTTCTTCCCAGTGACTTGGCAAACACGTGCCATGGCGCACTCCTTAAAGATATTCCAAATTGGAAAAACGAGAGTATATCCAAAATAAGCAGATTTATCAATGACTTGCGAAAAACAATTGTGTCACGCTGTATTGAAAAAATTTAACAATTTGACGTTTGCCTATTCTTCATAGGGAAACCGCTGGTAAACCGCGTCGTTTACTGCTAGATAACAGTCCCTCTGCTGCCACGTATGTCCTTGTTTACACATGGTTAACTGTGAATCGGCTGGCGCCGGCTTAGATCTGGCCGTGTTCCGCAAACGAATGCACTTGCCGCCCGGCCACGACGAAATGGTCGAGGATGCGCACGTCCACCAGCGACAGGGCTTGCACCAGCGCGCGCGTCAGTAATAGATCCGACTCGCTCGGTTCCGGCGTGCCGGACGGGTGGTTATGGGCCAGCATGACGCTGGCCGCGTTGTGCAGCAGCGCCTGTTTCACCACTTCGCGTGGATACACGCTGGTGTGGGTGAGGGTGCCGCGAAACATTTCCTGTGTCGTGATCAGGCGGTTCTTGACGTCCAAAAACAACACGTGAAACGCTTCATGCGCCAGGTTGCCCAGGGTCAGGCGCAAATAGTCTTTGACGGCGTGCGGCGAATTGAGGGCTTGTCCCGCCTGCAAGTCCTCGATGATGGCGCGCCGCGCCAGTTCCAGCACCGCTTGCAGCTGCGCGAACTTGGCGCTGCCCATGCCGTGCACGGCGGAAAAACTCACGAGGCTGGCGCCAAACAGGCCCCGCAGGGAGCCGAAGTGCTCGACCGTGTCGCGCGCCAGCTCGACGGCGCTCTTGCCGCGCACGCCCGTGCGCAGGAAGACGGCCAGCAATTCCGCGTCCGACAGCGATTGCGCGCCATCCTCGATCAGGCGTTCGCGCGGCCGTTCGCCGGCCGGCCAATCCTTGATGCCCATGCTGTTCTCCTGTTTGGCACCGGCGCGCGCCCCAGTGTGGCCTTCTTTGACGAAGCCATGGGGCAGGCGCGGCCAGTGTGGCTTACAATATCGTTTTGCACCAGTTACCTGAAAACTACTATGTCCAACGAGCAACCAGCAGTCGTCACCGAAGCGGCTTACCTCACCCTGCATTATCGTCTTGCTACTGTTGACGGTACTGATATTGTCACTACCTTCAGCGGAAATCCTGCTACCTTGATGCTGGGACAGGGCCAGCTGGCGCCATTCCTCGAGCAGCGTCTGCTGGGCTTGCCTGAAGGCACGCACCAGACGTTCGAGCTGGCGGCCGGCGAAGGCTTTGGCGAGCGCAATCCCGAGCTGGTGCAGTCCGTTTCGCGCGCGACCCTGGACGAAAACTCCGTGCCGGGCGCCGACTACAAGATCGGCGACCTGGTCGACTTCGCCGCGCCGGGCGGCGGCCGCTTTGCCGGCGTGCTGCGCGAAATGCGTGAGGACTCCGCCCTGTTCGATTTCAACCATCCGCTGGCCGGCCAGCCGTTGCGTTTTGAAGTCAAGCTCATTTCGGTCCTGTAAGGAATAGCGATGGATAAAGAACTGTTACTGGCCCAGCCGCGCGGTTTCTGCGCTGGCGTCGACCGGGCGATCGAAATCGTCGAGCGCGCCTTGCAGCAATTTGGCGCACCGATCTACGTGCGCCATGAAATCGTCCACAACGCCTATGTGGTGGCCGACTTGCGCAACAAGGGCGCCATCTTCATCGATGACCTCGACGACGTGCCTGCTGGCAATACGCTCGTGTTTTCCGCGCATGGCGTGTCGAAAGCCGTACGCGCCGAGGCGGAAGCGCGCGGCCTGAGCATTTTTGATGCCACTTGCCCGCTCGTCACCAAGGTGCACATGGAAGTGGGCAAGATGCGCCGCGAAGGCCGCGAGATCATCATGATCGGCCACGACGGCCATCCCGAGGTGGAAGGCACGATGGGCCAGGCCGATATGGGCATGCATCTGGTGGAAACGCTCGAAGATGTGGCGAAATTGCAGGTCGCCAATCCGGAGAGCCTGGCCTATGTTTCGCAAACAACGTTGTCAGTTGACGACACCAGCGACATTATTGCGGCTTTGAAAGCGAAATATCCGAATATCGCCGAGCCGAAAAAAGGCGACATTTGCTACGCCACCACGAACCGCCAGGAAGCCGTGAAATTCATGGCGCCGCAAGTGGAAGTGGTGATCGTTGTGGGCAGCCCGAACAGCTCGAATTCGAACCGCTTGCGCGAAGTGGCCGAGAAGATGGGCACGCCTGCCTACATGGTCGACAATGCCTCGCAGATCGACCCCGCCTGGCTGGAAGGCAAGCTGCGCGTGGGTGTGACGGCTGGCGCCTCGGCGCCCGAGGTGCTGGTGCAAGCCGTCATCGACCGCTTGAAGGAGTGCGGCGTGAAGAGCGTGCGCCCCCTCGATGGCGTGCAGGAAGCCGTCACGTTCCCGATGCCGAAAGGCCTCGATGGCATCAAGCGCGACGTCGCCTGAGCCTGCGGGACGATTGAGTATCGATGAGGATGCACCTCAAAACCGAATTTAATTCGGAAATGCTCGATTTATTCCAAGTTTAGTTTTTGCAAAAGATCGTTATGATTGCCTCAAGCTTGAATATGTTGTCGTTATGACTAAGCAAGGTCACGCGCGTTTTGAGTGCGTGCACCATGCTGGTGAGAACGGTCCAGGGATGGCACTGCAGGATTTCTTCCTCCGGTGCCGTTTTTGTATCAGCGACATGTTCTGGTGGAAGTTGTTCCCGAAAAATGCATATTTGATAGGGCAATCATGGATACATTCATCCAGCAGATCATCAACGGCTTGGTGTTGGGCAGCATGTATGCCTTAGTCGCCCTCGGTTACACCATGGTGTATGGCGTGTTGAACCTGATCAACTTCGCCCACGGCGACGTGCTCATGATCGGCGCCATGGTGGGCTTGACCATTCTCAAGCTGCTGGGCATTTATGTGCCGGACTGGCCCGGCTATTTGAAACTGGCCACCGCCATCCTCGGCGCCATCCCCATTTGTATTCTGGTCAACATCTTCATCGAGCGGGTCGCCTACCGCCGCCTGCGCAACGCCCCCCGCCTCGCTCCCCTGATTACCGCCATCGGCGTCTCCATCCTGCTGCAAACCTTCGCCATGATGATCTGGACGCGCAATCCGCTGCCATTTCCCCAGTTGCTGTCGACCGACCCGCTGCACATCGGTGGCGCTGTTATTTCCCAAACGCAAGTATTGCTGCTGGCCCTGGCCGCCATTTCCATGGGATCCCTGGTCTTACTTATTGAGAAAACCAAGATGGGCCGCGCCATGCGGGCCACGGCGGAGAATCCTCGCGTGGCGGGCCTCATGGGTGTCGATTCCGACAAGGTCATCGTCGCCACGTTCGCCATTGGCGCCGCGCTGGCCGCCGTGGCGGGCGTGATGTGGGGCGCCAACTATGCCTCGGTAAAGTTTTCGATGGGAGCGCTTCCCGGGCTGAAGGCATTTTGCGCGGCCGTGCTGGGCGGCATCGGCAATATCTATGGCGCCATGCTGGGCGGCATCCTGCTGGGCCTCATCGAGAGCCTTGGTGCCGGGTATATCGCCTATCTCACCGCTGGTTTCCTCGGTAGCAATTACCAGGATATCTTTGCCTTCATCGTGCTGATCATCGTGCTGACCCTGCGCCCGTCCGGCATCATGGGCGAACGCGTGGCCGACCGCGCCTGACGTCATCCATAAAAACAAGGAGTTGACCATCATGGCACTACTCGATTTTGACGCTAAGAAAAATCCGACCAAAGCCTACGCCGGCATGCTGGGCCTGGCCGCGCTGCTGATGGTGTTCCCGTTTTTTGCCGCCCAGTTCGGCAATTCGTGGGTGCGCATCGTCGACATGGCCTTGCTGTACATCATGCTGGCCCTGGGCTTGAACATCGTCGTCGGCTTTGCCGGCCTGCTCGACCTCGGCTACATCGCCTTCTACGCCGTGGGCGCCTACCTGACGGCCTTGCTGGCGTCGCCCCAGTTCGCCATCCTGCTCGAATCGGTGGTAAATCAGTATCCCGTGCTGGGTGAAACCCTGGTGCAACTGATGGGGCCGGAAATCCGCGAAAACGGCGTCCACCTGTCGATCTGGATCATCGTGCCCCTGGCCGCTGCCGTGGCCGGTCTGTTCGGCGCCCTGCTGGGCGCGCCAACGCTCAAGTTGCGCGGCGACTATCTGGCTATCGTGACCCTGGGCTTTGGCGAGATCATCCGTATTTTCATGGGCAACTTGAATGAGCCCATCAATTTCACGAATGGCGTGCAAGGCATCAACATGGTTGACCCCATCCGCATCTTCGGCGTCAACCTGGCGGGCGAGGCGGGCAGCAACAGCACCGTGACGGTGGCCGGTTTTTCCATGCCGTCCGTGAACGCCTATTACTTTTTGTTTCTCTTCCTGTGCATCGCTGTCGTGTTCGTCACCAAGCGCCTCCAGCATTCGCGCCTGGGCCGCGCCTGGGTGGCCATCCGCGAAGACGAGATCGCCGCCAAGGCCATGGGCATCAATACGCGCAACGTCAAATTGCTGGCCTTTTCCATGGGCGCCTCGTTCGGCGGCGTGGCGGGCGCCATGTTCGCCTCGTTCCAGGGCTTTGTCGCGCCGGAATCGTTCTCCTTGACGGAATCGATCGCCGTGCTGGCCATGGTCGTGCTGGGCGGCATCGGCCATATCCCTGGCGTGATCCTCGGCGGCGTGATCCTTGCTTCGATACCCGAAGTGTTGCGCCATGTCGTCGAGCCGGCGCAGAAGGCGCTGTTTGGCGAGATCATCATCGACGCTGAAGTCTTGCGCCAGTTGCTGTACGGTCTGGCCATGGTACTTATTATGCTTATACGTCCCGCCGGCTTGTGGCCATCGCCGAAGCACGAAGACCGGCCCGACCACGATGTCGACCAGCCCAACAAATCCACCGGCGTCGTGTCCGCGTAAGGGAGGGATAGCATGAGCGAACAGATCATTCTCAATATCGCTGGCGTAAATAAACGTTTCGGCGGCTTGCAGGCGCTCACCGATGTGGGCATTACCATCCGACAAGGGCAGATCTATGGCTTGATCGGCCCGAACGGTGCCGGCAAGACGACCTTCTTCAACGTGATCACGGGCCTGTACCAGCCCGACACGGGCACTTTCGAGCTGGCCGGCAAGCCGTATTCGCCGTCCGCGCCGCACAAGGTGGCCAAGGCGGGCATCGCGCGCACGTTTCAGAACATCCGCCTGTTTGGCGACATGACGGCGCTGGAAAACGTCATGGTGGGGCGCCACGTGCGCTCGCACCAGGGCGTGTTCGGCGCCATCTTCCGCCACAAGGCGGCGCGCGAGGAAGAAGCATCGATCCGCAAGCGGGCGATGGAGCTGCTCGATTTCGTCGGCATCGCCCAGTTCGCCAGCCGCACGGCGCGCTTCTTGTCGTACGGCGACCAACGGCGCCTGGAAATCGCCCGCGCGCTGGCCACCGACCCGCAACTGCTGGCACTCGACGAGCCGGCGGCCGGCATGAATGCCACGGAAAAGCTGGCCCTGCGCGAGTTGCTGGTGAAAATCAAGGCTGAAGGAAAGACCGTGCTGTTGATCGAGCACGACGTGAAACTGATGATGGGACTGTGCGACCGCATCACGGTGCTCGAGTATGGCAAGCGCATCGCGGAAGGCTTGCCGGCCGAAATACAACAAAACCCGGCCGTCATCGAGGCTTATCTGGGGGGATCGCACGCATGAGCAATATATTGAAGGTGGCGGGCCTGCACGTGGCTTACGGCGGCATAAAGGCCGTGAAAGGCATCGACCTGGAAGTCAACCAGGGCGAGCTGATCGCCTTGATCGGCGCGAACGGCGCCGGCAAGACGACGACCTTGAAAGCCATCACGGGCACCTTGCCTGCATGCAAAGTCGAAGGCACGATCAGTTACCTGGGCGAATCGCTCAAGGGCACGAAATCGTTTCACCTGGTGGAGCGGAAGCTGGCCATGGTGCCGGAAGGGCGGGGCGTGTTTACGCGCATGTCGATCCGCGAAAACCTCATGATGGGCGCCTACACGCGCACGGACAAGGTTGGTGTCGAAGATGACATTGCCAAGTGGTTCGACGTGTTTCCACGCCTCAAGGAGCGGGCGGCGCAGATGGCGGGCACCCTGTCGGGCGGCGAGCAGCAGATGCTGGCCATGGCGCGCGCCCTGATGAGCCATCCGAAGCTGCTGCTGCTCGACGAGCCATCGATGGGCTTGTCGCCCATCATGGTCGAGAAAATCTTCGAGGTGATCCGCAAGGTGTCGTCCGAAGGCATCACGATCTTGCTGGTCGAACAGAATGCCCGTTTGGCCCTGCAGGCGGCGCACCGCGGCTATGTGATGGATTCCGGCCTGGTCACCATGGGCGGCAACGCGGCGGCCATGCTCGACGATCCGCGCGTGAAGGCGGCGTATCTGGGGGAGTAAGGGCGGGAAAGTAAAAGCGCATAAAAAATGCCCCAGCAGGGCTGGGGCATAATGGCATCCGTCAGGGAAGTGCGGGATGGATGCCTGGAGGAGCTGGTACTAAAGTAACCCCGAGGATTACTTAGCGGACCGCCGTGGCGGTCGCGCAGGAATTACTTGGCGGCAGCGCGCGGAACGACTTTTTCAGCCGCTTGCGTGAACTGGTTCACGGCCGAGGTCAGGTTCGCTTCGATGGCTTCGACGGCTTGCTTGCTGGTTTTCGAGAACTGCTCGTAGCCTGCATTGGCGTTGCCGATGGCGCTTTTCAGGATGGCAACGGCGTTTTCCGAACCGGCTGGCGCGTTCTTGGTGACTTCTTCCACCAGGGACAGGACTTTACGGTTGGTTTCAGCGATTTGCGTTTCAGCAGCTTTGCTGAACTCGGCTTGCGTGCCCGACGTGATGGCAGCCAGGTGACGGCCGTAAGCGATGGCTTTTTCGGCGCTAGGCTGGGCTTGAGCAGCGCTCAGCGAGAAGAATTCTTGTGGATCTTTTGCCGACAGCAATTGCTTGGCGGCGGCGGTCGATTCTTCCAGAGTCGCTTTGGCAGCGGTCAGGTTCAGTTCGACGATCTTTTCGATGCCTTCGAAGGCTTTGCCCGTCAGCGACGAGAACAGGGCGAATTGGGCTTCCAGGTTGGCTTTGGTAGCGGACGAAAATTGCTCAGGAATTGAAAACATATAAATCTCCAAAAAATCGAAATCTGGTTAATTTGATGCTGCGTGTACCGTTTGGGAAAGCAGGTGAATCTAAATTTTTCAAGCTGAACAAGAATTGTGCAACGCAACAAACCCTATTCTACGGCGAAAAAAAACGAAGTCAAGCGTTTCTTGTGCGATGCAACAATTGAATAGATTTGCATCAAAAGTCATTGTTTCTAAAGAGAAATATTTGATTTCTACGTGTCAATGGTTTATGTCTAAACTATCATTTCCAGTGGCTGCGGGGACGATCGCGGCGCAGCATGCTAGACTTTGCCTCCCGCACTGGCGCAGCTCTCCGGTGCCGATCCTGTTTCCCGAGTTGATACCATGTCCAATCTTCCCGCCGCGGCTGGCGCCAGCGGCAAAGCCTCCAAAACCCCTTTCCTGACGACCCTGGCACCGATGGCCTTGCCTGGTTTCTTCGTGTTGTTATGGAGCACAGGTTTTATCGTGGCCAAGTTCGGCTTGCCGTACGCACCGCCGCTGACCTTTTTGCTGCTGCGCTTCCTGGGCGTGCTGGTGATCCTGTTGCCGCTGGTGCTGCTGTTGCGCGCGCCGTGGCCCGTGGGGCAGTTCCGCCAGATCGCCGTGGCCGGCATCCTGATGCAGGCCGGCTACCTGGCTGGCGTCTGGTGCGCCATCAAGCTGGGCATGCCGGCCGGCCTGTCCGCACTGATCGTGGGCATGCAGCCTGTGCTGACGGCCTGCGCCGCGCCGCTGATCGGCGAATCCGTGCGCCCGCGTCAGTGGCTGGGCCTGTTCTTTGGCTTGCTGGGCGTGGCCCTGGTCGTCTACGCGAAGATCAACCTCGTGGGCCTGACGGTGGAAAGCGTGCTGCTGTGCGTGTTCGCCCTGCTGTCGATGACGGCCGGCACCATGTATCAAAAACGCCACTGTCCGCAGTTCGACTTGCGCACCGGCACGGTGGTGCAGTTTGCCGCTTCCATCGTCGTGGTCTTGCCATTCGCCTTGTATTACGAAGGCTTGGACTTGCATTTCAGCAACGTCCAATGGACGGCGAATTTTATTGGCGCCTTGCTGTGGTCGGTACTCGTGCTGTCGATCGGCGCCATCTTCCTGCTGTTCGCCCTGATCCGCCGCAGCGACGCGACGAAAGTGACGGGTTTGCTGTACCTGACGCCGCCCACGACCGCCGTGATGGCCTGGCTGATGTTTGGCGAAGCCTTTAATATGCTGGGCATCGCCGGCATGCTGGTGGCCGTGCTCGGTGTGGTGTTTGTAGTCAAGAAATAGCAGGGAGCAGCGCAGTGAGCAAGCCAGTATCTGAAACACAGGCGGCGCAGCAAGCCGTCGATAGCGTCATCCTGTCGCGCCGTTCGATCCGCGCCTTCTTACCCACGCCGGTGGCGCAGGACGATATCGCGCGCATCCTGGAAGTGGCGGCGCGCGCGCCCTCGGGGCCAATATGCAGCCGTGGAAAGTCTACGTGCTGTCGGGCGAGGCGCGCCTGCGCCTGTCGCGCCGCATCCTGGCCGCGTATGCCGAGCCCAAGGCACCCGATGCGCCCGCGCGCACGGCGTCGTATACCTATTACCCGCGCCAGTGGACGGCGCCGTTCATCGAGCGCCGCCGCAAGATCGGCCTGGACCTGTATCAGCTGCTGGGGCTGGAGCGGGGCGACACGGCCGGCATGGCGGCCCAGCATGGACGCAATTTCCAGTTTTTCGATGCGCCCGTGGGCCTGATCTTTACCATCGAGCGGGTGCTGGAACAGGGTTCCTGGCTCGATTACGGCATGTTCTTGCAAAATATCATGCTGGCGGCACGTGCGCGGGGACTCGACACGTGCCCGCAAGCGGCCTTCATCCATTACCATGACATCATCCGCGACGAGCTGGGCATACCGGCCAGCGAAATGGTGGTATGCGGCATGGCCCTCGGCCATGCCGACCCGGACAAGATCGAGAACCGCCTGAGCACGGAACGCGAGCCGCTGGCCGGTTTTGTTAAATTCATGGACAAATAGACATTGCTGGCGATGGACGCCGGCAAACAGCCGCTCAAAGATGAGCTTGTTTGCTGATCGCCAACGATTTGTATTTCAGTGCTGCAATAAATACTGTCCTAACTGTTAAATAGGCTTGCGAATACTCTGCATTTCGCTACACTGCAATAAGGCAACAGCTTCACGGGGAATTATCGAATGGCTAAGTTTAAACTTGCGCTGGGTATCCTGGCTTCCCTGCTGTTTGCATTGGCGCCGGCTGCGGCCGTGCACGCCAGGGAAGCGAACGGCAAATCCTCAGCCTCCAAGAAACACAACACCAAGAAAATCAAGATCGTGCTGCGCAAGGGCGCGACGGCCGCGCCACGCGAAAAGAGCGTGCGCCGGGTCGTCATGGTGCGCGGCAAACGCAAGGTCATCTATCAAAAAGTCAGCAGCGTGGCCGTGCCCATGGCCGCCCCGATGCCGACCATGGGCGACCTGGCGGGCCTGAACCTCACGCGCGATCCGCTCGATCTCAAGTCGAGCGTGGCGCTGGTGCTGGACCAGAACAATTCGGAAGTGCTGTTTGAAAAGAATTCGAATGTCGCCCTGCCCATCGCCTCCATCACCAAGATGATGACGGGCCTGGTGGTGGTCGAAGCGCACCAGGACATGGATGAAGTGCTGACGATTACGGACGAGGACGTCGACCGTGCCAAGTTCAGCAGCTCGCGCCTGAAAGTGGGTTCGCAATTGACGCGCGCGAATATGCTGCACATCGCCCTGATGAGCTCGGAAAACCGTGCCGCCTCGGCCCTGGGACGCAATTATCCGGGCGGCTTGCCGGCCTTTGTCGACGCCATGAACAGCAAGGCGCGCCAGCTGGGCATGATGGATACGCATTACGTCGATTCCAGCGGCTTGTCGAAAATGAACGTGGCCAGCGCGCGCGACCTGGGCAAGCTGGCCATGGCCGCCTTCCGCCATCCGCTGCTGCGCGAGTACTCGACGGACCCGAAAGCCATCGTCGAAGCCAGCGGCCAGCCTATGCAGTTTGGCAATACGAATCATCTGGTGGCCAACCCGGGCTGGGAAATCGGCTTGCAAAAGACGGGCTTCATCAATGAGGCGGGACGTTGTCTGATGATGCAGGCCGTCATCGAAGGACGGGCCGTGATCATGGTCTTCCTCGATTCCAAGGGGAAACAGTCGCGTACGGCCGATGCGGGACGCATGCGCAAGTGGCTGGAGGCACTCAAACCCGCCAACATGAGTCTGCCCGGCGGTTAATTAAGTTTAATGCGAATGTCCATGGCGGCGTCGACTGGGGTCAGACCCGCCGGGGGAATTTCCTCAACGGAGGAAATTCCGATCTTGTAAGACTGACCCCAGCTTTAGTCCTGTGGAATAAAACCCAGTGTGACGGAAATCTGATTCGCCGTTTCCACCAGGTCCACCAGCCACTCATCCTGCAGGCGGTCGGCGGGGGCGGAGATCGACAGGCCGGCGATCAGCTTGCCCGAATCGTCGCGGATGCCGGCGGCCATGCAGCGCACGCCCAGTTCCAGCTCTTCATTGTCGCGCGCATAGCCGCGTTCACGCACCAGGCTCAGCTCACGCTCGAGCTTTTGCAGATCCGTGATGGAATTCTTGTTGTGCCCGGCCAGCCCCGTGCGCGTGGCATACGCGCGGATGGCTTTCGGTTCATCGACGGACAGGAACAGCTTGCCCGTCGACGTCAGGTGCAGCGGACCGCGGCCGCCGATGGCGCGCACCACCTGCATGCCCGAGCGTTCGGAAAAGGCGCGGTCGATGTAGACGATCTCGTCGCCCTGGCGCACGGACAGGTTGATGGTTTGCTGGGTTTTCTTGTGCAGCTGGCGCATGAAGTCCAGCGCCGCTTCGCGCACGCTGAGGCGGCTTTTCACCACATTGCCCAGTTCCAGCAGGCGCATGCCCAGGCGGTAGGTGCCCGGTTCGATGCGGTCGACAAAGCGCGTCAGTACCATGTCGTTGAGGATGCGGTGCGCCGTCGAGGGGTGCAGGCCGGACACTTTCGACAATTCCTTCAGGCTGACCGGGTCCGAATATTTGGCCAAGGCATCAAGCAGCGCGACCATGCGTTCGATCACCTGGATCGTCGTCTTTGGGGCTGCGACCGGTTCAATTTTCATGATGGATTTGGTGCAATGCAGTATTCATGCATCTTTATACCATGATGTGAAAAAATAGTGAAATGTTCCGAGATATTCAGCGAATAAATTGTCACAATTCTCATGTTGGCCGTCATAATTGGCGGCTGGATGGACTTTGAACCATGGAAAACTATGCAACCTGTAAATGAATTCAAGAGCAAAAGCGGCTTGAAACGGATTTTTTCCGCCTTTTTCTACTCGCTCGACGGCTTGAAGGCGGCCTGGCGCCATGAACACGCGTTCCGCCAGGAGCTGGGCCTGTTCGTCGTCGGCACCGTGATCGCCTTGCTGCTGCGCATCTCCGCCTTTGAAAAGCTGGTGCTGATCGGCGTGCTGCTGCTGGTGCTGATCGTCGAACTGATCAATTCGGCAATCGAAGCCGTGGTCGACCGCATTTCGCTCGAGCGCCATCCGCTGTCGAAAAACGCCAAGGACTTCGGCAGCGCCGCCGTGCTGCTGACTTGCATCCTGGCCTTTGCCACATGGTCCGTGGTGCTGTTCAACCGCTTCTATTAAGCACTAAATCCCCGTTGCGCGCCGTCCATATGCGAAAATCGCATATCAAACGGCGAAACGCTTCGTTCTCTTTGCGGCTGCGGCGCCGTAATCTGGTGGCTCTGAAAGTTCAACCATACGGGGATCTTAGATGCTGTCGAAAAAAATCATCATTGCCGCCGCCATCAGCGCGTTTGCCATTCTGCAAACGGCGCAGGCTGCCGATATCACCCTGCTCAACGTGTCGTACGACCCGACGCGCGAGCTGTACCAGGATGTGAATACGGCATTTGCCAAGGAGTGGAAAGGCAAGACGGGCGACAACGTCAAGATCAAGCAATCGCACGGCGGCTCCGGCAAGCAGGCGCGCGCCGTCATCGACGGCCTGGAAGCGGACGTGGTGACGTTGGCCCTGGCCTATGACATCGACGCGCTGGCCGAGCACAAGCTGCTGGCCGCCGACTGGCAAAAGCGCCTGGCGCACAACAGCTCGCCTTACACCTCGACCATCGTCTTCCTGGTGCGCAAGGGCAACCCGAAAGGCATCAAGGATTGGAACGACCTGATCAAGCCGGGCGTGTCCGTCATCACGCCGAATCCGAAAACCTCGGGCGGCGCTCGCTGGAACCACTTGGCAGCCTGGGGCTATGCCTCGCGCCAGCCGGGCGGCAGCGAAGCGAAGGCCAAGGATTTCCTCGGCAAACTGTATAAAAACGTGCCCGTGCTCGATTCCGGCGCGCGCGGCGCCACCACCACCTTCGTCGAACGCGGTATCGGCGACGTGCTGATCGCCTGGGAAAACGAGGCGTATCTCGCCGTCAAGGAACTGGGCCCGACCAAGTTCGACATTATCACGCCGTCCGTCAGCATCCTGGCCGAGCCGCCCGTGGCCGTCGTCGACAAGTTTGCCGACAAGCATGGCACGCGCAAAGTGGCCGAGGCTTACCTGAACTACCTGTACACGGACGAGGCGCAAGACATCATCGCCAAGAATTACTACCGTCCGGCAACGGACAAGGCGGCAAAGAAATACGCGTCGCAGTTCGCCAAGGTCAACCTGTTCACTATCGAGCAGGTGGCCGGCGGCTGGACGGCGGCACAGAAGGCGCACTTTGCCGACGGCGGCATCTTCGACCAGATCTACCAGCCTAAGTAATACCGGATGGCACGATTGCCAGACCGTTACTAAAAGGATCCATCATGGCGCTGCGCAGCTTTTCCGATTACCGGGTACTGATCGTGCCGGGATTGCATAACAGCGGTCCTGAGCACTGGCAGAGCCGCTGGCAGCGCCTGTATCCGCAATTCGAGCGGGTCGAGCAGGACGACTGGAATGAACCCGACCTGGCGACCTGGTCTGCGCGCCTGGACCAGGTGCGGTGGCAGGATGCGCGCCCCACCCTGATCGTCGCCCACAGCTTCGGCTGCCTGACGACGGCGCACAGCCTGGCGCGCGACCCGCAGGGCGTGGCCGGCGTGCTGCTGGTGGGGCCGGCCGACCCCGACAAGTTTGGCGTGGCGAAGGCATTGCCGCAAAAGCGGCTGCCTTGCCCCGGCATCCTGATCGCCAGCCAGACGGACCCGTGGATGACGGCCGAACACGCGGCGCAGTGGGCGCGGCGCTGGAATTGCAAGTATATTGATGGCGGTGCGTTGGGCCATATCAACGCCGAATCGCGCCTTGGCGACTGGGTCTACGGCCAAGCGCAGCTGCAAACACTGTTTGATCTGGCACAAAGCGACAAGCGCCACCGTCAGGCAGCCTGATACGACGAACATCTTCGCCACACAACTTCTGAAGGAGATCACGATGACTTTACGCCTGGGCGATGTCGCCCCTGATTTTGAACAAGACAGCTCGATCGGTCCGCTCAAATTCCACGAGTGGGCGGGCAATTCCTGGGTGGTGCTGTTTTCCCACCCGGCCGACTTTACCCCCGTGTGCACGACGGAACTGGGCCTGACGGCCAAGCTCAAGCCGGAATTCGACAAGCGCAACGTGAAAGCCATCGCCCTGTCCGTGGACGCGGCCGAGTCGCACAAGAGCTGGATCAAGGATATCGAAGAGACGCAAAACACGGTGGTGGGCTTCCCCATCATCGCCGACGTCGACAAGAAAGTGTCGGTGCTGTACGACATGATTCACCCGGAACAGTCCGTCACGGCCACCGTGCGCTCCGTCTTCATCATCGACCCGAACAAGAAAGTACGGCTGATCCTCACGTATCCGCTCAGCACGGGCCGCAACTTCAATGAAATCCTGCGCGTCATCGATGCCCTGCAATTGACGGACGGCTACACGGTAGCCACGCCCGGCAACTGGAACGATGGCGACGACGTCATCATTCCACTGACCGTGCAAGACCCGGACGTGATCAAGCAGAAATATCCGAAGGGCTTTACGGCCGCCAAGCCATATCTGCGCCTCACGCCGCAGCCCAACAAGTAAGAGCACCGAAAAAACGTCCATGGCGTTGTTGCATTGCCTCGCCGTACATTCGTACTGTCTTCGGCAACGCGCCTAGCCCTGAACGTTTTATTCGGCACTCTTGTTTCCACAAAAAACGCACCTGTCCGGTGCGTTTTTTTTCGCCTATGGATTCTGCCGGCAAGTATGCAAAATCCATCTAAGCAAATGAGAAATGGTTAGTTCTTTTTATAACGATTGCATGTGATTATTGCGCCCTATAACTCAAAAATGTAATAAGAAGGGGTTTCCATGTCTGAAGCAACACTAGCGCCGCCCAAGGCGCGCGGAGCGCCGTTTCGGGTCATGCCGGGGTTTAAGCTGTCACTGGGCTTCACGCTCTTTTACCTGGCCTTGATCGTCCTCATTCCCTTGTCCTCGGTGTTCCTGAAAACCTTCACCATGACATGGGACGCCTTCTTCAGCGCCGTCACGTCCGAGCGCGTGATGGCGTCGTACCGCTTGACGTTTGGCGCCTCGCTGATCGCCGCCCTGCTGAACGTGGTGTTTGGCGGCATCCTGGCCTGGGTGCTGGTGCGCTATAAATTCCCCGGCAAGCGCATCATCGACGCCCTGGTCGACTTGCCCTTCGCCTTGCCGACGGCCGTGGCCGGCATCACCCTGACGGCCCTGTATTCGTCGAACGGCTGGTTCGGCCAGTTCATCGAAGGCGTGCTGGGCATCAAGGTGGCGTTCACGCCGCTGGGCGTGGTGGTGGCGCTGACCTTCATCGGCTTGCCCTTCGTCGTGCGTACCGTGCAACCGGTGCTGGAAGACGCGGAAAAGGAACTCGAAGAAGCGGCCGCCAGCCTGGGCGCCAATTCCCTGCAAACATTCATCCGCGTTATCTTCCCCACGATTCTGCCATCGTTGCTGACGGGCTTTGCCTTGGCCTTTGCCCGAGCCACGGGCGAGTACGGTTCCGTGATCTTTATCGCCGGCAACATGCCGATGGTGTCGGAAATCACGCCGCTGTTCATTATTACCAAGCTGGAGCAATACGATTACGCAGGCGCCACGGCCATCGCCGTGGTGATGCTGGTGGTGTCTTTCCTGCTGTTGTTGACGATTAACCTGCTGCAAGCATGGACGCGCGGAAAGGCGAAGAAATCATGAGTACGAATACGACTGCCGCCGCTGGCGTGGACACTGCGCGGCCGACAGCGCGCCGCTTCGAACCGAATGTCGGTCCCGTCGTGCTGGAACCCTTGTGGGTGCGCACGGTATTGATCAGCATCGCCTTGCTGTTCCTGACGGCTTTCCTGATCGTGCCCCTGGTGGCCGTGTTTGCGGAAGCGTTCAAGAAGGGCTGGGAAGCGTATATCGCCGCCATCATCGATCCGGACGCCATTTCCGCCATCAAGTTGACCCTGATCACGGCCGCCATCGCCGTGCCGCTGAACCTGGTATTCGGCGTGGCCGCTTCCTGGTGCATCGCCAAGTTCGACTTCCGCGGCAAGAGCATTTTGCTGACCCTGATCGACTTGCCGTTTTCCGTCTCGCCCGTGATTTCCGGCCTGATCTATGTGCTGATGTTCGGCGCCCAGGGCTGGTTCGGCCCGTGGCTGCAGGCGCACGACATCAAGATTTTGTTTGCCGTGCCCGGCATCGTGCTGGCCACCATCTTCATCACCTTCCCGTTCGTGGCGCGCGAACTGATCCCGCTGATGCAGTCGCAGGGCAGCGAAGAGGAAGAGGCCGCCATCGTGCTGGGCGCCTCGGGCTGGAACACTTTCCGCAGAGTCACCTTGCCGAATATCAAGTGGGGCCTGCTGTATGGCGTGATCCTGTGTAACGCCCGCGCCATGGGCGAGTTCGGCGCCGTGTCCGTGGTCTCCGGCCATATCCGCGGCGAAACGAACACCATGCCGCTGCAGGTGGAGATTCTGTACAACGAGTACAACTTCGCCGCCGCGTTTGCCGTCGCCTCGCTGCTGGCCCTGCTGGCCCTGGTGACCCTGGCCCTGAAAGCCTTTATTGAGTGGCGTTTGAACGAGAGCGACGCCGACGATTCCGCCTTACGTTCTACGGAGCACTGATATGACCATCGCAGTTAAAAACATCCACAAGCGCTTCGGCGATTTCGTCGCCCTCGACAATATCTCGCTGGACTTTCCCGCCGGCGAATTGACGGCCCTGCTGGGCCCGTCGGGTTGCGGCAAGACCACCTTGCTGCGCATCATTGCCGGCCTGGAACATCCGGATAGCGGCCAGGTGCTGCTCGATGCGGAAGACGCGTCGAACCGCCACGTGCGCGAGCGGCAGGTCGGCTTCGTGTTCCAGCATTACGCGCTGTTCAAGCACATGACGGTGTTCGAAAACGTGGCGTTCGGTTTACGCGTGAAATCGCGCAGCGAGCGCCCGTCGGAAGACCAGATCCGCCGTAAAGTGAAAGATTTGCTGGAGCTGGTGCAGCTGGACTGGCTGGCCGACCGCTATCCGCCGCAATTGTCGGGTGGGCAACGCCAGCGCATTGCCCTGGCGCGCGCCCTCGCTGTCGAACCGCGCGTGCTGCTGCTCGACGAGCCGTTCGGCGCGCTCGACGCCAAGGTGCGCAAGGAATTGCGCCGCTGGCTGCGCCGCCTGCACGACGACTTGCACGTGACCAGCATTTTTGTGACGCATGACCAGGAAGAGGCGCTGGAAGTGGCCGACCAGGTCGTGCTGATGAACAAGGGGACCGTCGAGCAACTCGGTTCCCCAGAGCAAGTCTATAACCACCCGGCCTCGCCGTTTGTCTACGGCTTCCTCGGCAACGTCAACCTGTTCCACGGCCGCGTGCATGACGGCGTGATGGCGACGGGCGACGCCAGCTTCGAGGTGCCCGATTATGCGGGCGTGAGTGACAGCAAGGGCACGGCCTATGTGCGTCCGCACGACCTGGAAATCGACCGTTACACGCAGGGCGCCGAAGGCATCGTGGTGAAGTTGAGCCGCGCCCATGCGATCGGCCCGCTGGCCCAGCTGGACTTGCAGCGCGTCGATAACAGCGAGCTGATTGAAGCGGTGATGTCGAACGAGCGTTTTACTCATTTGCAGCTGAAGGAAGGCGAAACCTTGGTAGTCCGCCCGAAACGCCTCCACGTGTTCGTTGAACCAACAAGAACCTAAAGGCTGAAAATATATGAACTTTCAACAACTGCGTTCGATCCGCGAAGCGGCCCGCCGCGGCTATAACCTGACGGAAGTGGCGAATGCGCTGTTCACGTCGCAGCCGGGCGTGAGCCGGCAGATCCGCGAACTGGAAGATGAGCTGGGCGTGGTGATTTTCGAGCGCAACGGCAAGCGCTTGACGGGCTTGACGGAGCCGGGCAAGGGCATTTTGAAGATCGTCGACCGCCTCCTGATCGAGGCGGAAAACCTGCAGCAGGCCAGCCTCGAATACAGCGGCCAGACCAGCGGAACGTTATCGGTGGCGGCCACGCACACGCAGGCGCGCTATGCGTTGCCGAAAGTGGTGCAGGGCTTTCGCGCCGCCTTCCCCGATGTGCGCATCGCGCTGCAGCAAAGCGCGCCCGAGCATATCGCGGAATGGGTGCTGTCGGGCAAGACCGATATCGGCATCGCCACGGAGGGCTTGAGCCAGTTCCCCGACCTCGTGTCGTTCCCGTGCTACCGCTGGAGCCATCTGATCGTCGTGCCGGACGGCCACCCGCTGCTCGAGCACTCGCCGATCCGCCTGGAAGACCTGGCGAAATATCCGTTGATTACCTACGACAAGGGGTTCACGGGACGCGGCCATATCGACGATGCGTTCGCCAAGGCGGGCGTGACGACCGACATCATTTTGACGGCCATGGATTCGGATGTCATCAAGCAATACGTGGCGCTGGGCCTGGGCGTGGGCATCGTCGCCTCGATGGCCTTCGACCATGGCCGCGACAAAGGGTTGCGGGCGGTGGAAGCGTCGCATCTGTTCGCCACCAACACGACGCGCCTGGCCGTGCGCCGAGGCGCCTACCTGCGTGCCTACGCCTACGAGTTCATCCTGCAGCTGGCGCCGGACCTGACGCGCGAAGACATCGACCGCGCCATGGCGGGCGAGGAAGCCCTCTAGGCGATGGCCGCCTTTTGCGCGCGCGTCAGGCTGGCCACGGCGCGCGCGTAGCTATCCTGCACCAGTTCCGCCAGGTAATCGGTGGGGAAGCGCGCCACATCGACGATGGTTACCCAGTGAAAGCGGCCCATGTAGCGGGCCGGTTTGACGCCCGGCATGTCCGTCAGTTCAATGAAACGCCCGGCGCTGGCGCGCAGGCTGAAACGCCACTGTTCCGGTGCACTGGTCTTAAAATAGGCAAACTTCTTGCCGCTCACTTCATACACGAGGATGTTCGACGGCGCACCGTGCAGCACGGCTTGCGCGCCGGGCAGGGCCGCGCAAAATTCCTTCAGTTCATCTGTTGTCATTCGTCCACCGCCATGAATTGTTGCGTGTTGCGGTCGAAGGCATAGGCCGCGCCGGCAGGGGCGTCCAGCAGCGCAATAAAACGGTCGTCCACGCTGAGCACGGCGCCCAGCGACACGAGGGCCACGTTGGCGCTGTCGTTGATGTAGTCGTCGCTCTCGTCGTTGGCCGTGAAGCGCCAGCCGCTGTCGTCGTCGTTGTCCGGCGCTTCGCGGTACAGGTAGCCGACGGGCGCGCCGTCTTCCAGCACGCGTTTCGTGACGAAGCACAGGCCCGCGTAGCGGTTGACGAGGTTATCGTCATCGTCGTGCTGGGTATTGATGATATGGCGCGCCGCGAAGGCGATGGGGTCTTTGGCGCGCAAATCGGCGATGTAGCCGGGCATGTTGTCGAGCTTGCCCGTAAAGTGCCCATGCGACTCGACCGTGTCGACCAGCACCCACATGCGCTCGGCGCCCGGCGCCTGCGGATCGTCGCTGTGGAAGGCGAAGATCAGCTTGACCACCTCGCCGGGGCGCACCTGGGCGATGGCTTCGGGCGGCGATTTATAGAAGGTGTAGGGATGGCGCGCCGCCAGTTCGGCGGCGTCGGCCAGGTGCCAGCTGGGCATGGTTATCCGTCATCAAGAAGAGTAAACCCCATGGTAGCCGATTGCGTGTCAGGATGACCACGCATACCTGCAGGCTTGCCATTGCCGCTTGGCATGTGCCGATCTACAACAATCCTGCTTCCCAGACCAGCGCCTGGTCATGGCAAGGAGGGTGGCAAGCCCCTTGATAGCCGGACTCGGCAAGAAACTGGTGAGATCGATTAAAAATGCCAATGGTAAAATTTGTTTCTTTTATTGCATTTTGATTTCCTGAATGATATCTTTTGCTCAATCGCAAAAAAATATAACAAAAATATAATCAATATTGTGTTTTTTGAAATTTATCAATAGGGGAAATTATGAACACGACTAAACATGCTGTGCTGGGTCTCTGCCTTGCTGTCTCGGCTTGCCTGGCGCCATTGGCCCAGGCGGCGAACTGGGTGGAAATCACCGATCCCGCCATGAGCGGCTTCCTGGTGGGCGGCAAGACCGTCACCTACGGCAGCGTGGCAGCGGACTCGGTCTGGGTGTTTGACGGCGCCAACCCGTCTGGCCCGCAAAGCGCGGCCGCCATCCAGAGCTTGGTCAGCAGCAAGTTTGGTCTGCCATCCAGCGGCACCGGTTCCCTGGTCTTTGCCGCCCAGGGCGACCTGGAAAGCGGTAAGTCCGGTTCGTTCACCGTCAAGTCCAGCTTTGACTACCTGGCCGTGCACTATGGCCGTGGCGAACTGCTGTTCCACTGGGACGCGCCGCTGGCCGCCAATACGCTTATCACCATCAACAACCTGCCGCGCGGCCTGAGCAATTTCCGCGCCTACAGTTCCGTCTCGGCCGTGCCTGAGCCAGCGACCTACGGCATGTTGATGCTGGGCCTGGGCCTGGTCGGTTTTGCCGCGCGCCGCCGCCGCGCCTGAGCCTGCAGCGCCTGCGGGCGCAAGACATGAAAAAAAGCCCGCGCATCGGAAGATGCGCGGGCTTTTTGCATGGCGGAGCGGTATTTACCAGCTATAGCCAGCCTTGGCGTAGTAATAGCGGCCGTTGAAACCGTTCGGCGCGAAGATGCTGTAGGGCTGGGTACCGTTGACGTTCAGGTTGCCCGCGCTCGTCACTTGCGCCGGATAGCGGTTGGTGACGTTGTCGATGCCGGCCACCAGGCGCCAGTTCTTGCCCAGTTTCACGGAACCGGACACGTCCAGCACCCATTGCGGGTCATACGTCTGGTCCAGCTTGACGTCGTTCTGCGGCACGGTGAAGCTGCCGTAGCGGGTCACGACGCCGTGCGCATTCCAGATGCCGAAGCCGTAGTCGGCGGCCAGGCTGAACTTGTCCTTCGGCGAGGCCACCGTGATGCGGTCGATGCTCTGGCGGTCGATCAGTTTCAGGTTGTTGGCCGTCAGGATGTCCGGATTGCCGGCGATTTTCTGTACCGTGCTCTTGTTGTGGTTGTACGCCACGGTGAGGTCGAGGCGGTCCTTGTCCTGCAGGTCGATGCGGTAGGTGCTGACGATGTCGACGCCTTCCGTGCGCGTATCGACGGCGTTGGTGAAATAGCGTCCCGAGCCCACAGGCGTGCCTTGTGCGGCCAGGACGTTTTTCAATGCATTGTTGAGGACCAGATTGGCCGAGAACAGGATGCGGTTGTCGATGTCGATGCGGTAGGCGTCCACCGTCGTGGTGAAGTTGCGGGTTGGCTGGAACTGCAGGCCCAGGCTGTAGTTGCGTGCCTTTTCCGGTTTCAGATCCTGTGCGCCCAGAGCGCGCGCCTGCGGCGTGTTGACGGCGAAGGTGCCCGTCTCGATCGGCGTGTTGACGCCGTTGACGACCTGGAAATTGGTGGTGGTGATGGTGTAGTACTGCTGCGCCAGCGACGGCGCGCGGAAGCCGCTCGACACGGTGCCGCGCAGGGACAGCGCGTCCGTGAACGCATAACGGGCCGAACCCTTGGCCGAGGTGGTGCTGCCGAAATCGCTGTAGCGCTCATGGCGCAGGGCCACGCCGCCCGACAGTTTCTTCGTCGCTTCCGCTTCCAGGTTCACATAGACCGACTCGTTGTGGCGCGAGTGGCTGCCCGCGTTGACAGGACGGAAGCCGGCAAAGCCTTGCGAACCACCGCCCGTGTACGATGCTTCATCGCCGGCGCCGATGCTGTATTTTTCATGGCGCGCTTCGGCGCCCACGGCCACCGTCAGCGGACCCGTAAAGAAAGAGACAGGAAATTCGCGCGCCGCATCGAGGTTGAATACGGTCTGTTCGTTTTTCAGCGAGCCCGCATAGAAATGCGTGGGGCTGTTGGCGCCCAACGACTGGTTGACCGTATTGTCCAGGTCCAGCTCGAACTTGTTGCTGCCGTAATTGAGGCTGGCATCCCAGCGCCAGCCGGCCGCTTCGCCGCGCAAGCCCGTCACCAGGGACTGGTCCGTCAGGGTGCTGTTTTGCAATGGCAAAAAGCCTTCCGGGAAGAGCGGCGTGCGCTGGACAAACTGCTTCGAATTATTCGGGTCCGTGATCAGCGCCGTGCGCCAGGTGGCGGCGGCCGACGTGTCGCGCTTGCCGTAGTTGCCGAAGGCATACCAGTCGAGGTTGTCGCTGATGTGGTATTCGCTGTTGAGGAAAATCGTTGCCGGCTTGCTTTCCGGGTCGCCATAGCGCTGGTTGACCTTGCCGTAGCGCGGTTCCAGCGGGTTGCGGAAATCGGCACCGGCGCGGTTGGTCGGGTCGCGTTCCGCCACTTCGGCCGAGACGCGCACCCAGCCGTCCTCGCCCAGGGCGAAGCCGGCCGAACCCTTGATGGATTTTTGCTTGCCGTCGCGTTCCTGCGTCTGCCCATAACCCACTTCGATATCGCCGCCGGCCGCGCCTTTTTTCAGGATGATGTTGATCACGCCGGCAATCGCGTCGGAGCCGTACTGGGCCGCCGCGCCATCGCGCAGCACTTCCACGTGGTCGATGGCGGCCAGGGGAATGGCGTTCAGGTCGACAGGCGCAGAGCCGCGGCCCAGCGAGCCGTTGACGTTGACGACGGCCGAGGTATAGCGGCGCTTGCCGTTCACCAGTACCAGGGTCTGGTCGGGCGACAGGCCGCGCAATTGCGCCGGACGCACGGCGTCGCTGGCGTCGGCGCCCGTGGCGCGGGCAAAGTTCAGCGATGGCAGCAGGCGCGCCAGCACGGTGGCCAGCTCGCCCGAACCCGTGCTTTGCAGGTCGCGCGAGGTCAGGATGTCGATCGGCGATTCGGAATCGATGGTGCGGCGGTTCTTGGCGAAGGTGCCGGTGACCACCACCGATTGCAATTCGCCTTCGGCCGGCAGCTCTTGCTGCGCCTGCGCCTGCATTGGCAGGCTGAAGCAGGCGACCAGGCTGGCGGCGATCACGGTTTTTACGGGGAGGGCGGGAAGTTGGGAGCGGGCGTTGCTTGAACTCATCGACGATATCTCTTCGGTTGTGGTTGCGCGGACCATGGCGGTCCGGTGATGCAATCAGATTAACAGTGGGCACGCGGCGTGCTTACGAATCGTTCTGTCTATCGATATGCAATAAATATCTGAAAGACGTCAACATGGTGCGCGTAGCGCATATGGCCTCGTTTCCAGCATACGACCGGGCACGGCAAGGCCGCAATGCTGCACAGCAGTAAATTGCCGGCTGTTGTATAAATACGACTATCTGCGATGAGCGTGGGGAGCCTGGCGACGGCATGCGCCGCCAGACGGCGGGCCTTACTGTCCCGGATTGGGCAGACTGGCGTGGATGGCGTCGACGGCCGCCACCAGTTCCGGCGACAAGGTGAGGTGATGCGCATCGATATTTTGCTGCAACTGCGCCACGCTGGTGGCGCCGATGATGGTCGACGCGACGAACCAGCGCGAGTAGCACCACGCGAGTGCCAGCTGCGCCGGCGTCAGGCCGTGCGCGCGGGCCAGCGCCGCATATTGCCGGGCCGCCTCGATGGTGGCGGGGCGCACGTAGCGGGGACTCCAGCCGGCCGGGAAGCGCGTCAGGCGGCCCCTGGCTTGTGGATTGTCGAGGTACTTCGCTGTCAGCTGGCCGAACGCCAGCGGGCTGTAGGCCAGCAAGCTGACGTTCTCGCGGTGGCAGGTTTCGTCGAGCAGGCTCGTCTCGAAATGGCGCGCCGTCAGGTTGTACAGGTTCTGGATCGAAACGATGCGCGGCAAGCCTTTCAGCTCGGCCTGCTTGATGTATTCGCACACGCCCCACGACGATTCATTCGACACGCCGATGTGGCCGATCTTGCCTTCCTCGACCAGCTTGCCCAGCACGGCCAGTGTCTCTTCGATGGCGACCGACGCGTGTTCCTTGCGCGGGTTGTACACGCTGGCGCCGAAGATGGGCAGGTTGCGGCTGGGCCAGTGCAATTGATACAGGTCAATATGCTCCGTCTGCAGCCGGCGCAGGCTGTCTTCGACGGCAGCGCGGATGTTGACCGCGTCGTGATCCGTCTTGCCCTTGCGTATCCAGTGCATGCGCGAGTTCGGCCCGGCCACCTTGCTGGCCAGGACGATCTGACTGCGCCTGCCGCTTTTCTTCAGCCAGCTGCCGATGTAGCGTTCCGTGCTGCCCTGCGTTTGCGCACTGGCCATCACCGGATACATCTCCGCCGTGTCGACGAAGTTGATGCCCCGTTCGAGCGCGTAATCGAGCTGGCTGTGGGCTTCGGCTTCGCTGTTCTGCTCGCCGAAGGTCATCGTGCCCAGGCAGATTGTGCTCACTTCCAGGCTGCTGGCGCCCAGCTTGACCTTGGCGATCATTTCGCCTGTTTGCCGCGCAGCGCGCGCGCGCAATCCTTGATCAGGGCGGGACCGGCGTAGATCAGGCCGCTGTACAGCTGCACCAGCTGCGCGCCCGATTCGAACTTGGCCAAAGCATCCTTGCCCTGCATGATGCCGCCCACGCCGATGATGGGCAGGGCGTCGCCCAGTTCCGCCTTCAGCAAACGGATCACATTGTTCGACAGCTCGAACACGGGCGCGCCCGACAGGCCGCCCGCTTCGGCGCCGTGCTGCATGCCTTCAACGGCACTGCGCGACAGGGTCGTATTGGTGGCGATGACGCCGTCGATCTGGTGGCGCGTGAGCGACTCGGCGATGCTTTTCACCTGTTCGCCATCCATGTCCGGCGCGATCTTCAGGGCCAGCGGCACGTAGCGCTTGTGCTTGTCCGCCAGGCGCGCCTGGGCATCCTTCAGTTGCGACAGCAGGGCGTCGAGTTCCGACGCACCCTGCAGCTGGCGCAAATTCTTGGTGTTCGGCGACGAGATATTCACCGTCACATAGCTGGCGTAGGGGTAGACTTTTTCCAGGCACAGCAGATAGTCGTCGGCCGCGCGCTCGATGGGCGTGTCGGCGTTCTTGCCGATGTTCAGGCCCAGCACGCCGGCGCGGTTCTGGTAAAACTTCGACGCCTGCACATTGGCCACAAAGGCGTCCACGCCGCCATTATTGAAACCCATGCGGTTGATGATGCCCTGCGCCTGCGGCAGGCGGAACATGCGCGGTTTCGGATTGCCCGCCTGCGCGCGCGGCGTGACGGTGCCCACTTCGATCGAGCCGAAACCCAGGTCGGCCAGTGCGTCGATGTAGGCGCCATCCTTGTCCAGGCCGGCGGCCAGACCGACGGGGTTCGGGAAGGTGATGCCCATCACCGTGCGCGGATCAGCGGCCGGTTTGCCGGCCAGCTTCGTCAGGCCCAGCGCGCTGGCGCGTTTCAGGGCGGGCAGGGTGAAATGGTGGGCCGCTTCGGCATCCATCGAAAACAGCAGCGGGCGGGCGAGGGAGTACAGGAATTTTTCAGACATGGGGCGCTTTGAGTAGGTGTGCGGGCCGCCGGGAAGGGCTGGCGGCGCGCGAAATAAGTGCCGTATTTTACCGTGTTCCGCGCGGCGGCCGGGTGTATAGTTCTTGTTGGTCTGATGCAATATTGATCCCTTGATAATCTGCATCGGGCCCTGGACTTTCCTGTTTCTTCCCTGTTCCCTTTACTTCATAAGCGAGACATCGATTGAAAAAGACACGCATCCTGACCGCCATCGCGGCCGCCAGCGCACTGCTGCTAAGCCACCCGGCCCTGGCCCTGCCCAATACGCAAGACACCCGCATGCTGAGCGAACCGGCCGTCTCCAGCCGCCACATCGCCTTCATCTACGCGGGCGACCTGTGGCTGTCCAACTTGGACGGCGGCGGCGCGCGGCGCTTGACGTCGGACCTGGGCGACAAATCGAATCCCGTCTTTTCGCCCGACGGCAGCCTGATCGCGTACAGCGCGAACATCGACGGCAATGTCGACGTGTATGTGATCGCGGCGGCGGGCGGCGTGCCGCGGCGCCTGACTTTCCACCCCGGTGTTGATCTGGCGCAATCGTTCACGCCCGATGGCCAGGCCGTGATGTTCACCTCGCCCCGCGCCGCCTTCAACAACCGCTTCCAGAAGCTGTTTACGGTGCCCGTGGCGGGCGGCGTGGAAACGCAGCTGGAAATCCCGAATGCCTCGCGTGCCACGTATTCGCCCGATGGCAAGCGCATCGCCTACAACCCCCTGATGCCGGCCTTCAAGCAGTGGAAGCGCTACCGGGGCGGCACCAATTCCTGGCTGTGGCTGTTTTCGTCCAGCGACAAGTCGATCGAAAAAATCCCCCAGCCGACCACGCGCTCGAACGACGTCGACCCGATATGGATAGGCGACAGCGTGTACTTCCGCTCGGACCGCAACGGCGAATTCAACCTGTTTGCGTATGACGTCAAGACGAAAGCCGTGCGCCAGCTGACGCGGCACGCGGATTTCCCCGTGCTCAACGCGTCGGCCGCGAACGGCACCATCGTCTACGAGCAGGCCGGGTATCTGCACTCTTTCGACATCGCCAGCGGCCAGGCGCACAAGCTCACCATCGGCGTGGCCAGCGACCTGGGGCAGGCGCGGCCCCGCTGGGTGAAGAACGCGAAATACATCCGCGACGCGTCGATTTCGCCGTCGGGCGCGCGCATCGCCTTCGAGTACCGGGGCGAGATCGTCACTATCCCCGCCGACAAGGGCGACGTGCGCAACCTGACGCAGACGGCCGGCGCCCACGAGCGCACGCCGATCTGGTCGCCCGATGGCCGCTCGGTCGCGTATTTCTCGGACGAGTCGGGCGAATACGAGCTGCACGTGCGGGCGCAGGACGGCAAGGGCGCCGTGCGCAAGTTCAAGCTCAATGGCAGCGGCTTCTATGACAACGCCGTCTGGTCGCCCGACAGCAGGAAAATCGCGTTTGCCGACAATGGCTGGAGCATGTACGTGATCGACGTCGGCAACGGCAAGCTGCAAAAAATCGCCACGGAGCCGATGTATGGCGTGGACAAGAGCATGCGCGCCGCGTGGGCGCCCGATTCGCGCTGGCTGGCCTACACGCTCAATTCGCCCACCTACACGCGCAGCGCCTACATCTATTCCGTTGAGCAGAACAAGTCCATGCCCGTGACCGATGGCCTGTCCGACGTGGCCCAGCCCGTGTTCGACAAGAGCGGCAAATACCTGTACTTCTTCGCGTCGACCAACGCAGGCCCCAGCAACAACTGGTTCTCGCAGCAGAACGAAGACAACCTGGTGACGCGCACCGTGTGGATGGCCGTGCTGCGGCGCGACTTGCCGTCGCCCTTGATCAAGGAAAGCGACGAGGAAAAGGCCGCCGGCGCGGAGAGCCGGAAGGAGTCGGCGAAGGCCGAAGCCGAGTCGAAAAACGACGCGAAGAGCGAAGCGAAGACCGATCCGAAGACGGGCCGCGACGACCCGAAAGTGGCGGTGGCGCCCGTGGCGCCGATCAGCATCGATTTCGACGGCATCGCCACGCGCATCGTCGACCTGCCGCTGCCGGCCGCGCAGTTCTCCAGCCTGACGGCCGGCGCCGCGGGGCAGATCTTCCTGTTGCGCGAAAGCGACGGCAAGAAGGCCGTGCAGCGCTTCGATTTGAAGGAGCGCAAGGCGGAAACCGTGGTGGCGGAAGCGGACGACTTCGAAGTGTCGGCCGACGGCAAGAAGCTGCTGTACCGCCACAAGGACAACTGGGCCATGGGCTCCGCCACGGGCAAGCTGCTGGCGCCGGGCGAAGGCAAGATCAAGGTCGAAGCCATCGAAGTGAAAGCCGATCCGCGCGCCGAGTGGACGCAGATTTTCAATGAAGTGTGGCGCATCAACCGCGATTACTTCTATGACCCGGGCATGCATGGCGTGGACTGGAAGGCCATGCGCGACAAGTACGCCGTGTTCCTGCCCGAGCTGTCGAGCCGCGCGGACCTGAACCGCCTGATCCAGTGGATGTGCAGCGAACTGGCCGTGGGCCACCACCGTGGTGGCGGCGGCGACGACTTTATCGAGGCGAAGAAGGTGCCGGGGGGCTTGCTGGGCGCCGACTATGAAGTGAGCGACGGCCATTACCGCTTCAAGAAGGTGTATGGCGGCTTGAACTGGAATCCGGCCCTGCGCGCGCCGCTGACGGAGCCGGGCCTGAACGTCAAGGCGGGCGAATACCTGCTGGCCGTCGACAGCCGCCCTTTGTTGCCGCCGACCAACCTGTACAGCGCCTTCGAGAACACGGCAGGCAAGGCCATCGACCTGACCGTGGGGCCGTCAGCCGACGGCAAGGGCGCGCGCACGATCACCGTGGTGCCCGTGCCGGCCGAGGATGCCTTGCGCAACCGCGACTGGATCGAGGGCAATATGCGCAAGGTCAATGCGGCCACCAACGGCAAGGTGGCGTACGTGTACGTGCCCAATACGGCGGGGCTGGGCCACACCTACTTCAAGCGCTATTTCTTCCCGCAGGCGGACAGGCAGGCCATCATCGTCGACGAGCGCTTTAACGGTGGCGGCAGCGTGGCCGATTACTACATCGAGATCCTGCAGAAGAAGGAAATCGCCTGGTGGACCATGCGCTACGGCGCCGACATGAAGACGCCGTCCGCCTCGATCCAGGGACCGCGCGCCATGCTGATCGACGAGACGGCCGGCTCGGGCGGCGATCTGCTGCCGTGGATGTTCCGCAAAAATAACATGGGTCCGCTGATCGGCAAGGCAACGTGGGGCGGCCTGGTGGGCATCCTCGGCTTCCCCGTGCTGATGGATGGCGGCACGATCACGGCGCCGAACCTGGCGTTCTGGACGCGCGAAAATGGCTGGGGCGTGGAAAACGAAGGCGTGCCGCCCGATATCGAAGTCGAGCAAACGCCGGCCGACGTCATCGCCGGCCGCGATCCGCAGCTGGAAAAGGCGATCGAGGTGATCCAGGCCGAACTGGCGAAAAAGCCGCCCGTGCGGCCTGCGCGTCCGGCGTTTCCGGACAAGAGCAAGTAAGCTGAAGTGCAGGGGTCAGACCCTCGCGATTGTTCGCCGGTAGGTCGGATTAGCGCAGCGTAATCCGACACCATTGTTGGCTTTGCAGCGTCGGATTACGCGCTTGCGCGCTAATCCGACCTACCTTACATGATCGCCCGCTGTCCCTTGACGCGCTTCCAGCGCTGGCGAAGAACCCGCCCGTGCGGCCCACGTCCGGCGTTTCCGGATAAAAGCAAGTAAGAAGCCTGAAGTGCATGGGTCAGACCCTCGCGATTGTTCGCCGGTAGGTCGGATTAGCGCAGCGTAATCCGACACCATTGTTGGCTTTGCAGCGTCGGATTACGCACTTGCGCGCTAATCCGACCTACCTTACATGATCACCCACTGTCCCTTGATCCGCGCTTCCAGCGGCTTGAAGTTGATTTTATACGCCATCTTCGGGCTTTGTTCTATCCAGTAGCCCAGGTAGATGTAAGGCAGGTTCAGTTCGCGCGCCTGGGCGATTTGCCACAGCACGTTGTAGGTGCCGTACGAGGCGCCGGGCACGTCGGGATCGAAAAACGTGTAGACGGACGACAGGCCATCGGCCAGCACGTCGATGATGCTGACCATGCGCAGGGTGCCGTCAGGCTCGCGGAACTCCACCAGGCGCGTGTTGACCCGGCTTTGGAGCAGGAATTGCGCGTACTGGTCGCGGCTGTCCTGGTCCATGCCGCCGCCCGCGTGGCGCGTGCTCTGGTAGCGCAGATACAGTTCGTAGTGCTCGTCGAGGAAGGACAAAGTGGCCACGCCCGCCTGCAGGTTGGCGTGGCGGTTCCAGGCGCGGCGCTGGTTGCGGTTGGGCGTGAACGATTGCGTCACCACGCGCACGGGGATGCAGGCCTGGCAGCCATCGCAATACGGGCGGTAGGTGAAAATACCGCTGCGGCGAAAGCCGTTGCGCACCAGTTCCGAATACACGTCGCTGTTGATCAGGTGCGAAGGCGTGGCCACCTGCGAGCGGGCCTGGCGGTCGTCCAGGTAGCTGCACGGATACGGTGCCGTCGTGTAGAACTGCAGGGTGGCAAACGGTAGTTCGTTCAGGTGCGTCATGCTGATCCTGTCTGGTCTGTCCGCAGCAATGGAAATGTGCCTGGCGGTGTGCCTGGAGCTATCATAGCTTTTTTACGCCGGTGGCGCAGCATGCCAATCGGTGATTTGCGCTGCTTCAATGGCGCTCCTCACATGGGCCAGGAAGCGGGCGCGCGAAATGGGCGCCGCGCCCAGCGAGGCCAGGTGTTTCGTTTCTTGCTGGCAGTCAATCATGGTCACGCCGCGGGCCTGCAAAAAGCGCACGAGGTGGGCCAGCGCGATCTTCGATCCATCCGAGACGCGGGCGAACATCGATTCGCCATAGAACATGCGTCCGATCGACACGCCATACGCGCCGCCCACCAGTTCGCCGTCCAGCCACAGCTCGGACGAGTGGGCGTAGCCCAGCTTGTGCAAGCCCGTGTAGCCGGCGATGATCTCGTCGGAAATCCAGGTGCCCGGGCCATCCTTGCGCGGCGCCGCGCAGGCGCGCATGACGGCGTCGAAATCGCCGTCGAAGCGCAGCTGCCAGCGCCCGTCCGTGGCGGCGCTGCGCTCGACCTTGCGGATCGCCTTGGCCAGGCTGTCGGAGACCTTGAAGTCGTCCGTCATCAGCACCATGCGCGGGTCCGTGCTCCACCACAGAATGGGCTGGCCCTCGGAAAACCAGGGGAAGATGCCGCGCCGGTAGGCGTCGAGCAGGCGCGCGGGCGACAGATCGGCGCCGGCCGCCAGCAGGCCGGGCGCCTCGTCGGTGAGGGCGCGCGAGACGTCGGGGAACGGTGTGTGGATGTCGAGCCAGGGAATCATGCGGCGTCAAAAATGGCGGGTGATGGGGGCTTACTCGGCATCCGCGCGCGCCATCGGGCGCGTGATGTCGCCCGTATGCACACCATAGCTGCCGCCTTCGCGGATCTTCACGCGGTCGGCAAAGAACAGTTCCAGGGTGGCGCGGATGGTGGGGAAGGCCAAGTCATCCCACGGAATTTGCGCTTCCGTAAACAGCTGCACGTCCAGGCTTTCGATGCCGGGCGCGAAATCGAGGTCGCGCAGGCGCGCCAGGTAGAACAGGTGCACCTGGTGCACGCGCTGCACGTTGAGCAGCGAAAACAGGGGACCCAGCTCGATATTCGCGCCCGCTTCCTCCACCGTTTCGCGCTCGGCCGCGTCGGACGTCGTTTCGTCGTTTTCCATGAAGCCGGCCGGCAGGGTCCAGTAGCCCAGGCGCGGCTCGATGGCCCGCTTGCACAGCAAGACCTGCAGCTGGCCATCCTCTTCCCAGACGGGAATCGAGCCGACCACCATTTTCGGGTTCTGGTAATGGATGGCGTCGCAGTTGGCGCAGACATAGCGCGGACGGTTGTCGCCTTCCGGAATGGACAGGCTGACAGGGTGGGCGCATTCGGAGCAGAATTTCATGGGCAGGCTTGGAGTAGGGATGGCATCGGACAAGACGATAGTGTAACGCTTACTGTACACCGATTGCGCGCTGTGTGGCGTGACGGGCGGACACAATGCCAGCTGCTAGTTGGCCGACCTTTTTTAACGCATTTTAATTTAATAGCTCTATTACAGCCGAAGTTGAGATAGCTATTGCCTAAGTCACCCGCTTGCCCTTATAATTCGAGTGCGGGGTGGAGCAGTCTGGCAGCTCGTCGGGCTCATAACCCGAAGGTCACAGGTTCAAATCCTGTCCCCGCAACCAATATATGAAAGCCGCTGATTCTTGCAAGAGAATCAGCGGCTTTTTCCATTGCTGGCCAACGGCACACTCCGGCATCTGG
Organism: Janthinobacterium agaricidamnosum; assembly: GCF_003667705.1. NCBI lineage: Bacteria > Pseudomonadati > Pseudomonadota > Betaproteobacteria > Burkholderiales > Oxalobacteraceae > Janthinobacterium > Janthinobacterium agaricidamnosum. The sequence continues at coordinate 4,621,859 of NZ_CP033019.1, read as the reverse complement.
GGCAGGCATGACATTGTCAAATCATGCCCTTTACGCCGCGCAACAATCTGGTATATAATTCGAGTGCGGGGTGGAGCAGTCTGGCAGCTCGTCGGGCTCATAACCCGAAGGTCACAGGTTCAAATCCTGTCCCCGCAACCAATTCGAAGCCGCTGGTTCCTCGCAAGAGGGCCAGCGGTTTTTTCGTTCTACGGCGCGATGTCGTCTGCCAGCTGGCGCGCATACACGACCAGCCGCAAGTGGCGGTCAGCATCGATGGTCAGCGAAGTGTGTTCATACGCGAGCTGCTCGCCGCAGACGTCCAGCTGGCGCACGCCGGCGCACGGCGCATGCACGTCGTGGCGGCGCCACCACTGCTTGAACTCGGGCGAGACCTTTTCCAGTTCCTCCACCAGCGCGTGGATGTCCGCTTCCTGCGTGGCGCGTGCATAGTCGCGGCGAAAGCTCGACAGCATCAGCGGCGCCTGCTCTTCCCAGCCGGCGAAACGGGAGCGCAGCAGCGGGTCGGTAAACAACAGCCACAGCAGATTGCGGCGCGCCGGCACATGCGTGCCGAAGCCGAACAGGGCGTCCGCGCCCGCATTGAACGCCAGCACGTCCCAGCGCAGGTTGAGCACATAGGCCGGATGCGCCAGCTCGTGCATCAGGCGGCGCACGGGCGGCGGCACCACGCAAAACGTCTTGCCTTCCTCGGCGGGCGGGCGCGCATGCGCCAGCAGGAACAGGTGGCGCCGTTCCGCCGCATCGAGTTTCAGCACTTCGGCCAGCTTGTCGAGAAAGGCGCTCGAGACGCCGATGTCGCGCCCCTGCTCCAGCCAGGTGTACCAGGTCAGTCCCACGCCGGCCAGTGCCGCCACTTCTTCGCGGCGCAAGCCCGGCGTCCTGCGCCGCCCGCCGCCGGGCAAACCCACGTCCTCGGGCGACAGCCGCGCGCGGCGCGCCTGCAGGTAGGCGGCCAGTTCGTGGCGGGTGCGTTGCAAGGTGCGCATGGTGCGGTCTTTCCGGTGAGGCTGTTGCTATCAGTAATAGCATAAACAGTTAAATTGTAATTGTTTATATTGTATTCCAGAATGCCTGCTTTCTTCCAGAAAGCGTGTCCATGTCTGACTATTCTTCCTCCCGTGCCGCCGCGCCTGCCGCCGCCGCGCTGCCCGCCACCGTCTACCTGATCGCCGTGGGCGCGTTCGCGCTGGGCATGGCGTCGTATGTGACGGCGGGCCTGATGCCGATGATCGCCGGCGCCTTTTCCGTGTCCGTGGCGATGGCCGCGCAGCTGGTAACGGCGTTTACGCTGGCCTATGGTCTCGGCTCGCCGCTGGCCGTGGCCTTGCTGCCGGCGCGCGCGCAGCGCTCAGGACTGTTGACCGCCCTGGGCGTGTTCGTGCTGGCGAACGGGGCCAGCGCGCTGGCGCCAGGATTTTCCAGTCTGCTGGCATGGCGGGCCGTGGCCGGTATCGGCGCCGGCGTGTATCTGGCGCTGGGCATCGCGGCGGCGGCTGGCGTGTCGGCGCCGCGGCAGCGGGGCAAGGCCATAGCCTTGATCATGGGCGGCATGGCGGGCGGCACGGTGCTGGGCGTGCCATTGAGCTTGCTGCTGGCGCAGCAGCTGGGCTGGACGGCGGCCCTGTGGCTGGTGGCTTTCCTCGGTGCGCTGGCGCTGGCGGGCTTGCTGTGGAAGCTGCCCGCGCTGCCGGAAGTACCGGCGACCTCGCTGCGCCGCAAGCTGGCCTTGCTGGCCGATGGGCAGGTGCTGGCCATTTTGCTCGTGTCGCTGCTGGCGGCCATCGCCAGCCTGGGCATGTACACGTTCATTGCGCCGCTGCTGGCGTGGTCCGCGCACGGCGCCGCGATATCCGCCACGCCCTTCCTGTGGGCGTGGGGCGTGGGCGGCATCGCGGGCAGCGTATTGGTCGGGCCATGGGCGGACAAGGTGGCGGCGCCGAGACTGACTTGGCTCATCCTGCTGTTGCTGGCGCTGGCCTTGTGCGCGCTGCCGCTGGCGGCCGGCTGGTCGGCGTGGCTGATGCTGGCGCCCATCGTGCTGTGGGGCGCGGCCGGCTGGGCCCTGCAAGTGCCGCAGAACCAGCGGCTGCTGGCCGTGCGCGCGCGGCAGGGCGACGGCAACCTGGCCATCGCTCTCAACGAATCGGCGCTGTACCTGGGCAGTGCCATCGGCGCCGCCGCAGGCGGGGTACTGCTCCTGCTGGACTGGCCCGTGTGGCTGCTGGCGGCCTGCGCCGCCCTGGTCGCCGCCGCAGCGTTGCTGCTGCAATGGTGCGGCGTGAAATGGATTGCAGAATTCCGGAAAATGGAAGAGTCTGTTTAGTGACTTTCCAGCTGCGCGTACACGGCGTCGGCGATCTTGCCCAGTTCCTGTTTGGGCAGGCTCGCCGAGAGGGCATAACCGAGCTGGCCGTCGATCCAGTAAAACACGCTCAAGTCCTTTTCCTGCGTGTAGCGGAAGGCCGTTTCCTGCTTGCCGGCCCGTTCTTTTGCCACGTACAGGGTCAGGCGCTGACCTTTGCCATCTTCATACATGAATTGCGCCACGGGGCCGTCGCCATCGCCGGGCAGCAAACGCCCGCCGATCAGGTGATAGCCGAGCGGCGACAGCGCAGGCGGCTGCAATTTGCTGCCCAGGCGTTTCGACAGCCATTGCACCAGGTGCGCCTCCTGTTCCGCGCCCACCTCGACGGGGTGGCGTACTTCCGGCGTGTAGACGGCATGGGCGATGGCGGCGCTGCGCGCCAGGGAGATCGGGCTGGCGCTGGCGCTCCGCATGTCGGCGGCATCGCCGCCATCGCCGCGCATCAGCCAGCCGCCCGCGCCGCCCGCGAGCACCAGCACGACGGCAGCTGCCGCCTGCATGGCGGGGCGGCGCCAGGCGCCGTTCGCCGCCGGCGGGGCCGCCGCCTGCAGCAGGGCAGGCGGCACGGCTTCGTCCAGCACGGGATCGAACAGGGCGCGCAATTGCCGGTTCTGCTCGCGCCACGCATCGACCTTGGCGGCATCCCCGGGATGCGCGTGCAGGTGGGCGTCGACGGCCGCGCGCTGGTCTTCGGGCAGGACGCCGTCGGCCAGGGCGTGCAATTGCGCTTCGCTGATGGCTTGCGTTGTCATTTCACGACTTTCAGGGTGGGTGGGCCGCTGCCCTGGCTGCCGGCAGGGCGGCCGTCGAGCAGGGTGCGCAGCTTGTCGCGCCCGCGCGACAAACGCGACATCACGGTGCCGACGGGAAGGTCCAGGGTGGCCGCCACCTGCTCGTACGGCATCTGTTCGAGCGCGACGAGCAGGATCACTTCGCGCTGCCCCAGCGGCAAACGGGCCAGCGCCGCATCCATCTCGCCGATGGCGATGGCTTGCCCGGGCGCGTGCTCAGGCGCGGGCAGCACGGTATCGTCGTCGAGCTCCTGCAGCGCCAGGCCGGGGCGGCGCAACTGGTCCACGTGCAGGTTATGCATGATGGAGAAGAGCCAGGGCCGCATCTCGCCGACGCGCTGGTCCAGCTTGCGCCACGCCCGCTCCACGGTGTCCTGCACCAGGTCGTCCGCGTGCAGGGCGCCCGCCAGCGCGCGCGCATAGCGGCGCAGGCCGGGCAGGCACGCTTGCAGCTGACGGCTATCCTCTTGCGTGGTCATCGTGGCGGCGGGCAGGGCTGCTTAGGGCTTGACGACGTGCCACACGTTCTTGAAATTGTCGCCGGCCACGTCGCCCGGCTTCTTGTCTTCCTTGTACAGGTACAGGGGCTTGCCCTTGTAGGTCAGCTGCATGGCGCCGTTGTCTTCGCGCTTGATGCTGCCATACGGGGCGGCGGGCGCCGCGTTGGTGGCGATGACGGCGGGCCACGCGACCAGGCAGCCGCCGCTGCAGGCGCTCTTGCCGCTGTCGGCGACATCCTTGTCGAACACATACACGGTCATGCCGCTGGCGTTGACCAGCATGCCGTTGGCGGGCATGACGTCGGCGGCGAAGGCGAGGGGGGCGGACAAGGCGGTGAAAAGGGCGGTGGCGGCAAAAGTAGTAAAGCGCATGATGATCTCCTTGAGGTTTTGGGGGGCTTGCAAGGGATAGACGCGTGCCGCCCGCCGTTTATTCCCGCTCGTTTGACATATTTTTTGCCGGCGCATGCAGGCTGGCCCACAGGTGGGCGGCCGCCATGGTGCGGTGCGGCGCGTACTGGCGCAGCCACTGCTCCGTGCGCGCCATGTCCGGTTTCGTTTCCTCTCCGAGCAGCTTTTGCAGGGCGGCGCGGATCGCCACGTCGCCGTGCAGCGAGCAGTTGGCATAGCCGTAGCCGCGCAGCAGCGCGTAATTGACGGTCCACGGGCCGATGCCCTTGACGGCCAGCAGCGCCTGCGAAATGGCCGCCACGTCGCCGGAGGGCGGCAGTTCCAGCGACAATTCCCCGTCATCGACGAGATGCGCCAGGCGCAGCACGGTTTCCGCCTTGGCGCGCGAGAATTTGCGGCTGGTCAAATCCTCGATGTCCAGCCGCGCCACGTCGCGCGCCTCCGGGTAGCACCACAAGCCGCTGCCATGCCGGCGCCCCGCCTGCAGAATGAAGGTGCGGCGCAGGGAAATGGCGAACGGCAGGTTGATCTGCTGGCCGATGATGGCCCAGGTCAGCGCCTCGAACGGGCTGGCCGATTGCACGATGCGCAATCCCGGGTTAAGCCGGATCAACGGCGCCAGCAGCGGATCGGCGGCGGCCAGCTGCGCGAAGGGTTGCGGGTCGATGCGCAGGCCGAGGATGTTGAGCAGGGCGCCATGCAGCGCCGTGTGCAGGGCGTCACTGGCGCTGCCGTCGATCTCGGCGCGGCAGACGGCCGCGGCGTCCGCGAACGCCACGTCCAGCACGACGGGCACGCCGGCAAGCAGGATGCCCTTGCGCAGGCCCGTCGCGGTGACCTGTTCCGCCACGGCTTCCGTATCGCGGCTGTGAAAGGCGATGACGTCGTCGCGGCGGTAGCCGGCGGGCAGGGGGAGGGTCCAGTGCAGCAGGGTCATGGTGGCCAAATTCAGTGAAGGTAGCAGGGGCGCGCCGCCGGCGCACCGCGTTTCTTGCTGCGGTCCTTAGCGGGCGCAGATATCGGTGGTGGGCGGACTCAGGGCCGCCGCGTGATGGATCTGCAGCGCGTCGGGCACGCCATTTTTCACGGCCGTCAGTTCGGCCAGGATGGAAATGGCGATTTCGGCCGGCGTCTTGCTGCCGATGTACAGGCCGATGGGGCCATGCAGGCGCGCCAGCTGCTCGGCGCTGACGTCGAACTGCAGCAGCCGTTCGCGGCGCTTGGCGTTATTCGCGCGCGAGCCGATGGCGCCGACATAAAAAGCCGGCGATTTCAATGCTTCCATCAGGGCCAGGTCGTCGAGCTTGGGGTCGTGCGTGAGGGCGACGACGGCGCTGCGGCTGTCGAGTTTTAATTCCAGCACCAGGTCGTCCGGCATGGCGTGCAGCAGGGGCACGCCCGGTACGTTCCAGCCGCCCCGGTATTCCTCGCGCGGGTCGCAGACGATGACGTGGTAATCCATGGCCGTGGCGATCTGCGCCACGAAGCGCGACAGCTGGCTGGCGCCGATGATCAGCAATCGCCAGCGCGGGCCGTGCTGCGTGGTGAGCACCGCGCCTTCCAGGGCCAGCACGGCGCCCGGCGTGGCGCGCTGCAGGGTGACGGCGCCGCTGTGCAGGTCGAGGCGGCGCTCGACGAGTTCATGCGCTTCCAGGCGTGCCAGCAGTTCGGCCACCTTGCTGTCCGCGTGCAGCGGCTCGATGGCCAGTTCGATGGTGCCGCCGCAGGGCAGGCCGAAGCGGTGCGCCTCGTCGGCGCTGATGCCGTAGCTGACGATTTCCGGCAAGGTGCGCACGATGCCGTGCACGCGCACGGTGTCGATCAAGTCATCCTCGATGCAGCCGCCGGAGACGGAGCCGACCACCGTGCCGTCGTCGCAGATGGCCAGGGTGGCGCCCACGGGACGGGGGCTGGAGCCCCAGGTCTTGATGACGGTGACGAGTTCGCAGCGGTGCCCGGCGGCGAGCCAGGCGGCGCTGGTTTTCAGAACTTCAAGGTCGATGCTGTCCATGAGGCGCGGAAGGAAAGCCGCAGGCAGGCGGCAAAGTATGGAATATTCTTCAATATTGTGGCTATACTACGCTCTCCAACAGCCTGCGGAGAGTTTTCATGTCGAACGACCAAAAGACGCAAGATGACGGCATCCCCAAGTTTGGCAAACTGCTCATCGCCCTGTTCCTGGCGGTGGTATTTTGCGGCGCTCTGACCTGGGTCATGGGCACCTACTTCCCGAACTTCCCGGGCGCCTGAGCAAACCTGCTGCATCAGGCGCCTTTGGCGTTTAAGGCTTGAGCGGTTTCTTCGCCGCCTGCTTGGCGCGCACGTCAGTGACGGCGCGGTTGATCGCCGCCATGCGCGAGTTGGTGCCCGGGTGCAGGGCCGTGTAGCCGTTGGCGACCGTGGCCGGCACTTGCGTGGCCAGGCGCTGCCAGAAGCGGGCCGCGTTGTCGACATTGTAGCCGGCGCGCGCCAGCAGATAGATGGCCAGGGTGTCGGCTTGCACGTCGAGTTCCTGCGGCATGGCCTTGATGCCGGCGGCGCCCGTCAGCATCGACACGTCGGGCTGCACGGCGCCCAGGCTGTCGATGATGCTGCCGGCCGTACCCGCCGTGCGCTGGCTGCGCGCGTGGTCGAGGATGTTGTGCGCCATTTCGCGGGCGATGACGAAGGCGATGCCTTCATCGTTTTGCGCCGCATTGACCATGCCGCGCGTGAGCATGATGCGCGAACCGTCCGAATACGCGTTGATATTGTCCGCATTGCCCAGGGCGACGCGGAAGGCGCAGGCGCGCGTGACGGGAATTTTGAGGTCTTGCTGCTGGCCGTCGCGGGCGATGGTCATGTTCAGGCTCGCGCTTTTCGAGGCCAGCGGGCCGACGATGGCGCCGAACGGGCCTTCCGCTTTCGGGCCGGCCGGCAGCGGCTTGCCTTCGGCGGCCAGCAAGCCGTCGCCCTTGCGCAAGCCGGCGCGCGCGGCGCCGCTGCCCGGCAAGACGCCGGACACCTGCATCTGCTCGCCGTAGCCGAGGGCCGCCTGCGCCGCGTCGGCATAGATGCCGGGGTAGGAATACTTGTTCTGCGCCGTGAAGCCCAGCAGGTTGCGCGCATACGTCTTGCACAGGTCCGCATTATTGATCAGCAGGGGCGCCGACACTTTCGACAGGCGGTCCTGCAGCGCCACCATCTTCACCAGTTCTTCCTGCGCCGCCTTTTGCTGCGCCGTCGGTGCGGGCGCATCGGGCGCCGGCACGACGTTGAACGGGCCGCTGACATTCGTCGCCGGCGTGGTGCAGCCGGCCAGAATGGCCGCGCCGGCCAACAGGAGGGGAGTGGCCAGTCGGCGCAGCGAGGTTGGGGCTGGGATCAGATGGCGGAAACCTGGCATAAGTGTCAATCCTTAATGTTTGCCGGTGCTGCCGAAACCGCCAACACCGCGTTCGCTGTCGCCGAATTCCTCGACGACGTTAAAGCCCACTTGCAGCACCGGCACGATAATCAGCTGCGCCAGGCGTTCCATGGGATTGAGCGTGAATGCGCTCTGGCCCCGGTTCCAGGTCGATACCATCAGCTGGCCCTGGTAATCGGAGTCGATCAAGCCTACCAGATTCCCCAATACGATGCCGTTTTTGTGGCCCATGCCGCTGCGCGGCAAAATCATGGCCGCATACGACGGGTCGCCGATGTGGATGGCCAGGCCGGTGGGAATGAGCACGGTCTGGCCGGCTTCGATGGTGATGGGCTCGGTTATGCAGGCGCGCAGGTCGAGTCCCGCGCTGCCCGGCGTGGCGTAGGCCGGCAGCAGTTCTTGCATGCGGGCGTCGAGGATCTTGATGTCGATATTTTTCATTGAAGCTAAGTCGTTTAGAAAGTGATTATTTGAGCAGTGAATTCCTGGCGATCCGCTTCGAGATTTCCGAAATCAGCTGGCGCGCCAGGTTCAGTTTCGAGGCGCGCGGCAGCACGGTATGGCCTTCCTCGTCGAACAGGATGATGGTGTTGTCGTCCTGGCCAAACGTGTTCTGGCCGATATTGCCGACCAGCAGGGGAATGCCTTTTTTCTCGCGCTTGACCGAGCCGAATTCCACGAGGTTTTCCGATTCGGCGGCAAAGCCCACGCAGTACGGATAGCCGGCCAGGTTGGTGCGCGCCGCCACGGTGGCCAGGATGTCGGGATTTTGCACGAACTGCAGTTCGGGCACGGAGCCGTCGGCCTGCTTTTTCATCTTCTGGTCGCTGGCGTTGGCCACGCGCCAGTCTGCCACAGCGGCCACGGCGACGAAGACATGCTGGCCGTCGACGTGGGCCAGTACCGCATCATGCATCTGCTGCGCGCTTTGCACGTCGATGCGGCGCACGCCGAATGGCGCGTCCAGGGCCGTCGGGCCGGAAATGAGCAGCACCTCGGCGCCCGCTTCGCGCGCCGCGCGCGCCACCGCATAGCCCATCTTGCCCGAGGACAGATTGGTGATGCCGCGCACGGGGTCGATGGCTTCAAACGTGGGGCCGGCCGTGACCAGCACGCGCTTGCCCGCCAGGACTTTCGGCTGGAAGGCGGCGATCAGCTCCGTCAAGAGCTGTTCCGGCTCCAGCATGCGGCCCAGGCCAACTTCGCCGCACGCCTGTTCGCCGGCGGCCGGGCCGAACAGGGTGATGCCGTCGTCGCGCAGCTGCTGCACATTGCGCTGCGTGGCGGGGTTCTGCCACATTTCCACGTTCATGGCCGGCGCCACGAGCAAGGGCAGGTGGGAGGGACGGGCCAGGCACAGGGTCGACAGCAGGTCGTCGCACACGCCATGGGCGAGTTTACGCAGAAAATCGGCCGAGCACGGCGCGATCAGGATGGCGTCCGCGTGGCGCGTCAAATCGATATGCGCCATGTTGTTGTCTATGCGCGCATCCCACTGGCTCGTGTGCACGGGGTGGCCGGACAGCGCCTGCATGGTCACGGCCGTGATGAAGTGGCTGGCGGCATCCGTCATGACCACCTGCACCGAGGCGCCGGCCTTCGTCAGCGCGCGGCACAGTTCCGCCGCCTTGTAGCAGGCGACGCCGCCCGAAAGTCCCAGGACGATTTTTTTGCCGGACAATTCCATGCCGTTCTCCCGCGTGTTTATTTGTTTACCCGGCGCAGTTCATCGATGATGAACAGGGCCGCGCCGATGCAGATGGCGCTGTCGGCGATATTGAAAGCGGGGAAATGGCCCCAGCTTTTCCAGTGGAAGTCGAGGAAATCGACCACGTGACCGTACACCAGGCGGTCGATGGCGTTGCCCAGCGCGCCGCCGAGGATCAGCGCCAGGGCCCAGCAGAACATGCGCTGGCCGGCGTGCTTTTTCAGCAGATAGATGATGTAGATGGCGGCCGCCAGGGCGATGCCGGTGAAGAAATAGCGCTGCCAGCCGCCCTGGTCGGACAGGAAGCTGAACGCGGCGCCCTTGTTATACGCGAGCACCAGGTTGAAATACGAGGTGATGACCATCTCTTGCGCGTAGCGGAAGGTCTTCAGGATCGTGATCTTGGTGATCTGGTCGAACAGGATGACGATGGCGGCGATGCCCAGCCAGGGCACGAGCGACGCCGAGGAGGACGATTTCGATGAAAAACGGTTTTTAGTGGCCATATTTTTCCAGGGAAGATAAAGCCGCCGCCTGGCAGCAGGCGGCGGTTGGACTCATAGCATACAACGACGGGCAAAATCGTAGCGAGCGGCAGCGAGGCTCGGCGCCCCCGTTGGCCCGAGACGCGCAGCTGTACTTTAGTACAGCGAGCATCGCAGGCCGCAAATCGCGACGCGCAGTAGATTTTGACGACGTTGTTAGGCGAAGCGGCGTTTCTCGCCCGCGCCAAACAGGTTGCTGACGCAGCGGCCGCACAGGGTAGCATGCGCGGCGTCCGTGCCCACGTCCGCGCGGTAGTGCCAGCAGCGCTCGCATTTCGGCGCCGTCGACGCTGCCACGACCACTTCCTCGGCCGCTTCCTCAAGCACTTCGGCCACCGTGGCCTGCGAGGTGATGAAGACGAACTTCAAGTCGTCGCCCAGGGTGGTCAACAGCTTGTACTTCATCGGCGCGGCCTTGATCGTCAGTTCTGCCTGCAGCGAGGAACCGATGGCGCCCGAGGTGCGCAAGTCTTCCAGCTGTTTGGTGACGTCCGTGCGCACGGCGCGCAGGGCCGTGTATTTCTCCAGCAGGTCGGCCGCGTCCGACACTTCCGGCAGCTGCCACCAGGTTTGCGTGAAGATGGTTTCATCGCTGGCGGCATATGCATCCGCGCCGGCGAAGACTGCCCATGCTTCTTCGGCCGTGAACGACAGGGCCGGGGCCATCAGGCGCAGCAGGCTTTGCGTGATGTGCCACAGGGCCGTCTGCGCCGAACGGCGCGCGTGCGACGTTAAACCGGAGGTGTACAGACGGTCCTTCAGGATGTCCAGGTAGAAGCCGCCCAGGTCTTCCGAGCAGTACGTCTGCAGCTTCGACACGACGGGGTGGAACTCGTAGCGCGCATAGTTGTTCTCGATCTGCTGCTGCAGCGATGCCATGTTGGCCAGCGCATAGCGGTCGATTTCGAACATCTCCGCCACCGGCACGGCGTCCGTGGCCGGATTGAAGTCCGATGTGTTCGCCAGCAGGAAGCGCAGGGTGTTGCGGATGCGGCGGTACGATTCCGTCACGCGTTTGAGGATTTCATCGGAGATCGACAGCTCGCCCGTGTAGTCGGTCGAAGCGATCCACAGGCGCAGGATGTCCGCGCCCAGGGTGTCCGAAATCTTTTGCGGCGCCAGCGTGTTGCCCAGCGACTTCGACATCTTCTTGCCTTCGCCGTCGACCGTGAAGCCGTGCGTCAGCAGGGCCTTGTACGGCGGACGGCCGTTCAGCATCGACGACACGAGCAGCGACGAGTGGAACCAGCCGCGATGCTGGTCCGAGCCTTCCAGGTACAGGTCGGCCGGGAATTGCAGCTGCGTCGAGTGCGAACCGTGGCCTTGCGGGCCGCCCAGCACCGTCTGGTGCGTGGCGCCGGAATCGAACCACACGTCCAGGGTATCCTTGTTCTTGGCGTAGATGGCCGCTTCGTCGCCGATCAGGTCTTTCAGGTCCAGCGCCTGCCATGCCTCGATGCCGTTCTTTTCGATCAGCTTGGCCACTTGCTCCAGCAGTTCCGGCGTGCGCGGATGCAGGTCGCCCGTTTCCTTGTGCACGATGAAGGCCATCGGCACGCCCCACTGGCGCTGGCGCGACAGGGTCCAGTCGGGACGGTTGGCGATCATGCCGTGCAGGCGCGCCTGGCCCCAGTCCGGGAAGAACTCGGTGTCGGCGATGCCTTTCAAGGCCGTCTCGCGCAGGGTGGCGCCGCCGTCCTTCGGCGTCACGTCCATGCCGGCGAACCACTGCGAGGTGGCGCGGTAGATCACAGGCTTTTTGTGACGCCAGCAATGCATGTAGCTGTGGTCGAACATCTTGACTTCGAACAGGGCGCCCGCTTCTTTCAGGGCGGCGCAGATCGGCTTCGAAGCGTCCCAGATGCTCATGCCGCCGAACAGGGGCAGCGTCGAAACGTAATTGCCGTCGCCCATGACGGGCTTGATGATGTCGTCGTCCTTCATGCCGTGCGCCTTGCACGAGATGAAGTCGTCCACGCCATACGCGGGCGCCGAGTGCACCACGCCCGTGCCGCTTTCGGCGGTCACGTAATCGGCCAGGTACATCGGCGACAGGCGGTCGTAGAAAGCGTGCGACGCGTGCAGCGGATGGCGGAAGCTGATGCCTTCCAGCGCGGCTCCGTCGCAGGTGGCGATCGTCGTGCCTTCGAGCTTGAAGCGCGCCAGGCTCGATTCGACCAGGTCTTGCGCCAGGATCAGCAGCAAGGGCTTGCCGTCGCGCGAGGTTTCGACCAGTGCGTATGTCAATTCAGGATGGACGTTCAGTGCCTGGTTCGACGGGATGGTCCACGGGGTCGTCGTCCAGATGACGACGAAGCCATTTTCGGTCGGCAGTGTCGGCAGATTGAAAGCCTTGGCCAGCTTGTCGAATTGGGCGAACTTGAAGCCGACATCGATGGCCGGGTCGCGTTTGTTTTCGTATTCGATTTCAGCTTCCGCCAGCGCCGACTGGCAGTCAAAACACCAGTTGACCGGTTTCAGGCCGCGGTAGACATAGCCTTTTTCCAGCAGCTTGCCCAGCGCGCGCAGTTCGTCGGCTTCATTGCCGTGCGCCATGGTCAGATACGGGTTGTCCCATTCGCCCAGCACGCCCAGGCGAATAAAGTCCTTCTTCTGGCGCTCGACCTGCACGTTGGCGTAGGCGCGGGCCTTTTCCAGCACTTCAGCCGTCGGCAGGTTCTTGCCGTGCAGTTTTTCGATCTGGATCTCGATCGGCATGCCGTGGCAATCCCAGCCCGGTACATACGGCGCGTCGAAGCCGGCCAGCGAGCGCGACTTGACGACCATGTCCTTCAGGATCTTGTTGACGGCGTGGCCCAGGTGGATGTCGCCATTCGCGTACGGCGGGCCGTCATGCAGGATGAATTTCGGACGCCCGGCGGCAGCCTTGCGCACGCGCTCGTAAATCTTCTTGTCTTGCCATTGCTGTACCCATTGCGGCTCGCGCTTGGCCATGTCGCCGCGCATCGGGAATGGGGTTTCCGTCATGTTGACCGGGTATTTGCTTTCAGGCTTCTTGTTTTGCTTGGGCGTGGCTGGCTTGTTTTGATCGGACATAGTCTTCTTTAATGATATTGAATGGTTTGCGGCGGCAGGAGCCGCCAGGCGACGGAGTTGGCCGGCGTCAAATTCGGTCGGTGGCGGTAATGGCGCCGCTGCGCTGTTCAAAATAGGCGCGCGCCTGGTTCGAGTCGCGCTCGATGGCGGCCGTCAGGGTGGGCAAGTCGTCGTACTTTTCTTCGTCGCGCAGCTTTTGCAGGAATTCCACGCGTACCAGCTTGCCGTAGCAGGATTGATTGAAATCAAACAGATGCACTTCCAGCAAGACGCGGCCGCTGTCGTCGACGGTGGGGCGCACGCCGAGGCTGGCCACGGCGGGCAGCGGTAGTGGTCCCAGGCCGTGTACTTGCACGATGAAGATGCCGGACAGGGCGGGGCGGTGCGCCACGCGCAGGTTCAGGGTGGGGAAACCGAGGGTGCGGCCCAGCTTCTGGCCGTGGATGACGTGGCCGGATATGGCGTACGGATGGCCCAGTAGCTGCGTGGCCAGCGGGAAATCGCCGGCGGCCAGGGCCAGGCGCACGGCCGACGAGGAGATGCGCGTGCTGCCATTCATCACCGTCGGTAAAGTTTCTACGTGGAAACCGTATTCGCGGCCCGCTTCCTGCAGCATGGCGACGTCGCCGGCGCGCCGGGCACCATAGCAAAAGTCGTCGCCGACCATCAGCCATTTCACGTGCAGGCCGTCGACGAGGACTTTTTCCGTGAATTCCTGCGGCGTCAGGGCGGCGAACTGGGCGCTGAAGTGCTCGACGACGACCCGGTCGATGCCGGCGTCATCCAGCGACTGCAGCTTGTCGCGCAGGTTGGCGATGCGCTGCGGCGCCTTCGTCAGGTCGCCTGCGCGTTGCGCGAAGAATTCGCGCGGGTGCGGTTCGAACGTCATCACGGCCGCTTCGATGCCGAGTTCAGTGGCAGCTTCGCGCACGCGCGCCAGCAAGGCCTGATGGCCGATGTGGACACCGTCAAAATTGCCGATGGTCAGAGCGCAAGGCGCTCGTGCCTGGGCATTGGGAAGTCCGCGGAATACCTTCATAGGAATCTGATGAAAAACTGTGCCAAAAGGGGGATTATACGGACTGTTTCAGGGATGCACACCCGGCAGGGCGGCCGCACGGGTAATTTCCCTGCTGAAATGATAAAAAGCGTTGCCGGCAAGGGTGCCGGCAACGCTTTAGTGATGGGCAATTGACTAGCTGCCCGACAATATCCTGGGGATATTATCTTATTTATTCATCAAGGCCCAGTAGCGGGCCAGGTCAGCCGCGCCGTCCGTGCCCTTGACGGCTTTCAGCGCGGTCGATGCGTTGGCTTTCTTGCCGGCGTGGATGTAGGCGATGCCCAGGTGCAGCTTGGCTTCTTCGGGATACTTGGCGGTACCCATCTTCACGGCGTCATTCATCAGGCCCAGGCCTTTTTCTGCCTGGCCATCGTAGACCAGGGCGAAGCCCAGCTTGCTCAAGCTGTCGGCGTCCTTGTTCTTGACGTATTCCGCTTCCGACTTGGCGGCGTTGGCCTTCAGGTCAGCCTGGGTCTTCAGGGCCAGGTCTTTCAGGCGCTGGTGACGGGCGGCATCGGCGCCGGTGCCCAGCACGCCTTTTTTGTAGCCCTGCTCGATGATGCTCAGCGCTTCGCCAGGATTGCCTGCTTGCAAGGCCAACTGGCTGATTTCCATGTATTCGGAAGGCTTGGTGAACAGGCCGTTGGCCAGGCGCAGGCGCTGGACGTCCAGGCCCAGGCGTTGCGAGAAGCCAGGCTTGCCGGAAACGCGGTTCAGCAGGTCGGCCCAGTAGCTGGTTTTCGGATAGCTCGACGCCAGTTTTTCCAGGGTCGACACATAGCCGGCCTTGTCGTTTTGCTTCAACTGGATGTTGGCCAGCATTTGCAGGCTCGCTTCCGAGTTGCCGCCGCGCGCTTGCAGTTCTTTCGCCGCTTCGGCGTAGTTGCCGCTGACGTAGTAGGTCTGGATCAGCAGTTCGCGCATCTGTGGATCTTCGCGGTCTTTCAGCGAACGTTTGATCCAGGTGATGGTATTCGGCCAATCCTTGGCGCGGTAGTACATGCCTGCCAGCGCTTGCGTGAATTTGGGAGCTTCGGCGGCGCTCAGGCGGCCGGAATTGATGACGGCTTCAAAAGCCTTGATGGCGGTGCCGTTGTCGCCGGCGGCGGCAGCGGCCGAGGCGCGCACGCGCTCGATCTGGTAGCTTTCAAAGGCGGTCTTGCCGCCGACGCTGTCAGCTTCGCGCAGCTTGGCCAGCGCTTCCTTGTTTTTGCCGCTGCTAGCGAGTTTTTGCGCTTCTTGCAGTGGCTTGCCCACTTCGGCACGCACGGTGTCCGCGGCGTATGCCAGCGAGCCCAGGCCGATTACGGGAGTTGCTGCGGTAAAACCGATAGCGGCCATGACGAGGCCGAGATGAGCGAGACGAAACTTGGACATAAGAAAGTCTTTCAGTAAAAAGCGAATAGGCAGGAAGTCCTGCCTATTCGGATGTAAAGAGAACCTGATTGCTGCAGCTTACTGGAATTGCTCGTTGCCGACCAGACCGATTTTGGTCACGCCCAGACGCTGCGCCGACGCCATCACACCGGCGACGACTTTGTATTCCACCAGCTTGTTCGGACGCAGATGCACTTCCGGCTGGTCTGCTTGCGCAGCAACGTTGCTCAGCTTGGCTTCCAGCGAAGCGCGGTCAGGAACGACCTGATTGTCCCACAAGATCGTACCGTCAAAATCGACATCGATCGTGACGACCACTGGTTCGGTTGTCGGTGGCGGCGGGGTGCCGACCGGCATGTTCAAGTTCACCGAGTGGTTTTGCTTAGGAATCGTGATGATCAACATGATAATCAGCACCAGCATCACGTCGATGAGGGGCGTCATGTTCAGTTCCATCATTGGTTCCGGATCCGCGCCTGGAGCGCTTCCCGAACCGACATTCATACTCATAGTGTTTCCTTTAAGAAGTCCAACGAAGCACCGGGCGAAACTGCCGCCCGGTCAGCTTCCGGCAGTGGAGTCCCCGTGTTGCCGGGACGCCGCCGCCAGTCGCTATCAGCCCTTGTCAGGTGGTTCGGTGATGAAGCCGACCTTCTGGATCCCGGCACGTTGGGTCGTGTAAATAACCCGGCCGATCGATTCGTAGCGTGTTTCTTGGTCGCCACGAACGTGTACTTCCGGCTGCGGTACTTTCACTGCTTCAACTTTCAGATAATCGAACAGTTCGCTCGTATCTTTCAGTTTCTTCTGGCCCAGATAAATCTCGCCATCCTTGT
Organism: Janthinobacterium agaricidamnosum; assembly: GCF_003667705.1. Lineage (NCBI taxonomy): Bacteria > Pseudomonadati > Pseudomonadota > Betaproteobacteria > Burkholderiales > Oxalobacteraceae > Janthinobacterium > Janthinobacterium agaricidamnosum. Next base: position 4,605,797 of record NZ_CP033019.1, on the reverse strand, counting down.
TGACAACGATGTTGACGTTTTCTGGCTTGCTTTGAAGGGCTTGGTTGGCCTCGATCGGCAGATCGATTTTCTGCAATTTGAGGACAACCGGACTGGTGATCAAGAAAATGATCAGCAAAACCAACATGATGTCGACGAGCGGCGTCGTGTTGATTTCTGACATTACTTGATCTTCATCTCCGCTGTCGGAGCCGACGGACATCGACATGATTCTTATCCGATCTTTTTAGCGCCGGCAGCACGGCCAGCTTCGCTGGTCGACATTGCGCCGGAGATCAGTACCGAGTGAACGTCGGCGCTGAACGAGCGTACGTCTTCCATTGCGGTTTTGTTACGACGCACCAGCCAGTTGTAACCCAGAACGGCAGGAACGGCGACCAGCAGACCGAAAGCGGTCATGATCAGTGCTTCACCAACTGGACCTGCAACTTTATCGATCGACGCGTTACCGGTCATGCCGATGTTGGTCAGCGCGCCATAAATACCCCAAACGGTACCGAACAGACCGATAAACGGTGCGGTCGAACCAACGGTTGCCAGGAACGACAGGCCATCTTGCAGACGCGACTGGACTTTGTCCGAAGCGCGCTGGATCGACATCGTCACCCATGTCGACAGGTCGATTTGTTCCAGCAGGGCGCCGTCATGGTGAGCCGTTGCCTTGGTGCCCGATTCAGCGATGAAGCGGAATGGCGAGCCTTCGGTCAGGGTTGCCGAACCAGCAGCGATCGAAGGAGCTTTCCAGAATTTGGCAGCGGTTTCTTTCGCTTGCTTGAAGATCTTCATTTGATCCATCAGCTTGGTGATGATGATGTACCAGCTGCCGATCGACATGATGGCCAGGATGATCAGGGTGGCGCGTGGCACGAAGCCGCCGTCCCACACTGCTTGCAGGCCGAACGGGTTGTGGACTTCTTCGGTTTTGGCTGGAGCTGCTGCGTCAGCGGCTGGAGCTGCTGCGTCTGCTGCTGGAGCGGCTGCGTCAGCAGCTGGTGCTGGTGCTGCTGCAGCGTCTGCCGCTGGAGCCGAAGCGGCAGCCGATGCTGGCGCGTCAGCGAATGCCGGAGCTGCTACCAGAGCGGTAGTAGCGGTAACGGACAACAGAACCGCGGCAAAAAATGCGGACAAACGGGTATTCTTAAACATGCTTCCTCCAAAATTAAAAATAACAGATCGCTGAACGTAATGACAACGAAATCATAGTGTGAGACAGGGGATAACTGCCTCGGGTTTTAATCCAGCGACCAAACGTATTGCATTTGCTGCCAGCCTTGTTCCGGCTTGCCGTCAACTGTTGCCGGCTTAAATGTACAGCGGCTAATACCTTGCACTGCGGCTTTGTCCAGGTCTCTGAAGCCGCTGGACTTCACGATCTTCGAATCAGCGACCTTGCCGTCTACACCGATCAGGAACGACAGTGTCACCACACCGGTTTCCTCATTGCGCTGCGACGACTTTGGATAAGCCGGCTTTTCGCAGACACTGAAGTCAACCACGGCCGGCGTACGCACCGATTTGGCTGGTCCAGGAGTTGGCGCAGGCTGTGCAGGCGGTGCTGGCGGTGCCAATACATTCGTGGCTGGCTTCACGGCAGTCGTATTTGCAATCACGTTCTGCTGTGGTGGCGGCTGCTGCACGTTCACCTCGACTGGCGGAATGAATGGCGGCGGTGGCGCTTTCATTTCTGGCGGCGGTGGTGGCGGTGGAAGATCCTTCGGTGGAGGCGGTTTGACTTCCTCGATAATCTTGGTTTCAACCGGTTCCATCATTTTGGTGACCAACCGCTTGCCCAAGCCCGTCACGATCCCGTAAGCCGCGAGAACGTGCAGCAGGACAACGATAGTGATGCCTGTGTAGTTCTTGGGACTTTTCTCGTTCGAAAAATTCATGCCTGCTTTCTCCAAATACCATCTCTTGTCTTGCAACTGAACCCCAAAATGACGACACAAAGCTCCAGCCGTATCCGGGACGTCGCCGAATTATACATACGAATTCTTTATTTTACACAGATTTTTAACGCCTAAAACCGGTTAAATTTTTAGCGCTTTTGCGCCCTGAAAACGTACTTGCTTATGTCATCTTTGCACGCTTTCGGACATAAAAAAAGGCGGTCTTATCGGTTTTTTACAGCCGTTTTGGGCTACCACTGCTAAGTTCTCCGATGTGCCCATCTGGCGGAATTATATTTCGTGATATTCAATATGGAAACCGCTAAATTTGGAGGAAAATCTTTCCTTTTGGAAATGTTTTAGCTCGGAACCAGACCACTTAGCGGCGCGCGCGCACCAAACGGGTGCGGAAGGGACTTTATCCAGGTCAAAAAAGGCGGTCCCGGCGGCCCTTTTGACGCCGCCAGGCCATACGGAATTCCTATGTAGGCATAGGAAACGCTTATATTCTTGCCATTGATTATTATCAATAAATCATTTCATGGCCGGACGGCAGGGTCGTCGCGCCGGTTGCGCTTTTCCCGCCGGCAATTCAGAGTGCCCAGGACGACGCCCTGCGGGTCGACCGTATCGAGGTGGACATCAAAGCCCCACAGCCGCGCCACGTGCTTGAGCACCTCGGCCGCCTGCTGGTTCAGCGGGCGGCGCTGGAATTGCGTGTGGCGCAAGGTCAATGCGCGGTCGTCGCGCGTATTGACGGACCACACCTGGATGTTCGGCTCGCGGTTGCCCAGGTTGTACTGTTCGGCCAGCTGCTGGCGCACGTAGCGGTAGCCGGCATCGTCGTGGATGGCGGAAATGGCCAGCTTTTCATTCTTGTCGTCGTCGAGGACGGCAAAGAAATGGAATTCGCGGATCAGCCGCGGCGATAAATACTGGGCGATGAAGCTTTCATCCTTGAAATTGCGCATGGCAAAGTCCAGGCTCTTGCGCCAGTCGCTGCCGGCCATGTCGGGGAACCAGGCGCGGTCTTCGTCCGTCGGGTGCTCGCAGATGCGGCGGATGTCGCTCATCATGGCAAAACCCAGCGCATACGGGTTGATGCCGCTGTAATACGGGCTGTCGATGGGCGGCTGGTAGACCACGTTGGTATGGCTTTTCAAAAATTCCATCATGAAGCCATCGCCCACCACACCTTCGTCGTAGAGCTGGTTCAATATCGTGTAATGCCAGAAGGTGGCCCAGCCTTCGTTCATGACCTGGGTTTGCCGCTGCGGATAGAAATACTGGGAAATCTTGCGCACGATGCGCACCATCTCGCGCTGCCACGGTTCCAGCAGCGGCGCGTACTTCTCGATAAAGTACAGCAGGTTTTCCTCGGGTTCGGGCGGAAAGCGGGGCGCGGCCTTGCGCTGGTCGTCCTCGTCGTCGTCCTCGTCGCGCCGGGGCAGGGTGCGCCACAGCTGGTTGATCTGCGACTGCACATAGGCTTCGCGCTCTTTCTGGCGCGCATATTCCTTCGCCATCGACAGTTTCGCCGGGCGCTTGTAGCGGTCCACGCCATAGTTCTGGATGGCGTGGCACGAGTCGAGCAGCAATTCCACGGCATCGACGCCATGGCGCTGCTCGCATTCGGCGATGTAATTCTTGGCAAACACCATATAGTCGATGATGGCGTCCGCATCCGTCCAGGCGCGGAACAGGTAATTGCCTTTAAAAAAGGAGTTATGGCCGTAGGCCGCATGCGCGATCACCAGCGACTGCATGGTCAGGCTGTTTTCCTCCATTAAATAGGCGATGCACGGATTGGAGTTGATGACGATCTCGTAGGCCAGGCCCATCTGGCCCCGCTTGTAGCTTTTCTCGGTAGAAAGAAAATGCTTGCCGAAAGACCAATGGTTGTAGGAGACGGGCATGCCGACCGAGGTGTAGGCATCCATCATCTGTTCGGCCGTAATGATTTCCAGCTGGTTCGGATAGGTGTCGAGGCCAAACTGTTTCGCTACGCGGCGGATTTCCTCGTGGATTTGCTCGATCAGCTCGAACGTCCATTCTGACTGCTCGGGCAGGGCGTTCGGGTGGCGCAGGCGCACGAACGGTTCGCCCGGAGTATTGCTGGCGCGGTCAAAGGCTGCACTCATCATTTCACCTGTTTCTTGAACAGTTCGCGGAAGACCGGGTAGATATCGGCCGGCGTGACGATCTTTTGCATGGCGAAATGGGCGTGATGGTCGAGCACGCCCGCATATTGCTCCCACAGGTTTTGCTGCGGGCCGTCGGTGATCTCGACATAGGTGTAGTACTGCACCTTGGGCATGATGGTATTGATCAGCAACTGGCGGCACAGCATGGAATCGTTGTCCCAGTTGTCGCCGTCGGACGCCTGCGCGACATAGCTGTTCCATTGCCCGGCGCCATAGCGTTCGTCGATGATGGTGTTGAGCAAGTGCAGCGCGGACGACACGACGGTGCCGCCGGACTCGCGCGAATTGAAGAATTCATGCTCGTCGACCTCCGCCGCCGCCGTATGGTGGCGGATGAAGACCACCTCGATCTTGTCGTAGACGCGCTTGAGGAACAGATATAACAGGATGAAGAAGCGCTTGGCCGTGTCCTTGCGCGATTCGTCCATGGAGCCGGAGACGTCCATGATGCAGAACATGACGGCCTGCGTCATCGGCTTGGGCACCTTGATGCGGTTGCTGTAGCGCAAGTCGAACGGGTCGATGAAGGGAATCGCCAGCAGGCGCGTGTGCAGGTGGTGGATCAGGCGGCGCAGTTCCGTGACGAGCGGGTCGCTGTCGGGCGCGCCTTCGTGCAGCAGGACGGCCAGGTCTTCCTCGGCCTGCGCCAGCTGCTTGCGGGCGCCGCCGCCGACGGCGATGCGCCGGCCCAGCGCGCCGCGCAGGGAGCGCAGCACGTGGATGTTCGATGGGGTGCCCGACATATTGTAGCCGGCGCGCTGGTTCTTGAATTCCGTGGTGGCCGTCAGCTGGGTTTTCACCATGTGCGGCAATTCCAAGTCTTCGAAGAAATAATTCATGAATTCTTCGCGCGACAATTCGAAGATGAAATCGTCTTCCGTCGTCTCGTCGCTATTGCCCGCCTTGCCCCGCCCGCCGCCACCGCCGCCTTTCGGCCGGGCGATCTGGTCGCCCTTCAGGTATTCCTTATTGCCGGGATTGACCACTTCCCATACGCCGCCATGCGCGTGGCCAAACGACGGTTCGCCCACGTCCTTGACGGGGATGCTGACCTTCTCGCCATTCTCGACGTCCGTGATCGAGCGCCCCTTGATGGCGCGCCCCACGGCATCCTTGATCTGGCCCTTGTAACGCCGCAGGAAACGCTCGCGGTTGACGGCGGATTTATTCTTGCTTTGCAAGCGCCTGTCGATAAGGTATGTCAAAGGGTGCCTCCTTGCTTCTCGTCTTGCGCGCCCCGCCGGTCGTCAGGCCGGAGCGCGCCTCCGCTGTCCGCGCTAGGATGACTTGCGTACTCGCAAGTACCATTCGCATAACAGGCGTACCTGTTTGGCCGTATAGCCTTTTTCCACCATGCGGGCCACGAAGTCGGCGTGCTTGTTGGCATCGTCGGCGCTGGCCTTGGCATTGAAGGAAATCACGGGCAGCAATTCCTCCGTATTCGAAAACATTTTCTTTTCGATCACCGTGCGGAACTTTTCATAACTGGTCCAGGCGGGATTCTTGCCGCCGTTCGAGGCCCGCGCACGCAGCCCGAAGTTGACGATTTCGTTGCGGAAATCCTTCGGATTGGAAATACCCGCCGGCTTCTCGATCTTTTCCAGCTCATTGTTCAGCGATTCGCGGTCGAAGCTTTCGCCCGTGTCCGGATCGCGGTATTCCTGGTCCTGTATCCAGAAATCGGCGAACGTCACATAGCGGTCGAAAATATTCTGCCCGTATTCCGAATAGCTTTCCAGGTACGCCGTCTGGATCTCCTTGCCGATGAATTCCACGTAGCGCTGCGCCAGGTGCTCTTTAATATAGGAGAAGTAGCGCTGCTCGAGTTCCGGCGCGAACTGCTCGCGCTCTACCTGCTGTTCCAGTACATATAATAAGTGCACGGGATTGGCGGCCACTTCGGAATTGTCAAAGTTGAACACTTTCGACAGGATCTTGAAGGCAAAGCGCGTCGACAGCCCGTTCATGCCCTCGTCCACGCCCGCGTAATCGACATATTCGTGCATGGACTTGGCTTTCGGGTCCGTATCCTTGAGGTTTTCGCCATCGTAGACGAGCATCTTCGAGAAAATGCTCGAGTTTTCCGGGTCTTTCAGGCGCGACAGGATGGCGAACTGCGCCATCATGCGCAGGGTGCCGGGCGCGCACGGGGCTTTCACCAGCGAGGAATTGGCCACCAGCTTGTCGTAGATCTTGATTTCGTCGGAGACGCGCAGGCAGTACGGCACCTTGACTATATAGATACGGTCAAGAAACGCCTCGTTGTTGCGGTTGTTTTTAAAGGTCTTCCATTCCGACTCGTTCGAGTGGGCGAGGATGATGCCGTCGAACGGTATCGCGCCAAAGCCTTCCGTGCCCTTGTAGTTGCCTTCCTGCGTGGCCGTCAGCAGCGGATGCAGCACCTTGATCGGCGCCTTGAACATTTCCACGAATTCCATCAAGCCCTGGTTGGCCAGGCACAGGCCGCCCGAATAGCTGTAGGCATCGGGGTCGTCCTGCGCATAGTCTTCCAGCTTGCGGATGTCGACCTTGCCCACCAGCGAGGAAATATCCTGGTTGTTTTCGTCGCCCGGCTCCGTTTTCGAGATGGCAATTTGCTTGAGCACGGACGGGTAGCGCTTGACGACGCGGAACTGGTTGATATCGCCATTGTATTCATGCAGGCGTTTCACGGCCCACGGGCTGGGGATGTTGCGCAGGTAGCGGCGCGGGATGCCGTAATCCTCTTCGAGGATGGTGCCGTCCTCTTCCTCGTTGAACAGGCCCAGCGGCGATTCGTTGACGGGCGACCCTTTCAGGCAATAGAAGGGCACGTGTTCCATCAGCGACTTGAGTTTTTCCGCGATCGACGACTTGCCGCCGCCGACGGGCCCCAGCAAGTACAGGATCTGCTTGCGTTCTTCCAGGCCTTGCGCCGCGTGGCGGAAATACGAGACGACTTGCTCAATGACTTCCTCGGTGCCGTAGAACTCGCGGAAGGCGGGATAGATCTTGATCACCTTGTTGGCGAAGATGCGCGACAGGCGCGTGTCGTTGCGCGTGTCGACCAGCTGCGGCTCGCCGATGGCGGCCAGCATGCGTTCGGGCGCGCTGGCATACGTCAGCTTGTCCTTCTTGCACAGGGCCAGGTACTCGGTGAGCGACATTTCCTCTTCGCGGGTGCGCTCGTAGCGTGCTGCATAGTTATCAAAAATGGTCATGTCAATGTCCTTTAATGTAAACCTGAACTGCCAGTCACCATGGCCGCCCGCCTGGCACTCGCCTGGGCTTGCCGTCTGAACTTTTCCTGTACCTCGTACCGATTTTTATTGTTGTTTCAAGCCCGGCTGTCTTTGCGAGTCCGGATTGCCCGGACCAAAAAACTGGCGCTTGATGCCGTGCGCTGACGTGGCCAGCCGGCTTTTTTTTCACTGTTGATAGCGCTTGTTGCACCTACCATTACCCCATGAAATTTATTATTGCTCTAAAGGATCAGGAAGTCAAAAGATATGTCAGCATATCCTTAATACTTGTTTGTAAATTGTTGATTTAATTGGATAAACCATCAAATTTTCCATCGATTTCAATGAACCTTTTTGTCCCTTTTAAATCATCATACGACAATTCGCCAGCGCGTGCCGGTGCGTGCCGTGGCGCTGCCGTTGCCGGCGCCACGGCGGCCGGGCGCCGGTGAGGCCGGCCATCTTGCGCTAAGATGCCTGCATGTCTGATGGCCCTGCGCGCCGCGCGCGCGTGCCAGCATTTTTATCGCCACCCTATAAGGAACACCCATGATGAACCCCCAATTGCGCGCGATCGTCCGCGGCATGCCGAAAGCCGAATTGCATATCCATATCGAAGGCTCGCTGGAGCCAGAACTGATTTTCGCACTGGCCGAGCGCAATGGCGTGCCGCTGGGCTATGAATCTGTGGAACACTTGCGCAGCGCCTATGCTTTTACGGATTTACAGTCTTTTCTCGACATTTATTACGCTGGCGCAAGCGTGCTCTTGAAAGAGCAGGATTTCTATGACATGACGCAAGCCTACCTGCGCCGCGCCGAAGCCGATAACGTCTTGCACACGGAAATCTTCTTCGACCCGCAGACGCACACGGCGCGCGGCGTGCCGATGGCCGACGTGATCAATGGCATCCACCGCGCCTGCCAGGACAGCCCCGTCAGCGCGGCCCTGATCCTGTGCTTCCTGCGCCATCTGAGCGAGGCAGAGGCGTTCGAGACCCTGGAAGACGCGCTGCCGCACCGCGACAAGTTCATCGGCATCGGCCTCGATTCGTCGGAAGTGGGCAATCCGCCCGAGAAATTCTCGCGCGTGTTTGCCCGTTGCCGCGAGCTGGGCCTGCACTTGGTGGCCCACGCGGGCGAGGAAGGCCCGCCAGCCTACATCCGCACGGCGCTCGACGACTTGAAAGTCGAACGCATCGACCATGGCGTGCGCTGCCTGGAAGACGCGGAACTGACGGCCCGCCTGGCGCGCGAACAGATCGCGCTCACCGTCTGCCCCCTGTCGAACACCAAGCTGCGCGTGTTCGACCAGATGCATGACCATAACCTGGTGCAATTGCTCGACGCGGGCCTGCTGGTGACGGTGAACTCGGACGATCCCGCCTACTTCGGCGGCTACATGAACGATAACTTCGACGCCATCTTCGATGCCTTGCCGCTGGGCCTGTCCCACGCGCAACGCCTGGCGCGCAACGGTTTCATCGCCGCCTTCCTGCCGCAGGCGCAAAAAGACGCGTTTCTTGCCACCGTCGATGCGTATTTCGCGCAGCACGCCGCCGCTCACGGCATCGCGCAATAACGCATCACAACCAACTCGCATAAAGACCCGCCGCCCATGTTCCGCCTCTCCCTGAAAATGACCGGCCGCGACTGGCGCGCCGGGCAACTGCGTTTCCTGCTCGTCGCGCTGATCGTCGCCGTGGCGGCCCTGTCGGCCGTCGGCTTCTTCGTCGACCGCCTGCGCGCGGGCCTGAACCGCGACGCGCACCAGCTGCTGGGGGCCGACCTCGTCATCAGCGCCGACCAGCCCGTCAATGCGGCCTGGCGCGCCGAAGCGCAGAAGCGCGGTTTTATCCTGGCCGACACGGTGACGTTCCCCAGCATGGCGCAGGCGGGCGAGGGCGAGCGATCGCTGTCGCAACTGGCGTCCATCAAGGCCGTCTCGCCCGGCTACCCGCAGCGCGGCAAGCTGAAAATCACGACCAACGCCAGCGAAGCGCAGGATGCCGTGGGCCAGGCGACCAGCCAGGTGCCTGCGCCCGGCACCGTGTGGGTCGATGCGGCTATCCTGTCCAGCCTGAACGCGAAGCTGGGCGACACCCTGACCCTGGGCGACAAGGCCTTTACCGTCACGCAACTGATCGCCAGCGAACCGGACCGCGGCGCATCGTTCCTCAATTTCGCCCCGAGGGTGATGCTGCCCTTGAGCGACTTGGCCGCCACGGCGCTGGTGCAGAACGGCTCGCGCGTGTCGTACCGGCTGCTGCTGTCGGCGCCGCCCGCCAAGGCGGCCGAGCTTGCGCAATATCAAACCTCGCTGGAGAGCCAGATCAAGGCGCAGTCCATCAAAGGCGTGCGCATCGAATCGCTGGAATCGGGCAGCCCGCAGATGCAATCGACCCTGGACCGCGCCGACCGTTTTCTGTCCCTCGTCGGCCTGCTGTCGGCCATGCTGGCGGCCGTCGCCGTGGCCATGGCGGCGCGCCGATTCATGCTGCGGCACCTCGACGCCTGCGCCATGCTGCGCTGCCTGGGCCTGACGCAAAACCAGGTCACGGCCATGTACGTGATCGAATTTTTATTGGTGGGCCTGGTGGGCAGCGTGATCGGCGTGATGGTGGGCTTCGGCGGCCACCTGGTGCTGCTGGAGCTGTTGGGCAAGCTCGTGCAGAGCGACTTGCCGCCCGTGTCCCTGCTGCCCGCGCTGCAGGGCGTGGCAACCGGCATGCTGCTGTTGCTGGGCTTTGCCCTGCCGCCGATTTTGCAGTTGCGCAATGTGCCGCATAACCGGGTGATCCGCCGCGAACAGGAGCCACCGCAGGCGCTGGCCCTGGCCACCTACGGCCTCGGCATTGCCGCCTTCGTCGTGCTGCTGTTGTGGCAGGCGGGCGACGTGAAACTGGCCTTGCTGACGGCGGCCGGTTTTCTGGGAGGCTTCGCCCTGTTCGCCCTGGCCGGCTGGCTGGGCATCAAGTCGCTGAAAAGCCTGCGCGGCGCCTTCAAGCATCAGGGCTGGCGCTTTGCCGTCACGTCATTGCAGCGCCGCCCGGGCGCCACCGTCATCCAGGTGGTGTCGCTGGCCCTGGGCCTGATGGCCTTGCTGCTGCTGACCGTGGTGCGCGGCGACCTGATGGTGGCCTGGCGCCACGCCACGCCGCCCGATGCGCCGAACCGTTTCATGATCAATATCCTGCCCGAGCAGAAGGACCCGATCGCCGCGCGCCTGGCGCAGGCGGGCGTGGCCAATGCGCCTTTGTATCCGATGATACGCGGGCGCCTGGTGGCCGTGAACGGCAACGCCATCACGGAAGCCACGTACGAGGACGACCGCGCCAAGGGCCTGGCCGACCGCGAATTCAATCTGTCGACGATGGCCGCCATGCAGGAAGAAAACAAGCTCGTGGCCGGCAAGTGGTTCAGCGACAAGCCCGGCGCGCCGGCGGAAGCGTCGGTGGAGGAGGGCATCGCCAAGACATTGAAGCTGAAGCTGGGCGACAAGCTGCGCTTCGACATTGCCGGTCAGAGCGTCGAAGCGGCCATTACCAGCTTGCGCAAGCTGGAATGGGGCTCGATGCGCGTCAATTTCTTTGTCATCATCAATCCGGCCGCCATGGCGGACACGCCGCAGACGTGGATCACGGCCTTCCACCTGCCGCCTGCGCAGGCGGACTTGGGCAACGCCCTGCTGCGCGACTATCCGAATTTGACGGTGGTCGACGTGGGCGGCGTGCTGAAACAAATCCAGGGCGTGCTGGACCAGGTGGTGACGGCCGTCGAATTCCTGTTTGCCTTTACCTTGGCCTCGGGCTTGCTGGTGCTGTATGCGGCCTTGATGGGCTCGCAGGACGAGCGCACGCGCGAAGCGGGACTGCTGCGCGCCTTGGGCGCCACGCGGCGCCAGCTGGCACAGGCGCAGCTGATCGAGTTTTCCCTCGTCGGCGCGCTGGCCGGCCTGCTGGCCGCATCGGGCGCGGCGGCCATGGGCTGGGCCCTGGCGACGTACCAGTTCAAGTTCGCCTGGAGCTTCGCGCCGGGCGTGTGGGCCTTCGGCCTGCTGGCCGGCGCCCTGTGCGCGATCGCCGGCGGCTGGCTGGGTTTGCGCAATGTCTTGAAACATCCGCCGCTGCAGACCTTAAGGGAAGGCTAAACAATGACGCCGTCGCCCGCGCCTGCGCGCAGAAATTGCGCGTAGGACATCACCGGCTGCCCCAGCTGGTGCGTCGGCACGTCGAACAGGGCCCAGAAATACGTCACGCCGCCCAGGCAGATGGTGGGCGCGGCGCAGTAGCGAAACCAGTTCTCGCCTATCTGCGCCGCGTACATGCCGTCGCTGTTGGCATCGGAAAAGTAGGGAATCACGCGCATTTCCAGCAGGGCCTGCAGCAATGAATCGGGCGCGTCGCTGTCGCGCGCCATTTCATACTGCGTGTGCAGGCTGCGTTCCGTCTCGATGATCATCAGCTTGGCGTGGCCGTCGCGCGTGAAGAACAGGATGCCGCTGGGATTGGGGAAAATATAAAACTCGACGAAGCCGTGGCGCTGGCACAGCTCGTGCACGACGGCGGCCAGCGCCTCGTCTTGCAGGAAACTGTAGTCGTGCAGCATCAGCAGATCGCGCACGGTTTCCGATTGCTGCAGAAAGAATTCGCGCTGCAGGGCAACGATTTCCTGTTCCAGGATGTCGAGCGCATCGTCGTCGCTCTTCTTGATGTAGCGGTCGATCAAGCCCCGGTTGAAGGCCGTCACGGCCACCTTTTCATCGGCCGCGCCCGTAAATAGAATCTTCTTGCACGGCAAGTCGCGCACGGCCTGGCAGAATTCCAGGCCATTCATCTGCGGCATCGAATAATCGACCACCAGCACGGACGGCACGGCAAAGCGCTGCGCCTGGCCGCTGATGCGCCAGATGCGTTCGATGTCGAGCGCCACGTTGCACTGGTCGGGCGGCAGGTTTTGCGTGTCGAAATTGACGTGCAGCGGCGTCTCGCCCGGCTGCGTACTCTGGCGCAGCCAGTGCAGCGCGCTGCTCGTGTCGTGGAAAGTCTTGCGCGCCAGGCCGGGATCGAGCTGGAACGCCAGGCTTTTCAGGAAGGAATCGCTGTCGTCGATCAATACGGTCAGGGTCGGATGGGTGTAGACGGGCAGTTGCATGCGTCACCTCGCGCGGTGGATGGATGGAAAACGGTTGTGCGTGGGCACGGGCAGGGGCTGGGGAAATTCCAGCACGAAGATGGCGTAGGCGCCTTCGCGCGCGACGCAGCGGATGCGCGCCTGCCAGGCTTGCATGATTTGCCGGCACAGGGCCAGGCCGATGCCGCTGCCGTTATGCGAGGGATACGAATAGAAGCGGTCGAAGATCAGCGGCAAGCGGCTGGCCGCGATGCCGCAGCCCGTATCGATGAACAGCAGGCGCGGCACGGGATGGGCGCCATCGATGATGATGCGCACTCTTCCCTTGCCGGCGCGGTGGATGCTTTTCAAGGCATTGCGCAGCAGGTTCAGCAGGATGACCACGCACAGCTCGGACTGGCCGGGAAACGTGAAATCGGCGCGCACGTCGACCTTGACGATGTCGCGCTGGGCCGTGCTGGTAAATGGGTAGCGGCGCAGCACGGCCGTCACGCTGTCGTGCATGGCCACCGCCTCGTTGGCTTCGAGCTTGCGGTTGACGGCGCTGGCGCTGAGCAGGAACAGATCGATCATGTGGTGCATATGGCGCACTTCGAACTGGATGCGCGCCAGCGCTTCCCGGCTGGCCTCGTCCGGCGGCTGCCCTTGCAGGTTTTGCTGCAGGCCGCGCTGCAGGCCGCGCACGTTTGCCTCGACGCTGACGAGGGGCGTGCGCAATTCGTGCGCCACGCTGCCCAGGCCGGCCGCCAGCCCGGCCAGTTTCTCCTGCGCGCCCACGTTGCGGCCCACCTTGACGACGGACAGCACGGCAATCGTGAACCAGTGCACGGGCAATTGCTGCAAGACGTCGCGGCTGAGCAGGAAGGCGGGATCGCCGGCCACGGCAAACGCCAGGCAAGCCAGCAGGGTGCCGCCCAGGTAGGCCAGCACGGCGATGCGCGTATCGAAGTGAAACAGCACGACCAGCGCCACCAGCAGTGAATGCATCCACAGCGTCGAGGCGTGGTTCATCAGGAACATATATGTAAAGAAAAACGGCAGTTCGAAGGTCAGCCCCAGGAACAGGTAGACGCTGAACCAGGTATTGCTGAAGCGGCCGGGCCACAGCGCGGGCAGGAACAGCAGCGCCGCCACCGTGCGCAGCAGCGGCGATTCGTATTCTTGCGGAAAGAAGTAATGCCACAGCGCGTAGTACAGGGGCATGCCCAGTGCACCGATGAGCGCCAGGGTGCGCACCTGCGCACGCCGCACGGGCGTGTGTTCGATGGCGTCGTGGAAATGCAGGAAAGGCTGGAGCAGCTTGCCTTGCCACCGTTTTCCGGAAGGGGACTGCGCATGCATCATGATCAGGGGGGCGTGTTCGTTGAGGCTTATCAATGCAACATGATCGGCGGGTTCCCTCTGTATCAGCACAATATCGGCACAACTGTTGAGCTGTATCAAACTCTTGCCGGATGACTCGCGCATGTTGGACGCGGTAGTTCCCACCGCAACCAATCAGGAGTCCCTATGTCACACGCCCTTTCCCCTCTGTCGTCCCGCGCCATCCATGCCGAGCAACGGATGCCCGCCTTCGTGCGCGCGCGCATGGATGAGCACTATGTCGAGCGCATCGAGAAGCTGCTCGGCGGCGAACACCTGCATGAATGGCAAGCCGTGCCGGCCGGTGCGGTCATGCTGGCAGGTAATGATTACCTGAACATCGCCGGCGAGGCGGCGCTGCTGGCGGCCCAGGCGCGCGTCTTGCAGGGCGGCGGCGCCATGCTGATGTCGTCCGTGTTCCTGCAGGAAGGCAGCCGCCAGCACCGGCTGGAACACAAGCTGGCGGATTTTCTCGGCAGCGAGGCGTGCGTGCTGGCGCAGTCGGGCTGGGCCGCCAACGTGGGCTTGCTGCAAAGCCTGGCCGGACCTGGCATTCCCGTGTATCTGGACATGCAGGCGCATGCGTCGTTGTGGGAAGGCGTGCAATCGGCGCAAGCCGTGCCCGTCGCCTTCCTGCACAACGATGGCGCCCACCTGCAGCGCCAGCTCGACAAGCATGGCCCCGGCATCATCATCGTCGATGCGCTGTACAGCACCAACGGCAGCGTGGCGCCGCTGCTGGACATGGTGGAAATTGCCGAACGCAGCGGCAGCATGCTGATCGTCGACGAGTCGCACTCGCTGGGCACGCACGGCCCGCAGGGCGCGGGGCTGGTGGCGGAGCTGGGCCTGGCCGAGCGCGTGCATTTCCGCACGGCGTCGCTGGCCAAGGCGTTCGCGGGCCGGGCCGGGCTGATTACCTGTTCGGCCCGTTTTAAGGGATATTTTTTGTCCGCTTCGCGGCCAGCCATCTTCAGTTCCTGCCTGCTCGAACACGAGCTGGCGTGGTTCGATGCGGCGCTCGACTTCATCCGCGCCGCCGATGGCCGCCGCGCCGCGCTGCACCGCCACAGCGTGCAGCTGCGCCAGGGGTTGACGGATCTCGGCTACAACGTCAGCGACGGCACCGAGCAGATCATCGCGCTGGAAGCGGGCAGCGAACCCGATACCTTGATCCTGCGCAAGGCGCTGGAACGGCACGGCATCTACGGCGCCGTCTTCTGTGCGCCAGCCACGCCGAAGAACCGTTCGCTGGTGCGCCTGACCCTGAATGCGGGTTTGCGCGAGGACGAGTGCGCAAGAGTGCTGGCCGCCTGCGCCGCCATCCGCGACGAGACGGGCATGGCGCGCTGGCCCTCGACGCGGCGCCTGCGCAAGCTGGCGCTGGTGTAGCGCGCGTCAGCCGTTGGCGGGCTGGTTGCCGGCGATCGTGCCCAGCAGCATGGACAGGGGCGCCAGCTGGTCCGCGCTGGCATTGCCCAGCAATTCCTGTCCCAGCGCCTGCGCCGTCGTATTCGCGTGCGCCAGCAATGCCAGTCCCGCCTCGGTGATGGCGGCGTAGCCGACGCGCGCATCGCGTGCATCGGCCTGGCGCGCCACCAGGCCGATTTTTTCCAGCGGCATCAGCGAGCGCGTGATGCCGGATGCCGTCAGCGCCAGGCGCTCGGCCAGGTCGATGCGGCGCAGGCGTCCGCCGGGCGCCCGCTGCAAGTGGTACAGCAATTGGTAATCGCTGAAGCTCAGGCCGTGCAGATTGCCCAGGATGCTGTCGAAGCGGCGCACGATGAGCGCCTGGGCGCGCGCCAGGCGCAGGCAAAAGTCCAGCGCGCCGCCGCCGTCCGGCATCGGGAGAGTGTGTTCGGTCATGACATCCTTTTCATTTGCTGCGCAGTGCGTGAGTGCGCAAGTGTAAAGCATGGCCGCTCAATAGCGTGCTTGTCCCTGTTCCAGCAGCTGCGCCTGGTGCAGCGCCAGCAGGGCGTCCAGTTCGGCGTCCGCATCGAAGGCGGGATCGGCGGATTGATCGACGGTGTCGATGATGTCGAAGCGGAAAGCCGCCGCACCGTCGCGCCGCCAGTCCGCCTGCAGGCGGGCGTTGCGGTGCTTGCCCAGGTTCAGTTCGAAGCGGTGGCGGTTCAGCGCGCCGGGCGCGTTGCGGCTGCGTTCGAGCAGGGTGCATCCGCTGGGCAGGTGGCGCAGCGCGATGATGCCCAGCGCGGGCGCTTGTTGCCGGTAAGCTGCTTTCAAGGCTGCTTGCTGTGTTTTATCCATGTTGTGATTTCCTTAAGCTTGGGTGACGTAATCGGTGCTTGCGATGTGGGCAATATCCGTGAACAGGGCGGCGGCGATGGCGGCGGCCAGCAGCAGAGCGCCGCCGACGCAGAACAGCTCGCCAACGCTCACGTGGCGCAGCAGCGCACCCGTGGCCGCCGCCGACAGGGGCGCCAGTCCCAGGAAGATGCCCATGAACACAGCCATCGCCCGGCCCAGCATGGCGGGCGCCACGCGCTGCTGTATCCACGTAAAGATGGCCACCTGCACATAGCCGCCCAGCACTCCCGTGACGGCCAGCAGGGCCGCGCCGTGCCAGGCCGCGCCGATTTGTCCCAGCGCCATCAACAGGCAAGCCACGACGGCGTCGGCGGCCAGCAGGGTGGCGCCGAAATGGCGGCGCAGCCAGGCGCTGCCCAGGCTGGACGCCAGCATGCCGGCCAAGGTGCCGGCGCCGTGCGCGCCCATCAGCATGCCCAGCGCCGCGGCGCCGTGCAGGCGTTCGCTGGCCAGCACGGGCAAGGCGACTTGCAGCGGACCCATGACGAAGAATGCCACCACGGCCCAGTAGGCATAACAGCTGCGCAGGGGCAAGTCGCGCCACACCATGGCCAGGCCCGCCGCCATGTCGCGCCACATGCCTTGCGGCGCCGCAGCCGCAGCCAGGGGCCGTAGCTTGACTTGGCGCAAGGTCCACGCGGAAAACACAAACGTCAGCGCATCGATGGCGAAGGCGGCGGCCAGCGCCGCCATGGAGGTGTGCTGCCCGTTACCGTGGGCACCCAGCACGAGCGCCGCCAGTAACGGACCGGCCAGCAAGGACAACTGGCGCACACCCATCTGCAAGCCATTGGCTTTCTGTAACGTAGGTGCAGGCACGGCTTGCGGCAGGATGGCCGTGCCGGCCGGAATGCCGAAGGCGGACGCGACGCCCAGCGCCAGCGCGGCCGCATACGCGAGCGCCAGGCTGGCCAGGTCCAGCACCAGCAGTCCCGCCAGTGCCAGCAGGATGGCGGCGTTCGCATATTTGCTCAGCAGCAGCACGCGCCGGGGCGAATAACGGTCGGCGATGGTGCCGCCCAGCAAGATGAGCACGGCGCGCGGCGCCCCCATCAGGGCCACGGCGATGCCGAGGCTGAGGCTATCTCCCGTCAGGCTCAGCACCAGCCAGGGCAGGGCCAGCATGCTGAACTGGTCGCCCAGCATGGAGATGAGTCCGCCGCCCAGCAGCCAGCGGAAGTTGGTATTGCGCAGCAAATCAGTGTCGGTGGCGGTTGGCATATTCGTCTTGTTCCTGTTTTAAAATTGCATGGTAGTTGATAAAAGCTTGAGTAGTCAAGTATATTGCCATTTATTGCGGCAGGGAGCGCTGGCGCTGCATGGAGCGCCGATGCTTGCGCTATCATGGCGGCCATGACTGATACCACTGCCCCCACCCTGTACGAGACCATCGGCGGCGCCCCCGTGCTGCGTGAAATGGTCGACCGTTTTTATGACTTGATGGAACTCGAAGCCGAGTTCGCCGGCATCCGCGTCATGCATCCGCCCTCGACGGACGGCTCGCGCGACAAGCTGTATTTCTTCCTGACGGGCTGGATGGGCGGCCCGGATTTGTATATCGAGAAATTCGGCCACCCGCGCCTGCGCGCCCGTCACTTGCCGTATGCCATCGGCACCAGCGAGCGCGACCAGTGGCTGCGCGCCATGGCCTGGGCCATGGAAGACACGGGCATCGAAGAATCCTTGCGCGTGCGCCTGATGGAATCGTTCTATCAGACGGCCGACTGGATGCGCAACAAAGCTGACTGATCCCATGAGCCCAATCGAGTTCTACAGCCTGCTGGGCGCCGCCATCGCCGCCATCGTCCTGTTGCTCTTGTTGCTGCTGCGCCCCCGTGGCGCGGCCGGCGATGGCGCCACCACCCTGGCGCTGGTGCAGCAGCACCAGCAGCAAAGCCTGGAACGCATCGACCGGGTCGAGCGCGAAGTGCGGCTGCAGCTGCAGGCATCGGCGCAAGCCACGCGGCAAGACCTGGCCGCCGGCCTGGCGCAATTCCAGGCGGCGACCCTGCAGCAGCTCGACAGCCTGCGCACGCAGATGCAGGCGCAGGGGAAAGTCGGGCGCGAAGAACAGGCGCAAAGCCTGGCGCGCTTTGCCGAGAGCACCAATCAGACCCTGGCCCAGCTGACGGAATCGAATGCGCAGCGCATGCTGGAAGTGCGCGCCACCCTGGAGAACAAGATCCGCGACTTGCAGGCCGACAATGGCGCGCGGCTGGAAGAAATGCGCAAGACGGTCGACGAGAAACTGCACGCCACCCTGGAAACGCGGCTTTCCGCCTCGTTCCAGCAAGTGTCGGAGCGGCTGGAAAAAGTCCACCAGGGTCTCGGCGAAATGCAGCAGCTGGCGCTCGGCGTGGGCGATTTGAAGCGGGTGCTCACCAACGTCAAGACGCGCGGCACCTGGGGCGAAGTGCAGCTGGAAATGCTGCTGGAGCAGGTACTTACTGTCGACCAGTACGCGAAGAACGTGGAAACGTTGCCGGGCAGCGGCGCGCGCGTGGAATTTGCCCTGAAGTTGCCGGGCATGGTCGATGGCGGTCCGCCCGTGTGGATGCCCATCGATGCGAAATTTCCCAAGGAACAGTATGAGCGCCTGGTCGAGGCGGCCGAGCGGGCCGATGCGGACGCCGTGGCCCTGGCCGGCCGCGAACTGGAGCGGGCCGTGCGGGGCGAAGCGAAAACCATCGCCGAGAAATACCTGGCGCCGCCGCTGACGACGGATTTCGCCATCCTCTTCCTGCCCACGGAAGGCCTGTATGCGGAAGTGCTGCGCCGCCCGGGCCTGGCCGACGAATTGCAGCGCGTGCACCGGGTCAGCATTGCCGGGCCATCCACCCTGACGGCCTTGCTCAACAGTCTGCAGATGGGTTTCCGCACCCTGGCGCTGGAAAAGCGCTCGTCCGAAGTGTGGCAAGTGCTGGGCGCCGTCAAGACGGAGTTCGGCAAGTTCGGCGACGTGCTGTCGCAAACCCGGCTGACCCTGGAAAAGGCGGCGAAGAATATCGAAAGCGCGGAAGTGCGCAGCCGGCAGATGGCGCGCAAATTGAAATCCGTGGAAGCCTTGCCGGGCGAGGCGGCCGCCTTGCTGCTGGGTAAGGCGGACGGCGAATAGCGCCGCCCTGTTCGCCGCGGCGGCCGGCTAGGCCTGTTGTTCCTCATCCATCTGGCGCTTGAC
This sequence comes from Janthinobacterium agaricidamnosum, assembly GCF_003667705.1. Lineage (NCBI taxonomy): Bacteria > Pseudomonadati > Pseudomonadota > Betaproteobacteria > Burkholderiales > Oxalobacteraceae > Janthinobacterium > Janthinobacterium agaricidamnosum. Next base: position 4,586,480 of record NZ_CP033019.1, on the reverse strand, counting down.
GATGGCAGCGGTGATGCTGCCGGGCGCATCGAGCTCGCGCTGCGCCAGCGTGCGCATGGCGTCATTCGCCAGGCCGGCCAGCAAGGCGGCGCACAGCGCGTCGGCCTCGGCGGCCTGTCCCTGGCCGCGCAGTACGGCAGTGGCGATCCGCACGTCTTTCACCAGATTCATCAACTCCGCCGCCAGGCGCGGTGCCGTGCCCGGCGCAGGAAGCAGGGGCTGGCTGGCGGCCAGAGTATTGACAGTCTCGAGGTGTGCCAGCGGTGCGGGGCAGCGGTAGCGCTCCGCCAGCGCAAAATTGCCCACTTCGACGACGGCCGGCAGCGCTTGCCAGGCGTGCCGGCGCGCCAGTTCCGGGGCGCTGACGTCCAGCCGGGCGAACAGGTCGGCGGTGGAGCGGACATCGCCCAGCGTCTCGTTCATTTCGACGATAAGAGAAAAACGCGATGCGCGCCCGAACGCGTTGCTTGCCGGCGGCACGCTACTGTCGTGGCGTCCGAAAACGTGCTCGCCTGACAGCAGCAGCCGTATTTGCGCGTCACGCTCCACCTGCAGCGCGGTGTACGCCGGCGCGTAGGCCTCGGCCAAAAACTTCCACTCCAGCATGGGGATGAAATAGCTCGACCTTGCCGAATTCACGACTCGTCCGGCGTCGGCGAACAGCTGTTGCAGCAGCGGCAGCGCTTGCGCATGCCGGCCTTCCGCGCGCAGCGCAATGAGACGTGCTAAGCGGCTATCGATATCGGGCATGGCGGTCCTTGTCTGGAATGCATCATAGTAACAAGTCCGCACCCGGCTGGCTACGCATCAGGCGGCATGCTTGCCGGCCCGGCGTTTTCTGGCGGCGAAGGCCGTCAGCGCCAGTCCCGCCAGCAGCATGCCCCAGGTTTGCGGTTCCGGCACGGCCGGCAAGACGGTCGGCACCGTCGGTGGCAAGCTAGGGATGATCACGGTGGGCGGCACGATGATGCTGCTGCCCCGGTCCGGCGGCAGGCCGCCTCCACCCCCGCCGCCGCCGCCCATGCCGGCAGGCGGCGTGATGCCGCCGGCGGTACGCACATAATCGAAGGGCAGGAAAGGAATGCTGGCCACCTCGGGCGGCATGGCGCCGCCCGTGAACGAGCCGCCGCGCAAGGCGTCGGGATTGTCGATCAGGGGCACGCCTGCCGTTTCCGGGGCGGCGGGCGCGGCGGCAGCGGGTGCTGCACCGCCGGGAGCGGCACCACCGGCCGCCGGCGGCGCCGACGCGGGCGCCTGCGTGATGCGGCTGACGTTGCGGCAAATCGTCGGCACCAGGATGCACTGGCCCTGCACGCAATACACGAGGCCCCGTTCCTGCATCTGCTCGTTCCAGCCCGCACGCGTGACGTTGCGGCAGACGCGGCCGGGGCCGAAATGCATGTCGCTGATGCGCGCGTTGTAATTGCCCTTGCCGCGGATGGCGTCGCGGCTGATCACCACGATCTCATCGTACTGGCGCGCGCGCATGCGCGCCTTCAATTGTTCGCGCACTGGCGGCGCGATATCCGTATAGCGGTCCACGGCCGCCACCACGTCACCCATGAACGGGTCGACGCCGGGACGGTTCCAGTTGCAGTTGTCCAGCACGTCGGCGCGGGCCACGCCTTTCGCATACGCGGGCAGGGGAGCCAGAGACAACATGCCGAATAGGACTGCCGCACCCAGCATGCAGGTGCTCGCCAACCATGGGCCGTGTTTCATTGTTAGTTTCCTCGTGAAAACAATATCAAAATTGAACTTTTGCTTGAGTTCGAATGTTATCACCGAAGAAACTTCAATATCAACTAATAAATAAAATTATTACAATTAGTGTTGTGTTTATTGATTTATTTTGACAAGAAATGATTAATATTTTTATCTCGGCAGGCGCAGGTGTGCCGCGCAGGAGAAAATTGATTGCGAAGGGGAAATGCAAACGGCCCGCGCAGGGCGGGCCGTCAAGGAGAGGGGGAGGGGCAGTTGCTTACATCAGGCCATGGAACAGCACAATATCGACGAGGTCGCCTGCCGCCACGTGGCCTTGCGCCTCATGCAGCACGATCATGCAATTGGCTTGCGTCATCGAGCGCAGGATGCCCGAGCCTTGCGCGCCCGTCACGCGCACGTGCTGGCGCCCGTCCGCGCCGCGCTCGACGATGCCGCGCTGGTATTCCGTGCGGCCCCGTTTCTTGCGGATCGGTGCCTGCGCCGCCACCTGCAGCAGGGGCAGGCTGGCCGTGTCCGCGTCGGCGCCCATCAGGCGCAGCAGGGTGGGGCGGGCGAGGAAATAAAACGCCGCCATCACGGCCACGGGGTTGCCGGGCAGGCCCAGCAGCAAGGCCGTGTCGCCCTCGCTGGCAATCCGGCCAAAGGCCATGGGGCGGCCCGGGCGCATGTTGATTTGCCAGAAAGCCACGTCGCCGAGGCGGGCCAGGATCTCGCGCGTAAAATCGGCCGCGCCGCTGGACACGCCGCCCGAGGTGATGATGACGTCGGCCTTGGCGCAGGCGCCGCGCAGGGCCGCTTCCAGCGCCTGCGGATTGTCCTTGACGATGCCCATGTCGAGCACCTCGCAGCCGAGGCGGGTCAGCATGCCCAGCAGGGTGTAGCGGTTGCTGTCGTAGATGCAGCCCGCGGCCAGCGGCTCGCCGATCGAGCGCAATTCGTCGCCCGTGGAAAAGAAGGCCACGCGCAGGCGGCGGCGCACGGGGACGGTGGCGATGCCCAGCGAGGCCAGCAAGCCCAGTTCGGCCGGCCCGAGTATCTTGCCTTGCAGCAAGGCCGGCTGGCCCTGCATCAAGTCCTCGCCCTTGAAACGGCGGTTGTCGCCGGGGCGGATGCAGTCCGGCGCCAGCGTGATGCTGGTTTCATTGACTTGCAGCACCAGTTCCTGCGGCACCACGCTGTCGCAGCCGTCGGGCATGACGGCGCCCGTCATGATGCGCGCGCATTGGCCGCGCCCCACTTTGACCGTGCCGGGACGGCCCGCCAGGATGGTGTCGACCACGGCCAAAGTTACTGGCGTGTCGCCGCCCAGGTCGGCACCGTGCAGCGCATAGCCATCCATGGCGGAATTGTCGTGCGCGGGCACGCTGATGGGCGAGATGATGTCGGCCGCCAGCATGCGCTCGAACGCCTGCGGCAGCGGCAATTCCTCGATCCCGGCCACGGGCGCGACGGTGTCGGCCAGGATGGCTTGCGCCATCGGCACGCTCAAGCCCCGCGCCTGCAAGGCGGCCAGCTCGTCCGGCGTATTGATGTTGCCAAACGCGGCGCCATCCTCGAACAGCACTTCGGCCAGCTTCAAGGGGCCGTGCCAGGTGCGCATGCGGCGTTCGCCGCCGCGCAGGTAGGCATCGAGCTGGGGCAGGGCGGCAGTCTTGACGAGACAGAAGACGGGGTGCGGCCGGCGCACGGCCGATCCCGTCGCCGGATCGGTTTCCTCGGTGACGGCGATGGCCAGGTCGGCATCGTTCTCGACCAGGCCGGCGGCCAGGCGCGCGGCCAGGTCGGGCGGCAGCAGGGGTGAATCGCACGGCACGGTGAGCAGGTAGGGCGTGCCGGCGTGCTGCATGCCGCTGTGTAAACCTGCCAGCGGACCCAGCTGGCCAGGCAGCGCGTCCGGCCACACGGGCACGCCGAAGCGCGCGTACTCGCCGGCATCGGCGTGGACGCTGACGGCCAGCTGGCCCACTTGCGGCGCCAGGCGCTGCAGCACGTGGCGCGCCAGGGGCTGGCCATGCAGGTGCAGCATGCCCTTGTCGCGCTGGCCCATGCGCGTGCCCAGGCCGCCGGCCAGGATCAGGCCGGTAATGTCGTGTTTGTTGATCATGTCAGGTAGGAAAATGGGTGCATGCGCCATGGTAGCAGCGGCGGGCGTGCGCCGCGCCCGATTCAGCCGCCGATGTACGACATTTCCACTTTCTTTTTACCGTGCTCAAGCGCGCCGCCCGTCAAATCCGTCTGGCTGGTGCGCAATTGCGAATAGCGGTCGCCGCGGCCGCGCCACAGCTGCGCCACGGCCGAGGAAATTTCCGCGTCGCTGTGGCCGCCGCGCAGCAGGCTGCGCAAGTCGTGGCCGCTGCTGGCGAACAGACACGTGTACAGCTTGCCTTCGGTCGAGAGGCGGGCGCGGCTGCAGTCGGCGCAGAACGCTTGCGTGACGCTGGAAATGAGGCCGATTTCGCCGCCGCCATCGGCGTAGCGCCAGCGCGCCGCCGTCTCGCCCGTGTAGTTCGGGTCGATGGGCAGCAAGGGCATGTGCGCGCTGATGCGCTGCACGACTTCGGCGGACGGAATGACTTCCTGCAAGTTCCAGCCGTTCGAGGCGCCCACGTCCATGTATTCGATGAAGCGCAAGATGTAGGGCGTGCCCTTGAAGTGGCGCGCCATGGGCACGATTTCCTGCTCGTTCATGCCGGCCTTGACGACCATGTTGATCTTGATCGGTCCCAGGCCCGCCGCATGCGCGGCATCGATGCCTTGCAGCACGTCGGCCACGGCGAAATCGACGTCGTTCATGCGCTTGAAGGTGGCGTCGTCGAGCGAATCGAGCGACACGGTGACGCGGTTCAGGCCCGCATCCTTCAGGGCTTGCGCCTTTCTGGCCAGCAAGGAACCGTTGGTCGTCAAGGTCAGGTCCAGCGGCTGGCCCGACGGCGTGCGCAGTGCGGCCAGCATGGCGATGAGCTTTTCGATATTCTTGCGCAGCAGCGGCTCGCCGCCCGTCAGGCGGATCTTTTCCACGCCATGTGCGACGAACAGGCGCGCGATGCGCGTGATTTCCTCGAACGACAGCAAATCCGTATGCGGCAGATACACGTGGTTCTTGTCGAACACGTCCTTGGGCATGCAGTACACGCAACGGAAATTGCAACGGTCGGTGATCGAGATGCGCAAGTCGTGCAGGGGCCGGCCCAGTTGATCGTTCAGCAGGCCTGTTGGCGCTTCCAGGGCGGCCGGGATGGCCGGAGCGGTCCGTCGCCGCTCCGTCATCATGATGATTTTTTCTGACATGAGCCTAATAATCTTGCTGTTTTTCTAATTCCGGCGCCGCATAAGGGCCGCCTGATTCGCTAACCATACCACGATCGGGGCGCGGTCGTCGGCGGCCGGCTAGAAACCCGCTTCGCGGCGCGCCACGCCCGCGGCCGCGCGCAGGAAACGCCATGCCGGCGCTTCCCATTCCCCGGCGATGGCGACCCTGCCGCGCCAGGCAGGGCTGCTGGCCGGCAGTTCGGCGTCCGCATCGAGCAGCACCCGGTACACGGCCTGTTCGGGATACAGCACGCCGTTCTTTTCGCGCACCAGCACGTCGCCGCCGAACAGCGCCGCCAGTTCCGGCTCGTTCAGGGTGCGGCTGGCATCGCGGTCGATGCTGGCCACGGTCAGGCGCAGGGAGGGGCCGGCCAGGCCGTCGGCGAGGAACAGGGCACGGTCGCCGCGCGCGATGCGCCGTACGGCATCCTGGTCGACGTAGGCCACCACCTGCCAGCGCCCGGCGCCCACCAGCGAACCCAGATATTCCTGCCCTTTGAGCCATTCACCGGGCCGCAGGTCGGGATCGACGTCGACCAGCACGCCCGCGAACGGCGCCAGCGGCCGGTAGCGCTGCAAGTCCGCGCCCACCGTCGCATGCTCGGCGCTGGCGTAGGCCAGCTGGTCGTTCAGCACTTGCCAGTCCTTGCGGCTGGCGGCGTCCAGGCCCGCCGCCGCCGATTGCCATGCCAGCAAGTCCTGGCGCGCGCCCGTCTCGCCTTCGCGCAGCGCCAGTTCGGGCGATGACAGGCGCAGCAGGGGCTGGCCGGCGGCGACGCGCTGGCCATTGGCCACCGGCAGCGCTTCAAGCGCCGCGTGCGCGGGCGCGTACAGCGCCAGGCGCGCCTGCGGCTGCAGCACGCCGGAGGTCAGCACCCGGTCCGGCCACGGCAGCATCAGCAGCAGCGGCAGCAGCGCGGCCAGGCCGGCGCTGCGCCAGGCGCGGCGGCTGTGCCGCAGGGCTTCGCGGCGCGAGCGCCACACCTGCAGTTCGCGCCACAGCGGCAGCGCGACAAACCAGCAGATCTCGACGAGGAACAGCAGGATGCCGACGGCCTTGATGAAGAAGTGGTACACGAGTGCGGCGATGCCCAGAAACAGCACCAGCCGGTAGATCCATACGACCCAGGCGAACAGGATCAGGCCGGCGCGCCGGCGCGGCGGAAACGATTCCGGCGCCGGCTCGTTCAGCGCGAACAGGCGTTCGCGCAAGTCCCAGCGGGCCAGCGCGAATGCGCGGCTGTGCAGGTTGGGCAGGCCCAGGTAATCGGACAGCAGGAAGTAGCCGTCAAAGCGCATGAAGGGACTGGCATTGATGGCCACGGTGGTGATCCAGGTGGTGGTCGAAAGCAGGAAGGCGACCTGCTTGGGGCCGCCATCGGGCAGCCAGGTCCAGGCCAGCGTGGCCCAGGCGGCGATCATCAGTTCCGTCATGATGCCGGCGCCCGCCACAGCCAGGCGCTGCTCGCGGCGCGCCAGCTTCCACACTTCGTTGGTGTCCGTGTACGCCACGGGCCACATCACCAGGAAGGCCAGGCCCATGGTCGGCACGCGGCAGCCGTAGCGCTTGGCCGTCAGCGCGTGGCCCATCTCATGGCAGACTTTGGCGAAGGTGATGGCGGCGCCGTACAGCAGGGCACCATGCCAGCTCAGCGTGTCGAGCAGGGTGGCAGAAAAGCGTTCCCAGTCGCGGTAGGCGCCGGCCACTCCCAGCAGGCCGGCGGCCAGCGTCAGCCAGCGGAAGGCGGGCGAAAACAGCCACCCGAGGCGCGGCGCGAGCCAGTCCAGCCAGCGGTCCGGACGCACCAGCGGGATGCGGAAAAACAGGTAGTTATGCAGCAGCCATTGCTGCCAGCTGCCGCGCTGGCGCTGGCGCGTGGCCGCCATCGCCGCCGCGCTGCCCCGGCGCGGCTGCAGCAGCTGCTGCTCGCGCAGGAAGTCGAGCAGGCGCTCGATGGCGCCGCCGTCGAGTTGCAGGGTGGTGCTCTGGTTGATGTCGTCGATGAGGGCCTGGGCGTCGTTGTCCTCCCAGCGGCGCAGCATCTCGAAGCTGGGCCAGTCGAGCTGGAAGAACAGGTTGCGCACGGGGTCGTGCAAGGTCCAGCTGGGCTGGCCGTCGGGCAGGCGTGGACCGGCATGGATGGACAGCTCCTGGCGCAGCAAGGGTAAGGCGTGCATGCGGTTCCGTTCTACAGGGCGATGAACTGGCGGATGCTGGCCAGCGGCCGTCGCAGTATCCAGTAGAGCAGCGGCACGCGTTCGCCGCCCAGCTTGGCCGTGCCCTTCAGGCCGATGCGCTGGCCGGTGGCGCCGTCCAGCCTGGCGCGCACGCGGTAGGCATAGCTGCCGTCGGGGCGCGCGGTGGCGCGGTGGCTCATGTAGCGCACATACGCTTCGAGCGGCGTCAGCGGCGCGGCGGCCAGGTACAGCTTGAGCGGGGCCCGCTCGGCCAGCGGAATGGCGTCGCCGATCGGCACCCACGCTTCGATCTCCACGTCGTCGGCGGCCGCCACCTGCATGATGCGTTCTCCCGTCTGCACGGGCCGGCCTATCCATTCCGACGGGTCGTCGAACAGGGCGATACCGGCATGCGGCGCCAGCACGCGCGAGCGCTGCGCCTGGCCCTCCAGGAACGCTGCCTGCGCCTGCTTCTCGGCGATCTTGCCCAGCAGCGCGGCCAGCTGCGTCTTGGCGCGCGGGTCGTTGAGTATCATCTGCGCCGTCTGCCGGTACTCGGCCTGCGCCGTGGCCAGCCCTTCGCGCGCGACGTCGAGGCGGCTGCCGATGGGCGCCTGGTCGAACGAGAACAGGGGCTGGCCGGCGCGCACGACCTGATTCGGGCGCACGGAAAATTCGGCGATCACGCCATCGAGGGGCGCGCGGATGGTGGCCGGATTGGCCGCCACCAGCTCGCCCGGCGCCAGTACCGTCAGGCGCACGGGAAACAGCAGCACCGCCAGCACTGCCAGCGCGGCGCCCAGCCGGCGGCGCCAGCGCTGGCCTTGTCCATCGCCCTGCCACCACAGGCGCAGCCGCGCCGGCAGCGCCGCCGGCGACCAGCGCGCCGGACCTTGCCTGGCGCGCCACGCATGCTGCCAGATATCGGCCCATTCGGTGAGCAGGGCCAGCTGCCCGGGCTGCAACGGCGCGTCGCCGGCCAGCAGCAGGCCCGCCTGCCCGCCGGCGCGGCCCGTGGCGCGCAGCGGCACCCAGGTGACGGCCACGGGCAGCCATTCGTCCCAGGCGGCGGCGATGGCGGGCGGCAGTTGCGCGGCCTCGACGGCCAGCGGCGCGGCGTCCGCATGGCGCTCTGCCAGCGCCCGGCACAGCTGCCCGAGCCACTGGGCATACGGGGCGTTGGCTTCCACTTCCACCACGCCGGACAGGGTGTGCACGCCGCCGGCGTCGAACCACAGCGCCGCCTGGCGGTACGGCGCCAGCGCGCGGCTGTCGTTCACCAGCAGGAAAGCCAGTTCATTGGCGCTGGCCGCGGCGCGTGCGCGCTGGGCCAGTTCGAGCAAGGTCAGCAGGGGATCAAATGCCACCGCGTCGTTCATGCATGCGCTTTCGCCGCCGCCGCGCTACGCGACAACGCCGCCAGGCGCTCGGCGCCCGCGCCGTGCACGGCGCCCAGTTGCGCGCTCAGGCCGGGACGTCCCACGGGGTCGGCCGGGCCGGCGTCGCGCGCCGAGGTCTTGATGACCTGGCCATCCCTGGTGATGACGATCTTGAAGGTTTGCACGGCGACGCGTCCCTGGGCGTCGCGCGCCGTGACCGTGAAGTGCAGCGTGCCTTCGAAGCCCGGCGGCGCCGTTCCCTCGAAGCGCGCCGCGCGGCTGTCGAACCTGAGCCAGGCAGGCAGGGGCCTGCCGTCGGTCTGCTGCGCGCTGAGCTGGAACGGCGTGCCGCCGCCGGACTGCACGAAGGTGTCGGGCGCCAGTTGCACCGCGATGCGTTCGCCGCTGTTGAACGCCTTGTCGCCGATCGGCACCTGCGAGAGCAGCGCATCGCTGCGCGACGGCAGTTCCGGCAAGCCGGTCGGCGTGAAGGCCGTCAGCAGCATGGCGGGATTGGTCAGCGCGGCGATGCTGACGGGGGCCAGCGGGTTCCTGGCAACGTCGGCCGCACGGCCGCCGTTGGCGCCGCTGCTCGGGCTGAACAGCGCCAGCGTGTCCGGCGCCAGCACGCCGGGAAGGGCTCCGGCGGCAGCGCTGGCGGGGGCCTTTTCGGCAACCTTGTCCGCCGGCGCGGGGGCTTCCGGCAGCACGCGCACGGGCGGCACCACCACGGGCGGCACCACGACGGGCGGCGTCACCGGTACGCTCACTTGCGCCGTCAGGATGGCGCCGTTGTTGCCGGCCGTATCGCGCACCACCACTTGCACCTGGCCGGCGACGACGCCGGCCAGCGACCAGCTGTTGCCGGCCACGCCAGCCACCTGCCAGCTGGCGCCGCCATCGCGCGAGACGAGTACCGATTCGCCCGCCGCCAGCGGCGCCGAGAGGTTGCCGCCAAGCACATTCTCGCCCGATAGCGTGGCCGAGGTGGCCGTGGCGACGGGGGCGACGGTGTCGAGCACATACGCTTGCGAGAAGGCGGGACCGTTGCCGGCGTCGTTGCTGACGCGCGCCATGAGGGTGCCGCTGCCGCCCAGCGTGACATTGATCGACCACGCCGTCGCGCCGCCGGTAGCCGCCGCGCTGCGCCAGCTGGCGCCGCCGTCGAGCGAGACTTCGACGCGCTGGCCGGCGGCCAGCGGCGCGGACAGCGTGCCGCTGATCGTTTGCGCGGCCACGTTGGTGATGAAGTCGCTGTCGCTGGCGCCCGTGTCGGCCGACAGCGTGGTGCCGGTGACGCCGGTCGTGGGCGGGGTCAGGAGCGTGCCGATGGTGAGTTCGCCATTGCTGCTGTCGCTGGCGACGTTGCCGGCCAGGTCGGTGACGCTCGCCACCACCTCGTAGCGCTGGTTCAGGGCCAGCGTCAGCGTGCCGCTGAGCGGTACGGCGGTGGCCAGGTCCAGGCTCCAGGCGCCCGCCGCGGGAACGACGGCATAGGTGGCGCCGCCGACGGAGACGGTCATGGTTTCGCCCGCCGACAGCGTCGCCGAGCCGCTCAGCACGGGCGTGGTGCTCATCGTCGCCAAGGTGGCCACGGTGGGCACGCCAGCTGCCGTGTCATAGATATACGCCTGGCTCGCCGTGACGCTGTCGTTGCCGGCCGTATCGGCCACCTTGACCAGCAGGGTGTTGCTGGAGGTCAGGGTCTGGCCGGCCAGCGACCAGGTGTTCTGGCCGATGGTGGCGGCGGCGGTGGCCCAGGTGGCGCCGTTGTCGAGCGAGACGAGCACGCGCTCGCCGCTGGCCAGGTTGGCTGACAGGGTGCCGCTGACGGTTTGCGCCGCCACGTTGGTGATGAAATCGCTGGACGAGGCGCCGCTGTCGGCGGACAAGGCGATGCCAGCCACGCTGGTGGCGGGGGCGCTTGTGTCGAGCACGTAGGCCGTGCTGGTGGCAGCGCCATTGTTGCCGGCCGCGTCGGTGACGCGCAGCTTCAAGGTGTCGCTGGCGGCCAGGGTGACGCCGGTCCAGGTCAGCGTCGTGCCGGACACCTTGCTGGTGATGTCGGTCCAGGTGGCGCCGTTGTCGAGCGAGCCGTAGACGATGTCGCCGGCGGCCGGCGCGCCGCTGAGGGTGGCGCTGATGGTTTGCGCCGCGGTGTTGGTGATCAGGTCGGTGCTGCTGGCGCCGGTGTCGGCCGACAGCGCGATGCCGCTGAAGCTGGCGGTCGGCGCCATGGTGTCGAGCACATAGGCTTGCGCGTAGGCGGTGCCGTTGTTGCCGGCGGCGTCGGTGACGCGCACTTTCAGGGTACCGCTGCCCGACAGCGTCTGGCCGGCCAGCGACCAGGTGTTGGTGCCGGTGCTGGCCGTGGCCAGGTTCCAGCTGCCGCCGTTGTCGAGCGAGACGTAGACGTTCTCGCCGGCCGCCAGGTTGGCCGCCAGCGTGCCGCTGATGGTCTGGGCCGCGGTCTTGGTGATGAAGTCGGTGCCGGAAGTGCCGGTGTCGGCCGAGAAGGTGGCGTTGGCCACGGTGTTGGTCGGCGCGGCGGAGTCGATGACGAGGTCCTTGTTGGCGCCCAGCGAGCCGGCCGTGCCCGGCGTGGCCAGCGTGACGTCGGCCGGCTGGTTGGCGCCGCCGGCATCGACGATGGTGGCGCCGTTGAGCACCAGCGCGGCGCTCGAGCTGTAGTCGAGATCGGCGCTGTTCTGGCCGGCGCCGACCGTGTAGCTGAACGTCAGCGTGCTGGTGCCCGAGCCGCCGGCATAGGTGGCCTGGCCGCCGCCGTCGAGCGCCAGGGTCGGCGTGCCGCCCGTGGTGTCGACGTTGACCGCGGTGGAGAAGTCGACCGTGATGGTGATGGTCTGGCCGGCGCCGTAGGCGCCGTCGGCGGTGCTGGCGCCGACGCCGGTGACGCTGGGGTTGCTGCCGTCGACATTGACGCCGGCCGTGCTGCCGACGCTGTTGAGCGTGACCACGGCGTCGTTGCCTGCCGTGTCGCGCAGCGTGCCGCCGTGGGTCGACAGTGCGCCGACCGTGATGCCGTTGGCGTCGATGTCGCCGCTGGGCACGGTGTAGCGGAACAGCAGCGCGCTGGTGCCGGAGCCGGACACGTAGTCGGCGTAGCGGGTAGTGGCGCCGACCACGAGGGCGATGCGCGGCGTGCCGCCGGTGGTGTCGACAAGGACGGCCTCGTCGAAGTTGACCGTGAAGTCCAGCGCGCCGCCGCTGTAGTAGGTGCCGTTGGCCGGCACCGCCACCGTGGCGACGGCCGGGGCGGTGGTGTCGACCGCGATCGTCAGCGCGGCCGAGGCGGCCGAGGCGTTGCCGGCGGTGTCGGTGGACACGACCGTGATGATGTGGGAGCCTTGGGCCAGCGCGCCGGTGGTCAGCGTCCAGCCGCCGGCGCCGGCGGTGACGGTGCCCAGCAGCGTGGCGCCGTCGAACACGGTGACGGTGCTGCCGTTCTCGGCCGTGCCGCTCAGCGTCGGCGTGGTGTCGCTGGTGATGCTGTCGTTGTTCTGCACGCCGGTGTCGCTGGCCGTGGCCAGCACCGGTGTGCCGGGCGTGGCCGGCGTGCTGGTATCGAACATGTAGGCCTGGGTCTTGACGCTGCCGGTGTTGCCGGCGGCGTCGACGACCTTCAGCTGCAGCGTGTCGCTGCCGGCCAAGGTGACGCCGTTCCAGCTCAGGCTCGTGCCGCTGACCTTGCTGGTGATGTCGGTCCAGCTGCCGCCGTTGTCCAGCGAGCCGTAGACGATGTCGCCGGCGGCCAAGGTGGTGCTCAGGGTGGCGCCGATGGTCTGCGCCGCGATCTTGGTGATGAAGTCGCTGGCGCTGGAGCCCGTGTCGGCCGACAGCGCCAGGCCGTTGAAGGTGATCGTCGGCGAACCGGTGTCGAAGGTATAGGCTTGCGACAGCACGGCGCCGTCGTTGCCGGCCGTGTCGCTGACCTTGACCTTCAGCGTGCTGCTGGCGCTGAGCGTGCGGGCCAGCGACCAGGTGTTCTGGCCCACGGTGGCGCTGGCGGCGGCCCAGGTGGTGCCGTTGTCGAGCGAGACGAGCACGCTCTCGCCGCTGGCCAGGTTGGCCGACAGGGTGCCGCTGATGGTCTGCGCCGCCGTTTTGGTGATGAAGTCGGTCGGCGACGTGCCGGTATCGGCCGAAAAGCTGACCGTGGCCACGCTGGTGGTGGGCGCGGTGGTATCGAGCGTGTAGTTCTGGAAGCTCAGCGAACTGTCGTTGCCCGCCGCGTCGGTCACCTTGAACATGATGGCGTTGCTGCCTGCGCCCAGGGTGGCGCCGTTCCAGGTCAGCGTGGTGCCGGACACCTTGCTCGTGATGTTGGTCCAGCTGCTGCCGCCGTCCAGCGACCCCCAGACCACGTCGGTGCCGGCCGGCGCGCCGCTGAGCGTGGCGGTGATGGTCTGGCCTGGCGTCTTGGTGATGAAGTCGGTACTGTTGATGCCGGTGTCGTCCGACAAGGAGATGCCGGTGAAGGACGTGGTCGGCGCCGTGGTGTCGAGCGTGTAGCTGTGCGTGTAGGCGGTGCTGGAGCCGTCGGCGTTGGTGACCCGGGCCTGGAAGGTGCTGCTGCCGGCCAGCGTGGTGACGGTGCTCCAGCTGCTGGAGCCGATCGTGTAGGTGGTCGCGTCGCTCCAGCTGCTGCCGTTGTCATATGACACCTGGACCTTTTCGCCCGTGCTCAGCGTGGTCGACAGCGTGCCGCTGATGATTTGCGCGGCGGTCTTGGTGATGAAGTCGCTGCCGCTGGTGCCGGTGTCGTCCGACAGGCTGGCGCTGCTGACCGTGACCGTGGGCGGGTGCGAAATAGCCTTGACGTCGGTGATGTCGAAATTCTGGAACAGACCGAAATCGCCGGAACTGAACACCACCTGCTTGACGTCGTTGATCGGTTTGCTCAGGCCGGAATTGAGCAGGGTCTGCCAGCCGTTGGCCAGCGAGTTCACGGTGAGCGTGTCTGTGGTGTTGTTGCCATACGTTAAGTTGATCGTCAGCGAGCCGGTCAGGACGCCGACATCGAACGAGCTGATGTCGAAGGTGTAGCCGGAAGCGATGGTGACCGTCAGCCTGACTTCATTGGTGGGCCCCTGGTAGGCATACAGCCCGTCGGTGCCATAGGTGCCGTCAATGCCCAGGCCGCCGGCGCTGGCGCCGCCGTAAAACGTGACGTTTTGGCCGTTAACCTGTTTGACCACGGTGGTCGAGCTGTAGTCGGCGTCGCTGCCGGAGAAGCTGACCTGTGTGAGCAGGCCCTGGTAGTCGGCGATGTCCAGCGCTTTGGTGTCGATCTTGCCGGCATGCGCTTCGAGCGTCCAGTTGCCGCCGATGGCTGCCGCGCCGGTGGCGTCGCGCGACGCCGCGACATCGGCGCCCGTGATGCGCGCCAGGTCTGCGATCAGCGCGTTATGGCCGCCGGCGGCGACATCGCAGCCATACAGCAGCAAGTCGCCGTCGGCGCTCAGGGCCTGGCCCAGCTGCGCCAGTTCCGATTGGACGGCAGCCGACGACAGGGAGGCATCGGTCAGGCGCGCGGTGCCGAGATTGATGGTGCCTTCGGATCCATGCGACAGGATGTGGATCGCGTCGATTCCGCTCTGGCTGGCCGCCCATTGCGCGATCTGCGCCAGGCCGTCACGGCTGCCGTCGAATTCGACGATGCCGACGCCGGCGCGCACGCCCGCCTCCAGGCTCTTGTAGTTGGCCACCGAGGTGTCGATCAGCACCACTTCCTTCTTGCCCTGGTCCTTGGCCGGCTCGGCCGCGCGCACCGTGACGGCTGGCGGCAGCGGCGGCGCGCTTTCGTGCGCCTGCGCCGCGTGGGCGGCGTCGGCTACGGCGCCGTCGAACATGAAGCGCTGCTCCAGCGGCAGCAGTTGCGAGGCGCGGCGCAGCGGACGGCGTACGGAAGTCGTTGCCGCGGCAGGGAAGAGGGGATGGTTCATGTCAGGCTCCTGGTGATACGTGACGGGCGCGCTTGAGCGGCGTGCCCGGGGCGGCGAATTGGGCGAGGTGGGCGTCGATCTTGCGGTCGAGCGCCGGCCGCCATTCGGGCGGCATGATGGCCAGCACCTGGTCTTGCAGCTGCCGCGCCTGGTCTTGCAGGGCGGGGTCGCTCAGGCGGCTGCGGGCGGCGCTGGCCCACAGATAGGTCTTGGCCAGGTTGGCGGCGCCGGGCGCGCCCGTATCGGCGTCGGGCGGCAGATGGGCGTACAGCGTCGCCGTGGGCAGGTAGGCGGGGACGTAGCCCTTGCTCGCCAGTTCTTCCAGGGCAAGCAGCGCCGCCTCGCCCTCGGCTTCGCCGCCTTCTCCCTGCGCTTGCATGATGGCCAGCTGGTAGCGCGCCTCGTCGACCTGGCGTTCCGCCGCCATGCGGTACCAGTGGCGCGCCATGGCCGCGTCGTGCGGCACGTCGCGGTCGTTGCGCAGGTAATTGGCCAGTTTCAGCATGGCCGGCGGCGAACCGGCCTGCGCCGCCTGGGCGCACAGCGCCAGGCCGTGCGGCACGTCCCGGGCGACGTAGCGGCCGCGGACATAGAATTCGCTGGCCGAGCACAGTGAAATGAGGTGGCCGTTCGCGGCGGCGGCCAGGTAGCTGGTCAGCGCGGCGGCGGCATTGCCTGGCGCGTCCGGAGTGCGCATCAGGCAGTCGCCGGCGAAATGCAGGGCCGTCGGTATCTTGCCCTGGGCGGCCTTGCCGAACCACGCGCAGGCGGCGTCGGGGTCGGCTGGCCGGCCCCAGCCATTCTGGTGGAACTGGGCCAGGGTGAACTGGGCGAGGGGATTGTTCTCCGCGTGGCGCAGGAAGGCCGGGTAGGCGTTGGCATAGTCGCCCTTGGCCAGCAAGGCATATGCGGCTTGCAGCGGCAGGGCATGGTCGGCCGGCCGCCCGGCGCGCGCGCCCGGCGCCGCCAGCAGCGTCAGGGACAGCAAGACTTGAAAGAGGCGGTATGGCTGCATGATGATTTCGGCGGCCGCTCCGCTCGGAGGCGGCCGCGCAACACAAGGTTAGGTGGCGAGGTCCGTCAGTTCGACTGCGGGTAGATGCCGACGGAGGCGATGTAGTAATACATGGCCATGGACGGCTGCATGATGCTGAACGCGGCGCCCGTGCCTGCAGGGCCGCTGACGGCTGCCGGCAGGGAGCCGTTCAGCGTCACCGGGGCGGTACCGGCCAGCGTAATGGCAGGCGAGCCGGCGGAGGTGACGGTAATGCTGCCGCCCAGGGAGCCGCCGCCCATGACCACGTCGGGTGCGCTGGTGTTATACAGCTTCGCCACCGGGGTATTTACCGCTCCCGGCACGCCGCCGGCCAGCGGCGTGGCCGACGCACCCGCGGCGCTGCTGGCTTTCAGCGTCAGTGTCAGCGCACTGGTATTGGCGGTGTAGGTGACGGGCGCCATCGAAATGGTGGTGGGCGTGCCGGTCGTCTGAGCCAGGTTGACCGAGCCGCTGACCTTGCTCAAGTCGACCGCCGGCAAGGTATGCGCATGGGCCGGCAGATTGGCCATGGTCAGGGTGGCGCTGACGGTGCCTACCTTCTGGCCCACCGTGTAGCTGGTGTTGGCGTCGACGGTGCCGGCACCGATCACGGTGCGGCCGCGCAGGTCCGGCAGGTTGAAGGTGGTGTTGCCGCTGCCGCCATAGGTCGTGCCCAGCAGCGAGTACAGCGCGGCATTCTGGTTGACGTTGAGGGACTGGCCGTTGGCCGGCAAGTAGCCGTACAGGTCATTGCGGGTCCAGGCCATCACGCAGATGCTGGAAACATAGGGTTCGGCGGGGCAGGCATAGCTGGCTGTGCTCCAGCTGGCTGCGGCTGCGGCGACGGCAGCGAGCGTCAGGCAGCGGGCGACGCGGTGCGGACGAGATTTCATGGGCTCTCCTTTTGGTCTAAGCAGGGTGAAAAAATCATTTTGCCGGCGGCTGCATCAGCACCTTGCCGCTCATGCCGGCCACCAGTTCGCCGAAGCGCCCGTCGATGACGGCGCTCAGCTTGACGGACTGGCTGACGGGGTCGACGCGGGCGCCAATGCGCTGCACCTTGGCCGGATAGCTCTTGCCCGTTTCGTCGATGCTGACCTGGAAGGGCGTGCCGTTGCGCACCCAGCTCATCCAGCGAGATGGAATGATGAATTCCAGCACCAGGGTGCTGTCGTCCAGAATTTCCAGCAGGGCCTGGCCCGGCTGCACGTACTGCTGTTCGCGCGCCTTCTGCTCGGCGATGCGGCCGGCGAACGGCGCGACGATCTGGCATTTGCCCAGCAATGCCCGGTTGGCGGCCACTTCGGCCTGCGCCTTGAGCGCTTCGGCCCTGGAAATGTCGAGTTCGACCTTGCCCACGGAATTGAGGTCGGCGAGTTTCTGGTTGCCCTGCCAGTTGGTCTCGGCCGCCATCCGCGCCGCTTCCGCCTTGGCCAGCTGCGCCTGCTGCAGCACGCAGTCGAACTGCACCAGCAACTGTCCCTGCTTGAAGGCCGCGCCTTCCGGCAGCGGCAGGCGGTTGATCTTGGCGCCGATCTCGGCGGCCAGGGTGGTGTAGCGGCGCGGCGCCAGCTGGGCGCGGATTTCCCGCGTTTCCAGCGTGGCGCCGGCGCTGGCCGGCTGCGGCGCGGCGGCCAGCGCGGTGTGCTGCAAGGTCAGGGCCAGCGCGCCGGCCAGGGTCATGCGTATTGCGGGTGCGACCAACTTCATGGACGGTCCTCAGGTGATGGCAGCTGTGCCTGGTTCCAGGTCTGCAGCGATTGCGCGACGGCCGCCGTCAGTTCGGCCAGCGGCATGTCGGACGAGCCGTTGACCACCGGTTCCATGCCCAGGGTCGCTTGCAGGCGCGATGCGGCGGCCTGCGCGTTCGACAGTGCCTGGTAGCGGCGCAGCTGCGACAGGACGGCCGTGCTTTGCTGCGAAATGCGGTCCAGCGCCGACTGTTTCTGCGCCTCGGCCTGGTTGGCGATGTGCTGGGCGATACGCCCGTCCACTTCGGCGATGGCGTCGGCGCGCTCATACTGGCGGGCCGTGTTGGCGTATTGCTGACGAGCAATATGAAGCTGGCTCAGCACAGCCATCTGCATGGCCATGCGGCGCTGGTTGGCCAGGCTCACGCCCGCGTCGGCCAGGCGCATCTGCGCCGGCGCCGATAACAGGCCCAGCAGGTTGAACGAGATCTGCGCACCGGCCTCGTTCCAGTTCTGGTGGATCAGGTAATCGTCGTTGCTGTGCTTGACGCCATAGTTGAATGACAGGCCGGGGAACAGCTTGAGCATGGTGCGCCGGGTTTCCTGCTGGGCGATGCGGGCGTTGTAGATGCCTTCGCGCAGGTCGGGATTGCGCAGCAGCGCCACTTCTTCCATTTTTTCGATCGGCTGGTTCAGCCAGGCCGTATTGACGTCGCCGCCCGCTTCGACCACGCTATAGCCGCTGCTCAGCGGCAGGGCGGTCAGGGCCGCCAGTTCCACGCGCGCCGTCGACAGTTCCTGTTCGATGGTTTCCAGCAGGCGCAGGTTTTCCAGCAGCTGGCGCTGGTAGCGCAACGGTTCCAGTGGCGAACGGATGCGGTCGCTCTCCGCCGTGCGCGCATCCTTCAGGGCCGCTTCCGATTCGGCGATGGTGCTGCGCAGCAGGGGCACCAGCTTCTGCGCCGCCACCACGCGCCAGTAGGCGGTGCGCACGTCGAGTATCAGGTTGTGCAGGGCCTTGCGGCGGCGCTCGCCGGCGATCATCACGCGGTCCGCATTCTGCCGCGCCGCGTAGTAGCTCTGGCCGAAATCGAGCAGGCTCCAGGAAATGCCCAGTTCCGTGCTCAGCACCTGGCGGCTGGACGAGATGTAGGGATTGGCCAGCGACGGCGCGCCCGTGACGGAATCGACGCTGCGCGTGATCAGGTCATTGTTGCGGTCGCGGTAGCCGGCCGAGGCGATCAGCTTGGGCAGCATGTCGAACTGCCCTGCCTCGAAGGTGCCCATGGCAACGGCTTCCTCCATGGCCTTGTAGCGGCGTTCGGCGTTGTATTTGATGGCGCGGGCGATGGCGCCATCGAGGGTCAGGGGGCCGTTCAGCGCCTCCACGTCGCGCGCCAGGGCCGCCTTGTCGTCCTGCAGCGTGGCGCGGACCTCTGCCGTGGAAAGCTTGGCCGTGCCGACGTCGAGTGTCGAGCAAGCGCTCAGCAGCCATAAGCTGGCGCAGCCGAGCATGAGTGTCCTGATCGCGGAAGTGGGCATGGGATGATGTAATTGTTGAGCGCGCATTAATGGATATTCTCGAGGAAACTGCCGGGTTAATGACGGTGAAACAGTAATTTGCTTTCGAGTAAGTATATGACGTCGCACTCATTCAAATAATCAATTTTTCATTTGTTGCATATATGCCACATTTATTTATTTGAGAATGATATGTCGGGGGGATGACAAATCGATCACGGTGCGGCTGTGCTCGCAGGTCGGGCGCAGCCGCGCAGAGCGTGGCGCCATGCCTGCCGGGTCCAGGTCTGGTTGCTGGCGTGAGAATGGAGAGATACTAAATTGCTGAAATAAATATTCTATTTATTAATGGTATATATATGCCGCCAATTAAATTAACCTGCATCAAATCCTGATTATTAATAATAAGGAAATAATATCCTCCGCGCTTGTTGGTGGAGATTCTGGTGATGCCGGCGGGATGCGATGATTGTCTGGCGCGACGCTTCCGTGTTCAAGCCAGCCAGGCACGCGACAGGCCGATGGCGGCGCAGACCAGCAGCAATTTGATGGTTCCCACTTGAAACCTGATCAGCGCCACGCCGGCTGCCAGCGCGATGATCATCGCCAGCCAATCCCAGTGGGGCAGCGGATTTGCTTGCCAGAACACATGGCGGCCAAAGAACAGGGCCAGGCTGGCGATGACGCCCACCACGGCCGCCGAGATGGCCGTCAACGGCGCGCTCAGGCGCAAATTGCCGCGCGACGCTTCCACCAGGGGCGCACCGGCCAAAATGAAGATAAACGAGGGCAGGAAAGTAAACCAACTGGCGACGAACGCGCCGCATATGCCCGCCAGCCACAGCTGTTCTCCCGTCACGGCATGGCTCCAGCCGCCGACGAAACCGATGAAGGCGACGATCATGATCAGGGGGCCGGGCGTCGTTTCGCCCAGGGCCAGGCCATCCATCATCTGTGCGCTCGTGATCCAGTGGTAGTGGTCGGCGGCGCCCTGCACCAGATAGGGCAGCACGGCGTACGCGCCGCCGAACGTGAGCAGGGCGGCCTTGCTGAAAAACACGCCCATCTGCGCCAGCGGCTGGTCCGCCCCGCTCGCCAGCGCCAGGCCCAGCCAGGCGAAGAAGGCCAGCCCTAGGCCCACGGCGGCCGTGCCAAGCAGGCGCGGCCAGCGGAAGCGCGCGTGGTCCGGCGTGGGCGTGTCGTCATCGATCAGGGCGGCGCCGTAGCGGGCCGCACCGCCATGCGAGGTACCGCTGGCATGAAAATGGCCCGGCAGCCAGCGGCCGCCCGCCATGCCCAGCAGGGCGGCGGCGAGCACGATCAGCGGAAATGGCAGCCGTAGCGCGGCGATGGCGACAAATGCCGCCGCCGCGATGGCGATCAGGCTGGGACTGCGCAAGGTGCGCCGGCCCAGGCGCCAGGCGGCCGCCAGCACGATGGCGACGACGGCCGGCTTGATGCCGTACAGGATGCCGGCGATGGCGCCCACGTTGCCATACGCCATGTAGAGCCATGACAGGGCGATCAGCACCAGCAGCGAGGGCAGCAAAAACAGCAGGCCCGCCACCAGGGCGCCGCGCGTGCGGTGCATCAGCCAGCCGATGTAGATGGCCAGCTGGGTCGCTTCCGGCCCCGGCAGCAGCATGCAGTAATTGAGGGCGTGCAGGAAACGCTGCTCCGAAATCCAGCGCCGCTTTTCCACCAGTTCCGCATGCATCATGGCGATCTGGCCGGCCGGGCCGCCAAAGCTGACGCAGCCCAGCTTGAGCCAGTACCAGAAGGCGCTGCGCAGGCTGACGGGGGCGGGAGGGGGAAGGTTGGCGTTCTCGTGCATGGCGGCTGGCTGGCAAAGGTGGGGACGTAAAAAAGGGGAAGCCTGAGCTCCCCCTTTCATCATTGGCGGCTGGGCGAACCCGGCGCGCTTATGGACGTTGCGTGTTGACCTGGATCAACGGCTCATCCGATTGCGGCGGCAATGGCTTGCGTTCGCGCGGCTTGCGCACGGGAGCGACTGCCTTGGCGGCCGCTTCCTGCGCCAGGCGCAGTTTTTCCGGATCGGTGGCAGCCAGGGTCAGGCCGGCCGAACCGAGCACTGCGTCCAGGTCCAGCGGCGCAGGCACCGGCGATGGAGCCGGTGCGGAAGCTGGAGCAGCGACAGGCGCAGGAGCAGGAGCAGGTGCAGGTGCAGCTTCGGCAACTACCGGTGCGGCTTGCGCCACGGCCGGCGCCGCTTCGGCGACTGGCGCTGCTGCTGGAACTTCTTCAGCCACGACGACGGTTTCCACGACAGCAACCGTTTCCTCGACCGGTGCCGCTTCGACGATGACTTCCGCTGGAGCAGGCGCTGGCGCCGGTGCAGCTTCCGCTTTCTCGGCAAAGCTGTACTCGGCAGCTGGCGCTGGCTCGGCAGCGGCTGGTTCAGCTTGCGCTGCAGCCACTTCGACAGGGGCTTGCGCTACGACCGGTGCAGCAACTGGCGCGGCTTCAGCGGCAGGAGCGGCTTCTTCGACCTTGGCGATGTCCACCACCTTGGCCACTTCTACCACTTCCACCACTTCGGCCACTTCCACGACGGCAGCTTCCACCGGCGCAGCGACGGCGACGACCGCGGCGGCAGCCACGACGGCGACCGGCGCAGCATCCGTTGCGGCTTCCGGCGCAGGAGCGACCGTAAAGCTGATCACTGGCGTGTCCTGGCCTTCGTTTTCGCCGTTTGCCGATTCGATCAGCTCGCCCGTTTCGCGGTCGCG
The DNA here is from genome assembly GCF_003667705.1 of Janthinobacterium agaricidamnosum. Lineage (NCBI taxonomy): Bacteria > Pseudomonadati > Pseudomonadota > Betaproteobacteria > Burkholderiales > Oxalobacteraceae > Janthinobacterium > Janthinobacterium agaricidamnosum. The sequence continues at coordinate 4,564,922 of NZ_CP033019.1, read as the reverse complement.
GCGGTTGCGGTTGCGGCCACCACGACGGCGGCGGCGGCGCGGTTCTTCGCCTTCCACGTCGGTTTCCGTCTCTTCGCCTTCAGGGCCGGCATTTGCCGGCGCTTTCAGCAAGCTCGTTGGTGCTGCATCAGCGTCCGGGCCGTTCGACGCCACGACGACATTCACCGCGCTGGCGCTGGCGCCAACCAGGGCCAGTTCTTCAGCTTTCACTTCAGCAACAACAGCCTTGTCGGCGCGTGGTTCGCGGCCTTCGCGTGGCTGGCGTGGCGGACGCTCGGCGCGTTCCGGGCGCTCTGCGCGTTCCGGACGTTCCGCGCGCTCAGGACGCTCGCCCCGTTCGCGTGGTGCCGCTGCCGTATCGCCGTTCTCGCGCGCTTCGCGCGGTTCGCGTGGCGGACGCGGCGGGCGTGGCGGACGGGCCGCCTTTTCCAGTGCTTCCGCTTCTTTCGCCGCGTCGTCCTGGGCTGGGCGGCCCTGGCCAGGTTCGCGCTCTTCGCGGCCAGGCTTGCCGTTACGACCACGGCCACGCGGGCCACGGCTGTTGCGGTCGCCACGGTCCGTGCCGGCCGGCTTGGCCGGTGCGACAGGGGCGGGTGCTGGCGCCACCGGTGCCGGGGCGCCGGTGAAGAAGCTGATGATCTTGGCGATCAGGCCTTGCGGCGCGGCAGGCGCGGCCACCGGGGCCGGTTTTGCTTCGACGGGCTTGCGCTCGACCAGCGGTGCCGGCTGGTCAGGGGTGATCGTCTTGACGACGGCTTCCTGGCGCGGCTTGGCTTCTTCCTTCTGACGCTTGCTGTACGCCATATCGGTTTCAGCGCTTTCGGCCAGGTTGTAGCTGGCCTGGCTGTCTTCCAGACGCGGATCGTCGTGCTTGATGCGTTCGAGCTTGTAGTGCGGCGTTTCCAGATGCTTGTTCGGGATCAGGATCACGGCGATGCGGTGACGGTTCTCGATCTTCAGCACTTCGCCGCGCTTTTCGTTCAGCAGGAAGGCGCCCACGTCCACGGGCACCTGCACGTGGATGGTGGCCGAGTTTTCCTTCATCGCCTCTTCCTGGATGATGCGCAGCACCTGCAGGGCGGACGATTCCGTGTCGCGGATGTGGCCGGTGCCGGAGCAGCGCGGGCACGTCACGTGCGAGCCTTCGGACAGCGAAGGGCGCAGGCGCTGGCGCGACAGTTCCATCAGGCCGAAGCGGGAAATCTTGCCCATTTGTACACGGGCACGGTCATGGTGCAGCGCATCCTTGAGGCGCTGTTCCACTTCGCGTTGATTTTTCGCCACTTCCATGTCGATGAAGTCGATGACGATCAAGCCGCCCAAATCGCGCAAACGCAGCTGGCGGGCCACTTCTTCGGCCGCTTCGCAGTTGGTGTTGAAGGCGGTCGTCTCGATGTCCGAGCCGCGCGTGGCGCGGGCCGAGTTGACGTCGACGGAGACCAGTGCTTCCGTGTGGTCGATGACGATGGCGCCGCCCGATGGCAGCGGCACGGTGCGGCTGTAGGCCGTTTCAATTTGATGTTCGATCTGGAAGCGCGAGAACAGCGGCACGTCGTCGCTGTAGCGCTTTACGCGGTGCACCATGTCGGGCATCACGTGGCTCATGAACTGGTGCGCCTGGTCGTAGATCTCGTCGGTGTCGATCAGGATCTCGCCGATGTCGGGCTGGAAGTAGTCGCGGATGGCGCGGATGACGAGCGACGATTCCTGGTAGATCAGGAACGCGCCGTTGGCCGACTTGCCGGCGCCTTCGATGGCGCGCCACAGTTGCATCAGGTAATTCAAGTCCCACTGCAGTTCATCGACGTTGCGGCCGATGCCGGCGGTGCGGGCGATCACGGACATGCCAGCAGGCAAGTCCAGTTTATCCATGGTTTCGCGCAATTCCTGGCGCTCTTCCCCTTCCACGCGGCGCGATACGCCACCGCCACGCGGGTTGTTCGGCATCAATACCAGGTAACGGCCGGCCAGCGAGACGAACGAGGTCAGGGCGGCGCCCTTGTTGCCGCGCTCTTCCTTTTCCACTTGCACCATGATTTCCTGGCCTTCGCGCAGCGCTTCCTTGACGGAGGCGTTACGGACGTCGACGCCTTCGCGGAAATACGTGCGGGCAACTTCCTTGAAAGGCAGGAAGCCGTGGCGGTCTTCGCCATAGCTGACGAAGCACGCTTCGAGCGATGGCTCGATGCGCGTGATCACGCCCTTGTAGATGTTGGATTTGCGCTGTTCGCGCCCGGCTGTCTCGATATCGATGTCGATCAGTTTTTGTCCGTCGACAATCGCTACGCGCAGTTCTTCTTGCTGCGTGGCATTAAACAACATGCGTTTCATTTTTATAACTCCGCGACCCGTAGGCCATCTCAAAGCCGCTTCCGGGGAAGCGGCGAAGTACAGGGATATATGCGAGAACGGGAGTGCTGGCGGGGGAAATGCCCAGGCGTGCGGAGCAACAACGCGTACGAGGTATACGTTACGGCCGCAACAGGCGCGGTGAGGTCAATCGTCATGCCGAGTGCACGGGACACTTGCAACTCATCTGTAACAGCCCGGATGAGAATGAACTGCATCGGGGGCAGAGAATGCAAGTGGTCAGCAAATTCAGAGCCAAATCGTAAGCCGGCTCATTACAGGGATCGCGATGGCGAGGCTTGGCCTCAGCCTATTCATCGACAACCTCAGGTGACCGCATACGGGTTTGGCGAAAACGGCAAGCGTTATCAACTTCATCAACCCGCGAGCCCGACTCGATAAGTCGCGCTAACGGGTACTTATCCTTATAATCCCACACTCACTTCAGCATCTCCACGCGTTATCCGATTACAACTACGGTGCAACCTTGATTCGCGCAGGGATGGTGCATATACATTTTTTTCCACCGAATTTGCAATTTGGCGAGGCCGGTGGAGACGCCCCTGTGTAAAATGTGCTTTTATTCTTACACTCGCAGCAGCCAGGGCCGCAGCAAAAACAATTATATATTCAAAATGAAGGACTTAGAGAGATTTCTGGGAAGACATAGTAAATGAAGAGTCAAAATGATGTTGTTCCCCCTTCAACACCCCCGGTTCAGCCGCAAGCCCAATTCGTAACGATCGCCGAGGAAGAAGCAGGCCAGCGCATCGACAACTACTTATTAAGAGTGTGCAAGGGAGTGCCTAAAAGCCACATCTACCGGATCTTGCGATCGGGAGAGGTGCGCGTGAATAAAGGCCGTATCGATCAGCTGTACCGCCTCGCCGCCGGCGACGTGGTGCGCATTCCACCCGTGCGCGTGGCCGAAAAGGCGCCCACGGGCGCGCCGGCCGCCGAATTCAAGATCATCTTCGAAGATGCGCAGCTGCTCGTCATCGACAAGCCGGCCGGCGTGGCCGTGCATGGCGGCTCGGGCGTATCGTTCGGCGTGATCGAGCAATTGCGCGCCTCGCGCCCCGACGCCAAGTTCCTGGAACTGGTGCACCGCCTGGACCGCGACACGTCCGGCTTGCTGTTGCTGGCAAAGAAACGCACGGCGCTGACCAACCTGCACGAGCAGATGCGCGACGGCCTTACCGACAAGCGCTACCTGGTGCTGGTGGCCGGCGACTGGAAGAATGCGCGCCAGCATATCAAGTTGCCGCTGCATAAATATACGACGGCCGAAGGCGAGCGCCGGGTGGCCGTGCAGGCCGATGGCCTGGCGTCGCACACGGTGTTTTCACTGTTGCATAAATATCACAACTTCGCCTTGCTGGAAGCGGAATTGAAGACGGGACGCACGCACCAGATCCGCGTGCACCTGTCGTCGTCCGGTTTCCCCATCGCCGGCGACGATAAATATGGCGACTTTGCCCTCAACCGTGCCCTGTTGAAAGCCGACAGCACGCGCGGCGCCCTGAAGCGCATGTTCCTGCACGCGCACCAGATCACGTTTACACACCCTGAAACGGGCAAGACGATGACCCTGAACGCGCCGCTGGCTGCCGAATGCGAGCGTTTCTTGGTAAGCTTGGGCAAACCATTGGCCGTTGCCGCACGATAATTGGGAGTTACTTAACGATCTACCGCGTGCGCGCGACACTACTCACAAGGTAGTCAGTCGCCATCATTCATTCTCAAGGAGCCGGCGGCTATGCCGTCGGGAAACATGGCAAGAAAGCAATTTGATCTGATCGTCTTCGATTGGGACGGTACCCTGATAGACAGTACCTCGACCATCGTCAAGTGCATCCAGGCATCGGCCAAAGACCTGGGCTTGCCCATTCCCACCGAGTTGCTGGCCTCGCATGTGATCGGCCTGGGTTTGCAGGAAGCGATGCAGCTGGTGATGCCCGACGTGGAGCCGAAATACCATGCGCGCATGGCCGAGCGCTACCGCTATCACTATCTGTCGCGCGACCATGAGCTGACCCTGTTTCCCGGCGTACACGAGATGCTGCTGGAACTCTCGCAGCAAGCGTACTTTCTCGCCGTCGCCACGGGCAAGAGCCGTGTCGGCCTGAACCGCTCCTTGAATGCCGTCAAGCTGCTGTCGCTGTTCGATGCGACGCGCTGCGCCGATGAAACGTTTTCCAAGCCCCATCCGGCCATGCTGCAGGAACTGACGCGCGAACTGGGGCAGGATATGCGCCGTACCGTGATGATCGGCGACACCAGCCATGATTTGTTGATGGCAAGCAATGCGGGTGCGGCCGGTATTGCCGTAGAGTATGGTGCGCATCCGGTGGCGCAGTTGCAAGCTTGCCACCCCCTGTATTCGGCCGCCACGGTGGCCGACCTGCACCAATGGCTGAGCGAGCACGCATGATGACTGATGTGACGGAAGTGTTGATTTGTGCGGCAGGCGCCGTGGCCGATGGCGGCAAGGGCGTGCGCTTTCCCGTCGCGGCCGGCGGCGAAACGACCACGGGCTTTGTCGTGCGCCACGGCGGCAAGGCGTATGGCTACCTGAACCGCTGTGCCCACGTACCGATCGAACTGGACTGGGCCGAAGGCGAGTTTTTCGAGTCCAGCGGCTTGTACCTGATGTGTTCGACGCATGGCGCCATCTATGTGCCGGAGAGCGGCTTGTGTGCTGGCGGCCCGTGCAAGGGCGGCCGCTTGCGTCCGATACACGTGACCGAGCGCGACGGGCAGCTGTACTGGCAGCCCGACGAGTATGTCCAGCCGCTGCCGGCCTGAAGCCCCGTGCAGGCATTATTGCAATTTAAACAAAGTGAACCATGAGCGAAAACACGAATGACAAGCTGGACAGCAGCGCGCCAGCCGCCGGCCACGGCGCCCCTGCGGGCAACTGGGAGCGCGACGTGCTGGAAAAGCTGGTATTTGCCACGTTGCAAGAGCAGCGCGCGCACCGCCGCTGGAGCATCTTTTTCAAGGTCTTCGGGCTGCTGATCGTGCTGTTCGCGCTGTGGGTGTTTTATGACTACAACACGGCCGACGACAGCGAAACCCTGGGCCGCCACACGGCCCTGATCGACATCAGCGGCGCCATCGAGTCCGAAGGCAGCGGTTCGGCCGCCGTCGTCATTCCCGCGCTGGACAAGGCGTTTTCCGATAGCGGCTCGGTGGCCGTGGTGCTGCATATTAATAGTCCGGGCGGCAGTCCCGTGCAGGCCGGCATGATCGTCGACGAGATGCAGCGCTTGCGCAAGGGCTATCCGGACAAGCCCTTGTATGTGGTGGTCGATGAAATGTGTGCCTCGGGCGGCTATTACATCGCGGCCGCCGCCGACCGCATCTACGTCAACAAGGCCAGCGTGGTCGGCTCGATCGGCGTGCTGATGGATGGCTTCGGCTTTACGGGCGTGATGGAAAAGGTGGGCGTCGAGCGCCGCCTGCTGACGGCGGGCGAGAACAAGGGCTTCATGGACCCGTTCAGCCCCCTGACGGAAAAGCACAAGGCGTATGCGCAAGGCATGCTCAATGAAATCCACCAGCAATTCATCGAGGTGGTGCGGGCGGGACGGGGCAAGCGCCTGAAGGAAACGGCCGATACCTTCTCGGGCCTGTACTGGACGGGGGCGAAAGCCGTGGAAATGGGCCTGGCCGACGATTTCGGCACGGTCGACAGCGTGGCGCGCGACGTCGTCAAGGCGGAAGACATCGTCGACTACACGCAACATGAAGGCTTGCCGGAGCGCGTGCTCAAAAAGTTTGGCGCCGCCATGGGCGCGGGCGCCATGAAGGCGGCCGTGCAGCAGTCACAACCGGCGTTGCGCTGAGGACATCACACTTGGCTGGCAGGCAAGCCAGTCGAGAATGATTTTCAATAAGGTGGTAAATTGGCTTGAAAATGGGGCTGCTTGGGCTATAGTGAAAGCGTAGTTCTTTTCAAGGAGGGGCGATATATCAACTATGTTGTCAGTACTAACTTGATTGGCAAGTCTTGGAACTACTCGCCGCATCGCAGATGTGGTTTTGAGTGAATTTACATTCCTCACTAAAGTCCCGATGGGGCTTGGGAACGGCGGCGCAATGCCGCCGTTTCCTTTTGTTCCTCGTTCGTGCCGGATGGACCGGTGTTGCCGGATGTGGTGTCTGGGCGTGCTGGCAAGGCAGGCATGCGAGGGCAGGGCATGGCTGGTTGAATGGGCCGGTTTCAGACGGCGCAGCCGTTGCAGTGCGCGGGCACGCTACTTGCCTGCCGGGCCGGCGTCGCGATGGCGTTGGCGCCGGAACTGATGTCAGGCGGCGTGTCCGCCGCCATGGCGGGCGTCGGCACGTTCTCGGTTTCCGCATTCGTTTGCGCAAAACCGCCCAGCTCCAGCCAGCACATGAAATGGCATTGGGCCTCGGCATGCCAGTGCGTCTGGCTTGCTGGCGACGGCGTTGCGTTCCCGTCCTGCTGCGCAGGGGTGTTGCTCCAGCGCGCCACGCCGAGTCTGACCTTGTGCATGGCCGCCTGTTCCGTAGCGATGCGCTGGCGCATGTCGGCGATGCTGCCTTCTAAGGCGATGGTATCGGTATGCTTCATACTATGTCCTTGTGAGTCGTTGCCTGGTTATTATTCCTAAAGCTCGTTAGGCGGATTCCTAACGAAGTTTCAGTCTATCAATGCGATATTCCAAGCGCTTGATATTTCTCAAAGGAATTGACCATTTATATCGAAATCTCACCTTGCACTTCAGCTCATCTGTGCCTGCGCAAGGCTGGTGCGACCTCGGCGGCCTGGTACAGGGCCGCTTCACGCTGCCAGCCGCTTCTGGTAAAGTCACGCCCATGAGTAAATTATCCCTAGACCGCATCCTGCAATCGCAGGGTTTTGGCACCCGTAAATATTGCCGTTCCCTTATCGAAGATGGCGATGTCGTCATCGATGGCGTCACCCAGACCAGTTACCGCACCACCGTCGAGACCGACGGCCTGGTGCTGCACGTGTTCGAAGAAGAGTGGGTGTACCGCGCCCACCTGTACTTGGCGCTGAACAAGCCCGCCAACTTCGAATGCTCGCGCAAACCCAGCCATCATCCCGGCGTGCTGACCCTGCTGCCGGAACAGTTTACCTGGCGCGAAGTCCAGCCCGTCGGCCGGCTCGACCACGATACGACGGGCATGCTGCTGATGTCCGACGATGGACCCTTTATCCATGCACAATCGTCGCCGAAGCGTCACGTTCCGAAAATTTACCAGGCCACGACGCAAGAGCCCGTGACCGATGAGCTGGTGGCTCTGCTGCTGGCTGGCGTGCAATTGCACGACGAACCGGCCCCGCTGGCGGCCCTCGTCTGCGTCAAGCGCGGCGAGCACCAGCTGGAAATCGTGCTCGAGCAAGGCAAATACCACCAGGTCAAGCGCATGCTGGCCGCCGCCGGCAACCATTGCAGCGCGCTGCACCGTTCCGCCATCGGCAGCCTGACCCTGGAATCGCTGGGCATCGCGGAAGGCGAGTGGTGCTACCTGACGCCCGAGCAGATCGCTCTCCTCGCGTAAAACTCTTCTGACCGTCAAAGCCGGGAATGTCCCGGCTTTTTGGCGTCTTTAGCCTTCAATTGCCTGCATTTGACGAAGTTTTCCCTACATGAAATTAGCAACCCTGAACGATGGCACGCGCGATGGCCAGCTGGCTGTCGTTTCGCGCGACCTGAAAACGGCCCATCTGGCCGACGGCATCGCCTCGACCCTGCAAAAGGCGCTCGACGACTGGAGTTTCATCGCGCCCCAGCTGGACTTGTTGTACCAGACCATCAATAGCGGCCGCGGCCATCGCGCCTTCGAGTTCGATCCCGCCAACTGCATAGCGCCTTTGCCGCGCAGCAGTTTGCGCGTGGCCGGCGCTTCTTATCTGCAGCAGATCGAGCGGGCCTGCAAGGCGGCGGGAACTGAAGTGCCCGCGAATCTGCGCGAGGCGCCGCGACTGTACCAGGGCGCCAGCGACGATTTCCTCGGCGCCCACGACGACATCATCCTGGCGCACGAGCAGTGGGGCATCGATTATGAAGCGGGCATCGCCGCCATCACGGACGACGTGGCCATGGGCTCGACGCCGGACCAGGCGCACCTGAACATCAAGCTGTTGATGCTGGTCAACGACATCACCTTGCGCAACCTGGCGCCCGACGAACAGGCGAGCGGCTACGGCTTCCTGCAGGCGAAGCCGGCCATGGCGTGCTCGCCCGTCGCCGTCACGCCGGACGAACTGGGCGACGCCTGGCGCGGCGGCAAGGTGCATTACGCCTTGCGTTGCAGCCTGAACGGCAAGTTGACAGGCCAGCCCCACGCGGGCGCCGACATGGCGTTCAATTACCCGCAATTGCTCGCCCATCTGTGCCAGACGCGCAACGCGCGCGCCGGCAGTGTGGTCAGCGCGGGCGGCGTCGCCAACAAGGAGATCAAGAAGGGATTTTCCAGCATCGTTGAGCGACGTAATCAGGAGATGATCGCCGATGGTGTCGCCAGCACGCCGTACTTGCTGTTTGGTGATGTTGTTCGTTTGGAAATGCTGGGCGATGACGGCAAGTCGCTGTTTGGCGCCATCGAGCAGACGGTGAAACAGGCCGAGGCGCGCAAGTCCCGCTAAGGTTACCGGAGAGTAAAGGAAATACAGGGGATTTGCCCCCCTGTTCCGCCGATGGCGCGCGCCCGCTTGAACCGATAATGCGTCATGCCCAGTCCGTATTGCGCCTAGCCAGGCTGCAGGACTTCACCGGAGTTGATTGATGTCGGAAGACAGCGACGCAGAAAAGACCGAAGCCGCGTCACCGAAGCGCCTCGAGCAGGCGCGTGAGGAAGGCGACGTTCCGCGATCGCGTGAAGTGGCCACGTTTACGGTGCTGATGGCGTCCGGCTGCTGTCTGTGGTTTGCCGGCGACGCCATCGTGCGGCGGCTGACGGCTGTCATGGTTTCCGGGCTGACCCTGGACCGGGAGCAAATCCTCAATCCCGACGCGATGATGTTGCGCATCGGCTACGACGTGGGTTCCGTTCTGCTGACCTGCCTGCCGTACGCCGCGGCCATCATGCTCGTCGCCCTCGCGTCGCCCGTGCTGGTGGGCGGCTGGCTGTTCAGTTCCAAGGCGTTCACCCCCAATTTTGGCAAGCTCAACCCGATTCGCGGCCTGGGCAATATGTTTTCGAAGAATGCGCTGGTGGAGCTGCTCAAGGCCATCGCCAAGACCCTCGTCGTCGGCGTCGTCGCCTGGATGGTGATGCAGCATCAAAAGGATGCCGTGCTGGGCCTGTCGGTGGAATCCCTGCGCGCCGGTTCGGCCCATCTGATCAGCCTGCTGATCACGGCCTTCCTGCTGATCGTCGGCGCGCTGGGCCTGATCGCCGCCATCGATGGTCCGTACCAGATGTGGCATTACGCCAACAAGATGAAAATGTCCTTGCAGGAAGTCAAGCAAGAGGCGAAGGAGTCGGACGGCAATCCGCAGATCAAGGCGAAGATACGCCAGATGCAGCATGAAATGTCGCGCCGCCGCATGATGGCCGACGTGCCGACGGCCGACGTGGTGGTGACCAATCCTACCCACTACGCGGTGGCCTTGAAGTATGGCGAGAATTCGCGCGGCGCGCCGCAGGTGGTGGCCAAGGGCATCGACGAAGTGGCGGCGAAGATCCGCGAACTGGCGGGCGAACACAAGGTCGCCATCCTGGAAGCGCCCGCCCTGGCGCGCGCGCTGTACAAGCACACGGACATCGGCGACGAGATTCCCGAGGCGCTGTACGGCGCCGTGGCCGAAGTACTGGCCTACGTGTTCCAGCTGCGCAGCTACGGCAGCGGCCATGGCGAGCGCCCCGACAAGCCGAAAAAACTCGACGTGCCGCCCGAGCTCGACCCGCTCGACCCCGCATCGCAGACCAAACCCGCAGCAGACGCGGCAGACAAGAATAAAGGAAGCACACCATGAACGGCCTGACCATGCCAGCCTGGCTCAGCGGATTGAAAGGCAGCGCCAGCAAGGGTGTCGCCGCACCGATCATCATCATCATGCTGCTGGCGATGATGGTGTTGCCGCTGCCTGCCTTCATCCTCGACATTTTCTTCAGCTTTAATATCGCGCTGTCCATCATCGTGCTGCTGACGGCGCTGTACACGGTCAAGCCGCTCGACTTCATGGCGTTCCCGACCATCCTGCTCGTGTCGACCATGCTGCGCCTGTCGCTGAACGTGGCGTCCACGCGCGTCGTGCTGACGGAAGGCCATACGGGCGCTGACGCGGCCGGTAAAGTGATCGAAGCGTTCGGTCACTTCTTGATTGGCGGCAACTACACGGTCGGTATTGTGGTCTTCATTATTTTGACGATCATCAACTTTACCGTCGTGACCAAGGGTGCGGGCCGTATCGCCGAGGTGGGTGCCCGCTTCGCGCTGGACGCCATGCCGGGTAAGCAGATGGCCATCGATGCCGACCTGAACGCCGGCCTGATCGGCGAAGACGAAGCGCGCCGCCGCCGCACGGAAGTGGCGCAGGAAGCGGAATTCTACGGCGCCATGGACGGCGCCAGCAAATACGTGCGCGGCGACGCCATCGCCGGCATCATGGTGACCGTCATCAATATCGTCGGCGGCCTGCTGGTGGGCTTGCTGCAGCATGACATGGGCTTTGCCGATGCACTCAAGAACTACACCCTGCTGGCCATCGGTGACGGCCTGGTGGCGCAGATTCCTTCGCTGATCATTTCCACGGCGGCCGGTATCGTCGTCTCGCGCGTGGCCAGCGAACAGGACATCGGCACCCAGCTGGTGGGGCAATTGTTTGCGAAACCGCAAGTGCTGTACATTACTGCCGGCATCATCGGCGGCATGGGCCTGATCCCCGGCATGCCGAACATGGTCTTCATCCTGCTGGCGTCATTGCTGGCCGGCTCCGCCTATTTGATCAGCAAGAAACGCACGCAGGAAAAAGCGGCGGCCGAAAAGCCGGCCGAAGCGCCGCCAGCCACGGTGGCGCCCGAGCAGGAAGAAGCCAGCTGGCAAGACATCATGCCCGTCGACACCCTGGGCCTGGAAGTGGGCTACCGTTTGATCCCCCTGGTCGACAAGACGCAGGGCGGCGAATTGCTCAAGCGCATCAAAGGCATCCGCAAGAAATTTGCCCAGGAAGTGGGCTTTCTGGCGCCGCCCGTGCATATCCGCGACAACCTGGAATTGAAGCCGTCCGCCTACCGCATCACCCTCAAGGGCGTGGAAGTGGGCGTGGGCGAAGCGTTCAACGGCCAGTTCCTGGCGATCAATCCCGGCATGGCCAGCGGCACCTTGCCGGGCCTGGCCACGAGCGACCCCGCGTTCGGCTTGCCTGCCACCTGGATCGACGCCAGCCTGCGCGACCAGGCCCAATCGATGGGCTATACGGTCGTCGATGCGGGCACCGTGGTGGCCACGCACTTGAATCACCTGATCACCTCGCATGCTTCCGAGCTGCTGGGCCGCGCGGAAGTGCAGTCGCTGCTCGACCACCTGGGCAAGGATGCGCCGCGCCTGGTGGAAGACCTGGTGCCGAAGATGCTGTCGCTGTCGACCCTGCAGAAAGTGCTGCAGAACCTGCTGGCCGAGGGCGTGCACATCCGCGACATGCGCACCATCATCGAAACCTTGGCCGAGCATACGGTCCATACGCAAGACCCGAACGACCTGACGGCGCTGGTGCGCGTCTCGCTGGGCCGCGCCATCGTGCAGCAGCTGTTCCCCGGCGCGGCCGAGTTGTCCGTGATGACCCTCGACAGCCGCCTGGAGCGCCTGCTGATGCAGGCGATGGGCAATGGCGGCGACGGCGCCGGCATCGAGCCGGGCCTGGCCGATACCATCGCCCACCAGGCGGGCCTGGCCGCGCAGCAGCAGGAAGCGCTGGGCCTGACGCCCGTGTTGCTGGTGCCGGCGCCGCTGCGTGCCCTGCTGTCGCGCTTCCTGCGCCGCGCCTTGCCGCAGCTCAAAGTGCTGTCGCATGCGGAAGTGCCGGAAACCAAGACGATCCGCGTCACCAGCCTGGTGGGCGCGCAGTAGTTGACAGTATTAGTACCGGGGTCAGACCCCCTCCAGCGTTAGCGCGGAGCTTTGCGTTAGCGTTAGTGGGGGGCTGACCCCAGCTTCTCGGCCCTTGCTTTTGGTCAAATAAACATCAATTTCCTGCCGGCAAACTGAATAACGGGTACTTTCCCGTCCTGTTCCTTCGATCATTTCCTGCAAGCATCGCTAATAATAGAAACTGTCCGGGTGATCTGTGTCCATGTGGAAGACAGCACCCAAGCAACAGGAGTCGATGATGGTCACACAGTTCAGCCAATATTGCGCCACCCCCGCCTTGGGAGGCCGGTCATGAATGTGAAGAAATTTACGGGCGCCTCGTCGCGCGATGCGCTGCGCAAGGTGCGCGAAGCATTGGGTCCCGACGCCGTGATCCTGTCGAACCGCCAGACCGATGGCGTGGTGGAAATCCTCGCGCTGGCCAATGACGATGCCGCTTCGCTGGCGTCGCCGCCGGCCGCGTCCGAAATGGCCCAGCCCCGTCCCCAGTTGCAGACCCAGTTCGCCACGCCGCAGCGTCCGGCCGCCCCGGCCCAGCGCCCGGCCGCACCGCGTCCTGCCGCGCCGCGCCAGGCAGCCGGCGAGCCAGTGGACATGGCCCGCATGCAGCAGATGATGGCCAGCGCGCTGGCGCACGTCAAGGAAAACGCCGCCGCCGAGATGAGCGGCATGATGAATGAAATCCGCGCCATGCGCGGCATGATGGAAACCCAGCTGGCGGAAATCTCGTGGGGTTCGACGCAGCAGCGCGAGCCGCAAAAAGCCGTCGTGCTGCGCGAAATGCTGGCGGCCGGCTTCTCGGCCAGCCTGGCGCGCTACCTGATCGACAAGCTGCCCGCCGGCCTCGACGGTGCGCAAAGCATGCGCTGGATCAAGACCGTCCTGAGCCGCAACCTGAACACGGTCGCCAATGAAGACGCCATGCTGGAGCAGGGCGGCGTGTTCGCGCTGGTCGGCCCGACCGGTGTCGGCAAGACCACCAGCACGGCCAAGCTGGCTGCCCGCTGCGTGATGCGCCACGGCCCGGAAAAGCTGGCCCTGATCACCACGGACGCCTACCGTATCGGCGCGCACGAACAGCTGCGCATCTACGGCAAGATCCTCGGCGTGATGGTGCATTCGGTGAAGGACGAAGCGGACTTGCGCATCGCCCTGAAGGAACTCAAGAACAAGCACACGGTGCTGATCGATACCGTGGGCGTGAGCCAGCGCGACCAGATGGTGACGGAGCAGGTGGCCATGCTGTCGGGCGCCGGCGCCGACGTGAAGCGTTTGCTGTGCCTGAACTCGACGGCGACGCAGGAAACCCTGAACGAAGTGGTGCGCGCCTACCAGGGCAGCGGCCTGGCCGGCTGCATCATGACCAAGCTCGATGAAGCGGCGTCGATCGGCAACGTGCTCGACGTGGTGATCCGCCAGAAGCTGAACCTGTTTTATGTGTCGAACGGCCAGCGCGTGCCGGAAGACCTGTACCTGGCCGACCGCGGCTACCTGATCGACCGCGCCTTCAAGCTCAAGCGCGACTCGGCGGCCACGCAGTTTTCCGACGCCGAACTGCCGCTCCTGATGGCGCAGGCGGCCGCCCGCAACAATGAAGCGCGCGGGGTGCACCTTGGCTAATTTCGATTTCGACCAGGCCGAGGGCTTGCGCCGCATGCTGGCCGGCCCGCAGCCGCGCGTCATGACGTTCCTCTCGGCCACGCCGCAGGACGACAAGGGCGCCATGCTGGTCAACCTGGGCGCTTCGCTCGCCTATGGCGGCAATGACGTGCTGCTGCTTGACGCCAGCGGCGGCAGCGATGGCGTGGCTGCACGGCTGGGACTGGCGCACGGCGCCAGCCTGCGCGACGTGGCGCGCCAGCAGTGCGGCCTGAACCAGGTCATCCACCAGGTGCCGCAAGGCTTCGGCGTGGCCAGCCTGGGCGCGCGCAACCACCTGATGGACAGCATGGACTATGCGGGCGAGGACGAATTGCGCCGCCTGGGCAAGACTTTCGAGGTGCTGGCGCGCCAGAGCGGCATCGTGCTGGTCGACGGCGTCGTGGCCGACGAGGGCGATTGCTTCCCCGTGCCCTTGATGGCCTCGTCGGATATCGTCGTGCAAGTGTCGACCAGCGCCACTTCGATCAAGGCGGCGTACTGCCTGATCAAGCGCCTGAGCCAGGAACTGGGACGCCGTCCGTTCGGCATTCTCGTCACGGGCGCTTCCGAATCCGAGGCAAAAGTGGTATACGATAATATGGCACAGGCGGCGAGCCGCTACCTGGCCGTGAAGCTGACCTCGATGGGTTCGGTGCCTGCCGATGAATATCTGCACCGCGCGGCGCGCCTGGGCCGCAGCGTGGTCGATGCGTTTCCGCTGGCGGGCGCCTCGGTGGCGTTTCGCGGACTGGCCGAGCGGCTGGCCCGTTCGGCGGCGCCGGTGCTTGGCGGCACCTTGTACCAGACGGGGAGCCCGCACCAGTTCAGCGCCTGAATCGAACCGCAGCACCAGATAAGATGAGAAAACAATAAGCAGCCTATGTACACGGTCAAAGGGAAATCGAACAAGGACTATTTGCTGACGGAGCACATTCCGCTGGTGAAGCGTCTGGCGCACCATATGAAGGCGAAATTGCCGCCTTCGGTCGAGGTCGATGACCTGATCCAGGCCGGCATGATCGGCCTGCTCGATGCCATTAGCCGCTATGAAGAGACGCATGGCGCGCAGTTCGAGACCTATGCCGTGCTGCGCATCCGCGGCGCCATGCTCGACGAATTGCGCACCAGCGACTGGCTGCCGCGCAGCATGCGCCAGAACATGCGCAAGATCGAGGAGGCGATGAGCACCTTGCAGCAGCGCCTCGGCCATCCGCCGACGGAATCGGAAGTGGCGAAGCTGCTCAAGATGTCGCTGGCCGACTACCAGGAAATGCTGGGCGACGGCGGCGGCCACCAGCTCGTGTATTACGAAGACTTTCATGACCCGGACGGCAATGACAGCTTCCTCGACCGCCACTGCGTGGACGAGGACAGCGACCCCTTGCGTTCCCTGCTCGATACCGATTTCCGGCAATCCGTGATCGATGCCATCGACGCGCTGCCACCACGCGAGAAAATACTCATGGGCCTGTATTACGAAGAAGAGCTGAACCTGAAGGAGATCGGCGCGGTGATGGGCGTATCCGAATCGCGCGTCTCGCAGCTGCATACCCAGGCCGTCGCGCGCCTGCGCGCAACCTTGAGGGAGCAGGCGTGGACTGGTCCAGCGTAATCGGGCTGGCGCTGGCGCTGGCGGGCCTGCTGGTCGGCCAGGCACTGGAAGGCGGCAAGATGGCCTCCCTGCTGCAGCCGGCCGCCTTTGCCATCGTCATCATCGGCACCTTCGGCGCCGTGCTGCTGCAAACGCGGTTGCGCACTTTTGTCCGCGGCCTGGAAATGCTGCGCTGGGTCTTCCTGCCGCCCGCCGACACGCGCGCCGCGCTGGCGCGCGACATCGGTCAATGGAGCCTGACGGCGCGCCGCGACGGCCCGCTGGCGCTCGAGCGCCTGATGGAAAACACGGCCGACCGCTTCAACGCCAAGGGCTTGCGCATGATCGTCGACGGCATCGCGCCCGACAAGCTGCGCCAGCTGCTCGACGTGGAAATTTCCGCCTACGAAATGGCCGAGCGCCAGGCCGTCAAGGTGTGGGAATCGGCGGCCGGCTATTCTCCCACCATCGGCATCCTGGGCGCCGTGCTGGGCCTGATCCACGTGATGGAAAACCTCACCGACCCGAGCAAACTGGGCAGCGGCATCGCAGTGGCGTTTGTCTCCACCATCTACGGCGTTGGCCTGGCCAACCTGCTGTTCCTGCCGGTGGCCAATAAACTCAAGGCCATCGTCTCGCGCCGCGTGCTGCAGTATGAAATCACGGCCGCCGTGCTGTACGACATCGCCACGGGCGACCACACGCGCATCATCGAAGAGCGCGTGTCCAGCCTGCTTCACGAGCACTGAGCGAGCACTGACCATGATGCGGCGCGCGCGCAGGAAGTATGACGAGGAACCGGACAACCAGGACCGCTGGCTGATCTCGTATGCCGACTTCATCACTTTGCTGTTCGCGTTCTTCGTCGTGATGTACGCGATTTCGCAAGTCAACGAAGGCAAGTACCGCGTCTTCCAGAACGCCATCGGCCAGGCCTTCAGCCTGGAAAAGGGCGCGCCGCCCATCATCATGGAAGCGCCGCAGGCGATCCCGTTGCCGAACCCCGCCCTGAAACGCCGCACGGAAGCCATCCGCCGCGAGCGCGAACACATGACGCGCCTGGCGCAGGACTTGACGTCCACCCTGGCGCCGCTGGTCAAGGAAGGCAAGGTGCGCGTCACGCAGACGAGCCGCGGCGTGAGCGTGGAAATCAATGCCAGCGTGCTGTTCGACCCGGGCGCGGCGCGCCTGACGGCGGAATCGGACCAGGCCCTGCGCGCCGTCGCCGTGCTGCTCAAGGATGATACGCACGACGTGCAGGTGGAAGGGCATACGGATGTGCAGCCGATCAGCAATTCCAATTTTGCCTCGAACTGGGAATTGTCGGCCGCGCGCGCCAGCGCCGTGGTGCGCCTGTTCATCGCCAGCGGCGTGCAGGCGTCGCGCCTGACGGCGGTGGGCCACGCCGACAATATCCCCGTGGCGCCCAACGAAACCCCGGAAGGGCGCGCGCGCAACCGCCGGGTCGCCGTGACGATCCTCTCGGGAATCCCGGAAACGGTGACGGAAGTGCCGACGGCGCCTGTGGCGCCGGCACCGGTTCCCGCCAACTGAACGCCGCCGCTTGCTACAAGCGCGGCCATCTTTCCTTTATTTCTACCTATTATCTCTCCATCATGAAAAGCAGCTCCCTGGGCGGTCTCGTCTATTCCACTGAAACGGGCCGCATGTGTCCCGCCTGCCGCCAGCCGCTGGCGCAATGCGCGTGCAAGGCGCAAGCCAGGACGGCGCCGGCGGGCGATGGCGTGGTGCGCGTGTCGCGCCAGACCAAGGGCCGCGGCGGCAAGAGCGTGACCGTGGTCAAGGGCTTGGCGCTGGACGCCATCGCGCTGGCCCTGCTGGGCAAGCAGCTGCGCACGCAATGCGGCTCGGGCGGCACGGTCAAGGATGGCGTGATCGAAGTGCAGGGCGACCATGTCGAAACGGTGATGGCGGCGCTGGCCAAGCTGGGCCACCAGCCGAAAAAGGCCGGCGGCTGAGCGTGCGGAGGCGTGCGGCCAGCTGCCGTTCGCCTGTGGTAACGTGCATTTCCTTTTATGCGCGACCTCATATGAACAGCAAACTGACCGGTATTGCCATCGCCGCTGCCATCGCGGCAGTGCTGGCGCTCGTGTACTGGCCCGCACCCGATGGCGGCGCGCCGGACGCTGGCGCCACCGCTGCCGCCAGCGCGCCGGCGGGACGCAGCCTGGCGTCGTATTTGAATATCGACGCCACCCCGGTCGCCGATGCCGCGCCCGTTGTCGTGTCCCTGGCACAGCGGCTCGAACGCCTGGGCGCCAGCGGCAAGCCGGAGGACGCGTATGCGGCCTACAACCTGATCGACGACTGCATCGTCTTCCAGCGCGAAAACCGCTTGCCGGGGATGGAATTCGAGTTGGGGCGCGAGATGACGGTGGAAGAAAAAACCGCCCAGCAGCAGCTGTGCGCGGGTCTGACGCAGCGCCAGCGCGAGGACCGCCTCGGCTACCTGGCCACTGCCGCGCAAGGCGGCGTACCGGGCGCGGCTACCCTGTTCCTGTCGGAAGGTCCGTTCGGCGACCGCAGCGCGCTGCGCAACCGTCCCGATGATCCGCTGGTGCAGGCATGGAAGCGGCAAGCCATCGCCCAGCTGACGGCGCAGGCGGATGAGGCGGAACTGACCAGCGTGTCGACCCTGATGATGGCCTACCTGCGCGATGGCGATGTGGTGCAGAAAGACGCGCCGCAAGCGTATGGCTACCTGCTGGCCCTGCGCATGGTCTACGACGACATCCTCACGCCCGGCACCACGAATCCCTACCAGGACAGCTACTGGCACTGGCTGCAAAACGAGTTGACACCCGAGCAGCAGGCCGCCGCCCTGATCAAGGCGAATGGCATCGCCGCGAAATTCCGTCAGCATACGGACCGGCCCACGCACGGTTGAGTGCGTAGACCAGCCCCTGCACAGGCTGGCCCCTGCACAGGCTGGCCCGTGCATAAGCCGGTCCGTGCATAGGCCAGTCCGTGCATGGCATCGCCGCACCGGCGCCAGGTCTGCCAGCTACGGCAGTGCTTGCAGGCGCCGGGTGCGGGTCAGGCAGCCGTCTTGCGGCGCCGTACGCTATACCCGATCAGCCCCAGTCCCGCCAGCAGCATGCCGTAGGTTTCCGGTTCGGGCACGGCCGTAGTGATGGAAATGTCCAGCACGGAATCACGCACGCCGAGGCCGCTTGCTACCAGGGTATAGGTGCCAGGTCCCAGCAGGCCGTTGAAGGTGGAATGGGCGAAGCTGCCCAGTACGCCCGTGAACGTATCCGATTGCACCAGGTTGTTGCTGGAGTCGAACAAGTCGATGTTGACGCCAGTCAGGCGGGGACCGAATTCGCTGGCGCCCGTGACCAGCCAGGCGGCGTTGCCCGTGAACGATTGCACGCCGCTGCCGACCGTAAACGTGGTCGTTTGCAGCAGCGAGCCGCGCTCTGTCGTGAAGGTGTCGACGAACAAGGTGTCTTGCGCCAGCAGCGGCGTGGCCACCACGGCCGTCGATACGAGATGGTTGTAGAACACGGCTTGCGTCTCGGCCTGCGCGGCTGGCGCCAGCAGGGTGCAGCCGAGCAGCAGCGCCGCGCCAGCCTTGGTTACTGAGAGAGAGTTCATATCATGCTCCTGTGTACTTGCAGTTGAAGTGGTGTGCGTCATGGCGTAGCGCAAAAGCGCAAGCCGGACGCGTGCAATGGATTAGCTATGCCTGCGGGAATGATGTTCGTGTCGGCGAGGAAAGTCCCACCATGTATTGGTGCGGCGTATGCTAGGGATTAGCATATAGTCATCATTCCCCTCAAGTTTGAGCGTGCTCAAATGTGTGGGCGTGAAGGGGGGGCGCTGTTGTTTCTGCGTGCGGCGTTGTGGCGGGAGTGCGGGCATGCCGGCTCCGCCGCAGCCTCCCTGGAGGGGCGGCGCGGCGGTGATGTGCAGGATGGTCGTGATATGGGGCCGCTGTTCGGGACGGCGTCAGGCGTGCAGCAATGGCTTATTGCTGTGCCTGTCGCTATTGTTGCCTGCGCTGGGGGAAGACGGGAGGCGCTTAGCCGATGACGACGCGCCGGCTGGCCGTGTTTGCCATCGGTTGGCCGCTGGGGCCGTAGAAATTGCCGCTTTGGGCAGTGGGGCGCATGGCGTTCAGGGCGCCTTGCGTGTGCAGCATGTGTTTGTTGACCAGCAGGCTGTTCAGCCGGTTCTGTTCCTTCGCTTCGCGCGTCGTCTCGAGCAGGGCTTTCCACAGGGGCGCCGCCTCGGCGTCGCTGGTGCTGACCAGCCAGTCTTCCATGCCCGCTTCGGCGGCCGTGAAGCCGGCCGCCGCCAGCGCCTGGTGGCGTTGCGCCGCCAGCTGGCTCAATTGTCCGACGAGCGCCGTCTTGCGGGCCGTGAGCTCCGTGATTGCATCGATGTCAGCCGCAACCAGATGCCGCTGTTCTTCTTTCATCAATGCCAGCAATGTGGTCATGAGCTGTTGCTCGTCGCGCAGGCTGGAAAACGGAGTCACTGATTGCATGAGGTAACCTATCTATTTCGTGAGTGCAGCAAGTCCTTGACCGTGTCGAGGAGACCGTCCGCCACTTTTTCAGAGTTGACCTGGAACTGGCCGTCGGCGATCGCCAGCTTGATGCGTTCGACTTTCTTCGTGTCGAACACGGCGCCGCTGCCGGCAGTTGCACTGGCCGCTAATGCCTGTCCTTGCGGCGACAGGCGTACATTGTCCGACGTTGTCGGTGTTGCCTGGGCTTTCTCGGCATTCCGGGCGCCCGAGGTATTCGCGGGCGCCACCGGCAGGCCGGGATTGCTTTTAATGGTGTTATCGGTAATTTTCACAGCGTGATCCTCGTCTGGTCGAAGTCAAAAAACTCCGGGATATGTGTCTTTATCGGCACCTTCTTCCGAAACTTTAGTGCGCCAGACCACAATATCGCTGTCCATCCGAGTTTAAAAGGCGACCTCCACCATGCCGCCAGCCCGCGCCACGCCGCTGATCTGCTGGCCGCTCTGCGTGCGCACCTGTACCGTCTGACCGTCGCCGGCGCTGCTGATGGCGCGTCCTTCTGATGCCACTTGGAAACCGTTGCCGCTGGAAACGACGCGCACCAGCTGGCCCTGTATCACCACCGGCTTGCGGCGCAGGGTGTCGAGGCGCATCGGCGTGCCTGGCGGCAAGGAAATATTCGTGCTGGCGCCCACGACCTGGGCCATGTCTGTGGCGATGCCTGCCGGCAATGCTGCCAGGTCGCCCTGCATCGTCACCAGCTGGCTGGCATCGATGGCTTGCCCTTGCGCCAGCGGCACGGCGCTGGCCACATAGTCGCCCACGACGGCCACGTTCGCCTGCAGATAGATGGTCCAGTTGGAGGGGGCCGTGCAGCGCACGCCCACGGTCGTCTTGCCCCAGGCGCGCGCGCCTGGCGCCATGAAGGCTTGCGGCGCGGGGCAGGCGGCCAGGTTCAGGCGCGGATCGACGGCGCCGACGGTGACCGTCACCTTGCCCGGCAAGCCGTTGCTTTGCACTTGCAGGAATTGTTCCACGCTGTTGCGCAGCGCTTCCGGCGTCTGCCGGCCGGCGTTTTGCGCCTGCGCCAGCAGTGGCAGGGCGGCAAGAGCGAAGAAGAAAGCAAGCGGTGTTTTCATGGTGTAGGCCTCTGGAATAGTGCCATGATAGTGCGCGCCGCCCCGTTTGAAGCGACGATTAAGGGGTAAAAGCACGGTCTGATCCAGCGATGGTCTTGCCGGCGGGCGCCGTACTATGTTTCCTGTCATCACTATACCGCCATCCTTCCGCCATCTCAGGCGCCAGTGGCAGATCTTTCCGGAGCCTGACATGATAGGGAAACTCGACGATTACATGCGCTTCAACGAGACGGCGCTGAGCCTGCGCTCGACGCGCCAGGAATTGCTCGCCTCGAATATCGCCAATGCCGACACGCCCAACTACAAGGCACGCGACGTCGATTTCGCCAGCGCGCTGAAGGGAGCGATGGCACGCAAGGATGGCGTGCAGCCGGCCCTGAAGGGCACGGCGCCGCAGCATATGCCGGGCAAGGGCGTCGCCGCCGCCGTGGGTGGCAGCACGGGCGGCAAGGTCGAGACCCTGGCCGACGGCACGCCGCTGCTGTACCGCGCGCCGGCCCAGGGCGCCGTCGATGGCAATACGGTTGACATGGACCTCGAGCGCAATGCCTTTGCCGATAACGCCATCCGCTACGAGGCGGCCGTAACGTTCCTCAACTCGCAGATCAAGGGCATGCTGACGGCCATCCAGGGAGGACAATAATCATGTCGCTATTTAATATTTTCAATGTTTCCGGTTCGGCCATGAGCGCCCAGGCGCAGCGCCTGAACACGGTGGCCAGCAACCTGGCCAATGCCGACAGCGCCACCAGCGCCACGGGCGAAGCCTACCGCGCCAAGCAGGTGGTGTTCGAAGCCGTGCCCATGGCCAATGGCGCCACGGCCGTCAAGGTGCAGAAGGTGATCGAAGATCCGTCGCCGATGAAGCTGGTCTACGACCCGAAGAATCCGCTGGCCGACGAGAAGGGCTACGTCACCATGCCCAACGTGAATACGGTCGACGAGATGGTCAACATGCTGTCGGCCTCGCGCTCGTACCAGACCAACGTGGAAACCATGAACGCGGCCAAGTCGCTGCTCCTGAAAACCCTCACCATCGGCCAATAAGGCTGACTGACCATTATGGCAACCATCGATACGAGCAAAACCGTCACCACCGACCTGATGGCGACGATGAATCCGAAGAAGACCACGGCCGCGAAGGGCAGCGTCGAGGAAGAAACGAACAAATTCCTGACCCTGCTGGTGACCCAGCTGCAAAACCAGGATCCGATGAACCCGCTGGACAATGCGCAGCTGACCAGCCAGTTGGCCCAGCTGTCCACGGTGACGGGCGTCAACAAGCTCAATACCACGCTGGAAACGCTCAAGACCAGCTACCAGCAAGCCGAATCCATGCAGGCGGCCAATATCATCGGCCACGGCGTCTTGACTGCAGGCAAGAGCATTAACCTGAGCAAGAGCGCGGCCCTGCTGGGCGTGGACCTGGCGACGCCGGCCGACAGCGTCAAGGTCACCATCTACAACAGTACGGGCAAGGAAGTCCATTCCATCGACCTGGGCCCGCAGGATGCGGGTACCTTGCCGCTGGGCTGGAACGGCTCCACGGCCGAGCTCGACAAGGACGGCAAGAACATCGTGCTGCCTGACGGCGCCTATACGTTCTCGGTGGAAGCCAAGCGGGGCGGCGCCAAGCTGACCGATGCGGCGGCGCTGATGTTCGGTTCGGTCGCCAGCGTGTCGACGGGCGCCGGCGGCGTGAAGTTGAATGTGCCGGGCGTGGGCAGTATCACCATGGCCGATGTGAAACAGATTTTGTAAGCCGCTCATTTGTAGCGTAGACCCTCTACCCCTATTTTCTACCAGGAGAACACAATGTCTTTCCAACAAGGCCTGAGCGGCTTGAACGGCGCCGCCAAATCGCTGGACGTCATCGGTAACAACATCGCCAACTCGGCCACCGTGGGTTTCAAGCAATCGCAGGCGCAGTTCGCCGACATCTATGCCAACTCGCTGTATGGCGTGGGCGGCAACCAGCCCGGTATCGGCGTGTCCGTGTCGCAGGTGGCGCAGTTGTTCAACCAGGGCAACCTGGAAAGTTCGTCCAATCCGCTCGACATCGCCATCAACGGCGGCGGTTTCTTCCGCACCAGCGTGAACGGCGCCATCCAGTACTCGCGCAACGGCCAGTTCCAGGTCGACAAGAACGGTTTCATCGTCAATGCCCAGAAAGCCCAGCTGACGGGTTATCCGGCCGATGTGAACGGCAAGATCCTGGCCGGCGCCACCGTGCCGCTGCAGATCGACCCGTCCGACATGGCGCCGCAGGCGACCACCAAGGTCGATACCCAGGTCAACCTCGATTCCAATTCGGCCATGCCGACCGTGGTGCCGTTCACCGTGGGCGAGCAAAAGTCGTGGACCAAGCAATTCCCCGTGCCCGTCTACGATTCGCTGGGCAACTCCCACACCATGTCCAATTTCTACGTCAAGACGGGCACCAATACCTGGGATGTCTACACGGCCACTGACGGCAAGGAAATCACCAGCGCGAAAGTGGTCGCCGCGGCGCAAACCGATGCCGCCTCGCTGGCCGCGCGCGCCGCCTATCAGGCCGCCGTCACGGCCGTGCCGTTGGTGCCCGCCAATATCACGGCCGCCGCCGTTGCCTATGGCAATGCGGCCGGTGTCGCCATACGCACCGCCGCCGCCGCGGCCGGCGCCAGCCCGGCCCAGCTTGCCGCCATCAGCGCCACCTATGGCAGCGCCGTGCCCAACGGCGTCAATTCCAGCCTCACGCCGGACCAGATCGACAGCAGGATCTCCGCGGTGACGGAAGTGCCCGCCGTGAAGTCGGCGTCGCTGGTGTTCAACAGCGTCGGGAGCCTGGACAAGGCCGCCATGCTGGCCCTGACGCCGCCGCAAACCCTGCCGGTGACGGTCAACCTGCCCGTCTTCCCCGCCACGGGCGCGAACGCGAATCTGGCGATCAAGGTCGACTTCACCAATTCGACCCAGCTCAGTTCGTCCACCAGCGAAAAGCGCACCGTGGCCGATGGCTATGCGGCTGGCCAGCTGGACCGTTTCGTCGTGGGTTCCGATGGCGTGATCCAGGGCCAGTACAACAACGGCAAGACGCGCGACCTGGGCCAGGTGGTACTGACCAAGTTTTCCAATCCGAATGGCCTTGAGCCGCTGGGCAACAATGCCTGGGCGGAAAGCTCGACCTCGGGCAGCCCGATGACGGGCGAGCCGAGCTCGGGCGGCCTGGGCGACTTGCGCGCCTCGGCCGTGGAAGTGTCGAACGTGGACCTGACGGCGGAACTGGTCAACATGATCACGGCCCAGCGCGCCTACCAGGCGAATGCGCAGACCATCAAGACGCAGGATTCCGTCATGCAAACACTCGTCAACCTGCGTTAATAGTACCGGGGTCAGACCCGCCGGGTCTGACCCCAGCTTTCTGCCTTGGGTTGAAGGCAACAGGAGAAATAAAAAATGGACCGTCTCATCTACACCGCCGGCTCCGGCGCCAAGCACATCCTGGACAAGCAGGCGACCACGGCGAACAACCTGGCGAACGCCACCAGCACGGGTTTCCGCGCTCAGCTCGACTCGTTTCGCGCCGTGCCCGTGGTGGCCGATGGCATGATGCCGACGCGCGCCTTCGTCGTCGATTCGACGGTCGGTTCCGACTTCACGCAAGGCCCGATGCAGCACACGGGCCGCGCGCTCGACGTGGCCGTGGAAAACGGCGGCTGGATCGCGGTGCAGTCGGCCGATGGTTCCGAAGCCTACACGCGCAACGGCGCCCTGAAGCTCAATGAAAACGGCATGCTGCAGACGCAGTCGGGCCTGATGGTGCAGGGCGATACGGGCCCCATGGCCATTCCGCCCGGCGTGACGGTGGCCATCGCCAGCGACGGTACGGTGGGCACGATATCCACGGACGTGCCGCCAGGCCCGTCGACGGTGCTGGGGCGCATCAAGCTGGTCAACCCGCCCGAGCAGCAACTGGTGCGCGGCGACGACGGCCTGTTCCGTCTGAAGGATGGCACGGTGGCGCAGGCCGACCAGGCAGTCAAGCTGACCACCGGTGCCCTGGAGGGCAGCAATGTCAGCCCTGTCGACTCCATGGTCAGCATGATCGCTCTGGCGCGCCAGTTCGAAACGCAAATGAGCTTGTTGAAGAATGCCGAGAATAACGCGGCGAAAGCCACCCAGATCCTCGCTTTGAATTGATGGGGACCACGGCATAATGGTCACATAGAAATAGTCTACAGGGCTGATTAAGTAACCCCCAATAAATTATTGTGATTTCTGACTTCCATAACCGACGCTCTGCGGCGTTGCTCGCTGCTAGCAGTGCTCGCACTGCGTCGCAGCGATCGCCTTGCATAGCATCCGGTTCTGTTTGTCATAAATTCACACTAATTTCCCGAGAATTACTTAGCGCCGTTATTGGAGAAAAATCATGATTCGTTCCCTTTGGATAGCCAAGACCGGCCTGGAAGCGCAGCAGACGCAGATGGACGTGATCGCCAATAACCTGGCCAACGTCAGCACCACGGGCTTCAAGAAGTCGCGCGCCGTGTTTGAAGACTTGCTGTATCAAAATGTGCGCCAGCCGGGCGCGCAATCGTCGCAGCAGACCCAACTGCCATCGGGCCTGCAGATCGGCACGGGCGTACGCACCGTGGCTACCGAACGCATCCATACGCAGGGCAATCCCCAGGCGTCGGGCAATTCACGCGATGTGATGGTCAACGGCACGGGCTTTTTCCAGGTGCTGCTGCCGGACGGCGCCACCGCCTACACGCGTGACGGCTCCTTCCAGACCGATGCCAACGGCCAGCTCGTCACTTCCGAAGGTTTCGTCATCCAGCCCGCCATCACCGTGCCGACCAATGCGCTGAGCCTGACCGTGGCGCGCGACGGCACCGTCTCCGTCACCTTGCCCGACACTGTTGCACCATCGCAAATCGGCTCGCTGCAGCTGACCACCTTCGTCAATCCGGCCGGCCTGGAATCGAAGGGCGAAAACCTGTACATGGAAACGGGCGCCTCCGGCGTGGCGCAGACCAACACCCCGGGCACCAACGGCGCCGGCGTGCTGATGCAGGGCTATATCGAAACGTCGAACGTCAACGTGGCCGAGGAAATGGTCAACATGATCCAGACGCAGCGCGCTTACGAGATCAACAGCAAGGCCATCACCACGTCCGATCAAATGCTGCAGAAATTGTCGCAACTTTAATTTTCATAGTCGTCATGCCATCCGCCGCCGGATGGCAGCGGAGGTTCGTCATGCAATACCCCATCATCGCCCTGTTGTCCGCAGTCCTGCTGTCCGGCTGCGCCATCACGCCCACCTCGATCGTGCAGTACCCGACCACCACGCGCGCGCCGATGCCCGAACCCGTGGTCGTCAGCAACGGCTCCATCTACCAGCCGTCGACCTACCGTCCCGCCTTCGAAGACCGCCGCGCGCGCCACGTGGGCGACACCATGACGATCGCCATTACCGAGCGCACGAACGCCGTCAAGGCGGGCGCCAGTTCCGGCAACAAGTCGGGCAGCGTGGGCTTTTCCACGCCAGGCATGCTGCAGGGCCGTCTGGGCGGCACCGTCTCGGCGAATGGCGCCACCAAGTTTGCGGACGGCGACAACCAGTCCGCCAGCAACACCTTTTCCGGCACGATCGGCGTGACGGTGATTGAAGTGCTGCCGAACGGTAACCTGATCGTGGCCGGCGAGAAACAGATCGCCATGAACAAGGGCACGGAATTCATCCGCTTCTCGGGCATGGTCAATCCCGATACCATCGGCACGGGCAACGTCGTGCCATCGACCCAGGTGGCCGACGCGCGCGTCGAATACCGCACCAACAGCCAGATCGACCGCGCCGAAATGGCCTCGATGGCGTCGCGCTTCTTCCTCAGCCTGCTGCCGTTCTGATCATGGCCACTTTTACTTTCCCCCGCTTTGCCGCTGTTTTCGGCCTGGCCATCTCCCTGCTGGCGCCCGTGGCGCAGGCCGAGCGCATCAAGGACCTGGCCAGCATCGCCGGCGTGCGCCAGAATCAGCTGATGGGCTATGGCCTCGTCGTCGGCCTCGACGGCAGCGGCGACCAGACCACGCAAACGCCATTCACCATCCAGAGCGTGGCGGCGATGCTGCAGCAGCAGGGCATTAACTTGCCACAAGGCACCAGTTTGCAGCTGAAAAACGTGGCCGCCGTGATGGTGACGACGGCCTTGCCCGCGTTTGCCCAGCCGGGCCAGCTGCTCGACGTGACGGTCTCGTCGATGGGCAATGCGAAAAGTTTGCGCGGCGGCACTTTGTTGATGACGCCATTGAAGGGCGCCGACGGCCAGGTGTACGGCATGGCGCAGGGCAACGTGCTGGTGGGCGGCGTGGGCGCGCAGGCGGCCGGCAGCTCCGTCGTCATCAATCACCTGAGCGTGGGCCGCATTTCGGGCGGCGCCACGGTCGAGCGCACCGTGCCTTCGGTGCTGGGCGCCAACAATACGATACGCCTGGAATTGAACGCCACCGATTTCGCCACGGCCAGCCGCGTGGTCGACGCCATCAACAGCCGCTACGGCGCCGGCACGGCCGCCGCGCTGGACGGGCGCGTGATCCAGGTGCAGTCGCCGGGCGGCAGCGACCAGCGCGTGTCCTTCCTGGGCCAGCTGGAAAGCATCGAAGTCAATCCGGCCCGCCTGGCGGCCAAGGTCATCATGAATGCGCGCACCGGTTCCGTCGTGATGAACCAGTCCGTGACGCTGGAAACGTGCGCCATTTCGCATGGCAACCTGTCCGTCACCATCAATGTCGAGCCGCAGGTGAGCCAGCCGGCGCCGCTGTCGGGCGGACGCACGGTGGTCACGCAGACGGCGCAGATCGATATCAAGAAGGAACCGGGCAAGGTGATGCTGGTCAAGGGCGGCGCTTCGCTGTCCGACGTGGTCAAGGCCTTGAATGCCATTGGCGCCTCGCCGCAAGACTTGCTGGCCATCCTGCAGGCGATGAAGGCGGCAGGTTCGCTGCGCGCCGAACTCGAAATCATTTGATGGACACGCCATGATCAGCCAAACCGACCTCAGCAATACCGCCGCCTATGACGTCAAGGGCATGGATGGCCTGCGCCAGTCCGCCAAGGCGAAGGACCCCGCCGCCCTGAAAGAGGCGGCCACGCAATTCGAAGCCATGTTCATCAACATGATGATGAAAAGCATGCGCGAGGCCACGCCGCAGGACGGCATCATGGATAGCCAGCAGAGCAAGATGTACACCTCGATGCTGGACCAGCAGACGAGCCAGAACCTGGCCAAGCGGGGCACGGGCCTGGCGGACGTGCTGATCCGTCAATTGTCGTCGTCGAACCAGGCGCTGGCCGCCGACGGCGCCGAAGCGCCGTCGCCCCGTTCGTCGAGCATGGCGCAGGCCCTGGCCGCGTTCCGCCAGCAGCAGGGCGCGCTGACCGAGGGTGCAGGCAGCGCCGCCGGCACCGGCAAGACCCTGAGCGACAAGGCCAACGCCACGCAGGCGCCGCACGTGCGCGCCTTCCAGGAAAAGCTGGGCGTGCATGCGGAAGAGGCGAGCCGCGCCACCGGCATCCCGGCCAAGTTCATGCTGGGCCAGGCGGCGCTGGAAACGGGCTGGGGCAAGCGCGAAATCATCAGCCGCGACGGCAGCAGCAGCCACAACCTGTTCGGCATCAAGGCGTCGAGCGACTGGAAGGGCAAGGTCACGGAAGCCGTCACCACGGAATATGTAAATGGCAAGGCGCAGCGCAAGGTGGAAAAATTCCGCGCCTACGACAGCTACGCGGACAGCTTCAAGGATTATGCGCAGTTGATTACCAACAACAAGCGCTACGAAAAAGTGCTGGCCAGCGCGGGCGACGCCAGCACGTTTGCCCAGGGCTTGCAAAAGGCCGGCTACGCGACGGACCCGAATTACGCTGCCAAATTGACAAAAATCATTAAAAATTCGTTGGTCGGCTAATTCCCCGCCTGTCCCCTGCGCAAGCCGCGCGCTTCAAGTTTTCGCCGCGGCTGCCGTAAATACATTTGACGGTAACCAATAAGACACCATGACTTCGAATCTACTCAGCATCGGTAAGAGCGGTTTGCTTGCAGCGCAGGTGGGCCTGTCGACGACCGGGCATAACATCACCAACGCCAACGTGGCCGGCTACAGCCGCCAGGTGGTGCTGCAGCAGACGTCGCAGTCCAACTATGCCGGCTATGGCTTTGTCGGCACGGGCACGGAAGTGTCGCAGATCAAGCGCCAGTACGACAGCTTCATGGCCACTCAGGTCAATTCCGCGCAAAGCGCGACCAGTGCGCTCGACACGTATTACACGCAGATCAGCCAGATCGACAATCTGCTGGCCGATCCCACGGCCGGTCTGTCGCCCGCCATGCAGGATTTCTTCAAGGGCGTGCAGGATTTCAGCTCGAATCCCTCGTCGGTCGCGTCGCGCCAGGCGCTGCTGTCGAGCGCCGGCTCGCTCGCTTCGCGCTTTCAGGGTCTGAGCGCGCGCCTGACGGAGATCGGTGACGGCGTCAATTCGCAGATCACGTCGAATGTGACGGTGATCAATACCTATGCCAAGCAGCTCGCCGAGCTGAACAAGTCGATTTCCCAGTTGTCGGTCGATGCCAGCAACCAGCCCAACGATCTGCTGGACCAGCGCGACCAGCTGATCACGGAATTGAACAAATATGTGAAGGCGACGGTGCAGCCCGCCGCCAACAATACCGTGACCATTTCCATCGGCGCCGGCCAGCCCCTGGTGGTGGCGGACCGCAGCTTCGAACTGGCGGCCACGCCTTCGCGGACGGACCCGAACCGCATCGAGGTGGGCTATGTCACGGGCAGCACCGTCACCGTGCTGCCGGACAGTTCCCTGACCGGCGGTTCGCTGGGCGGCTTGCTGGAATTTCGCAGCGGTACGCTGGACAATGTCCAGAACTCGCTGGGCAAGGTCGCCATCGCGCTGGCCAGCACCTTCAACGACCAGCACAAGCTGGGCCAGGACTTGAATGGCGCCATGGGCGGCGATTTTTTCAAGATACCCGACCCCGTGATCGGTGCCGACCGCGGCAACAACGCCAGCAGCACCACGGTGCTGTCGGCCAAGGTCAGCGACCCGACCAAGCTGACGGCCAGCGATTACAGCCTGAAATACGACGGCAGCAACTATGTGGTAACGCGCGAATCCGACGGCACGCACACCATCATCAATCCGTATCCGCAAACGGGGCCGCAAACCATCGACGGCGTCGATTTCTCGATCTCGGGCACGGCCGCCCAAGGCGACAACTACGTCATCAAACCCACGGCGAATGGCGCGGCCGGCTTGAACGTGCTGATCACCGACCGCAACAAGATCGCGGCCGCCGCGCCGATCGCCACCTCGGCGCCGGTGGCCAATACGGGTTCCGGCAAGCTCAGCGCCGGCTCCGTCGACAAGGCCTACCTGACGCCGGGCAATGCCCTGACCGGTCCACTGACCTTGACGTATGACAAGGCGACCACCTCGCTGACGGGTTTCCCGGCGGGCCAGGCGGTGACGGTCAAGGGCTTGAATGGCGCGACCACGACCTATCCGGCCGGCACGGCGAACATCCCCTACACGGAAGGCGACAACTTCAGCTTTGGCGGCATCAATGTCAGCATGACGGGCACGCCGGCGCAGGGCGATACCTTCGTCATCAAGCCCAATACGGGCGGCGTGGGCGACAACCGCAATGCCGCGCTGCTGGCGGGCTTGCAGACGAAGAATATCCTCGATGGCGGCAATGCCACGTTCCAGGGTTCGTATGCGCAAACCGTCAGCTTCGTGGGCAACAAGACGCGCGAAGTGCAGGTGAGCGGCCTGGCCAGCCTGGCCTTGCTGCAGCAGGTCAGCACCCAGCAGCAGGCCGTTTCCGGCGTCAACCTCGATGAAGAGGCGGCCAACCTGCTGCGTTACCAGCAGTCCTACCAGGCGTGCGGCAAGGTCATGCAGATCGCCAGCACCCTGTTCGACGTCGTCATCGGCCTGGGACGTTAATCAATTTTTGCCGCGACATAGCGCGCGGCGGCTTTCTGGAAGGGCAGCATCATGCGCATCAGCACACGAATGATTTATGACCAGGGCAGCTCGCAGCTGAACAATCTGCAGGGCGCCTTGAACCGTACGCAGATGCAGCTGTCGTCGAACCGCCGCAACCTGACGCCGGCCGACGATCCGATCGCCTCGGCGCGCGCGCTGGAAGTGACGCAGTCGCAATCGATCAACACCCAGTTCGTGACGAACCGTTCGAATGCGAAGAACTTCCTGTCGCAGGAAGAGCTGGCGCTGGCCAGCACCACCTCGCTGATCGCCGACGTGAAGGACCTGGTGCTCAAGGCCGGTAACCCTTCCCTGAAGGATGTCGACCGCGATACCCTGGCGAGGGAGCTGGAAGGCCGGCTGACCGACTTGCTGGGCATCGCGAATACGGCCGACGGCGCGGGCGGCTACCTGTTTTCCGGCTACAAATCCACGACCCAGCCATTCAGCCAGACGCCGACGGGCGCCAGCTATGTGGGCGACCAGGGACAGCGCGAATTGCAGGTGGGTTCGGCGCGCTACCTGGCCACCAGCGATTCCGGCGCCACCGTGTTTGAAAACAACCTGACGGGCAACGGCAAGTTCACGACGGCCGCCGCTACCGCCAACTTCACGCGCGGCGGCTCGGGCGTGATTTCGGGCGGCACGGTGACGGACCCGTCGGCATTGACGGGGCACAAGTACTCGATCGACTTCAAGGTCACGGGCACGGGAACGGACGCCGTCACCACCTATACCGTCACCGACGCCACCCTGGGCCAGACGGTGCCCAATCCTGCCGTGCCCATCCCCTACAAGGCGGGCGACGCCATCACCTTCGACGGCCAGCAAGTGAACATCACGGGCAAGCCGGCCGACCTGGACAGCTTTACCCTGGAGCCGAGCGCCAAGGAATCGTTGTTTACCACCGTGAAAAACCTGATCGGCGTGCTGCGCCAGCCTGGCAGCGGCGATGCGGGCCAGGCGCGCCTGACGAACGGCTTGAACGCCGCGCACAACATCCTCGACACGGCCTATGACAATGTGCTGTCCGTGCGCGCCGATGTCGGTTCCCGCATGAAGGAACTCGATTACCTCGACAGCGCCGGCGACGATCTCGACATCCAGTACGCCACCACCTTGTCGGACCTGCAAGACCTGGACATGGTGAAAGCCATTTCCACCTTCAGCCAGCAGCAAGTGACCCTGCAGGCGGCGCAAAAATCGTTCACTTCGATCTCGGGCTTGTCGCTGTTCAATTACATCAGCTGACGCACCGGCATCGCGGGATGGGCCGGCAAGCCGGGGCAGGGAGTGCATCTCCCGCCCCGGCTTTTTTGCGCGCGGAATCTGGCTGTTCTGGCAATATATGCAGGCAAACTGTGCAGTCTAACTGCATATA
Organism: Janthinobacterium agaricidamnosum; assembly: GCF_003667705.1. Lineage (NCBI taxonomy): Bacteria > Pseudomonadati > Pseudomonadota > Betaproteobacteria > Burkholderiales > Oxalobacteraceae > Janthinobacterium > Janthinobacterium agaricidamnosum. The sequence goes on along the minus strand of NZ_CP033019.1, from coordinate 4,532,176 downwards.
TGTTATAGTGGAGTCCGTTGATACACCACACGGCCACCATGACCACCGCGCAAGAAGACCACGAACAAGTTCTGCAACTGGCCGGCGAATTGCGCATCCTGGTCGGCAAATTGCGCCGCCGCCTGCGCGAAGAGGCGTACCTGGGGGACGTCAGCATGTCGCAGGCGTCCGTGCTCAGCCGTCTCGAGCGCGACGGCCCCGCCACCGCCAGCAGCCTGGCGCGCGCCGAAGGCATGCGGCCCCAGTCCATGGCCGCCACCGTGCAAGCCTTGACGCAAGCGCGGATGGTGACGGGGTCGCCCGACCCGCTCGATGGTCGGCAGACGCTATTGACCCTGACGGACAGCTGCCGCGCCTGGATCGCGGCGAGCCGCGCCGCACGCGAAGACTGGCTGGCGCGCACCATCGAAACCCGGCTCACGCCGGCCGAAGTCACCGAGCTCGACAAGGCGGTGGCCTTACTCAAACGCTTGGCGGAGTGATCCGCTGAATTTTTCACCACGACCCCGGCAAGGAGCCCGCACGCCCAGATGAACAACACATTCCGTTCGCTACGCATTCCCAATTACCGTATCTGGGCCGGCGGCGCCCTCGTGTCGAATATCGGCACGTGGATGCAGCGCACGGCGCAGGATTGGCTGGTGCTGAGCGAATTGACGCAGCACAATGCCAGCGCCGTCGGCATCGTCATGGCCTTGCAATTCGGCCCGCAACTGCTGTTGCTGCCCCTGACGGGCATGGCGGCCGACCTGCTCGACCGCAGGAAATTGCTGCTGTGCACGCAGGCGGCCATGGGCTTGCTGGCGCTGGGACTCGGGATATTGTGCATCAGCGGCCTGGTAGAACTGTGGCATGTGTATGTGTTTGCTTTCCTGCTGGGCTGCGTGACGGCCTTCGATTCGCCCGTGCGCCAGACTTTCGTGGCTGAAATCGTCGGCGAGGAAGATCTGACGAACGCCGTGGCGCTTAACTCCACCTCGTTCAATGCGGCGCGCATGCTGGGTCCTGCCGTCGCCGGCTTGCTGATCAGCAGCGTCGGCAGCGGCTGGGTCTTCATCATCAACGCCGTCAGTTTTGCCGCCGTGATCGGTTCGCTGTTGCTGCTGCGCGTAGAACTGCTGCGCCATGCGCCGCGCGTCAAGGCCACGCGCGCCAGCCTCGGCGAGGGTTTCCGCTACGTGCGCCAGCGGCCCGACCTGATGGCCATCCTGCTGATGCTGTTTCTGATCGGCACCTTCGGCCTGAACTTCCCGATTTTCCTCTCGACCATGTCCGTGACGGCCTTCCATGCGGGCGCCGGCCAGTATGGCGTGCTCAGCTCCGTGATGGCATGCGGCTCCGTGGCCGGCGCCCTGCTGGCGGCGGGGCGCGGCCAGCCGACGCTGGCCCTGCTGCTGGGGGCGGCCGCGCTGTTCGGGCTGGCCTGCGCGCTGGCCGCCGTGATGCCCAATTACTGGCTGTTCGGCATGATGCTGGTGGTCATCGGCATCGCCGCGCAAACGTTTACCACCAGCGTCAACAGCAGCGTGCAACTGTCGACGGCGCCCGCCATGCGGGGCCGCGTGATGGCCATCCTTTTGGCGATCTCGGCAGGCGGCACGCCGCTGGGCGCGCCCATCGTGGGCTGGGTGGCCGACACCTTCGGCCCGCGCTGGGCGCTGGGCATCGCCGCCCTGTCGGGCCTGGCGGCCGCCGTCGTCGGCGTGCGCTACCTGGTCAAACATCACCAGTTGCGCCTGAACGTCGACCTGCGGCGCCGGCGCTTCGCATTCAGCAGCGACCAGCATTGAGGCGGCCCGTCAGGGCGGCAGCAGGGCCGTGCGGGCGGCGGCCACGATGGCTGCGCTCAAGCCGTCGAGCAGGCCGGAGGCGGCGCGCGCCGTATGCCAGTACAGGGCGACATCGAGCGGGGTATCCGGCAGCAGTTCGACCAGGCTGCCATTGTCAATATGCGGCTGGATCAGCGCCTGCGGGTGCAAGCCCCAGCCCATGCCGGCCAGGGCGGCCGTGACGAAGGCATGCGACGAAGGCAGGGCATGGCGCGGCAGTTCCACGTGCCGGTGGCACAGGCGCCGCACCCAGCGCGCCTGCAGTTCGTCCTTGGCATTGAAGACGAGGCTGGGTGCCAGCGCCAGGCTGGCGGCGCCGACGCCGTGGGCAAAATAGCGCTGCAGGAAGGCGGGACTGGCGGCGGCCAGGTAGCGCATGGCGCCCAGCGGGCGGCTGTTGCAGCCCGATGCGGGCCGGGCCGTGGCGCTGACGGCGGCCAGCACGGCGCCGCTGCGCAGCCATTCGGCCGTATGGTCCTGGTCGTCGACGGCCACTTGCAGCAGCACCGGGTGCCCGGCCGCAAAGGCGGCGATGGCGGGCGTCAGCCAGGTGGCCAGGCTGTCGGCATTCACGGCGACGGGCACGCTGGCGCGCGACACGCCCAGTGCTGTCTGCGCCAGCGCCGGCAAGGTGCCCTGCAAATCCTGTTCGAGCAGCTGCACCTGGTCCACGTGCTGGCACAGGCGCCGGCCCGTTTCCGTGGCGCGGCAGGGCTGGTCGCGTATCACCAGCGCGCAGCCGACGCGCTCTTCCAGCAGGCGGATGCGCTGCGAAATGGCCGATGGCGTCACGTGCAAGGCGCGTGCGGCGCGCTCGAAACTGCCTTCGCGGAGGACGGCGGCCAGGGCGGCGAGGGCGGCATAATCGAGCATGAATGAAGTTTTCCTTAACTTACTGCAGTAAAGGTAGTTTGCCTTCATTGTGTGCGGCTGGCAAGATCGCTGCATGACACTTTCGACCGCCACCACCCCACTCGTTTTTTCCGTCTTTCTCCAGGGCTTGACCCTGGGCCTGGGACTCATCGTTGCCATCGGCTCGCAAAATGCCTTTGTCTTGCGGCAAGGCTTGCGCCGCGAACATGTGGGCGCCATCGTGCTGTTTTGCGCGCTGGCCGACGCGGCCCTGATTGCCGCCGGCGTGTTGGGCATGGCCCATGCGCTGGGGCAGCGCCCCTTGCTGGCCAGCGCGCTGGCATTGGGCGGCGCCGTTTTCCTGGCCGTCTACGGTTGGCAAGCGCTGCGGCGCGCGCGCCGGCCGCAGCAGCTGCGCGCGGCCGAAGGCGGTGCCGGGCTGGCGCTGGGCGCCATCCTGGCCCAGGCGGCCGCATTTACCTTGCTCAATCCCCATGTCTATCTCGATACGGTCTTGCTGGTGGGAAGCATCGGCGCCCAGCAACCGGGCGCGCTGCGTGGCTGCTTCATCGCCGGCGCCAGCGCGGCCAGCCTGCTGTGGTTTGCATCGTTGGGCTATGGCGCGCGCTGGCTGGCGCCGTGGTTTGCGCGGCCCCGGGCCTGGCAAGTGCTCGATGGCTTGATCGGCGTGACCATGTTCGTGTTGTCGGCGCTGCTGTTGCGCCACGCGCTGGGCTGGCAGCCCTGATCAGCGCGCGGGCGGCAGCGGCGTCGGCGCTGCCGGGCGCAGGGGATGCGGCGGCGCCGGCGGCGGCGGCCGGTCGCGCGTGGCAAAGCCGCGCGGCAGCAAGCGCGCCGTTTCTATGCCGCGCAGGAACATGTTCTGGAACGGCGTGGCCAGATAGGGCAGGACCATGCCGATCACCAGCAAGCCCACGCCCAGGGTGACGGGGAAACCGATACCGAAAATGTTCAGCTGCGGCGCGGCCCGCGTCAAGATGCCCAGCGCCACGTTGGTCAGCAGCAGGGCGGCGATGATGGGCAGCGAAATTTGCAGGCCGGAACGGAAGATTTCCCCGCCCCAGGCCGCCAATTGCTGGAAACCGCCGCCGCTGATGGGACTCGATGAAATCGGCAGGCTGACGAAGCTTTCCGCCAGCGCCGCCAGCAAGACCAGATGGCCGTTGACGGTCAAAAACATCAAGGTGGCCAGCATGACGAGGAACTGGCTGATGGCGGACGACCTGCCCTTGGTTTGCGGATCGAAGAACGAGGCGAAGCCCAGGCCCATGGTCAGACTGCTGAGTTCACCGGCCATTTCGATGGCGGAAAACACGATGCGGATGGAAAAGCCCATGGCCAGCCCGACCAGCATCTCTTGCGTGAGGATCAGCAGGCCGGGCAGGGACATCGGGTTGATGGCAGGCAAGGCCGGCACGGTGGGGGCGATGATCATGGCCAGCAGCGCGCCCAGGGTCACCTTCACGGTGGCCGGCACGGCCGCGTTGCCGAACAGGGGGGCGGCCGCGATCAGGCCGAGGATGCGGCTAAGCGGCCACAGCAGTGCTGCGATCCACGTGTTCAGTTCGATGCTCGACAGGGTCAGCATGGCAACAATCGCTGCACTAGCCGACCAGGTTCGGGATGCCCGTGAACACCTGGCGCATGTAGTCGAGCATGACGGACAGCATCCAAGGGCCGGCCACGACGATGGCGACGAAGATGCCGACCAGCTTGGGGATGAAGGACAGGGTCGCCTCGTTGATCTGCGTGGCCGCCTGGAAGATACTGACGATCAAGCCGATGATGAGGGCGACGAGCAGCATGGGCGCGGCCACCATCAGGGTGATTTCCATCGCATGGCGGCCCAAGGTCATGACGCTTTCGGGTGTCATCGTACTTCCCCTAGTAAAAACTCTGGGACAGCGAGCCCAGCAGCAACTGCCAGCCGTCGACGAGCACGAACAGCATCAGCTTGAACGGCAGCGAGATCGTCGCCGGCGACATCATCATCATCCCCATCGACATCAGCACGCTGGCGACCACCATGTCGATGATCAGAAACGGGATGAAGATGGCAAAGCCGATCTGGAACGCCGTCTTCAGTTCGCTGGTGACGAAGGCGGGCACGAGGATGCGCAGCGGCACGTCTTCCGGGCCTTGCAGGGCCGCCGAGCGCGACATCTTGGCGAACAGGGCCAGGTCGGCCTGGCGCGTCTGCTTGAGCATGAAGGTTTTCAGGGGATCGACGCCCTTGTCCATCGCCTGCTGCATGCTGATCTTGTTTTCCTGATACGGTTGATACGCATCCGTATAGATCTTGTCGAACACGGGGCCCATGACGAACAGGGTCAAAAACAGGGCCAGCCCCACCAGCACCTGGTTCGGCGGCGCCGATTGCGTGCCGATGGCCTGGCGCAGCAGGGACAACACGATGATGATGCGCGTAAAGCAGGTCATCATCAAGAGGGCCGCCGGCAGGAAGGTGAGCGACGTCATCAGGATGAGCGTCTGCACCGGCAGCGAGTAATTCTGGCCGCCGCCCGGCGCCGGCGTGCTGTTGAAGGCCGGGATGCCCGGTTCGGCCAGCGCCCACAGCGGCAAGGCCAGAGCGGCGGCCGCCAGCAGCCAGGTCAGGGGAGTCTTCAAGGTGGACCACGCCATCTGCTGCTTATTTCCCATTGCGTTTTTCGATGGTCTGTTTCAGCCACTCGGAAAAATTGGCGGCCGCAGGGCCGTTTTGCGCCGTCGCCAGTTGCGGCAACTCGCCTTCCTGGCGCGGCATGGTGGCCAGCGCGTTGATCCTGCCGGGCGAGGCGCCGACGACGATCCACTGGTCGGCCACTTCGACGAGGACGATGCGTTCGCGTCCGCCCAGGTTGAGCGAGCTGACGACGCGCATCTTGTTGTTGCCGCCCATGACCTTGGGGCCATAGCGTTTCATGAACCAGGCCAGGCCGATCAGCAGGGCCAGCACGAACATCAGCGCGAAGATGGTTTGCAGCAGGCTGCCGGCCGAGCTTGTCGGCGCCATCGTCATGGGCGCACCCGCCGGCATGGCGGGCAGGGCGGCGGCAGGCGAGGTGGCCGGCACCGTTGCTGCGGCAACGGGCGGTGTCACGCTTGCTGCCGCGACGGAAGCGCTGGCGGCGCTGGCCGCCGGCGCCGACGCGGCTGCCGGTTCCGCGTGGGCAATGCTGCATGCCGCCAGGAGCGGCAGCACGGTGGAAATCAACAGGCCAGGCTTCATTTATTCAATTTTCGGATGCGTTCGGAAGGCGTGATGATGTCGGTCAGGCGGATGCCGAACTTGTCATTGACCACCACCACTTCGCCCTGGGCGATCAGGCAGCCGTTGACCAGCACGTCCATCGGTTCGCCGGCCAGGCCGTCGAGCTCGACCACGGAACCCTGCGCCAGTTGCAGCAGGTTCTTGATGGCGATCTTGGTGCGGCCCAGTTCGACCGTCAGCTGCACGGGAATATCGAGGATGAAATCGATATCGTTGTGCGTTTCCGACTTCGATGCCTGCTTGGAAAAGTCCTTGAACACGGCGGCGCTCGCCGCGCTGGCCGTAGTGGCGGCCTGGTTCTGCAGCGCTTCGGCTTCCGCCTTGGCCTGCTCGGCAATGGCCGCGCCCCAATCGTCTTCCGCGCTTTGGTCGTCTTGGTTGTCAGACATGTGTTTCTCCTGTTGTACAGATACGGACCGCAGCGCGATCCGGGTATTTCTTAATGGTTATTCATATTGTCGGCATTCGCCAGCAACTTTTCGACTTTCAGCGCATATTGTCCGTTCAACACGCCATACGTGCAATCCATCACGGGCACGCCGTCGACGGTGGCGGCGATCAGTTCGGGAATATTCAGGGGGATGATGTCGCCCACCTTCATGTTCAAAATCTCGTCGAACGACACGCGCGCCGTGCCCAGCGAGGCCACCAGCTCGACTTCGGCGATCTGGATCTGCTGCGTCATCAGGCGGATCCAGCGCTTGTCCACTTCCAGCGCCTCGCCCTGCAGGCTCGAGGTCAGCGAATCGCGGATCGGCTCGATCATCGAATACGGCATGCAGAAGTGGATTTGTCCGGAAACGGAGCCCAGTTCCACCGTAAACGTGGACGCCACCACCACCTCGTTCGGCGTGGCGATGTTGGCGAACTGCGTGTTCATTTCTGAACGGATATATTCGAATTCGACGGGGAAGACCGGCTCCCACGACTTGGTATAGGCTTCGAAGACGATATCGAGGATGCGCAGGATGATGCGCTGCTCCGTCTGCGTAAAGTCGCGCCCTTCGACGCGGGTATGGAAGCGTCCGTCGCCGCCGAACAGGTTGTCGACCAGCAGGAAGACGAGGCCCGGATCGAAGACCATCAGGGCCGTGCCGCGCAGCGGCTTCATGTGCACCAGGTTCAGATTGGTCGGCACCACCAGATTACGGATGAACTCGCTGTACTTCGAGACGCGCACGGAGCCGACCGACACTTCGGCGCTGCGGCGCAGGAAGTTGAACAGGCCCACGCGCAGCAGCCGGGCGAAACGCTCGTTGATAATTTCCAACGTCGGCATCCGGCCGCGCACGATGCGCTCCTGGGTTGCCAGGTTGTAGGTACGAACTCCCGTGACATCTTCCGGCGTCTGCGCGTCGTCCTGGTCTCCGTTGACGCCCTTCAGAAGGGCATCGACTTCTTCCTGGGAGAGGAAATTATCGGCCATGGCTGCTTATTGAATGATGAATGCGGTAAATAATACGTCCGTCACGTCCTGCTCCGGCCCTTTGTCCTCGAACGGCTGGTTCACCTGATTGATGATTTCGGCCGCCAGCTGCTGCTTGCCTTCCACGGTATTGAGTTCGGACGCCTTCTTGCCGGACAGCAGCAGCAACAAGCGGCTGCGCACTTTCGGCATGTTCAGCTTGATGCTATCCATTTCTTCCGGACTGCCCACCTGCAGGGTAAACGCGATCTGCAGATATTGCTCGCCATTTTCCGGCTGCAAGTTGACGGTGAAGGCATCGACGGGGACGAAAACGGGCGGACCTGCCTTGGAAGCGGCGTGTTTTTTCTTGCTCGGCGCCGCTTCTTCTTTATCGGCCTTGCCATGCAAGAAGTACCAGGCGGCACCGCCGCCGATGCCGCCGGCCACCAGCACCGAGGCCAGCACGATGATCAGAAGCTTCTTTTTCGAGGCGCCGGCGGGGGCCAGGCCTGCATCTGCTTTCGGATCTGCTTTCATTTTTGGATTTGCTTTCAATGGTACTCGGGTGCATGGAAGTGGATCACGACGCCATTATGTCATTATCGGCAAATTCTGCGCAGAAGGATGCAGTGAAAAGAGGGCGGAAGCGCCCTCAACTCGCTGTTTTTATACGAAAAGTTATGCCGAGGCGCGCGCCTGTGGCCTGCGGACGACGAATTGTCGTCAGGCAAAGGTATCCACGGCACTCAGGCTGGGTCGGCTGCGGCCGCCAGCTGCCGGCGCGATGGCGATCTCGCCGCCGGAGGTGCCGCCACCCTGACCATTGCCACGGCGTTCGCCCGAGGCGGCGCGCTCGCCATGGTTTTGCTGTTCCGGCGTGCCGGCCGAGACGGTGGCGCTGCCGAAGGCGATGCCCGCTTCGCTCATCATTTCGCGCAGGCGCGGCATGGCCGCTTCCAGCGCCTGGCGTACTTCCGGCTGGGCCGACATGAAGGCGGCATCGGCCTGATCATTGGTGACCGTCAGGACCACCTGCACGGGCCCCAGATCGGGCGGATTCAGGGTCAGGGTGGCGCTCTGGTCGCCGCCGGCCGCCATCCACACGACTTTCTGCCCCAGTTGCTGGTCCCAGGCCGGCGAGCCGACCCGGCCCGTCAGCTTGTCGGCCGGCACGGCCACGGCGGCCGCGGCCTGCTGCAGCGCGCCCGGCTGCAACTGGGCCGCAAGGCGGCTCAGGTCGGCAGGCGTTTCCTTGAAGATGGGTTCGGCTACGGCGGCGCCCGCCTTGGCGGTGGCCGCCAGCTGGGCGTCGACGGCCAGCTTGCCCGGCTCGGCCTTGCCTGCCGGCACGCCGGCGCCTGGTGTGGCGGCCGCCTTGCCCTGGGCCTGGCCCAGGCTGTCGGCAAAGTCGCCGCTGTCCGCTTGCGCGATGACGGTGGCGGCGGCCTTGCCGCTGCCCTGGCCCGCTGCCAGCAATGGACCGGTTGCCAGGCCCTTGCCGTCGGCCTTGACGCTGGCGCGCGCCGGCAGTTCCGGCACGGCGTTGGCGGCTGGCGCCGGCGGTTGGATGGCCAGCTGGATGCTGCCCACGAGGGCCAGCATCTCGGCGGCCGGGTCGGCTGGCGGCGTGACTGTCGTCGCGGGAACGGCGGGCACGCTGGCCTCTGCCGTGGCGCTGTCATTGTCGCCGTTGGCGGGGGGCGCCGCCTCGGTAGCTGGTGCGGGCGGCTGTTCGCTGCTGGCCGCCTGTTCGGTGCCCGCTTGCGCCGGCTTCGCTTCATTGGCGGGCGCCGGCGTCGCGGGTGCTGGCGCAGCCGCAGGGCTGGCGGGACGTGCCGGCGCCGGCGCTGGCGCTTGCGCCATATTACGGCTGGCCTGGCGTTGCTCGATCTGGCGGTTCAGGGTGCGCTGGAAGTCGCCCGCCGCGCCGCTGGTGGACGGCTGGCTGCGGTTGGCGGCACCGGGCGTGGCGTTTGGCGAGATGATCTGGGAAATCGGTGTTGGCTGGGTTTGCATGATGCTGCCTCAGTGTTGCTTAGCGTTTGTAATAGGCTTGTCTCGCCGCGTGCTCATCCATTGCTTTCTGGTCGCGCTTGTTTTCCAGCTTCAGCGCCTGTTCCTGCGCCCGGTTGTTCAGAGTGGTGTACGACATGCGCTTGCGTTCGGCCAGTTGCCAGCGCATCTTTTCATTCTCGCTGCGCGTCTGCGCATGCTCGACCACTTGCTGCTGGCCCAGGATGGCGCTGTCGAGCTTGACCATGAAGGCCTGGAAGTTGCGGTAAGCCATGGGCGTGATGCCGTTGCTCATGCTCGCCTCGAAGCGCTTGGCATAGTCGTCGCGGTAGCCGGACAGCATGTCGAGCTTCTGGCGGCAATCGTCGAGCGCTTTCAGGGCCGCGCCCAGGCGCTTGGCGCAATCGTCCGTTTCGCGCTGGGCAAGGTCGATCAGGGTAGCAAGTTGGGAAGGAGAAGCCATGGCTGATTATATTCCCGCTATGCAAGTCCTAATCAGTCGAATAGAGCGGTAAGTTGCCCCAAGCTCTCATCCATGCTGACCCGCTCCGTGATTTGCTGTTGCAAAAACGCCTCGATCTTTTCATGCAGGGCGATGGCCTGGTCCAGCACGGGGTCGGTGCCGGCGCTGTAGGCGCCCACGCTGATCAGGTCGCGGCTGCGCTCGTAGCGCGAATACAGCTGTTTCAGCTTGCGCGCCTGCTGCTGGTGCTCGTGCGTGGTGATCGAGTGGGCGGCGCGCGAAATCGATTGCTCGATGTCGATGGCCGGATAATGGCCCGCTTCGGCCAGGCGGCGGTTGAGCACGATATGCCCGTCCAGAATGGCGCGCGCCGAGTCGGCGATCGGGTCCTGCTGGTCGTCGCCCTCGGTCAGCACGGTGTAGAAGGCCGTGATCGAGCCGCCGCCTTCCTCGCCATTGCCGGCCCGTTCCACCAGCACGGGCAGCTTGGCGAAGACGGATGGCGGATAGCCCTTGGTGGCGGGCGGCTCGCCGATGGCCAGGGCGATTTCGCGCTGCGCCATGGCGTAGCGGGTCAGCGAATCCATGATCAACAGCACATTTTGCCCCTGATCGCGGAAATGTTCGGCAATCGCCGTCGCATACGCGGCCCCTTGCAGGCGCATCAGCGGCGGCGTGTCGGCCGGCGCGGCCACGACGACGGAACGGGCCAGGCCTTCGGGGCCGAGGATTTGCTCGATGAATTCCTTTACTTCGCGGCCCCGTTCGCCGATCAGGCCGACGACGATCACGTCCGCCTCCGTGTAGCGGGCCATCATGCCCAGCAGCACGCTCTTGCCGACGCCGGAACCGGCGAACAGGCCCATGCGCTGGCCGCGGCCCACGGTCAGCATCGCGTTGATCGAGCGCACGCCCACGTCGAGCGTATCGACGATGGGCGCGCGGCCCAGGGGATTGGCGGGGCGTACGTTGATGGGGGCGCTGTCGGTCGTGTGCAGCGGGCCCAGCTGGTCAAGCGGACGGCCCGCGCCGTCGAGCACGCGGCCCAGCAGTTGCGGCCCCACGGGCAGGTGGCGCGCGCGGTCGCTGGGGCGGCGGCGCGGGTGCGCCACGCTGCCGGGGCGGGGGATGGCCGGCTCGACGGAAAACACGCGCGTGCCGGGCACGATGCCCTCGACGTCGCTTTGCGGCATCAAAAACAGGCGGTCGCCTTCAAAACCCACCACTTCCGCCTCGACCCGGCCGCCATTGGGCAGCGGCACGGTACAGGCGGCGCCGACGGCCAGGCGCAGGCCCACCGCTTCCATCACCAGGCCGGCCACGCGCGTGACGCGGCCTGAAATTTGCATCGGTTCGACAAAGCCGACCACGGCCGAACAATCGCTCAGGTAGGCGCGCCAGCGCGCCGCATGGGCAGTGGGGCCTTTGACGGGCTCGCTCACGGCGCCAGCCAGTCCAGGTCTTTGCCCAGCGCATGCGTCAGGCGCTGCCAGCGGGTGGATGCCTGCGCGTCGATCTGGTTGCTGGCCGTGTCGATCTTGCAACCGCCGCGTTCCACGGACGGATCTTCGATGACGCGCCAGCCACCTTTGTCGAGTTCATCGCCGATACCGTCGCGTACTACTTGCGCGTCTTCCGGATTGAGCATCAGCAAGGCCGGTTGTTGCAGCACAGGCAAGTATTCGATGGCTTCGCGCACCATCGGCAGCATCAGTTCGGGGCGCACGGGCAAGGCGGTCTTGAGCATGCCCTTGGCCAGCTGCAGGGCCAGTTCCATCACGTCGTTGGCGATCAGTTCGTCGGCCTGGTGCACGGCCGTGCCGAAGTCGACGGCGATGGTTTGCAGGTGCGCCAGTTCCACGGCCGAGGCAGCCTTGCCTTGTGCATACGATTCGGCATGGCCGTCGGCATGCCCGGCCGCGTGGCCTTCCGCATAGCCGGCAGCGCGGCCTTCCTCGAAGGCCGTGGCGCGCGCTTCCTCGCGGATGGCGTCGATTTCTTCCTGCGTCGGGTATTCGAGCGGCGGGGCCGGCTCTTCCTCGTGCAGCTCGGCAAAAGGATCGAATTCCGGTTCGGGATCGGGTTCGAGCAGCTTGCGCGCCGCCACCACGCTGGGGCGCTCGTCGCCAAACGAGGTCATTTCCCAGCGCTGGTACGCGGTTTGCTGCTCTTTGGGAATCAAATTAGACAAACGAATCCTCGCCTTTTCCGCCTAAGACAATCTGTCCCTCGTCCGCCAGGCGGCGCACGATCTGCAGGATCTGTTTCTGCTGCGATTCCACTTCCGACAGGCGCACGGGGCCTTTCGATTCGAGGTCTTCGCGCATCATCTCGCCGGCGCGCTGCGACATGTTCTTGAAGATCTTGTCGCGCAGTTCCTGCGAGGCGCCCTTCAGGGCGATGATCAGCATTTCCGACTGCACTTCGCGCAGCAGCAGCTGGATGCCGCGGTCGTCGATATCGATCACGTTGTCGAACACGAACATTTCGTCCATGATCTTTTGCGCCATGTCGTTGTCGTAGTTCTTGATATTGTCCATGACGGAGCCTTCCTGCTCGCCGCTCATGAAGTTCAGGATTTCGGCTGCCGCGCGCACGCCGCCCAGCGACGATTTCTTGATGTTTTCGTTACCCGACAGCAGTTTTGTCAGCACATCGTTGAGTTCGCGCAAGGCGGCCGGCTGCACGCCGTCCAGGGTGGCGATGCGCAAGACCACGTCGTTGCGCAGGCGGTCCGTGAAGTGGCCGAGGATTTCGCAGGCCTGGTCGCGTTCCAGGTGGACGAGGATGGTGGCGATGATCTGCGGGTGTTCGTTGCGGATCAGCTCGGACACGGATTGCGAGTCCATCCATTTCAGCGATTCGATGCCGGAGGCATCCTTGCCGCCCAGGATGCGCGACAGCAGCACGGACGCCTTGTCGTCGCCCAGCGCCTTGGTCAGCACTTGCCGGATATATTCGTCCGAATCGAGGCCGACGGTGGAATTGAGTTCCGTCTGCGCGCGGAAGTCGCCGAGCACCTCGACCACCTGCTCGTGCGCGATGCCCTTCATGGTGGCCATGGCGGCGCCCAGTTTCAGCACTTCGCGCGGGCCGAGGAATTTCATGACCTCGGCCGCTTCGCTCTCGCCCAGTGCCAGCATCAGGATCGATGCTTTTTGCAGTCCCGTTGTCTCAGTCATTATTGCCTATCCATGCTTTGATTACGTTGGCCACCACGCGCGGGTCTTCCTGCGCCAGTTTTCTGGCCATCGCCAGGTTTTCGCGATAACCGCGCGCCGTATCTTCTTCCAGTTCTTCCAGCTCCGCTTCGCTGAGCAGGACTTCGTTTTCTTCGCCCTCCTTGGCCAGTTCCGGCTCGATGACGGGCGGCGGGGCGCCGAAATCGTCGATCTTGCGCATCACGGGGCGCAGCATCGGGCGCACGATCTTGATGAAGATGTACAGCAGGATCAGGGCCGTGATGAGGAATTTCGCCAGTTCCTTGGCCAGCGGCAAGTTGGCCGGGTCGCGCCACCACTCGAGCTTGCCTTCCGGCGCGCGGTCGATGCCGTCGAACGGCGAGTTGGCCACGCTGAAGCTGTCGCCGCGCTCCTTGTTGTAGCCCATCGCTTCCTTGACCAGATTGTTGATCTGGACCATTTCGGCAGGGGAAATCGGCTTGACCGTGACCTTGCCATCCTTGTCGAAGCTGCGGCGGTAGTTGACGACGACGGCCACCGACAGGCGGCGCAGGCCGCCCATGGATTTCTGCTCGTAGCGCACGGTCTTGTCGACTTCATAATTGGTCGTCGATTCCTTCTGTGTCGGCGCCGTCGGCGCGCCAGCCGGGGCGCCCGGCGCCTCGGCCGTCAATGGCGCCGTCGCCACGCCTGGCGGCTGGTTCGACAGCGCGCCCGGCACGCCGGACGGGTTGGCATTGCCGGCGCCCGTCGATTCGCTCGTTTGCTGGCTGCGGATGGTGGACGCTTCCGGCGGCGAGTTCGGCTTGTAGGTTTCGGCCGCCTGTTCGCTTTGCGAGAAATCGACATCGGCCGTCGCTTCGGCGCGCACATTGCCTTCGCCGACGATGGGCAGCAAGATCGATTCGACCTGCTTGATCACGCTTTGCTGCAATTGCTGCACGTATTTCAGCTGGTTCGGGTCCAGGCTCTTGATGCCGTTGGCGCGGTCCTTGTCCTTTTCCTGGTTCGACAGCAGGGTGCCGGCCTGGTCGACCACAGTGACATTGATTGGCAGCAATTCGGGCACGCTCGACGCCACCAGGTGCACGATGGCGCTCACCTGCAGCTGGTCCAGGCCGCGGCCCGGGTGCAGGTTCAGCAGCACGGAAGCCGTCGGTTTTTGCTGTTCGCGCACGAAAACGGACGGTTTGGGCAGCGCCAGGTGGACACGCGCCGTATCGACGGCGGACACGGATTCGATCGATTTTGCCAGCTCGCCTTCGAGCGCGCGCTGGAAATTGACCTGTTCGAGGAATTGCGAGACACCGAGCTTCTGGTTTTCCATCAGCTCGAAGCCCACGTTGCCGCCCTTCGGCAAGCCTTGCGCGGCCAGTTTCAGGCGCGCGTCATGGACTTGCTCGGACGGCACGAGAATGGCGCCGCCGCCTTCGGAAAACTTGTGCTTGATGCCCAGCTGGTCCAGCGAAGCGGTGATGGCGCCGCCGTCGCGGTCCGTGTAGTTGGAAAACAGGACCTTGTACTCGGGCGGCTGGTTCCACATGTACAGGGCCACGCCGATGGCAACCAGTGCCGCCACGCCCAGACCGCGCAGGAAATTCTTGCCCATCGGCGTCTTGGCGAAAGCTTGCACGGACTCCACGGGCGAGCGGCCAGGCGCCGGTTCCGGTGGTATGCGGTTCACATCGATTTCTTCGGCTACAGCCATGATTGCCTTCCGGGGCGCGTATGTTGGGTAGTGAGTGGGGGCCGCTTCCACTGGAGGAGGGGGCGATATGCAGAATTATCCGCCACTGTCACGCGCTTCAATCGTCCAAATAGAAGGCGCTTTTGCCGCCTGCTCGGCCGAGCGGCTGGCGTTGGCGCTGGTATTGTGGAACCCTGGCAACATGTGACGGAAGTTATTGTACCCGTCGTTGCCTTGCAAGCCAGGGTTTTGTTCTCTGGGTGCAACAGGCATGGAACAGTTATGAAGCACACCAGAATCGGGAGGCGAAGTGAAAACAGGCGGTATCGATAGCAGCAGGATCGAGGCGATGATCGCGCAACTGAAGTCGGCGGCCACGCGGCCGGAGGCGAAAATACCGGCGATCCAGACCGAGATGCCGGCGGCGAAGGTGAATTTTGCCGATGCCTTCAAGAGCGCACTGGATTCCGTGAGCGGCGCGCAACAGGCTTCGTCGGCGCTGGGCCAGCGCTTTACCATGGGTGACGAAAAGGTCAGCCTGTCGGACGTGATGGTATCGATGCAAAAGTCGAGCATCGAATTCCAGGCGACGGTGCAGGTAAGGAATAAATTAGTTGCTGCATATCATGAGATCATGAATATGCAAGTTTAACGTATCGCCAAAGCCAAAGCTACTGCGCGGCGCGCTTTGCGGCCTGCGATGCTCGCTGTGCTACAGCACAGCTGCGCGTCTCGGCCGCAAATCATCGCCGCTCGCTACGCTTTTGCGAAACGTTAAGCTTTGACTCTGGATTGAATTAACCCAGCCCCGCCATGCGCGCATTGCGTTCTCGTTCAAGGCGCGTGATATAGCGCTGCACGTGCGCCAGCATGCTGCGCGGCAGGTCGACGAACTGGCAGCCGAGGCGGCGGTTCAGCTTATTGTTGAGCAGGGTCATGTCCAGCGAATTGCGAATTTGCAAAGTCGCGGTGACGATGCCGACATCGGGCAGGTCGATGCGGCAACCGGGATAGTCCCTGCCGATGGTTTCGCCCAGCATCAGTTTATTGTCGAGGATGGCGATGCCGCCGCAGCTGATGTCGGCCAGCGGAAACAGGGTGTCGGCGCCGCCCAGCGAGGGCGGCAGGGGAATCGAGACGCGCACGGGATTGCTCACGGGCGTCGTCATGCGGTAATACTCGCGCCGCTGCAGGCGGATCAGTGTTTCAGGAATGGCAATTTTCAGGGCGGGCGTGCCGCCATGGTTGCACTCTTCCACCAGGGCGCTGGCAAACAGGATGCGGATCTTGTCGAGCGAGGTTTCAAACGAAATGCCGGTGGCGGCCACCATGCGCCGGTTCTGGTCGGCGTTCACGGAACGGTCGAGGATGACGGTGTTGTGGTCGGCATCGACTTCCAGGATGGACGTGACGCACACATCGGACTCACCGTGGATCAGCATGCGGATCAGCTGGTTCTTTTCGCTGATGCTGCGCAGCAAGGCAATGATTTCCCGCCGCGATTCCACTTCAAAATCATGCCAGTTTTCGAGACCGGAATCCATAATATGTGCTTGCATTGATGCCTGTCTATGTATCGGTGAGGTTGACGCTGGTGTCGGGCGGCGGCGGAATCGGCCCGCCATTCGCAGATTCAATATGATATAACCAGGCCAGCAGTTCCGCAATCGCCCGATACAGGCCGGGCGGAATCTGGCGGTCCAGGTCGACATCCATCAGCAGCGCCACCAATTCCTTCGACTCATGCACGAAGACGCCATGTTCGCGCGCCGTGCTGATGATCTGGTCCGCGATCAGGCCGCTGCCCTTGGCCACCACCTTGGGCGCCGGCGTGCCGCTCTGGTAAGCGAGGGCAACGGCTGTCTGCGGCACCTTGCGCTTGGTGTCGTCAAGCATCGTCTTCTCCAGCCGCCTGCGGCTTGCCGGCGATCGTCAACGATGACAATGGCCATCCGGCTGCGGCCAGCGACGCTTCCAGCCGCGCCGCATGCTGGCGCAAGGTATCGGCGCTGCCTTCGCTGCCCGCTTGCAGCTGGATGGCCACGCTGCCGCCCTGCAACACCACGTGCGCGGCCAGGTCGCCCAGCAGGGGGAACTGGAAGCGCACATTGCTGCGCCAGGCCGTCGCTTCCTCGTCGGCGTCACGGCTCTCGTGCTGCTGTCCTTCCGGCGCATCGCGGCTGATATCCCATTGCATCTTCTGCCCGGGCCAGGCTTCGCCCTGCCATTGCACGCGCGCCTGTTCGTGCGTATGCAGCTGCAAATTGATCAGTTGCGCCGATGCCAGGTCGGTGCCCGTCCTGACGACGTCGCCCTGTGCCGCCTTCTGCATTTGCGGTTCCAGCAACAGCGAGGCCAGCGGCCGCTTGCCCTCGGCCCATTCGGCCACATGCGATTCATAGAACAGGCCGCTGCTGCCGACGGCATCCTGCAGTTCCTGGGCCACCTGGGCCGGGGCGGCGTTTGGCGTGGCCATCAGCGGCGTCTTGCCGACCAGGGACAGGGGCGCGCCGGGCACGCTTTCCGCCTGGCTGAGCACTGTGCTGATGGCGCGCGCGGTGGTGCTCAGCTCCGGCGCCGGCGTGTCGCCGGCCAGGGTGGGCAGCAGATTGGCCGGCGTCAGCGGTGCGCGGCTGAGCAGGGTGGCGGCCGTGCTGCTGGCGCGCGTGCCGGCCTGGGCGGCGCCGGCCTGGGGGCCGCGCAGGTCGGCAGCCTCGGGCTCGGCTTCCGCGTCCGCATATGTCAGCAGGGCGCTGGCGGGCTGGTCGCGGTTATTGCCGATTTGAAAAGAAGGGCGGGGATTGATGCCAATCAAGGTCAGCGGGATTTCCGTGCCCGCCTGGGCGCCCGCGGGCAGCTGCATGCGGGCTGGCGTACCGGCCACGCGCACGAGAAAGCTGCCGTCGCCCATGCGGGCCAGCACCTGTCCCTGCATGGATTTGCCGATCAGTCCCTGCAGCGAGCGCTGGAACTCGGCCTGGCGCGGGTCGGCGACGGCATCGGCAGCCCGCGTGGGCTTGACCGGGGTCAGGGGCGTCATGCCGATCGCATCCATCTTCGGCAACATGATAGCTCGCCTTGCCCCGTGGGCGTTTAGACGCCGTAGGCGTTGGCCAGGCGCCGCTCGGTGCCCGTGCTGTTGATCAGCTTGGACAATTGCGCCATCCACGGCATGGTCAGGTCGCGGATCTTGCGGTCGTCTTCCAGGATCTGCTTGATCAGGGCGACCTTGCGCTGGCGGCCGGCGGTCTCCAGCACGACTTTTTCTTCATTCGCCTTCAGCGCGGCCACATGCGCGCTGATGCGCTGTTCCAGCGCTTCGAGCTCGTCCCAGTCGGCGTTGGTGGCGGCGGTCACCATCCGGCCCGTCAGGGTCTGCATGGCTTCGTAGGTGGTCAGGACTTCTTGGTGGGTCATCATGGATCAGGCGCTCGCAAGGCTGGGCATACGTTTCAAATCGGCGCCGGGAATGGCGGCCGGCGTGGCGCCGATGGCGTTCCAGGTTTCGCGCAGGTCGGTCAGCAGGCGCTGTACTTCTTCCAGCATGCCAAGATCGTTGCGGATGTTGGCCGCCAGCAGACGCGCGCTCATGTATTCATACAGGGCGTCGAGGCCTTCGGCGATCTGGCCGCCCACTTCCTTGTCCAGGCTGGCGCGCAAGCCATTGTCGATGATCTGGATGGCTTTCGAGATGGATTTGCCCTTTTCCGGGATGTTGCCTGAATTCATGTGCATCTGCGCGCTGAGCACGGCCACCAGGGCGCCGTCGTACAGCATGACGATCAGCTTGTGCGGCGAGGCCGAGCCGATGCCCGTTTCCAGGCCGACCTTGGCATAGGCGTTGACGCCGCGTTGTTGGGTTCCAAACATATATTTCTCCTGATGATAGCGCTTAACGGTTGGCGGCGATGGAAGCCAACTGCTGGGTCAAATAAGTTTGCGTGGACTGCAATTTGCTTAGCGTAACGTCGAGGCGCGTGTATTGGGCGCGGTAGCGTGCTTCGATTTCGGTCAATTTTGCGCTGAATTTGTCGCGCTGCGCCGCCACTGACTTCAGGGTTTCATTGATGCCGTTCGTGCGTCCGGTGATCATGCCATCCGTGCCCAGGAAGGAAGTCGCCAGGTTGTTCAATTGGTAGGCATACCCTTGCGAAAAGCTGACCGTGCCGCGCGAGCCGATGACGCCTCCGGTGACTTCAATTTTCAAGCCTTCGGCTGGCGAGCCCGGGGCGCCCGTCAGGGTCTGGCCCGAGCCGACGACCGGTTGCCCGCCCAGCGTACCGGCCACGTCGGTGCCTTTGACGGGTTTGGCTGCGCCAAACAGGGTTCCAATGCCAGTCCCGGTGTCGCTGCTCACGGCGAGGTTGGAGACGGAACCATAGCGACTTGAGGAAAGGACCAGTTTGCCGGTGCCATCGATCGCGGCGGAAACCGTGGTGCCATTGTCCGAGAAAGCTTTGATGCCGTTGATTGATGACTGCACCAGTGATGCCAGTTGCGTGGGGGTATAAGTGCCAGCCGGTATCGTCACCTTGGCCGTGTTCTTCGCGGCCGAGGGTTCCGTATCGTTCACGGTGACATTCCAGGTGGTATCGCTGGCAATCGTGGTGCTGGCCGGTATGGCAGCATCCGATGTGAGCGAACCCTGGCTGGCCATCGTGGTGATGGTCAGGTCATAGGTCCCGGGCTTGGTGGCCGCGGTCGAGCTGGTAAACGCGACGTTGCTGTCGCTGGCCTTGCCGATGGCCGAGAACAGGCCGGCGATGTCGCTGAAGTTCGCGCTGATCGCCTTGTCGAGTTTGCTTGTATCCAGAGTCAGGTTGCCATCCTTCTGAAAGGAGATACCCACCTGGCTCAAGGTGTTCATGCTGCTGCCCAGGCCTGTAATCGGCACGCCCAGCTGCCGACGCAACTGGGTCTGGATCGATTGCACGGTGGAGTCGCCGAGCAGAACCCCGCCGGTCTTGGTATCGGGGTTATACGCCGTCATTTTGCCGATCGCGGTGTTCAGATCGTTGTAGGCCTTGACGAAGGCGGTGATGCTGGTTTTGACCGTTGTTGTATCTTTGGCCACCGACAGGCTGGACGTGCCAATTTTGGTAATGCCCAAGGTGACGCCTTCGATCGCCGTATCGACGCTGTTCGAACTGCTGGTGATGGCGATGCCGTTGACGCTGAACATGGTGTTCTGGGCCGCGCTGTTCTGTTTCAAGTTTTGTGCGCCAGCCACATCGTAGGCCAGCAAACCGCTCAAGGCGCTGTCGGCGGGCTGGCCATCACTGCCGCTGAGTGTGATCTTCATGGCTGAATTGGCGCCCGTCTTTGTCGAGCTGAGCACCAGGTGATACGGCTTGTCGCTGCCATCGGAAACGATGCTGGCGGTCACGCCGAGACTGGCGTTGTTGATGGCGTCGCGTATGCCCTGCAAGGTGTTGTTGGTGGAGTCGATCACCACCGAACCAGTGGCTTGCGTGCCATCCTGCGTGAAGCCCGTATTCATATAGGCGCCGCCCGAACCTGCCGTCAGTCCGGCTGCCGCTGGATTGCTGCCGGCGATGGTGATGGGGCTGGCATTGCCCGAAGCCAGGGTGATCGAACTGGCAATCGTCACGTTCGAACCGTTGTTGGCGGCATTGGAGGCATGGCCGATGCCGCCCATGGTGCTGCCCGTGACCACTTCCTCGATATTGATATTGGAACCATCGGCGCGCGTAAATTGCAGATTGCCGCCGGCTGCCGTGCCTGTGACGGTGATATTCGCGGCGGCCAGCGCGTTTGAGACGGGATTCGGGCCCGCCAGTGTCGTATCGAGCGAGGCGGCCGTGATGCCGCTGCCTGCGGCAACGCCGTTGCCTTGCGTAACGATCTCGATGCCGCCAACCGACAGTGAATACGTGCCATCCGCGCCGGTGGCAATGTTGCCGAAACCGGTGAACATGCTGGCGCTGCTGGCCGTCGGCTGGGCAGTGGCCGTCACGCCTGTGGTGCTGCTCTTGGCGTTGATGGCGTCGGCCAGCGCACGCGCGCTCTTGGTGCTGGCATCGGTCGGGATGGCCGTGCCATTGATAATCAGCGAGCCGTTGCTGACGCCCGTGAGCAGGGTGCTGCCGCCCAGTGCCGTGCCTGTTACACCAAATGTGCCGCCGGCGAGTGCGCCAAGCTGGAAGGACACCGTGGTCTTGGCGCCGCTGCCGATGGTCGACAGTTTGCTGGCCATGCCGCCGGACGTCAGTGTCTGCGCCTGGGCCAGCTGGGAAACATTAATGTTGTAGCTGCCGGCCACTGCCTTGGCGCCAGCGCTGGCCGACAACACCAGCGGGTCCGATGGCGTGGCGCTGACGGCGCGGAAGTTATTCGAGTTGGTCAGTGCCGACAGCGAACTCTGAAAACTGCTGACGGAACCGCTGAGCGTTCCCAGCGCGCTGAGCTTGGCCTGGTAGGACGCTGTTTTCTTGTCAAAGGTATTCAGTGGCACGGCTTCGGCCGCCATCAGCTTGTCGATGATGGCGTTCACGTCCAGGCCGCTGGCGCCGGCGGCGATGCCAACGGATGAAATTGTAGGGGTGATGGCCACGGAATGCTCCTAGGAAAACGCTAATATAAGCTGTTATCGGCAGAATCAATCAGGACTTGAGAGGGGGAATTACCGCGCTGTTTTCAGGCGAAACAAAAAGGCGGGAGGAAAAAAGGGAATATTGCTGTATTTGCAATAAAATACGAGGCCCGGTAGTCAGGCTACCTGGCCCCGGTAAACTGCTGATGCGTGCTGCCACGATGCTGCGCTTCCGTGGACAATGCCATCATCTTATGCGCTTTGGCTAATCAGGGAACCCTTGGCCGAATCGAACGTCTTGGCCAGCTCCAGCGCTTCCCGGGTGGGAATCTGGCGCAGCACTTCTTTGGTTTCCTGGTCGATGACCTTGACCACTGTGCGTTGGCTGTCCTCGTCGATGGAAAATTCAATGCCTTGCGTTTTTATTTGCGATGACTGGTTCAGCTCCGATACCGCCTTGTTCAACTGCTCGCGGCTGGGTTCTTTGCTGACTTGTTGTGGTGCAGCTGCGTCGTTTTCCGTCGTCGTGCGTGGCGTTGCCGGGCGCGCCGCCGACGTATCCGTCGCGGTGTAACTCTTGTCTATCCTGGCCGCGGAGGCGGCCGCTATCGTATCGATAGTCATGGTGCTCTCCTAGTGAAAATTCCCCTGCCGAAAAAATCCGGCAGGGGAATCAGAGTCCTACGCTGTTGCCTGGCTAATCGGAGATTAGCCGCGCAGCAGACTCAGGACGCCGTTTGGCAGCGAGTTCGCTTGCGCCAGCATGGCC
Source organism: Janthinobacterium agaricidamnosum (assembly GCF_003667705.1). NCBI lineage: Bacteria > Pseudomonadati > Pseudomonadota > Betaproteobacteria > Burkholderiales > Oxalobacteraceae > Janthinobacterium > Janthinobacterium agaricidamnosum. Next base: position 4,510,128 of record NZ_CP033019.1, on the reverse strand, counting down.
GTACCAGCTTGTTGCAGGATCTGGCCGCGGGTCATGTTGGCCGTTTCCGACGCAAAGTCCGTATCGACGATGCGGCTGCGCGATGCCGACAGGTTTTCCGTGGTCGATTGCAGGTTCGAGATCGCCGAAGCGAAGCGCGATTGCAATGCACCGTACTGAGCACGTTGGCCATTGACCGTCGACAAGGCTGCATCGGCGATTTTCAAGGCCAGCTGAGCGCCATCGAACGTCGTGATGTCGATCGACGCGACGGACTTCAGTGACGAACCTTGGTTGCCGGCGCCTGCACCAGTCGCACCCAGACCCAGACCGGAACCGGCATCGGTGACGGAGAAGCTGCTGTCCGAGTCGAACGTCACGGTGCCGTTTGCAACAGCGACACCTGCAGCGCCTTTGTTATCGACCGCTGTGGTCTTGGTGCCGTCGAGCTTGTAGCTTGCGACATCGAACTTGGTGTTCGCAGTAGCGCCGTTGGTGAGCTTGATGTCAGCGCCATTGGCATTGCTCAGCTTAATACCGCCGTTTTTCGTGTCGTACTGAGCCGTCACGCCGGTCTTTGCCGATTGGGCATTGATGGCGTTGATGCCTGCTGCGAAGTCGGTGGCGCTGCTTGCGCTGCCGCCCACTGCGAAGGACACGGTGACAGGAGTCTGGGCTGGATCGTTGTCCGATGCGATCTGGAACGAGTACGATTCGGCGGCCAGGGCCAGGTTGGTTTCCGTTTTTGCCGTAGCGGTGACACCGGTAGCGCTGGTTTTCTGGTTGATGCCAGCAGCGATCGATTTAGCCGTGTCCGACAGGACAGCTGGAGGACCTACGGCAGCGGTAGCCGTAGTGTAGGTGGCGGAACCGAGCTTGCCGTTGATGGTGATGGCTTTTGCATCGGCAACGTTGGTTGACGTTGCTTTGACTGCAACAGCATCATTCTCAATACGGTTGTTGCCGTAGGTATTGGTCAGGAAGTTTGCGCCGCTGGCCGAAATCAGCTGATTCGCGTCCGCGCCGACCTGGAAGTTGGCCGTGCCCATGGTGCCGTCCAGCAGCGCCTGGCCGTTGAACGAAGTGGTTTGAGCGATGCGGTTCAATTCCGAACCCAGTTGACCAACCTCGGTTTGCAGAGCCTGACGGTCGCTCGACGAGTTGGTGGCGTTCGACGATTGAACTGCCAGTTCGCGGATACGTTGCAGGATGTCGCCCGAGCTCGACAGTGCACCCTCGGCCGTTTGAGCCAGCGAGACGCCGTCGTTTGCATTGCGGGTTGCCTGCGTCATGCCGCGGATTTGCGACGTCATGCGGTCGGAAATCGCCAGACCAGCAGCGTCATCCTTGGCGCTGTTGATGCGCATACCGGAAGACAGACGTTGCAGCGAGGTGGTCAAGGCCGATTGCGACGTCGACAGGTTGCGCTGTGAGTTCAGGGAGGCAATGTTGGTATTAATTACTGCAGCCATGTTAATTCTCCAAACAGATACTACATTGTGCTAAGTGCCGTTCACTTTGGCCTGCCCCGCTGTTCCGGGACAATCAAGCCGCTGTTGTTTAGGGTAACGGTTGCTCTGCGGGAAAATTTATAGCGGAAAGTGCTTTAAATTTTAATTTTTAGCCCTTCAGTTTGCTGCTGGCCGCGCGCTAAACGACGGCGTTTGAGAAAACTTGAGGGTAAAAATAGTTTTATTTTCATATCGCGCGGACGCTGGCGGCATGCTGCAGGGGGTGAGGGGTGTTGTTGTTTATGCCATGAAAAATGCCGTCCGGCCGAGTGGCGGGACGGCATGTGGCGAAGCGGGCGGGCGTCAATCCGCCACCACCACCCGATTCTTGCCCGTCTGCTTGGCCTGGTACATGGCGCGGTCGGCGCGTTTGACGAGTTCGGCCTGGTCTTCGTTGGGCAGGCGCAGGGCCACGCCGGCGGAGAAGGTGATCAGGACTTTTTCGTTGTCGTGCAGGAAGAAATGCCGGGTCAGCTCGCGTTGCAGCCGCGTCATCGTCGATGAGGCCGCTTCGACCGTGGTTTCCGGCAGCAGGATGAGGAATTCCTCGCCGCCGAAGCGGGCGATGACGTCCATCGAGCGCAGGGTTTCCTTGACGATTTTCACCAGGTGTTTCAGCGCGGCGTCGCCGGCCAGGTGGCCATAGGTGTCGTTCAGGCGCTTGAAGTCGTCCAGGTCCAGCATGGCGATGCACAGCGGCGTGCCGCGGCGGTCCGAGCGGGCCGTCTCGCGCTCGAACACGTCGTCCAGGCCGCGACGGTTCAGGCTGCCCGTCAGCTGGTCTTCCCGCACCAGTTCGCTCATATGCTGGAGCTTCGCTTCCAGCGTGTGGATACGCTGTTCCGCATCCTGCACTTCCTGGCGCGCCAGCACCATCTTGTCGCGCGCGCGCAAGGCCTCGTTCTGCACCATGCGCGTTTCGCGCAAGACTTCGTCGAGAACGCTGTTCAACTCGCTGATATTTTCCGCCTGGCTGATCTTTTCCGAATAGCCGCCGATCTTTTCGTGGAAGTCGCCCGTGCTGGCCGCCACTTGCCCCAGGCGGTCGATGAAGGTCATCATCATGTTCTTGACCGTCAGCTTGACGTCGGACAGGCTGTGCTTGAGCTGGCTTTGCTTGTAGATGACTTCCTTCAGGCTGCGCGTGGCGTCTTCCAGCGCGCGCTGGTCGAGCGGACCGGCGATCAGGTTCTGCACGGCGTCGACCTGGCCGCGCAGCCAGCTGTCGTCGTCGAGCAGCTGGCTGACGTTGTCGAGCAGCAGCTTGAACAGGCGCAGCAACAATTCCTGCTGCTCGGCCGTGTCGCCGCTTTTCAGTTCGATCTGGTAGCACAGCTGTTTCAGGCGCAGGGCCGCTTCGTTCAGCGCTTCTTCCGTGTGGGCCAGCTTGATGGCCGCGCCCAGGGACTCTGCCTCTTCCACCAGCGCGGGCGTGCCCGTCAGCAAGGTGGCGACGGCAAAGCCCAGGGTGCGGCTGAGCAATTCACGCAGGGTGCGCGTCTGTTCGCCGTCCGGCAGGGGCGGCAATTCGATGCCGCCGCTTTTCTTGACCTGTTTCTCGGCCAGTTGCGCCAGGGTACGTGCATAGCCATCCCAGTCGCGCGCTTTCAGGGCGCGCTGGAAACGCTTGCCAAAGTCGCCCAGTTCGCCCGCCGATTCGCTCATCTTGGCGGCGAATTGCGTGAGGACGTTTTCCGCGCCGCTCTCCGTGGGTGCGCTGGCGGCCAGTACGGCTCCCGGCGTAGCCGGCGTCTCGGCCGCTTCGCTGATGCCCGCGATTTCATTGTAGATGTCGCGGTAGGCGCTCGGCGTGGGGGCGATGCGGCGCGTGGCCAGGCGGCGAAACGCTTCGCGGGCGATATCGGCCGGGTTCATCGCCGCAGCGGCGGCGGTATTCGTGGCGCCAGCGGGAGCGCCTGCTGGTGAGGATGGCAATTTACTGGACATGTAGGCACAGCCTTTTTAGATATTTCTCATTATCCTCATGATATGCGAGTTGGCAAAGAACTTATTGTGCGAGAAGCAAGGAGAAGTCCTGTCAATTCGCCCGATGCCAGCGGGCATGCTGCTTTGCCGTCAATCCACCAGCTGGTTGCGGATGGCGTAATGCGTCAGTTCCGCGCTATTCTTGAGCTTCATCTTGACCAGCAAGCGGGCGCGGTATTCGCTGACGGTTTTCACGGACAATTTGAGCTCTTCGGCGATGGCGCCCACCGCCTTGCCCGAGGCAATCATGACCAGCGTCTGGTACTCGCGGTCCGACAAGGTGTCGTGCAAGGCCGTTTCGTGGTCTTCGCCCACCGTGTTGGCCAGTTCCTGCGCCAGCGAGGCGCTGATGTATTTCAACCCTTGCGCCACTTGCCGGATGGCCGTGACCAGCTCGCGCGGCGCGCTCTGTTTCGTCAGGTAGCCAGCCGCGCCCGCCTTGAGCGAACGGATGGCGTACTGGTCTTCGCGGTGCATGGACAGCATCAGCACGGCCAGTTCCGGTTTTTCCTTTTTGATCTGCTTGAGTACCTCGATGCCGCTGCGGTCGGGCAGGGAGATGTCAAGCAACAACACCTGGCATTTCGAGCCGCGGAACAGTTTGATGGCGTCGTGGCCATTTTCAGCTTCGCCGGCCACGATGATGTCTTTCGTGTCGGCGAGGATTTGCTTCAAGCCTTCGCGCACGATCGCGTGATCGTCGGCGATGAATACCCGGATGGTGGCTTTTTCTTTCATGACTGCATTGTTTCCTATCTAATTCACCCACTAGGCCGCGTCTGGCGGCGGCCCGCTGTGCGCGGGCGCACTGGCTGCAGCCGCTATTATCGCCTCTCGCGGGGTGGTCAGACGGATTTTTATGCTCAGGATGGTGCCGCCGTCCGGCCCATCCATCAGGCTCAGGCTGCCGCCCAGCGCGCTGGCCCGTTCGGCCATGCCGCGGATGCCGAACGACTGCGGCTTGGCGCGGTCGGACAGGCGCATGCCGACGCCATTGTCGGCGATGGTCAGGCTGATATGCTGGCGCTGCCTGGCCAGGCGCACGCTGACCTTGCTCGCCTGCGCATGCTTGGCGATATTCGTCAGCGCCTCCTGGGCGATGCGGAACAGGCTGGTCGCCTGGTCCAGCTCCAGTTCGATGTGCTGGCGGTTGGAAATGAACTGGCACTCGATGCCGGCCTGGCGCGCGAATTCCTTGACCTGCCAGTCCAGCGCGGCGACCAGGCCCAGGTCCAGCATGGACGGGCGCAAGTCCAGCGAAATGCGGTGCACGGCATCGATGCTGCGGTCGACCAGGGCATCGACATAGTCGGCCTTTTCCTGCAGCAGCGGGTCGTCCGGCGGCAGGCGGCGCGCCAGCATGGCCAGCGCCATCTTGATCGCCGTCAAATTGCCGCCCAGGTCATCGTGCAATTCGCGCGCCAGGCGCGTGCGTTCGTGTTCCTTGACCTTGTCGATATGCGCCGTCAGCTCGGCCAGGCGCGCGCGCGACTGGCGCACTTCGATCTGTTCCAGCCGGCTTTCCGTGATATTCGTCATGATGCCTTCCCACTGCACCGTGCCGTCGGCCAGCGCGCGCGGCGTCGAGCGCAGGTTGATCCATTTGACGTCCTTCCAGGCATCGATCCAGATCCGGCCTTCCCAGTTCCAGCTCCACAAGGCGCTTTTTGAGGCTTGCATCGATTCCAGATACGAAGCGCGGTCGTCGGCCAGGATCAACTGGTAAAACAGTTCCGGGCGCGCGTGCAGCAGCGCCGGGCTCAGGCCCAGCAGGGCCTGGCAGCCTTCGCTCAGGTAGGCAAAGGACGCCCGTCCATCCGCATGCAGGCAGAACTGGTACACGAGGCCCGGCGTATTCGAGACGATGGCGTTGAAGCGCGACTGCACCTGCGCCAGGGCGGCGGCCGTCGCCTGCGGCGTGCGCAAGTCTTCGCCCTCGGCCAGCAGCAGGGGGCGCCCCTGGCGCTGGGCGCGCGACAGGTGCAGGCTGAGCGAATACAGGCTGCCATCGCGGCGCCGCTGCTGCACGTGCAGCCTGGCTTGCGCGCCGATGCTGTCGTCCAGGGTGGCCAGCACGGCGGCCAGCTGCTGCGCGTCGAGCTGCGGCGCCAGCGTGAAGGGCGTCATCGCCAGCAATTCCTTGCGTGCATACTGCAAGTTGTCGCAGGCGGCATCGTTGGCGTCCAGCAATTGCAAGCTGGCCGCGTCGTACAGGTAGATTTCCGGCGCCGCCGCGCGCAGGGCGGGGGCCAGCCGGGGAGTGTCGTGCATGGAGTTGCCTTTCTTCATCAGCGGCGGGCGCGCCAGAAGGCGGCAAAGCGGCGCAGCACCCTGGCTGGGCGGGAATTATGACGCCCTGGCGTGCCCTTGCGCAAGCGCTGCCACCAGGCGCGGCGGGCGCGGCCCAGCGCGGCCGACAGGCGGCTGACACGGCGCCACGGGCGCGTGGCGCGCAGCCGGGCGATCCAGCGGTCCTTGGTTTCCATGAAGAGGCCATGCCAGCGCGCAAACCACGGCAAACTGAGCAGGGTAGGGCGCGTCAGCGAATACAGGCGCGCGACGGCGGCCGCGCCGCCCAGCTTGGCGATGACGATCACGCCGATGCCGGAAAACGCATGGCCGCGCGCGATCGCCAGCAGGGCCAGTAGCTTGACGGGAAACAGCAGCACGGCCGGCAGCACGAAGATGGCCAGCGCCCAGTACGGCGGCAGGCGCTTGATCCACGCTTCAAGCGCATGCAGGGGCGGAAATTGCGACACCACCTGCATGATGCGCGCGCCCGTCGCCCATAGCCATTCCTCGATCAGCAGGCAGATGGCGGCCAGGTAGACCAGCGGCGCGAACAGCCAGCGCCTGACTCTGTAGATTTTTTTCATCCGTCTCCGTGTGCGGCCCACGTTTGCCGCGATTGCCACGATGATACGTCAAAAAAGCCCGCCTGCGCCCGCATCCCGTGTGCCCATGGCTTCCTGGCGGGGCTACAATAGGCGGATGAATAAAGCCTTTGTAAAAGAATCGGACAACGACGACGATGAAGAAGCGGTCGCGCTGGCGCTGGCCATTCCCGCCGGCGCCAAGAACTACATCACGCCGGCCGGCTACCAGCGCATCAAGGAAGAGCTGCTGCAGCTGATCGACGTCGACCGTCCGGAAGTGGTGCGCATCGTCCATTGGGCGGCGTCGAATGGCGACCGTTCGGAAAATGGCGACTATATCTATGGCAAGCGCCGGCTGCGCGAAATCGACCGCCGCATCCGCTTCCTCACCAAACGCATGGACCTGGCCGCCATCGTCGATCCCAGCGTGCACCATGGTAACGACCAGGTGTTTTTCGGCGCCACGGTAACCTACCGCACCAGCGACGGCGAAACGCACACCATCACCATCGTCGGCATCGACGAATTCGACCCCCTGAACGGCAAGATCAGCTGGGTCTCGCCCATGGCCCGCACCATCACCAAGGCGCGCGAAGGCGACGTGATCACCCTCAACACGCCGCTGGGCGAGCAGGAACTGGAGTTGCTGGAAGTGACGTATCCGGCGCCGGGGGAGGGGTAAGCTTGCGGTGACGCAGGACGCCAGAGGCGCGCGCTGGCACACTGACCATTCAGTTGGTATCAGGAGTTGCCATGCCCCGTCGCCTTCGGCTCGTCTTGCCCGGCGTTCCCTTACATGTGGTGCAACGTGGCGTGAATCGCCAAGCCTGCTTTCTTGATGGGCAAGACAAGCAGCGTTATCTGGATTATCTGCACAGTTGTTTGGCGCTTGCACCATGCCATCTGCATGCGTATGTGCTGATGAATAATCATGTGCATCTATTGCTTTCCACGCAAAGCACAACGTCCCTGTCGTTGCTGATGAAAATGCTGAACCAGCGTTATGTGCAGTATTTCAACTGGCGTTATGGCCGCACCGGCAGTTTGTGGGAGGGCCGCTACAAATCTTGCTTGGTACAGGGCGAGCGTTATTTATTGATTTGCCAGCGCTATATCGAACTTAACCCTGTCAGGGCCGGTATCGTGGCATTGCCTGGTCAATATTGCTGGTCCAGTTATCGAAGCAATGCGCAGGGCGTGCATGATGATCTGCTGTCTCCGCATTCTTTATATATGCAACTTGGATGTGATGTGCTTGAGCGGCAAAAGACATACCAATCGTTATTTCAGGATGAATTAGGCGATCGCTGCATCGGACAACTGCGAGAAGCAGTCAATGCTGAATTTGCGGTGGGGGATCAGGCGTTTTTACGACGCGTTGCGGAACTGAACCGGTAGCCCGCAGCGGAGATCCGGGGTCAGACCCGGCGGGTCTGACCCCAGCTTTTTGCCGCGTGAATCAGTTACGCTCGCGCAAGATGCGGTTCACGCCGGCCACTCTGCGCACATTGCGCAGCAGGGCGGCCAGGTGGACCCTGTCCTTGACCTGCACGGTGAAGCGCAGCTGGTCGAGCACGTTGTCCTTGTCTTCGTCCATGCCGACATAGATGATGTTGGCGTCGGACTCGCCGATTTCGGCGGCCACGCGGGCGAGGATGCCCCGTTCGCTGTTGATCAAGACCTTGATGCGGCAGTCGAAGCGGCGGTTCAGTTCGGTTCCCCAGCGCACGGCGATCCAGCGGTCCGGTTCCTTGGCGCGCTGGCGTTTCGCTTGCGAGCAGTCGCTCGTGTGCACGAGCAAGCCCTGGTCGCGGCGCAGCTGGCCGATGATCTGGTCGCCGGGAATCGGCAGGCAGCAGGGCGCCAGTTGCACGGACACGCCTTCGCTGCCGCAGATGGTGACGGGGTCCAGTTCGCTGCCGCTGTTGTGTTCCACGGGCATGCTGGCCGCTTCGCCGCCGATCAAGCCGAAGATGTGGCGCGCCACCAGGGTGGCCATGCGCTTGCCGATGCCGATGTCCGCGTACAGCTCGTCCATGGAATTGGCGCTCGATTCGTTGAGCAGGCGTTCGACCAATGGCGCTTGCAGGTCGGCGTCGATGTTCAGGGTGTGCAGCGCCTGTGACAGCAGTTGCTGGCCCAGGGCGATCGATTCGGGCAGGTTGATCGTGCGCAAGTGGTGGCGGATGGCCGAACGGGCCTTGCCGGTGCGCACGAACGACAGCCACGTCGGGCTGGGGCGCGACGAGGAATCGGTGATGATTTCCACGATGTCGCCATTGTGCAGCTCGGTGCGCAAGGGCGAGGTTTCGTTGTTGATCTTGACGGCCACGGTCTGGTCGCCGATGCCCGTGTGGATCGAGTAGGCGAAGTCGATGGCCGTGGCGCCGCGCGGCAGGGCGATGATCTTCGACTTCGGCGTAAACACGTAGACGGAATCGGGGAACAGGTCGACCTTGACGTGTTCAAGGAATTCGGCCGAGTCGCCCGTCTGCTGCTGGATGTCGAGCAGCGATTGCAGCCACGCATGGGTGCGCTGCTGCAGGTCGGACGGGTTCGATTCGCCGCTCTTGTACAGCCAGTGCGCCGCCACGCCCGATTCAGCCGTGCGATGCATTTCCTGCGTGCGGATCTGGAATTCGACGGGCGTGCCGTACGGGCCGATGACGGTCGTATGCAGCGACTGGTAGCCGTTCAGCTTGCGGATCGCGATGTAATCCTTGAACTTGCCCGGCATGGGCTTGTACAGGCTGTGCAGGGTGCCCAGGGTCACGTAACAGTCGGCAAAGCTGCCCACCACCACGCGGAAACCGTACACGTCCAGCACTTGCGAGAACGACAAATGCTTGCTGCGCATCTTTTTATAGATGTCGTACAGGGTCTTTTCGCGGCCCGTGACGTCGGCTTCGAGCTCGGCCATGGACAAGGTGCTTTTCACCGCTTCCATGATCTTGTTGACCACCTCGCGCCGGTTGCCGCGCGCCGCCTTGACGGCTTTCGCCAGGGTGCGGTAGCGCATCGGATACAGGTGCGAGAACGACAGGTCCTGCAGCTCGTGGTAGATGTTGTTCAGGCCGAGACGGTGCGCGATCGGCACGTACACTTCCATGGTCTCGCTGGCGATGCGGCGTTTTTTCGCCGCCGTCATGAAGTCCAGGGTGCGCATATTGTGCAGGCGGTCGGCCAGCTTGATCAGGATCACGCGCACGTCGGACGCCATGGCCAGCAGCATCTTGCGGAAGTTTTCCGCCTGCGCTTCGATCTGGCTCTGGAATTCGATCTTTTCCAGCTTAGACAGGCCGTCGACCAGGTGCGCCACCGGAGCGCCGAAGCGCTCGATCAATTCTTCCTTCTTGACGTCCTGGTCTTCCATGACGTCATGCAGCAGGGCGGCCATGATGGCTTGCGCGTCGAGCTTCCAGTCGGCGCAGATTTCGGCGACGGCGATCGGATGCGAGATATACGGCTCGCCCGAGCGGCGCATCTGGCCCAGGTGCATTTCGTCGGAGAAACGGTAGGCTTCCTTGACTTTTTTCAGGTCGGCGGGAGACAGGTATTCGGCCAGCTTGTCGGCCAGGTGGCTGACGGAAGCCACGCCGAGGGCGGGCGCTGGCGGTGCTGCGGTGGTGTTGCTGCCGGACGTGCCGGCGCCGGGCGCGGAAGCGCCCTGCGATTTTGCCGCCTGGCGCGAGGCCAGGGGCGGCAGTGCTGCGGAAGTCGTGTCGGCTGGGGTCAGACTCATAAAACGTCGCGTTGCTTCACAGTGTGAATAAAGAATACGGTAGAACCAGGGGTCAGCACTGTTCCGGCACGCGGGTTCCCACTTACATCGGGACCTTTTTCAGCATTTCGATGCCGACTTTACCGGCAGCGATTTCACGCAGTGCGACGACGGTAGGCTTGTCCTTGGCTTCCACCTTTGGGGTGTGGCCTTGTAACAACTGACGTGCGCGATAGGTCGCAGCCAGGGTCAGCTGGAAACGGTTAGGGATTTGCTTCAGGCAATCTTCGATTGTGATACGGGCCATAGTAACTCCTAAAATTTTTGCGTGGTGCTGTGTGAACTGGCGTGCCGTTGCAGCGTTTTTACTCTGCGTGCAGGCCCAGCTGGGCGAATAGCGATGCGTTGCGGGCCGCTTGTTGCGCAAACCGGCAACGGGCCGCTCTCACGATCGCGCTCAGTTCGGACAAAGCGACCGTAAACTCTTCATTGATAATAACATACTCGAACTCGGGAGCGTGTGCGATTTCGCCGCCGGCCGCCAGCAGGCGGCGCGTGATCACGTGCGGCTCGTCCTGGCCGCGCTTGTTCAGGCGTTCTTCCAGCGCATCGATCGATGGCGGCAGGATGAAAATGCCGGCCGCGCGGGGAAATTGCTTGCGCACCTGGCGCGCGCCCTGCCAGTCGATTTCCAGCAGGATATCGGTGCCGGCGGCCATTTGCTGTTCCACCATGATGCGCGAGGTGCCGTAGTAATTGCCGTGCACTTCCGCCCATTCCAGGAATTCGCCCTGGTCGGCGCGCGCGACAAAGTCTTCCGCCGTCGTGAAATAGTACTCGCGGCCATGCTGCTCGCCCGGACGCGGGGGGCGCGTGGTGGTCGAGATCGACAATTTGATGCCGGGCTCTTGCGCCAGCAATGCATTGACCAGTGTCGATTTGCCGGCGCCCGATGGCGCGGCGACCACGAACAGGCTGCCGGAGAAGGCGGTAGGGTGGCTCATGCGGATCTTTCCATTTGCGTGTGATGGCGGCGTGTGCGCTTGCATGGGCGCCGCCCAATTCGGTATTTTACCAAGAGGCAAGGCGGCGAGCCAGCCCTGCGATGCGCCTGGCCGCCGCGCCTGCACATATTTTGCTTGTTATCCTGAAGAAATAGTTATCTAATTTGGAATATTTTTTCTTTATCGACAGGATGTGCGCATGAAAAATTTCCCGTTTCTCAGTATTGCCCAGGCCATGCTGTTGCTGCGCGTGGCCATCGCCGTGATGTTCATGGCGCACGCCATCACGCGCATCGCCAACGGCACCATTCCCCGCTTTGCCGGTTTTCTGGAAGACAAGGGATTTATCTATGGCCTGGCTGTCGTGTGGGCGATTACCATCGTCGAGATCGTTTGCGGCAGTTTGCTGATCGCCGGCAAATACATGCGCTGGGCGGCGGCCGGCCTGATGGTGATCTGTCTTGGCGGCATCGTCATCGTGCATGCGGCGAAGGGCTGGTTCGTGGGCGAGCATGGCGCCGGCGGCGTGGAGTACAGCATCGTACTGTTTGTCGCCTGCGTCGTCATCGCCGCCAGCGACAGGGCGCGCACCGGAGCGCGCCTGGCGTAAGTTGCATGCCCTGGTTCAGCGGGGCAGCCGGCCCAGGGCGATTTCGCCGCTATTGAGCACGATGGCCCGGCCATTCACATCGGTGCAGTCGCGGTTGCTGATGCGCACGATGGCGCTGTCGACCGAGACTTCCGCGCCCAGGTTGCTGCGCGAGCAGATGCGGTAGGAGGCGGCGTCGGCGCCCGTGTAGATGGCGGCGCCGCGTTCCTTGAGAGCGAAACACCCGGAGGCGCAGCCTTCAACCGCATACGGCGACGGCTGCTGCGCAGGTTGCGCTTGCGCGCCTGCCGCCAGCAGCGCCAGGGTGACGCTGGCGAGCGTCAGGATGCGTGGTGCGGTCATGGCTTATTCCAGGTTCTGCACCTGTTCGCGCATCTGCTCGATCAGCAGCTTCAAGTCCATCGAGGCGTCGGCCAGTTCCTTGACGGAGGCCTTGGCGCCCAGCGTATTGGCTTCGCGGTTGAGTTCCTGCATCATGAAGTCGAGGCGCTTGCCCACTTGCCCGCCCTTGGTGAGGATGTGGCGCGTTTCACCCAGGTGGGCCGACAGGCGCGCCAGTTCTTCGGACACATCGATGCGGATGCCGTACAAGATCACTTCCTGGCGGATGCGTTCCATGGCGTCCTGGCGCGACAGGGCCGAATTCGAGCCCTGGCTGGCCAGGCCCAGCGCATCCTGCATGCGCTCGATGGCTTTTTGCTGGAAGGCCGCCACCACTTGCGGAATCAAGGGCGTGATGCGCTTGACGATGGCTTCCATCGCTTCGATGCGCGACACCAGCACCGCTTCGAGCGCCGCGCCTTCGCGCTTGCGGCTGTCGACGAAGGCGGCCACGGTGCGCTTGGTCAGCGCGCCCACGTCCGCCTGCAGGGACTCCTGTCCCACTTGCGCTTCTTCGATGACGCCAGGCCAGCGCAGCAGTTCTGCCACCGTCATGACGGGGGCGGAGACAAAATGCTGGCCCACTTCGTTTTGCAGGCGCGCCAGTTCGGTCAGCAGGGGCACGTTCAGCGCCTGCGTGCCGGCGGTCGCAGCCTTGCGGCCAAAGCTCAGGCGTACCTCGACTTTGCCGCGCGTGATGGCGGACATGACGGCGGCGCGCAAGTCAGGTTCCAGGGCCCGCAGATCGTCGTTGATCCGGAATTGCAGGTCGAGAAAGCGTGAGTTGACGCTCTTGATTTCAATTGTCAGTGTGCCTGCAGCACCTTCGCTGGTGGCAACCGCGTAGCCTGTCATGCTTGAAATGCTCAAAGGATTCCCCGATTTGATCTTGTATACAGTCACTTATACACTTAATCAGCCAGCGCAGGCAATACTGCCCGCGCCGCGAAACAGGACCGAAGTGCCCGATGGCCTGAAAATTGCTGAATAGTGTGCGTTTTACGGCATTGTAAAGAAAATTGTGTTTGGCGGGGCAGGATTGTAGGGATCATGTGTGCGCCGCCCGCCATTGCGCCCTGCGCTGTTGCATGGCTGCAAATGGGCGCGCGCGCGGTGGTAGAATCGCTGCCGCAACCCCAATCACACAGGACATCCCCATGACATTCGAATCCCGCCCGAGCGGCCGCGCCGTCGATGCGCTGCGCGCCATCCGCATCACCCGCCAGTACACCAAACATGCCGAAGGGTCGGTGCTGATCGAGTGCGGCGACACCAAGGTCATCTGTACAGCCAGCATCGAAGACAAGGTGCCGGGCTTCCTGAAGGGCAAGGGCCAGGGCTGGTTGACGGCCGAGTACGGCATGCTGCCGCGCTCGACGCACACGCGCATGGACCGCGAAGCGGCGCGCGGCAAGCAGTCGGGCCGCACGCAGGAAATCCAGCGCCTGATCGGCCGCTCGCTGCGCGCCGCCTTCGATTTGCAGGCGTTCGGCGAACGCACCCTGCACCTCGATTGCGACGTGATCCAGGCCGACGGCGGCACGCGCACGGCCTCGATCACGGGTGCCATGGTGGCCGCGTATGACGCGTTTTCCCAGCTGCAGGCGCGCGGCGCGATCGCCGCCATCCCCGTGAAAAGCTTCGTCGCCGCCATCTCGGTGGGCGTCTACCAGGGCATGCCGGTGCTGGACCTCGACTACGTGGAAGACTCGGGCTGCGACACGGACATGAATGTGGTGATGACGGAAGCGGGCCACTTCATCGAAGTGCAGGGCACGGCCGAAGGCGCCGCCTTCGACCGCGCCGGCATGAACCGCCTGCTGGACCTGGCGCAGGGCGGCATCGCCGACCTGATCGCCCTGCAAAAGCAAGCTCTCGGCATGTAATCTTTACATAGATTTACATGTCTTCGCCCGCTGCGCCGGGCAAAAAGCCCGCACCTGCCGTTTTTTTCGGCAGCGGCGGGCCAGGGTGAGGGGAGCGCAAAAGGTTTACAATGTCGGCACTTCAACCGGACTACTGACATGACCCAACGCCTCATCCTCGCCTCCAACAACGCCGGCAAGCTCAAGGAATTCAACGAGCTGCTCTCGACCATCGGTTTTTCCGTCCACGCCCAGGGCGAATACGATGTGCCGGAAAGCGACGAACCGTTCCACACCTTCGTTGAAAACGCCCTGCAAAAGGCGCGCCACGCATCTCGCCTGACGGGCTTGCCGGCGCTGGCAGACGATTCGGGTGTGTGCGTCAATGCGCTCGGCGGCGCGCCCGGCGTGTACTCGGCCCGATATGCGGGCGAGCCGAAATCGGATGCGGCCAACAGCGCCAGGCTGATCGCCGACCTCGAGGCGCATGCCGACAAGTCCGCGTATTACTACTGCGTGCTGGTGTATGTGCGCCATGCGGACGACCCGCAGCCCGTGATCGCCGACGGCCGCTGGAACGGCGAGATGATCGCCACGCCACGCGGCAACGGCGGCTTCGGCTACGATCCGCATTTCTTCATTCCCGCGCTGGGCAAGTGCGCGGCCGAACTGACGTCCGATGAAAAGAACGCGCTGTCGCACCGCGGCCAGGCCCTGCGCGCGCTGGTGGAAAAGCTGCGATGATCCCGATCAAACTGGTGGGCGCCGTTGCCCAATCGGCCGCCAAGTCGGCAGCCAGGCCCGTGCCGCAGGAAGGCATTTCCGGCGCGGCCGGGGCGGCCCTGAAGTACCTGCAGCCGGGCGCGCTGAACCTGACGGCCCTGCCGCCGCTGTCGCTGTACATTCACTTTCCGTGGTGCGTGAAAAAATGCCCGTATTGCGACTTCAATTCGCACGAGGTGCGCGGCGACTTGCCGGAAGCCGAATACCTGGCCGCGCTGCGGCTGGACCTGGAGATGGCGCTGCCGCTGATCTGGGGCCGCAAGATCCACACCATCTTCATCGGCGGCGGCACGCCCAGCCTGATGTCGGCGGCGGGCCTGGACCGGCTGATGTCGGACGTGCGCACCCTGCTGCCATTGGAGCCCGATTGCGAAATCACCATGGAAGCCAATCCGGGCACCTTTGAAGCGGAAAAATTCAAGTCTTACCGGGCCAGCGGCATCAACCGGCTGTCGGTCGGCATCCAGAGCTTCAATGGCCGCCATCTGCAGGCGCTGGGGCGCATCCATGACGACAACGAGGCGCGCCGCGCGGTGGAGATCGCGCATGCCAACTTCGACAATTTCAACCTCGACCTGATGTACGCGCTGCCCACGCAGACGCTGGACGAAGCGCGGCAGGACCTGGAGACGGCGCTGTCGTTCGCGCCGCCGCACCTGTCGCTGTACCACCTGACCCTGGAACCGAACACCCTGTTCGCCAAGTATCCGCCCGCGCTGCCGGACGACGACGAGAGCGCCGATATCGCCGATATGGTGGCCGCGCGCGCCGCACAGGCCGGCTATGGCCGCTATGAAGTGTCGGCCTATGCGCAGCCGGGCCGCCAGGCACGCCACAACCGCAATTACTGGGAATTTGGCGACTATCTCGGCATCGGCGCGGGCGCGCACTCGAAGATTTCGTTCCCGCACCGCGTGCTGCGCCAGGCCCGCTACAAGCAGCCGCGCGCCTACATGGACGCGGTACTGGCCGGTAATCCGGTGCAGGAAGAGCGCGAACTGGCGCGCGAGGAAATGGGCTTCGAATTCATGTTGAATACCCTGCGCCTGACGCAGGGCTTTGCGCCGAACTTGTTCGCCGAGCGTACGGGCCTGGCCCTCAACGCCATCGAGCAGCCGCTCAATGCGGCCGAAGCGAAAGGCTTGCTGTACCGCGACCACCAGGTCATCCGTCCGACGGAACGGGGATTGTGCTTCCTGAATGACCTGCAGCAGATGTTCCTGGAGGATTAATGCGTGGTGACGGCGCGCAGGCGCTGCAGCTTGGCCGCATACAGAGTATGGTCGCTGCGCGTGGTGCTGTTGTTCATCGCCAGTTCCAGCTGCTTGCCGGCCTGCTCCATCTGGCCCAGGCGCGCATAGGCTTGCGCCAGCCAGAAGTGAAATTCGTGGTAGTACGGGTCGCGCGCGATTTCACGTGAAAACAGCTGTATCGCCCGCACGTAATCGTTTTGCTGCATGGCCGCCTTGCCCAGGTTGAAGTAGTGGAAAGGCGGCTGCGGCTGCAGCGCCAGCAGGCGCCGGCGCAGCGGCAGCGCTTCTTCGGGCAGGCCGGACGCTTCCAGCACCTGCGCCAGGTTCGACAGCAGCACCGTGTTGTCCGGCGTGCGCGTCAGCGCATGGGCGAAAGTGCGCCGCGCTTGCGCCAGGTCGCCATGGCGGAACTGGATCACGCCCAGGGTGTTGTAGGCGCCGCTGAACGAGGGGTCTTGCAGCAGCGCTGCCCTGGCCCACCAGTATGCCTGATTCAGCTGGCCCTCGCTCATGGTTTCGGCGGCGCGGTTGTTCATGTACATGGCGAGCACGGTCGCTTCGTCGAGTTCTCGCGTGCGGTAGCCGCCTATCTCCGCGGACGGCAGGAAATCGATCACCATCATGCCCTTGGCATCGTACCTGCCGGATTTGTCGTCCAGCCGCTGGCCCAGTACCAGGTTGACGTGGCCGGCGACAAAATACATGTCGCCGCTGCGGCTCCAGCTTTCTTCGCCGAGCACTTCCTGGTAGCGCACCTGCAAGCCCATTTCATGTGCCAGCGCCGCCGTCATGATCACCAGCGACAGGCAGTTGCCCTGACGCGCGGCGAACGTTTCGCGCGCATTGCGGGTCATGGCCGCATCGTACTCGAGTTTCAGCCTGCTCTTGTCGTACAGGGCGTCATACAGGGCCGCGCGGTCATTCTTGTTGCGCGCTTCGCGCCGCACTTGCGTGCGCACATACTGGCGCATGGTTTCGTCGATGGCAAAGACCTGGCTGGCGTCGATGGCGGCGGCCGGCGCGAAATCGCCGTCGTTGAAGATGGGGGCAGGCTGGCTGGCGGTGCTACGCTGCAGGCCGCCAAAGCGCCGCAGAGCAGGGCGGCGCCCAGGCGCTTGAAGCAAGAGGCGAAAACAAGATAGGGGCGCATGGTCTCTCCCTGGAGGCGCCGGCTGTCTCATGTCGCGGTGGCGCGCCAGTCCCACCTGAAACCAGTATCGGCGCGCCTGGCGCCGCTGTCAAATGGTTTCAAGCGCCTTGCCGCCGCCTGCACGGTGCTGGAAAGCGGGTTTAACGCCGGACTTAAAACCGCGGGCTTAAAACTCCTCCCAGTCCTGCTCGCCAGCGATGTGCGATGGCGTTTTGCGCGCCGCGATGCCGGCCGCCTTGGGTGCTGCGGGTTTGCCGGCCCTGGCCTGGGGCGGGCGTGGCGCGAGTTTTTGCGTGGTGGCGATGGCGGCCCTGGCCGGCCGCGCGGCGCGCACCGGCGCCGCCGTGGCCACGTGCTCGAGCTGGAAGCCGGCCGCCACCTGCGCCAGGCGCGCCGCCTGGTCCTGCATGCTTTCGGCTGCCGCCGCCGCTTCTTCCACCAGCGCCGCATTTTGCTGCGTCACCTGGTCCATCTGCGCGATGGCCTGGTTGACCTGGTCGATGCCCATGCTTTGCTCTGCGCTGGCGGCAGTGATCTCGGCCATGATGTCGGTGACCCTGCGCACGCTGTCGACCACTTCGCCCATGGTGCTGCCGGCCTGCTGCACCAGCCGCGTGCCGTTGTTGACCTGTTCCACCGAGTCGCCGATCAGGGTCTTGATTTCGCGCGCCGCGGCGGCCGAGCGCTGCGCCAGGCTGCGCACTTCCGTGGCGACGACGGCAAAGCCGCGCCCCTGCTCGCCGGCGCGCGCCGCTTCGACGGCCGCGTTCAGGGCCAGGATATTCGTCTGGAAGGCGATGCCGTCGATGACGCCGATGATGTCGACGATTTTCGTCGAGGCCGTATCGATGGCTCCCATGGTGTCGACCACCTGGCTGACGATGCCGCCGCCCCGTTCGGCCACGCTGGAGGCGGCCACCGCCATCTGGTTGGCCTGGCGCGCGTTGTCCGCATTCTGCTTGACGGTGCTGGTCAATTCTTCCATCGATGACGCCGTCTCTTCCAGCGAACTGGCCTGCTGTTCCGTGCGCGCCGACAGATCCTGGTTGCCGGCGGCGATTTCGCCCGACGCCGTGGCGATCGCATTGGTGCCCGTCTGCACTTCCGACACCACCTTGCGCAGCGCCTCGTTCATGCCGTGCAGCGCGCGCATCAGGTCGCCGATTTCATCGCTGGCAGGCGTGCCGAAATGCGTGCGCAAGTCGCCGTCGGCCACCGTTTCGGCCACCTTCACGGCGGCCTTCAACGGCTGCGTGATCGAGCGCGTGATCAGCCAGGCGCAGACGCTGCCCAGCGCCACCACCAGCGCGCACAAGGTCAGCAGCAGGGTGAAGCTGCGCCCGTTGGCCGCCTCGATCGCGTGCGCCGTGGCGTCGATGGCCTGGCGCTGCTGCGACAGCAGGGCCTTGACGTTGTTCTGGTACTTGGCGGCGGCCGGCGCGAAGCTGTCGCGGTAGACGCTTTCCGCCTGCGCCGCATTGCCGCCCTTGCGCGCATTCATCACCAGGGTCTTGGCGTCCTGGTACTTGACGCGTTCGGCAATGGACGCCTTGAAAATGGCCTTTTCCTCGTCGCTGACGAGCAGGGTTTCGATTTGCTTCAGCAGCTCGCCGCCCTGCTTGGTGCTGTCGGCGATGGTGTCGGCAAACACGTTCGACAGGGTTTCATCCGTGCTCCTGGCGATCATCGAAGTGCGCGCGATGGCCGAGTAAATCAGTACGTACCAGTCCGATACGAGGCGTTCCTTGGCCAGCGGCTTTTCCATCATTTGCCGCGTCGCTTCGGCATTCACGCTGGCGCTGTACAGCGCGTACGAGGTGGAGATCACGGACAGCAGCAGCACCAGCGCGAAGCCTGCAGCCAGGCGCGTGCCGATACGAAGGTGGGAGAGGGCGTGCATGGTTGGAACTCCTGTCGCAGAGAGATTAAAGGTTGCCTGTGCGACATAGTATGCACTGATAAGTGACCAAGAGGCGAGGGAAAAGCGCGCTTGTCTTTGCGCCTGTTGCAGCCACGCCCGTGCTACAGATCGCCCGCCTGGCGCAAGTCCGGCTGCTCGGCCCAGCGGGCGAAGGCGGCCGCCATGCGCTCGCTTTCCGCGATGGCGCGGCGCCAGTCGCGCATGCGCGCCGCGTGGTCCTGGCCGTAATGGGGGAAGTCGCGCCGGTCCGGCAATTTGCCGTTGGGCAGGCTGGCCACGAAGGCGGGCGAGGGCGAGACGAGGATCATGTTGTCGAGTGCGCCATCGCCGCGGCGCGCGCGGCGCCAGGGCATGGTCTTGTCCAGCCAGCCCGGCACGATATGGTCGGCAAAATGCGGGTACAGCACCAGGTCCGGTTCGCGCTGGTAGGGCAGGTGCAAATGATAGTCGACCAGGCCGCCGTCCCAGTAGCGCCCTGGCGGCGCGCCGGCGATGTCCGTGACCGCGTCGAGCACCAGCGGGATGGAGCCGGAAGCGAGCAGCGCGTCGCGCAGGTTGTCCTGCGCCAGCGGCACGAAATGCGAATGAAAGGCGTCGAAGCGCGAGCGCAGCCAGCTGGCGCCGTCCGGTCCGGCATGGAACACGGTGCGTTCCAGCGAGGCGGCCAGACGCGCGCGCGCCACGGCGTTGCCGGCGGCCGCCAGCAGGAAGCCGCGCCGGTCGCGCCATTTGCCAGGCTGCGCCAGCGCGCCGATGCCGCGCACGGCCAGCACCGACAGGCTATGGCGCTCATGCCGCAGCAGTTGCGCATCCTGGCCGTCGAGGACGGCGTCGAGCAGGGCGCGGCACGTGCGGCTCACGTGCGCCGCATCGGGTTTGTCGGGATAGCGCTGGCCCACGTATTCGCGCACCAGGCGCCGCTGCGCGGCCACCGGGTCGGGGAACACGGCGGCGGCCATGCGCCAGGCGCCGATCGAGGCGCCGACGAACTGGCGCGGGCGCGGTGCCTGCGGCAGGAAGTCGCCGAACAGCCAGCAATCGAGCTGGTGCAGGATCAAGCCTTTCGGCCCGCCCGCAGCGGCGGGAATGATGGCGATGTCGCTGGCGCGCACCCCGTTTTCGGCGATGCGCGCCCGGGCGCGGCGGCCCAGGCGGATGGTGATCGGTGATTGCATGAGTAGTCGCTGGCGGCCTGTAGCCAGGTATTTTACCGCCAGCGCGGCGACACGGCACAGACGCGCTCGGTATAGTCACATTGTTAGTATTAATAAATTTCTTTAAGGCAACTATTCTATTGAGAAATGTTGCATAATATTGGACGTTGAATTTTTGGCATGTGCCAAGGATTCCTTATGCCTTGCTTTTTTTTATTGGAATCATATGCAACTGAATCACGCTTTTGTTCTGACCCTGATCGCCGCTTCGCTCGCCGCTTGCGGTGGCGGCGGTTCGTCTTCCCCATCCGACACGACGGCTGTCGTGAATACGGCCAAGCCTGCCGATCCGGTGGCGCCCGTCGTTCCCGTCGTGCCAACGGCCACCGGCGAAAACACGGGTGCCGTCAGCGCCCGTTTCGCCAATGGCGACAACAGCCGCTACATCTTTACGTCGATCGGCTTGCAGAGCAGTGGCAAGGCCAGCCCGCTGGTACAGGATGCCTCCGGCGCCCTGAGCACGATCAGCGGCATCGTCTTCACCGGCAACCCGGCCGTGACGCGCGAAATCAGCGGCGACGCGGCCTTTGCGCAGGGACGCTGGTTCAAGGGCGCGTTCAGCAATAGTACGGGCGCCACTACGTTGAGCGGCAACAATGCCAGTGGGCATTACGTCGCCTATAACGTGCTCGCCGCGCTGCCAGCGACCGGCACCTTCACCTGCGATGCGGGCACGTTCACGGCGCCTAGCTATACGGGCGGCAGCAGCGTCTCGTCGACCGCCAACTTCGGCACGGCCAGCGGCACTGCCAGCATGTCCTTCGATGCCTCGGGCGCCAAGGTCGTGCTGGCCATCGACGCCAGCGCCGGCGGCAGCACGGGCAAGGTATCGGCTTCGACGACCATGGCGTCGGCCGCGTCGAGCAGCATCACCGGTGGCTACCTGTCGAATGGCACGGGCGCGCAGCTGATGCTGGGCGACGGCGGCGCTGGCCGCTATCTGCTGATCGCCGCCTACAAGGCGCAGCTGGCGAATGGCGCCAACTACCAGGGCGTGGCCACCTTCCGTTGCTCTTGATGACGCCTGACGGCACCTGCTGCGCGTCGTGATTTGCGGCCGCTCGCAATGGTGCCGTCAGTCGCCCTGAGGCCAACGAGGACGACTAGAATAAAAAAAGCGGCGTCCGTGCAATGCACGGCGCCGCTTTTTTTCGCCCGTCGTAATGATGCGATTACCGCAGCGCCGCGATCATCTGTTTCAGCTTGCCGGAATCGACGCAGAAGGCGCGGATGCCTTCGGCCAGTTTTTCCGTCGCCATCGCGTCTTCATTCATCATGAAGCGGAAGGCTTCTTCGTTCAGCGACATTTGCACGATGTTGGTCGATGGCGCCGCTTCGGCGCTCAGCTTGCGTTCCACCGGCGCATCGCTGTCGGCCAGCTTTTGCAGCAGGTCGGGGCTGATGGTGAGCAGGTCGCAGCCGGCCAGTTCGAGGATTTGCGAGGTGTTGCGGAAGCTCGCGCCCATCACCTCGGTCTTGTAGCCGAACTTGCGGTAGTAATTGTAGATGCGGCGCACCGATTGCACGCCCGGGTCTTCCGCGCCCATGTAGTCGATGCCCGTCGATTTCTTGTACCAGTCGTAGATGCGGCCGACGAACGGGGAAATGAGCTGGGCGCCCGCTTCGGCGCAGGCAATCGCCTGGGCCAGCGAGAACAGCAGGGTCATGTTGCAGCGGATGCCTTCCTTTTCCAGGATGGCGGCGGCGCGGATGCCTTCCCAGGTGGAGGCGATCTTGATCAGCACGCGCTCGCGGGCAATGCCCGCGTTCGAATACAGGGCGATCAGGTCGCGGCCCTTGGCCACCGTGCCCTGCGTGTCAAACGACAGGCGCGCATCGACCTCGGTGGAGACGCGGCCGGGGATGGTTTGCAGGATTTCCACGCCAAAGGCGATCAGCAGGCGGTCGATGATCTCGGTGGTCGAGGCGTTCGGATGGTCGCGCACGGCCTTTTCCAGCAGCGGCTTGTATTCATCCTTCTGCACGGCCTTCAGGATCAACGACGGATTCGTCGTCGCATCGCGCGGCGTGTAGGCCTGGATCGATTGGAAGTCGCCGGTGTCGGCCACCACGGTAGTAAATTGCTTCAGTTGTTCGAGTTGGTTCATGGCTGCACAGGAAAGAGTGAATGGGCTTGCCAGGGTATTGTACCGAATGCGGGACGGTGGCGGCGCTTTTAACCCAAGGGCTAAAGTGCCGGGGTCGGACCCGGCGGGTCTGGCCCCGGATTGCCGCTTTTTAGCCGATAAACGAATCAAACTGCATGTCGAATTCCTGCAGCGCCTTTTGCGCATTCTGCATCTTCTTGCGGAATTCCGGTCCCCGTTGCAGGGCCAGGCCCACGGCCAGCACGTCGATCACGACCAGGTAGGCCAGGCGCGCCGAAATGGGCGTGTAGGGGTCGGTGTTGAAGACCAGGTCGATCGGGATCAGCACGGTGGCCAGGTCGGCCAGCGGCGTGCCCGATGGGGCCAGCACGACGACGTCGGCGCCGCCGCGGCGCGCCAGTTTCACGGAGCGCACCAGGGCGGGGCTGTTGCCGCGCTGCGAGATGGCCACCAGGCAGTCGCCGCCGCGCAGCAGGGCCGCCGCGATGCTGTGGATGTTCGGGTCGCTGTAGGCCACCGTCGGTACGCCCGAGCGGAAGAACTTGTGCTGCGCGTCGGCCGCCACGATGCCCGACGTGCCCTGGCCATAGAATTCGATCTTGCTGGCGCGCGACAGGATGTCGAGCGCGCGCTGGATCGCTTCCGGATTCAGGTTGTTGCGCAGGTCGAGCAGGGTATTGATCGAGCGGCTGCAGATTTTATTCACCAGGTCGGCGGCCAGATCGTCCTGCGCCGGCTGCTCGTTCGCGCCCGGCATGGCCAGCGCCAGGCCCTGCGCCAGTTTCAGCTTGAATTCATGCCAGCCGTCATAGCCCAGGGTGCGGCAAAAGCGCACCACGGTCGGTTCCGACACCTGCGCGCTTTTCGCCAGCGCCGTGATGTTCTGGCTGACCGTCTGGTTGGGCTGGTCTAGCACGGCCAGCGCGACCTTTTTCTCCGACTTGGAGAGCGAATCGAGCTGGGTGCGGATGGAATCGAGTAGCATTGATTGATCTTCTGGCAGTAATGCCGTAAGTTTGCGTCCTTTTCACCCCAAAAGCAAAGTTCCGGGGTCGGACCCTCAGGGTCCGACCCCAGTATTTCGCCGTTCAGGGTTAAGCCAAATCTTAACGGCTTCAGTCCTCTGGCAAGGCCTCTTCACGCCACTGCAAGCCGTCGCGGCCGATCAGGGCGCTGGCGGCCGCGGGGCCCCAGGTGCCGGCCGTGTACGGAATCGGCGCGCTGTCGTTCTGTTCCCAGCTGTCGAGAATCGGCTCGACCCATTCCCAGGCCGCTTCCAGTTCGTCGCCGCGCATGAACAGGGTCAGCTGGCCGCGCAGGACGTCGAGCAGCAAACGCTCGTAGGCGTCCATGCGTGGGGTCTTGAACGATTCGCGGAAATCGAGTTCCAGTTCCGCCGGTTTCAAGCGCATGCCGTCGCCCGGGGTTTTCGCCATCAGGTTCATGCGCAAGCCTTCGTCCGGCTGCAAACGGATCACCAGGCAGTTCGGCTGGAAGCTCGACGTCGGCTGGTTGAAGATCGAATGCGGAATTTGCTTGAAGCGCACGACGATCTCGGCCAGGCTGTCGGCCATGCGCTTGCCCGTGCGCAGGTAGAACGGCACGCCGGCCCAGCGCCAGGTGTCGATTTCCGCCTTCAGCGCGACGAAGGTTTCGGTGCGCGAATGTTCCGGCGCATCGGGCTCGTCGCGGTAGCTCGGCACGGTGGCGCCGTCGACGTGGCCGGCGCGGTACTGGCCGCGCACGATGTTTTGCGCCAGGGTGGTCGGTGTGAATTTTTTCAGCGAGCGCAGCACTTGTAGCTTTTCATCGCGCACGGCGTCCGGCGCGATCGAGGTCGGCGGTTCCATGGCGACGATGCACAGCAGTTGCAGCAAGTGGTTTTGCAGCATGTCGCGCAGCGCGCCCGAGGTGTCGTAGTAACCCATGCGGTTGCCCACGCCCAGCTTTTCGGCGATGGTGATCTGCACGTCGGAAATCCATTCGCGGCGCCACAGCGGTTCGAACAGGATGTTGCCGAAGCGCAGGGCCAGCAAGTTCTGCACGGTTTCCTTGCCCAGGTAATGGTCGATACGGTAGATCTGCGATTCCTGGAAGACCTTGCCCACTTCGGCATTGATCTGCTTGGCGCTGGCCAGGTCGCGGCCCAGCGGCTTTTCCAGCACCACGCGCGAATTCGGCGTGACCAGACCGTTGTCTTCCAGGTTGTCGCAGATCAAGGCAAACAGATGCGGCGGCGTCGCCAGGTAGTACACGCGCGTCAGGTCGGCGTCGCCGCGCAGCGCTTCGACCAGCGGCGCGTACGTGGCCGCATCGCTGGCGTTGAGCGACACGTACACGATGCGTGCGCAGAACTTGCTCCAGGTGGCGGCGTTCAGGGTGCTGGCCTTGATGTGGGGACGCGAATTGGTCTCCACCATTTTCAGGAAGGCATCCTGGCCGCTGTCCTGGCGGCCCACACAGATGATGCGCGCCGTCGGCGGCAAATCGTTCGCGACGTCGCGCGCATACATTGCAGGCAACAACTTGCGCATTGCTAAATCGCCGCTGCCGCCAAACAGGACCAGGTCAAAATCGGTAAGTGCCATAAGTGAGTGTCGTCGCAAAAGTAAAAGGGCCGGAGCGGGGAGAAAGCCGACCGGAAGTGCCAGTCTGTCGCTACTATAATCGATGGTGTAAATTTACTACGTAGAACAGGCAATTGCAAGAAATTTTACTACATTCCATCCGCTGCCGTCGCCATTTTGCCCGGTATGCCTGCCTGCGATGCCGGCATGGCCATTATATGCCGTTCGCCGGCGCCGGCGCAGCGTCATGCTGGTTATCGGCTTTGCAAAGCAACCATGGTTGCCAGGGAAATTTTCGATTCTCTCCGTCATCATTTGCGCTGTAGCAACAAGGAAATCAAGAAATGCTGTCAGGATCGCCGTTGGCAGCGTAAAGTAGCTTTGAAGAAAGTAAAAAAACGTATAATTCAAGCTCGAATCGATAGCAACTATTGGTTGTATGAAGTTGTACGATATACACTGCACCGTTAGCGCCGGCCATGCCCCAAACCCGCCGTCCGGCGTCCATGCGACGTGCAGTCCGCACTGTCCGCAGCATCAGGGGCGGGCGACTTAACTTTACAAGACGGCTCAAGGGGACACAATGAATTCAATGCAGCAAGATGTCGATGAACGCACCAGCCTGACAGGCAATAACAAATTCGAACTGTTCCTGTTCAAGCTGGGGACCAGTGATCACTCGGCCAGCCGCGAACTGTTCGGCATCAATGTGTTCAAAGTCCGTGAAATCATGGAAATGCCGGCCATCACGGCGGTGGCTGGTTCGCACCCGCACATGCTGGGCGTGGTCAATATCCGTGGTCAGATCGTTCCCGTGATCGACTTGCCGATGGCGGTCGGTTGCAAGAGCAGCGGCTTGAAGATCCTGATGGTGACGGAATTTGCCCGCTCGACACAGGCGTTTGCCGTGGAAGAGGTCGATGAAATCGTGCGCCTCGAGTGGAATCAGGTCTTGTCGGCCGAATCGAGCGTCGGCGGCGGCCTCGTCACCAGCATCGCCCGCCTCGATGGCGACACGGACAAGACCCGCCTGGCGCAAGTGCTGGACGTGGAGCAAATCCTGCGCAACGTGCTGCCGTCGGGCGACCCGGACGTGGACGAAAACAGCATCGGCCCGCAAGTGCGCTTGCCGGCCGGCGCCGTGATTCTCGCGGCCGACGATTCCTCGCTGGCCCGCTCGTTGATCGAAAAGGGCCTCGAAGCGATGGGCGTGCCTTTCATCATGACCAAGACGGGCAAGGAAGCGTGGGAGCGCCTGCAAGCGATCTCGGCCCAGGCGGCCACGGAAGGCAAGACGGCGAAAGACAAGGTCGCGCTGGTGCTGACCGACCTGGAAATGCCGGAAATGGACGGCTTTACCCTGACGCGCAACATCAAGAACGATGGCCGCTTCTCCAACATTCCCGTGGTGATCCACTCGTCGCTGACGGGCTCGACCAACGAAGACCACGTCAAGGGCGTGGGCGCCGACGGTTATGTGGCCAAGTTCGTCGCGGCTGAATTGGCCGAGACGATCCGCAAGGTGCTGTCGCGGTAATCCGACGGCACCATGGCCAACACTGTTGTCGGATTACGCGGGGCCTTGCCCCGCTAATCCGACCTACGTGAGCGTTAAAAAAGCGCCGGACCCTCGCGGGTGCCGGCGCTTTTTCATACCTGACCGTGTTACGCCTGGTAAGGCGTTTCCGGCTGGCCCGCCACGTCCACGCGCACGGACAGCACGTGACCCGTCAACGGGTAGTCGGCGATTTCTGCTGCCGAGCGGTTGTGGCTGGCGCTGGTGATGTACAGGGTGCGCAGGTCGGGGCCGCCGAACGTCACCATGGTGGGGCAGCGCACGGGCACGGTAATTTCGCCCAGCAAATGGCCATCGGGGGCGAAGCGCAAGATCTTGCCGCCTTCAAACATGGCCGACCAGTAATTGCCTTCGCTGTCGACGGCCGCGCCATCGGGACGCCCGCCGTAATCGAACGCTTTCTTGTCCATGGAAAAGCGCTGGAACGGTTGTGGCGCGGAAATGGCTCCCGTGGCCGCATCGAAGTCGAAACGGTCGATGCGGTGCGTGGTGGTATCCGAGTGATACATGGTGCGCCCGTCGGGACTGAAGCCCAGGCCGTTCGACACGGTCATGCCGCCCGACCAGACCTTGCGTACTTGTCCCTTTTCCAGCACGAACATTTCCGCTGCGTCAGTGTTGCGCGGCTCGAAAATCGTGCCGACCCAGAAACGGCCGGCCGGGTCAACCTTGCCGTCGTTGAAGCGCGTGGTGGTCATGTCGAACGGCGCCGGCGCGATGTGCGCCAGGCTGCCCGTCTTCGTGTCGAGGTGGGCAAAGCCGCTGCGCAGGGCGACGATCAGGCCGCCGCCGGCGTTGATGGCCAGCGCCGACGGTTCTGTCGGCATGGTCCACTGCGCATGCTTGCCACTGGCCGGGTGCAGCCGGTGCACGGCGCGGCCATCGATGTCGACCCAGTACAGGGCCGCTTCCTTGCCATGCCAGAGCGGGCATTCGCCCACTTGCATGGCCTTGTCGCTGACTACTTTGATTTCGTAAATATTCATAAACCTCAATTAAGTTAATACGCCGCCTTGGCGGCTTTCGCCAGGGCAATCAAGCCATTGGTCGAGCTGTCGTGGTGGTCGGGACGGGCTTCGCCCGTCAGTTCGGCCTGGATTTTCTTGGCCAGCACCTTGCCCAGTTCCACCCCCCACTGGTCGAAACTGTTGACGTTCCACAAGACGCCCTGCACGAAGGTCTTGTGTTCGTACAAGGCGATCAGGGCGCCCAGGGTGGTCGGGGTCAGTTGGTCCATCAAAATGGTGTTGCTGGGGCGGTTGCCGGGGAAAGTCTTGTGCGGCACCAGCGCTTCGATTTCGCTTTCCGGCAAGCCCTGCGCCTGCAGGTCAAGGCGCACTTCCTCGGCCGTCTTGCCTGTCATGAAGGCTTCCGACTGGGCGAAGCAGTTCGCCAGCAGGGCATCGTGGTGGCCCGGCAAATCGTGCGTGGCGCGCAGGGCGGCGATGAAGTCGATGGGGGTGATGTCCGTGCCCTGGTGCAGCAGCTGAAAATACGCGTGCTGGGCATTCGTGCCGCAATCGCCCCAGATGACGGGGCCGGTCGGCACATCGACGGGTACGCCATCCTTGGTGACGCGCTTGCCGTTGCTTTCCATGTCCAGCTGTTGCAGGTAGGCGGCGAAGCGGCTCAGGTCCTGGTGATACGGTGCGATGGAAACGGAGCCGCAATCGAGGAACTGACGGTTCCAGAAGCCGACCATGGCCAGCACGACGGGCATGTTGTCTTCGAGGGGCGCCTGGCGGAAATGCTGATCCATCGCATGCGCACCGGCGAGGAAATCGCTGAAATATTCAAAACCGACGGACAGGGCCACGGCCAGGCCGATCGAGGACCAGACGGAATAACGGCCGCCGACCCAGTCCCAGAACGGGAACATATTGTCCGGCGAAATGCCGAAGTCGACGATGGCTTGCGTGTTGGTCGAGACAGCCACGAAGTGTTGCGCCAGATCCTTTTCTTCGCCTTCGAGCAGGAACCAGGCGCGCGCCGTGTTGGCGTTGAGCATGGTTTCAGCGGTAACAAAGGTTTTCGAGGCAACAATGAACAGGGTGGTTTCCGGATCGACTTTCGACAGGGTCGCTTCCATGTCGTGACCGTCGACGTTGGAAACAAAGTGCATTTCCAGCCCCGGGTTGGCATACGAGCGCAGCGCCAGGCACGCCATTTTCGGGCCCAGGTCCGAGCCGCCGATGCCGATATTAACGATGTCGCAAATCGGTTTGCCTGTGTAGCCGAGCCAGCTGCCATTGCGGACCTTGTCCGTAAATGCCTTGACGCGCTGCAGTACATCTTGCACGTCAGCATCGATATCCTGTCCATCGACCATCAGCCTGGTGCCGCGCGGCGCGCGCAAGGCGGTATGCAGAACGGCCCGATGTTCGGTAAGATTGATTTTCTCGCCGGTGAACATGGCTTCGCGCTGCGCTTCCACGCCGCGCTCGCGGGCCAGGTCCATCAGCAGCGCCATGGCGGTGGCGTCGACCCGGTTCTTCGAGTAATCGAGCAGCAGGCCGGCCGCATCGACCGTCATCGTCGAGAAACGTGCGGGGTCGGCGGCGAACAGCTGGCGCAGATGCACTTCGCGCAGGCTGGCGCTATGCGCTTGCAGGGACTGGAAACTGGCGGTGGCGGTGATGGCAGGAGTAGGTGCTGGCTGGCGCATGGCGGTCGGCTTGGGTGCTTGTCTCGGTTGAAAGGAGCGCGGCGCGTTCGTGGTGGCGAACAGCGGGTCCGGCATTGGTATGAGAATAATACATCAGAAAAACGTAATTTCACTACAGTTTGTGACGTGAAGCCGATTTTTGTTGTGCTTTTTTTAGCGATTGCACCCGTGCCATATAAGAGCTATGTTGACAGCTGCCGATACGCGATATTTGCCGGGCTTGCCTTGATACGCCGCAATCCGTGGCTTATTTGTGTGGTCGGCCCATGCAAGAGTGCTTCTTCTTCACCGTTTTGTAGTAAAATTTCACGAAATACTCATTTTTAAGGAAATCCATATGGCGCTGCATCCAGTAGTCGAATCCGTAACAGCGCGCATCATCGCGCGCAGCCGGCCATCGCGCGGCGCCTATCTGGCGCATCTGGATGCGGCCCGCATCCAGGGCGTGCAGCGCGGCGCCCTGTCGTGCACCAACCTGGCGCACGGCTTTGCCGCCTTTCCCGCCAACGACAAGCTGTCGCTGAAGGAGTACAAGAAGCCGTCCGTGGCCATCGTGTCCTCGTACAACGACATGCTGTCGGCGCACCAGCCCTTCGAAGGCTTCCCGCAGATCATCAAGCAAGCCGTGCGCGAAGTGGGCGCCGTCGCCCAGTTCGCCGGCGGCGTGCCCGCCATGTGCGATGGCGTGACGCAAGGCCAGCCGGGCATGGAACTGTCGCTGTTTTCGCGCGACACCATCGCCATGTCGACGGCCGTGGCGCTGTCGCACAATATGTTCGACGCGGCCCTGTACCTGGGCGTGTGCGACAAGATCGTGCCGGGCCTCTTGATCGGCGCGCTGCACTTCGGCCACTTGCCGGCCGTCTTCGTGCCGGCCGGTCCGATGACGTCGGGCCTGTCGAACCAGGAAAAAGCCAAGGTGCGCCAGCTGTATGCGCAAGGCAAGGCCACGCGCGAAGACTTGCTTGAAGGCGAGTCGAAAGCCTACCATGGCGCCGGCACCTGTACCTTCTACGGCACGGCGAACAGCAACCAGATGCTGATGGAAGTGATGGGCCTGCATTTGCCGGGCGCCGCCTTCATCACGCCGAACACGCCGCTGCGCGATGCGCTGACCAAGGCCGCCGCCCAGCGCGCGGCCGTCATCACGGCGCAAAGCGGCAGCTACTTGCCAGTCGGCCATATCGTCGACGAGAAATGTATCGTCAACGCCGTCGTGGGCTTGCTGGCCACGGGCGGCTCGACCAATCACACCCTGCACCTGGTGGCGATCGCCAAGGCGGCCGGCATCGTCATCGACTGGAACGATTTCAATGAACTGTCGGCCATCGTGCCGATGCTCACGCGCATCTACCCGAACGGCGACGCCGACGTGAACCATTTTCACGCTGCCGGCGGTACCGGTTATCTGATCCGCGAATTGCTGGACGCGGGCTTGCTGCACGAAGACGTCAACACCATCCTGGGCCACGGCTTGCGCGCGCACTGCATGGAGCCGTTCCTCGGCGAAGACGGCAAGGTCTTCTGGAAAGATGCGCCGGCCGCCAGCGCCGACGAAAACGTGCTGCGCCCGGCCAGCAATCCTTTCGCGCCGGACGGCGGCATGGTCCTGGTGGCGGGCAACCTGGGCCGCGCCGTGATGAAGGTGTCGGCCGTCAAGCCGCAGCACCGCACGGTCGAAGCGCCTGCCCTGGTATTCAATTCGCAGGAAGACTTCATGGCCGCCTACAAGGCCGGCACGCTGGACCGCGATTTCGTCGCCGTGCTGCGCTTCCAGGGGCCGCGCGCCAACGGCATGCCGGAACTGCATGCGCTGACCCCGGCGCTGGCCAACCTGCAGGATGCGGGCCGCCACGTGGCGCTGGTCACCGATGGCCGCATGTCGGGCGCGTCGGGCAAGGTGCCGGCCGCCATCCACGTCTCGCCTGAAATCCTCGCCGGCGGCCCCCTGGGCCTCGTGCGCGACGGCGACATCATCCGCCTCGACGCCTTTACGGGCGTACTGGAGGCGCTGGTGCCGGCCGACGTCTGGCACGCGCGTGCGCTGGTCACGGCCGACCTGTCGCCGAACCACGTCGGCATGGGCCGCGAGCTGTTTTCCATGTTCCGTTCCACCGTCAGCGCGGCGGAAGAGGGTGCCACCACCTTCGGCCTGCCGTCGCCGATTCCCACCACCGTCGCCTTGCACGACGCCGACAATGTCGGCGATACCGTACCGGGTTCCGATGAAGACTTTTTGGCTAGGAAATAAGAGATGACCATGACACTACTGGAAATTATGCGCACCTCGAGCGTGATCCCCGTGATTGCGATCGACGATCCTGAACACGCCGTACCGCTGGCGCGCGCGCTGGTGGCGGGCGGCATCCGCGTGCTGGAAGTGACCCTGCGCACCAAGCACGGCCTGGAAGCGATCCGTGCCATGTCGGCCGTGCCGGGCGCCATCGTCGGCGTGGGCACCCTGACCCGTCCCGAGGAATTCGTGCAGGCACGTGATGCGGGTGCCGTCTTCGGCGTGTCGCCGGGCCTGACGTCGGCCCTGGTGGCGGCGGCGAAAAGCAGCGGCTTGCCATTGCTGCCAGGCGTGATGACGCCAGGCGAAGTGATGGCGGCGCGTGAAAACGGTTTCCAGCAGCTGAAACTGTTCCCGGCCGTGCCGGCGGGCGGCATCGGCATGCTCAACGCGATTTACGGCCCGCTGCCGGACATCACGTTCTGCCCGACGGGCGGCATCTCGCAAGAGACGGCGTCGCAGTTCCTGGCGTGCAAGAACGTCGCCTGCGTGGGCGGCTCGTGGCTGACGCCGAAAGACGCGATCGCGGCCGGCAACTGGGACCGCATCACGGAAATCGCCAAGGCGGCCAGCGGCCTTCGTTCGGTTTAAGCGGTACCGGCGCGGCAGGCTTTACGCTTGCCGCGCTTTCTTCTCTTCTTCTTATGCGAGTCTTGCGCCGCCCCCTCACCATCGGCGAAACCGCCATGGCCCGCAGCGTCTTCCAGGGCGCCGTCGACTACGCGCGCGTGCGCGTCGTGCGCGGCTCCTTTCTACCGTTCGGCCTGCAGGACCAGAACACGGCGATGACGCCGCGCGGCAGCCTGCACTTCATGCCGGCCCAGTACCGCGACGATTTTTCCCGCGAAGGCAACAGCGGCAAGCTGTTCTTCATCCACGAGATGGTGCACGTGTGGCAGTACCAGCTCGGCTACGGCGTGCTGCTGCATGGCGTGCTGCTGGCGCTGCGCGGCGGCTACATCGGGCAACGGGCCTACCGCTACGATGCGCAGGCGGGCGGCGTCCTGTCCGACTTCAACATGGAGCAGCAGGGCGACATCATCGCCCACTACTTCGGCGCGCGCCAGCTGGGCATTCCCGCCTACGTGGCGAAACTGCCGCAGCTGCAGGATATCCTGCAGGGCTTCCTGATCAACCCCGCCGACCGCCGCCTGCTGCCGCGCTGATGCCTGCGTCACGGTGTCGCGTTCGATGCCAGGCGCACGTCCGGCGCGCGCAGGCTGGCCGCCGCATCCTTGCCCAGCAATAAACGCAGGTCGGCGCCCGCGCCGATGCCGCTGTCGCCGGCCGCTTGCAGCTGCGGCATGCCGCCCAAGGCCAGGGCCAGGGCGGCCGCTGCCTCGGCGTGCCCGGGACGGTAGACGATGCTGCTGGCCTGGATGCCGTAAGGCCGCTGGTTGCCCAGCCGCAGCACGCTGATGCCCATGCCGCCCAGCATGCCGCGCATGCGCGCCGCCATCCCCGTTTCTCCATTGCCGTTGATGACTTCCAGCCGTGGCAGCGGCGCCGCCTGCTTCGCCAGGGCGGGCACGTCGGCCGGCGCGGCGCGTGGCGCCACGGGCGTGTCGCGCCAGCTCAGCGTGAAGATATTCGGCTGCGACTGCGTCAGCTGCAGGCGGCTGGCCGGTGCCGCCGGCTTGGGCGCCGGCGCCAGATCGGGCGCGACGGCGTCCGCGGTGGCATCGGCCGCATCGACCGTCGCTATGCTGCGCGCCAGCGCCGCGATGGTGAGATCCAGGTTGGCGCGCGCCGGCTGCTGGCCATTGTCGAGCTGCAGCGACTGGCGCAGCACGCTGGCCGCCTGGGCGTAATCGCCCTGCAGGTACAGCACGTAGCCGAGGTTGTTGTAGGTCCGGGCCGTCGGCGCTTCTTGCGCCAGCGCCTGCAGCATGGTGCGCGCCGTGTCCAGCTGGCCCAGCTGCGCGTGCAGCACGGCGGCGCCATTGCGTGCATCGGCCGAGTCGGGCTCAAGCAGCAGCGCTTCGCGGTAGGCGGCCATCGCCGCGCGCGGATCGCCCAGTTCCTGCATGCGCTTGCCCAGCTTGCAGAACGCGGCGCTGCGGGCGGCGGGGCTGTCAATGCTGCGCGCCTGGGGCGGGGCGGCGTGATTGGCCTGGCTGTGCTGGCTGGCGGGACCGGGCAGGTGGCCGCAGGCGGGCAGCAGGCCGGCGCAGGCGAGCATGAGCATCAGGGTGGTGTGCTGTGACATGGCGGTTCTCCGGTCAGCTGCCGCTGCCCATGCTGGGCAGGAGCACGCGGTAAATTTGCAGGAAGGCTGGCCCCATCAGGACGACCAGCAGCGAAGGGAAGATGAAAAAGATCAGCGGGAACAGCAGCTTGAGGGCGATCTTCGCCGCTTCTTCCTCGGCCATCTGGCGGCGCTTGGTGCGCAGCTGGTCCGACTGCACGCGCAGCGACGCGGCGATGCTGGTGCCGAAGCGCTCGGCCTGGATCAGCATGGCCACCAGCGCGTCGACATCCTCGACGCCCGTGCGCAGGGCCAGGTTGCGCAGCGCCCGCTCCTTGGTGTTGCCGGCGCGCAGTTCCAGCATCACCAGATGCAATTCCTCGGCCAGCACGGCGCTTTTCAGGGCGATCTCGGCCGCCACCCGGGCCAGCGCCGCATCCATGGCCAGGCCTGCTTCCACGCACACCGTCATCAGGTCCAGCGCATCGGGAAAGCTTTCGAAGATATCGCGCTGGCGCCGCTTGATCATTTGTGCCAGCACGATATTGGGCAGGTAGTAGCCGATGGCGGCCACGATGAGCAGCCAGAACAGCAGCGCCTTGCCCGCCACCTGGCTGCCCGAGGCGCTCAGTCCCAGGAACAGCAGCAGGGGCAGGCCGATGGCCAGCATGGTCTTGGCGGAAAAGAACAGGATGGGCGCCGACGCCTGGCGCAGGCCGGCATTCATGAAGCGCCGGCGCATCACCGAGCCTTCCCAGCCCTGGTCGGGCAGCGACAGTTTGGCCAGGGGGCCGCTCAGGCGCACCATGCGCGCCAGCCAGGGGCTGGGCGCCGATGCGCCGGGCGCCGCCGCGCTCTTGCCGGTGGCGTTGTCCATGCGCTGGCGCAAGGGATCGGGCGCAAAGCTGCGCATGGCCACCAGCACGGTGCCGAAGACGGCAATGAAGAGCAGGGCGAGAAAGGCGATATGCACGGGATTCATGAGGGTTCTCCTTGCGGGCTCAGACGCGGATGCGGATGATATTGCGCATGACCAGGATGCCGCACACCATCATCACCAGGGCGCCGGCGAGCATCTTGCGTCCGCCCGGGTCGACGAACAGCATTTCCAGGAACTGCGGATTGGTCAGGTGGATCATGGCCGCCGCACCGAAGGGCAGCAGCGACAGGATCCAGGCCGACAGCTTGCCTTCGGCCGACAGCACGCGCACCTGTCCCAGCAGCTTGATGCGCTCGCGGATGATGCGGCTGATGCTGTCGAGCAGTTCGGCCAGGTTGCCGCCCGTTTCGCGCTGGATCAGCACGGCGATGACGAAGTAGCGCAAGTCCGTGCTGGGCACGCGCGTGGCCAGGTTCATCAGGGCGTCCTGCATGGCGATGCCGAAATTGACTTCGTCGAAGGTGGCGCGAAATTCCACGGCCAGCGGCGCGTTCATTTCATCGCCGACCATTTTCAGGGCCGTGGGGAAGGCATGGCCGGCGCGCAGGGCGCGCGCCATCAGATCCAGCGCATCGGGCAGTTGCTGCTCGATGCGCTGCAGGCGCTTGGCCTTGGCGCGCAAGACCACCAGCAGCGGCAGCAGGGCCGCGCCCGCCACCAGCGGCAGGAGCAGCAGCCACGGCACACTGAGGTAGATGAGCAGCAAAAATGCGGCGCCGGCCGAGGCCAGCATCACGCCGGCGAAGCTTGCCACGCTCCAGCTCAGGCCCGACTGCTCCAGCAGGCGGTCGAGCGCATGCACGCGGGGCACGCTGAGCAGCACGCGCTGCAGGGCCGGGGTGTCGCTCAGCAGGCGCTTCTTGATCATCGAACTGCCCGTGTCGCCATGCGCGCCGGCCGACATGATGCGCAGGCGGCGCGCGACCCTTTCCGCTTCCGGGCCGCGCGAGGTGTTCCATGCCAGGTACACGCCCTCGATCAGCAGTACCACGGCGATGAAGGTGAGGATGGCGAATACGTAATAGAGATAGTCCATGATGCTCCCCTTAATGGTACTGGCGGGCGGGATCGAACAGGGTTTCCGGCAGGCTGATGCCGAAGGCGCGCAGGCGTTCCAGGAAGCGCGGCCGCACGCCGCTGGCATGGAAATGCCCCTGCACCGTGCCGTCCTCGCCGATGCCCGTCTGGCGGAAGGTGAAGATTTCCTGCATGGTGATCATCTCGCCCTCCATGCCTGTGATTTCCTGGATCGACGTGACCTTGCGCTTGCCGTCCGTCAGGCGCGACACCTGCACCACCACGCTGATGGCCGAACTGATCTGCTGGCGCATGGCTTTCACGGGCAGGGCCGCGGAAGCCATGCTGATCATGTTTTCCAGCCGCGTCAGCGCGTCGCGCGGGGTGTTCGCGTGGATGGTGGCCATCGAGCCTTCATGGCCCGTGTTCATGGCGCCCAGCATGTCGAGCGCCTCGGCGCCGCGCACCTCGCCCAGGATGATGCGGTCGGGGCGCATGCGCAGTGCGTTGCGCACCAGCGCCCTTTGCGTTACCTCGCCCTTGCCCTCGATGTTCGCGGGCCGCGTTTCCAGGCGTACCACGTGCGGCTGCTGCATCTGCAGTTCGGCCGCGTCCTCGATGGTGACGATGCGTTCGGCCGTGCTGATGAAACCGGAAATCGCATTGAGCATGGTGGTCTTGCCGCTGCCCGTGCCGCCCGAGATCAGGATGTTGACCTTGGCCTTGCCCAGCGCCTGCAGGGTGGTGCTCATTTCCTCCGTCAGGCTGTGCTTGAGCAGCAGGTCGGCCAGGCGCAACGGCTGGGCCGAGAAGCGCCGGATCGACATCACGGGGCCGTCGATGGCCAGCGGCGGGATGATGGCGTTCACGCGCGAACCGTCGGGCAGGCGCGCATCGACCATGGGGCTCGATTCATCGATGCGCCGGCCCACGCGCGAGACGATCTTGTCGATGATCTTCATCAGGTGGGCGTCGTCGGTGAAGCAGACGTCGCTCAGCTCCAGGCGGCCATGGCGCTCGACATACACCTGCCGATAGGTGTTGACGAGGATGTCGGACACGCCGGGATCGGCCAGCAGCGGTTCGAGCGGGCCGAAGCCGAGCACCTCGTCCTGGATGTCGCGGATCAGCGAGCGCCGTTCCAGCTCGTTGATCACCACATTGTCTTCCGTGAGCACGTCGCTGACGAGGATTTTCAGCTCTTCGCGGATCTGCTCGCGCGACAGGCGCTGCATGCCCTCCAGGTCGACGCGGTCGAGCAGCGCCTGGTGGGTGCGGTGCTTGAGCTGCTGGTAGCTGTGGCTCGCTGCGCCCTGGTGCGCGGCATCGTCATTCAGGCTGGCGTCATCCTGGGCATAGCCCAGGCGGTCCCGCAGGGTGAGTTTTTCGGCAGTCATGGTCGGTCTCCGGTGAGTGGGGCGGTATCAGGCTCGAGGATCAGGCTGGAGCCTCAGGCGCGCGCGAGCAGCCGCGAAACCCAGCTTTGCGCGGCGGGCGGGGTTTCGCCTGCCAGGCTGGCGGCCAGTTCCTGCAGGGCGCGCGAGACGGCGTTGTGCGGCGTCAGCTTGAGGATGGGCACGCCCTGGCTGACGGAGGCCGCCACCGCTTCATAGTGGTTGGGGATGGATTTGTAGACGTGCTTGCCATACGCCGCTTCCAGGTCGGCCACGCGGATGCTGTCGCTGCTGGCATAGCGGTTCAGGATCAGGCGGACCTTGTCTTCGCGGTAGCCGAGGCCGCGGAACACGTCGAGCAGGCGCTTGCCGTCGCGCACATACGGCAAGGTTGCCTGCAGCACGGGGAAGATCAGGTCGGCCCGGTCCAGCGCGCGCACGCTGACGGGGTCGAGTCCGCGTCCCACGTCGAGCAGGATGTAGTCGTACTGGCTGCGCGCCAGGGTCAGCAGCCGGTCGATATGATCGGCCTCGACGTCGGCCGCATGGGCCGGGTCGTCGGCGGCGGCCAGCACGCTGTAGGCGGGCGTGATCTGGATCATGCTGGCGCTGAGCAGCGACGCATCGAGGCGCACGATCTGCTGCGACAGCTGCGACAGGGTGGTGGCCGGCTTGTGGTCCGAGACGAACAGGGCGGCGTCGCCGAACTGCAGGTTCAGGTCGAACAGCGCCACCTTGCGCTGTTCGCCGGCGGCCAGCGCGTAGCCGAGGTTGGCGGCGATGAAGGTGGCGCCGCTGCCGCCCTTGCACGAGACGAAGGCCAGCACCTGGCCCTTGCGCGTGACCTGTTTCTGCAGCTTGTCCTCGATGCGGCGCAAGGCGGCGCACAGGGCCGCGTCGTCGTCGGGCTGCAGCACTTCGCGCACGCCGGCGCGCATCGAGCGCAGCAGGAATTGCGGACTTTGCTGCGGACATTGCACGATGATGGCCAGGTTCGGATGGCGCCCGCCCAGCAGTTCGAGCCGTTCCAGCTCCGCCTCGCCCGTCTGCTCCTGCTCCAGCAGCAGCAAGTCCGGCGTGACGCCGTTGTCGAACACATCCGGTATGCTCGCCAGCAGCGAGACGCGGTCGGCCGCGCTGCGTTCGCGCAGCAAACGGGTCAGCCGCTTGAGCTGGGCTTCATTCTTCGAGACGATGACGATATTCACTTGGTACTCCCCGGTAAAGGCATTCGGTAAAGGCGTTCAGTTGATCTGGAAGCCCAGGCTTTCGGCGTGCATGACCACCACCGAGGCTGGCACGGCGATATTCAGAAAGCCGAACAGGCTGACCATCGGCGTGTAGCTGACGTTGTCGATCGATACGCGCACGCTGTCGATGCAGCTGGCCGTGCGCGTGATGTCGCCGCAGGCCGACAGGTTGTCGCCCGGGTCAGTCGGCGGCAAGGTCACTTCGGCGCCGCTCTTGTTCAGGTAGCGGATGGTGATGTTGGCAGCCGTCAGTTCGGGCGCGGCCGGCAGGGCCGTGCCGCCGAACAGGGCCAGGGTCTTGACGGCGTCGGTCTGGTCGATCCAGCGCACCACCGCTTCGCGCGCGGCGCGGCGGCTCACTTCCTGCACCGTGTTGTACAGGTACAGCATGCGGCCGAATTCCAGGATGCCGAACAGCAGGGTGAAAAACAGCAGCGACACCAGGGCGAATTCGACGGCGGCGGCGCCGCGCTGGAGCCCGGCTGGAGGAGACGATGAAAGGCGGTGGCGCATGGCGTTCTCCTTACAGCATGTAGCGCATGGTGGTGCGCGGTGCGAGCGGCGTGGCATAGGTGCTGGCTGCGCCGATCACGAAGGGCAGGTACTGGCCCACCGACAGCGTGTAGTTGACGACTTCGACGCGGATGCCGCCCGGCGCCGTGCCGTCGGTGCAACTGCTGTCGTTGAATGCCGCGTCCAGGCAGGTGACCGTCACGTTGGCCGTGGTGAAGTCGCTGATGCCGGCGCTGACGGCCGCATCGGCCACCGTCTGTCTGGCCGCCGGCACGCCCTGCGAGGCGATGCCGGCCTTGGCCTTGACGGACATGTTGCGCGCCGCGTCGCGCGTGGCCTTGTTCAGCGCGTCGTAGTACCAGAAAGCGCGGCCGAAGCCGAAGATGCCGGCCAGCAGGGTGATCAGCAGTGCCAGCACGATGCCGAATTCGACGGCGGCGCCGCCGCGCTGGCTGAGAGGGGAAAGGTGGATGCGCATGGCCGCCTCACTTGTAGAGTTTGATTTCGGAATTCGGCACGGGCTCGATCAGGCCCGCGAACTCGACGTCGAGGCGCTTGGTGCCGCCGCTGAAATCGGCTTTCATCGTCATGAAGAATTTGCCGATACCGACCGCGTTCATGGTGCCGCACGAAGCCGGCCCGACGGGCGCCGTGCGGCAGTCGACCAGCACCACGTTGAGGATGCGGCGGTTGCGCTGGCCCGGATGGGCCACCGATGGCGCCTGGAACGTGGGGCCGCTGGTCTGGTTGTATGGCGCAGGCGGCGTACTGGCAGGAAAGCCGGCGCCGGCGCTGACGGGGTAGCTGGCCGTGTCGAAGTAATTCGCCTTGGCCGTGCTGTACATGGGGTTGGCGTTGCCGTCCGCGACGCTGTAGGCCGTGCCGGCCTTGGCCGGGGTGGCGCCATTGCTTTGGTAGGCGGGGCCGTAGGACCACAGCACGCCGTAGCCGGCGAACTGCGCGAACGTGGCCGACGGTGCCGGGACGGGACCGGCTGACGGCAGCTGGTAATTCGGTTTGTTGCCGGCCAGGCTGACCGGCTGCTGGCTGGGCAAGGTGCTGGCGCCCGGCTGCATCCAGCCGGTGGGCGGCGAGTTGGCGGCAGCGGCGGCGCAGGGCGACGCGGCGCCCACGCACGGATATTCCTTGATGTTGGTGTCGGGCGGCGCCGTCGCGGGGTCGCACACGGATGGCCCGCCGTAGTCGTCGAAGCGCGAATTGAGCGAGGCGGCCAGCGAAGCCGTCAGCCCCGTGTTCGTGTAGACCTGGCCCGTGCCGCTGGTGATGACGGCGCTGCTGCCCGTGCACATGAATGGCGCGGTGGAGGCGGCGCTCGCGTGCGAGGCGCTGCAGCTGCCGGGCGGCGCGTCGACGGGGTTGATCAGGTAGGGATCGGACGGCCCGCCCAGCGGATTGAGGCCGAACAGGTTGTAGGTGACGCCGCGGCGAAAGCCGAATTCCACCAGCTCCGTCAGGCCCGTGCCGGCCGGCGCGGCCGGATACGTGTATTGCGCCGTCTTGTTGGCCGGATCGACGGCGCACACGCCGATCGGCGTGACGTCGTTGACGAAGCGCCCCGCCACGGCCACGCCCGAGGTGCTGGTGCTGGCGATGCCGGCGATGCCCATCAGGTAGGTGGCGAAGGTCTTGCTGCCCGTGTCGACGCGGATGAAGGTCTGGCCCTGCGGGCTGGTGCGGGCGCTGGCGCCGGACGACCAGGGACCGTCCGGGCTGGGGCCGAAGCTGATGTTGGCGGCCGTGATGGTCAGCGCGGTGGAAAAATCGTAGCGGTTCTTTTGCGCGATGGCGATGGCCTTCGTCTGCGCGTTGTCGATGCCGGCGGCGCTTTGATTGAGTTCCACGGCGCCCGCCAGGGCGGCGCTGTCGGCGCCGTTCTGCAGTTCCGTCTTGGCGATGTACAGGTGGCCCAGGTCCAGCACCAGGCCGCCCATGGCGAACAGCACCACCAGGGTCAGCCCCAGCACGATGGCGATCGCGCCCTGCTGCTTGTCGTGCCTGCGAAATGCGGTCTTCATGGCTGTCTCCTGGTGGCCTGGGGGGAGTGCGTCGCGAAACTGGCGCCTACTGGCGTCCGCCCACGCCGATGGTGAAGACATTCGGCTGCGGTTCCGGCGCGGCGAACGATTTCTGGTAGCGCTGGTAGGCGCTCGCGCCGGCCTTGCCGTCGATGCCGCTGACGGGGTCCATGTTGCGGTAGGCGTCCGGATACATGATCTGCTGCGCCTTGAGCAGGGCCACCGATTCGCCGAAGTGCGAATCGAGCACGGGCGTGGTGGTGGCGGCGCAGCCGGCTAACAGCAATAGCGACAGCAGGGTGGCGCAAGGCAGGCAATGTGCGGTTTTCATGGTGTTCTCCTATTTGAGGTCGAAGCCGGCGGCGGACTGGGGCGCGGCCGCTTGCGGCTGCATGGGCGCTGCCGGCGCTGCGGGGGCGGCAGCAGGAGTGGGCGCGCTGCCTTCCATTTTTCCCTGCATGAACATGTCGCCGCGCGTCGGCTGGATGTAGCCGTCGGTGGGCAGCTTGTAGTCGGCTGGCAGCGGCTTGACCAGGTGCGGCGTGATGATGAAGACCAGTTCCGAACGGTCCGTCTGGAAGTCCGTGCTGCGGAACAGGGCGCCCAGCACGGGCACTTCGCCCAGGCCTGGCAGGGCCTTGATATTGCTGGTCACGTTGTTCTTGATCAGGCCGCCGATGGCGAAGCTCTGGCCGTCGAACAGCTGCACCGTGGTGGTGGCGCGCCGCGTCGTGAACGAGGGCAGGATGGCCGTGGCCGAGATGCCGGTGGCGGTGATGCCGATGCCGTCCTTGTTCAGGTCCGACACTTCCGGCGCCACCTTCAGGTTGATGCGCCCCCATCGAGCACGGTGGGCGTGAATTTCACGGCCACGCCGAATTCCTTCTCTTCCAGGGTGATGGTGGGCACGCCGTTATTGTTGCTCTGGCTGACGGGGATGAAGATTTTGCCGCCGGCCAGGAAGCTGGCCTCCTGGCCGCTGATGGCCATGATGTTCGGTTCGGCCAGCACCTTGATCAGACCATCGCGTTTTTGCGCGTCGAGGTTGAAGAAGTTGTTCTTGCTGGCGCCGCTCAAGCCGCTGGGATTGTTGCTGAGAAGGCTGGACAGCAGCGAATACGACCAGCTGCCGATGGTCTTGTTGATGCCCAGACTGGCGCCCAGCTGGTCGACCAGCACCTTCGACACTTCGGCCACCTTCACTTCCAGCATCACCTGCTGCGGCGCGGCGATCGACAGCAGGTTGATCACGCGCGGTGCGGCCGCATCGGGCGTGGCGGCGGGAGCGGCAGCGGCGGCGCCCGCGCCTGCGGCTGGCGCGGCGCCGGAGCTGGCCGCGCCGCTGCGGGCGCTGCGCTGTACATAGGCGTTGGCCAGCGACAGGGCCTGGTCGGCCTTGACGACGTCGCTGACCATGCCCGACAGGATCAGGGTGTCGCCCGCCACCGTGACGTGGATTTTTTCGTTCGGCAGCAGTTCGGCCATGCGTGCCTGCAGGCTGCTGCTGTCGATGCCGACGGCCAGGTCGATGATGGTGGCGTCATTGCTCTTGTTCCACAGGATCAGGTTGGTGGTGCCGACGGAACGCCCCAGCAGGTACACCTCGTTGGGATTGAGCAGGATGACGTCGGCGATGCGCGGGTCGCCGACGGACATGCGGCTGGCGGCGAACGGCAGGCGCATCAGGGTCGACTTGCCTTCGGCCAGGCTCATTTGCGGCGCCATCTCGGTGCGGCCGGCGCGCGATTC
Source organism: Janthinobacterium agaricidamnosum (assembly GCF_003667705.1). Lineage (NCBI taxonomy): Bacteria > Pseudomonadati > Pseudomonadota > Betaproteobacteria > Burkholderiales > Oxalobacteraceae > Janthinobacterium > Janthinobacterium agaricidamnosum. The sequence goes on along the minus strand of NZ_CP033019.1, from coordinate 4,467,578 downwards.
GCTTTGCGGCGGCGTGGCCCTGGGCCGGGCGGCGGCCCGGCTGCTCCTGGCGGCGCCCGTGTCGGTGCCGGCGGCGGTGGCGGCAGCGGCGACGGGTTCGCCGCGTGCCTGGGGCGCCAGGGCGCCGATCATGGCGAGGGCAAGCGCCAGGCTCAGTACCCGGCTTCCGCTTGCTGTGCAATATGTGCTCATGGCGTGACTCCTCTGGTGCAGGTTAGAATTGTTGGGAGCTGCGTTCCAGCCCCTTGATGACATCGACGCGTGGACCGGCCTGAGGCGCGGGTGCGGCGGCGGGACGGCGGCGTGGCAGCGGCTTGGCTTGCACCATGGCGGCGGGGGCGGCCATGGCGACCTTTTCATCGAGCAAGCTGGACTTGGTGGCGCCTTCCGTGTTGACGGGCTTGTCCTCGATCTGGTTGCGCAGCACCAGCGACAGGGTGCCCACGCTGCGCGCCAGGTCGAGTTTTTCAGCCTGGTCCGGCGTCAGCTCCAGGGTCACGGCGTTGACCACCTTGGGCTTGGTGTCGTCGCGGCTCGATTCCTGGGCGATGGCCAGCACGAGGATGCGTTCGAGCACGATCTTGGAAATGTTCGGATCGCGGTCCGGCGTCTTGCGGGCCCCTTCGCCCTGGGTGTTGACGAGGATGTCGACGAAGTTGCCGGGCAGGGCGAAGCCGGCCACGCCCACCACGTCGTTGACGCGCACGGTCATGGCGCGCTTGCCCTCGGCGACGACGGCCGACAGGCCCCCTTGCGTGCCGGGAGGCGCCAGCTTGCCTTCCATGATCGGTTCGCCGTGCTGGATGCTGGTGCGCGTGACGCGCGTTTCCAGCAGTTTCGGATCGTTGATGGCACCGGGCGGCAGCGCGTTCGATGGCCAGTCGACCATGCGCACCATGTCGGGCGTGAGACGCGCCCCCAGGCTGATGTCGACCTGGGCCACGGCCACCTTGTTGATGTTGCCCGAGGCTTGGGCATTGATCCAGCGCGCGGCCACGATGACCGCGGCGAACGCCAGGATGACCGCAATGGCCATCATCGTCAGAGCGCGTGCGTTTCTCATTTTGCTTCCCCTTTGTGCTGGACCGCTGCCGGTCCGGTGTGTGTGCTTGCGAGGTCGTTATCGCTGCCGAAATAGTTTTGCCATGCCCAGAACAGGACTTCCGGAGACAGTTGCGCCGGGTGGTCTTCATAACGCGCCTGGTCGCAGACCTGCGCGAGGATGTCGCGCGGATAGCAGGCGAGCAAGGGCCGCTTGTAGAGGCTATGCAGGTGCAGCAGGTAGGTGTAGGAGGCTTCGTCGAAATTGATGCCCAGCTGGGCGCAGGTGCTGCGGAACACGGCCAGGTAGTGGTAGGCGCTCAGGGGACCCACATGGATCTTGTAGCCGATGCGGCGCAGGAAGGAATCGTCGGCCAGCTGCTGCGGCGCCAGGTTCGACGAGAACACGACGATGACGTCGAAGGGCACGGGGAATTTGTAGCCCGTGTGCAGCGACAGGTAATCGATGTGGCGCGCCATCGGCACGATCCAGCGGTTCATCAGTTCCACGGGCGAGCAGCGCTGGCGGCCCAGGTCGTCGATGATGAAGATGCCGTTGTTGGCCTTCAGGTGCGGCGGCGCCTGGTACAGGCGGGTGCCCTGGTCGAATTGCAGGTCCAGCATGTCGAGCGTCAGCTCGCCGCCCGTCAGCACGGCGGGGCGTTCGGCGCGCACCCAGCGCGGGTCGGATGGCACGCGGCCTTTGCTTGACAGGGTGTGCAGCATGGGGTCGAGGAAGGGCAGCACTTCGCCGTCGACCATCACGGCATGGGGCAGGGCGATGGCGCCGCTGAGCAAGCCGTTCAGGCGCTCGGCCAGGTAGCTCTTGCCGCTGCCGGCGGGGCCGTGAAAGAACAGGGCGCGTCCGGAATTCATCGCTGCGCCCAGCTGGTCGAGCACGGCCGAACTGGCCACCACGTCGCGAAATTCGCGCTGCACGTCGTCGCGCGTGACATGCATGTCGGCCACGCTTTGCGCCAGCACCTGGTTGCTGTAATCGGCCAGGGTGACGGGGGCGGGACCGCTGTAGGCGTTGCGGCGCATGTATTCGGCGGCGCGCAGGCGGCCCTGGTCGCCCAGCAGGTAATACAGGTCGGCGTCGGTGCCGCTGCCGCCGTTGCGGCGCGCTTCGCACAGCTTTTCGGCGCGCATGAAGGTGAGCAGCGGTTCGAGCACGCCGGCGCCCAGTTTCACGTGCGTCGACAGGGCGGGCAGGCCGATCTGGCCGCGCAGGAAGAGTATCTTGACCAGCAGTTCGACCAGGAACAGGAAGGGCAATCCCGTTTCCTCGACCGTGCGTGGCGCGCGCTTGGCCGCCGGTTCGACGCCGCCGCCGTCGCTGCGTTCTGGATAGGTGTCAGGCATGATGGATACTCCTCTTGTTCGGATGGCCGGATATCAGAAGATGAAGGGCAGCAGGCGGTACTTCACCTGGCGCATGTAGACGCGGTAGCGCACGTCGGCGGACAGGAAACGCTCTTCGCGCAGCAGGCGCATCACCATCATGCCCATCGTCGCGACATAGATGACGGTGTTGGCGGGCGAAGTGTTGGCCAGCAGGTAGCCGCTCAGGGAAATCAGGTAGCTGGCATACAGCGGATGTCGTATCACGCGGTAGACACCGCCCGTCTTGATCTCGCGCTGCGCCGCCACCAGGCCGAAGCTGCGGTTCAGCGACAGCAGGCCGGCGATTTGCAGCAGGCTGCCGACGGCCAGCAGGTAGCGCGCGCCGGGCCAGATGGCCATGTCGGCGGGGGACAGAAGGAAGGGCGCGAAGGTGGCGCCGATGGCCAGCAGCCAGTCGCCCGCATCGGTGGAGACGCTGACGGGGGCCGAACGCACGATGAAGAACAGGGCGGCCAGGGTTTCGGCGGCGCAGAACAGCAGATAGCTCCAGTCGCCGCTGTGCAGGAATCCCACCACGTGGGCGCTGGCAAAGAACGTCCACAGGCAAGCCATGGCGATGCTGGTGAACAGGCTGGCGTGGCGGGAGTGGCAGAGGGTGGCGAGGGTGTCCATGGTCGGGTCCTATGGTGGCTGGTCGTCGGAGCGGCGCGTTTCAGCGCAGGCTCCACAGGTGGGTGTATTGCAGGAAGACCTGCAAGCCGGTGCCGCTGGCAATGGCGAAGGCGTAGGCCAGCTTGCCGGTGGCCGGCGGCGGCTCGGCGATCGTGGCGGCACCGCCGGCCAGGCTGTGCAGCAGCGCGCCCAGCATCATGTGATAGGTGTTTTTCAGCACCTGGCGCAGGCGCTGGCCGGCCAGCGCGGCGGCCAGGGCCAGCACGCCGCCGCACAGGAAGGTCAGCAGGGCCGCTTCGAGCACGGCGTCGGGACCGAGGAAGGCGCCGCACATGGCCATCAGCTTGACGTCGCCGGCGCCCAGGGCGCGCAGCAGATACATGGGCAGCAGCAGGGCCAGTCCGGCGGCGGCGCCGGCCAGCGCCTGCAGCAGTCCCAGGCCGCCGAAGGAGGCGTCGAACAGGCCGCTACCTGGCGGCACGAAGCTGTTCAGGATCAAGCCCGCCAGCGTGCCCCACAACACCAGCCGGTTCGGGATGCGGCGCGTGCGCAGGTCGTGCCACAGGGCGCTGGCGAGCAGGGTGGCCAGCACGGCCAGGCACAGCAGCATGGGCAGGTGGGCGTTCATGACGTCAGTCCTTCCTTGCTCATGCAGGGCGCCGTGGCCATGTGCATGGCCGGTGCCGCGGCCTGGCTGCCCAGCAGCCGTCCCACCAGGCGCCACACCAGCGCCGCGCCGGCCGCACCCACATAGCCGTCGAGCGCATAGTGCCAGCCCAGGTGGATGGAGCCGAGCAGGATCAGCACGGCGAAGGCGGACAGGGCGATCCCTGCGGCGCGGCTGACCTTCCAGCCCATGATGGCCATCAGCACGGCGGTGGCCACATGCATGCTGGGCATGGCGGAGATCCCCAGTTCGCCGTTCGCGCCCTTGCTTTGATAGCCTTGCCACAGCATCTCCTGCACCTGCAGGGCCCAGACGGGAACGTGCTGGTTGGCGTCATGCAGGTAGGCCATCAGCGGCGCATACGGATCGCTGGCGTGCAGGTGGCCGTAGTAGCAGGGACCGACCGAGGCAAACAGCACGGCCAGGATGCTGCCCAGGGCGATCCAGGTCAGCGCAAAGCTGAGCAGGAACTGCATGCGCAGCAGCGGGCGGCGCGTGTCGAGGATCAGCCAGTACAGGATGGCGTAGAACAGGAAGAACCAGAAGTGGTAGCTGAAGTTGAGCAAGCCCGTGACGAGCGGGTGGCCCAGCAGCGGCTGCAGCCTTTCCCATGGGGCCATGCCGCCATGCAGCGCCATGTCCCAGGCGGACAGGGTGGCATCCCAGGTGTAGGGATGCAGGCGCGGAATGGCGCCCTTGAAGACGGTGAAGCTGGAGGCGAAGACGGGAATCAGCAGCATGGCTGGCAGCGCGTGCAGCAGTCGTTCGTTGCTCAGGTAGCGGCGCAGATCGTGGTACAGATAGTGGCACAGGCGGTGCGGGCGTTTCATCACCATGACGTGGATGGTGTAACCGCACAGGATGAAGACGGGACCCGTGAGGATGGCCACGAAGAAGCCGGCCAGCACGTTGAGGATCTCCGATGCGCTGGGCAGGCCGCCGGCCAGCAAGGTCGCGGCGGCGGCGTACAGCAGCACGATCAGCAGCAGGGCGCGGTGGGTGCGCAGCGAGGCGCGCAGGGTGTTCATGACAGGGCCAGGACCACTTGGTCCTTGACGTAGACAAACAGCAGCTTGACCTGGTCGCCCAGCACGGTGATCGTGACCACCAGCACTGCCGCGATCAGGCCCGCCAGCAACGCGTATTCGATCGCTGTAACGGCGGACTCGTCGGATAAACGGCTGAAGAGAGATTTCACGATGGGCCTCGCTAGGCGGTATCAAGGTGGGCGTGCCGGAAATATGGGGAAGCGTAGTCCGGGCTGGCGCTGGGCCGGCCCGGACGGCACCGCGTCAGGCATTGGCGGTGGTCAGCTTGGTGCCGATGGTGCTGAAGGTTTTTTTCAGCTGCGTGCCGACGATGGTGATGGCGGCGATGATCACCACGGCGATCAGGGCGGCGATCAGGCCATATTCGATTGCGGTGACGCCATCTTCTTCGCGGATAAAGTTTTTGATGAGGTTCATGACAACTCCTGGTGGTGGTTAAGCTACGACGGTGGGTAAAACGGCATGGCGGTGTTGCTTCCTGTTGCTACGCTCTCATGGGCTTTCGCCCAGTGCGAGCAGTCCGATGATGCACACCACCGCCATGAGGGCCGCCACCAGGGCATAGCGGTAGAACGCAGCCTTTTCCTTGCCCTGCAAATAGGTGATCAGGGCTGTCGGAAGAAACTTGTCAAGGCGCATGCTGTGCTCCGTGTCGTGGTGGGCCGCGCGGTGATTTGCACTCCGGTAAATCCACTATAGAAGTTGGCACCTTGATCTACATCAGAAGAACATCCTTTTATTGCAAGGAGGAATTGCTTGTTTTTTTCGTGACAATTGTCATGGTCGAGTCTGGCGCGCGGGCGCGCGGGCGCAGGCAGCGCCGGTGGCTGGCGAAGGGGGCGGCGGAGGGAGTGCGCGGCCGGGCAGTGGCCGTGCCGGGGGACAGCGGCGTCAGGCGCCGGGCGGCAATTGGCCCAGCTGGTGCTTGGTGGCGTAGGCGTACAGTTCCAGGCGGTTGTATACGCCCAGCTTGCGGTAGATCGACGTCAGGTGGTTGCGCAGGGTGTGTTCGGAGATGAACAGCTGGTCCGCCAGCAGCTTGGCCGGCGTGCCGCTGCCGTGCACCAGCGCGGCGATGATCTTTCTTTCCTTGAGGGTCAGGCTGGCGATGGCGATGGCTTGCGCCGAGCCGCCGCCGGGCTGGGTCAGCTGCGTCAGCATGCGTCCCAGCATCGCGTGTTCCAGCCACAGCTCGCCCTGGTATACCTTTTCGATGGCCTTCAGCACCATCTCCGCCGGCGCATCCTTGCTGACGATGCCGCGCGCGCCTTTCAGCACCGTCTGGTCCAGGACGGCCTGGTCGTGGCTGGCCGTCAGCACCAGCACGCGCGTGCTGCCGCACTGCGCCAGCGCGGGCAGGATGGCCAGCGAGCTGATGCCGCCCAGGTCCAGGTCCAGCACGATCACATCCGGTTGCAGCGCCTTCGCCTGCTCCAGCGCCTCGGCGCTGTCGGACGCCGTGGCGACCACGCGCATGCCCGAGTGCTCGCCGCCGATCAGCCGCTCCAGGCCCCACAGCATGGTCTTGTGATCGTCCACCAGCATGACGCTGATGACATGGCTGGCCGGGGGCGTGTAGCGTAAGTCGTTCATATGGGGATCTCGATCTGCACGGAGGTGTTGCCCAGCATGCCATGCGTGACGCGGGCCGTGCCACCCAGGGCGGCTGCCCGTTCGGCCAGCGAGTCGGGCAGAAAATCGGGGACGTGCGCGGCCGCGCATTCGTTGTCGATGCTGATGTGCAGCGCGCCCTGCACGCAGGTCAGCTTGACGGCGCCGTGGCGCGCCGACGTATGCTTGCGGATATTGCTCATGCCTTCGTTGACGATCTGGAACACCTCGGCCGCCAGGCGGTCGTTGATGTGCAGGTCGCCTTCGATTTGCAGGGCGATGTCGATGCCATAGAATTCGCGGATCTGCGTGGCCTGGCGGCGCAGCGCGACCAGCAGTTCCGGCTCGCTTTGCACCTGGCCGTTCTTGAACGTGCGCGCGTAGCTGCGCAGGTCGGCGATCACCTGGCCCGACATGATGATCAGTTTTTCCAGTTCGGGCAGCAGCGGGTTGCCGGGCGTGGCTTCGTTGCGCAGGGCGGCCAGGCCGTGGCGCAGGCCGATATACGGCTGCACGGCCGTGTCATGCAGGTCGCGGGCGATCTTTTCGCGCTCGCGCGAGGCCGCCTGCGACGCCAGGCGGTCGAGCAGGTCGATGTTTTCAATGACGGGAAACGCCTGCGCGCCGATATGACTGAGAAACAGGGCGTCCGTCTTGCTCATGCTGGTGGCGGAGACGATGAAGATGCGGCCCTTGCCATTGCGCAGGGGCAGCGGTGCGCTGATGAAGGCGTGCGCTTCGAGCAGCTCGGCCAGGCGGTCGCCTGCCGCGTCGTCGTGCCGCAGCCAGCGTCCGCTGTCGGGATCGAGCATGCGCGCGCCGCCTGTCCACGGCAGCCAGCGGCCGGCGGGCTGGTTGTACAAGGCGATTTTATCGTGCGGGAAAGCGAGCAGGGGACTGGCGGCGTCATCGCTGAGGAGCGAGCTGGTGTGCACGACGCCCGTTGCCGTTTGCAGCACGCTGCGCAGCGACCAGACCCGCGTGCCCTTGTCCTGCATGATCAGCAGGCAGCTGCGGCCGTTGAAATAACTGCGGGTTTTTTCCAGCACGGAGGTAATGGTCTGGTCGACGCCAAAGCGCGGATTGGACAGCTGGCTGACATCGCGCAGCAGCGCCAGGTGGCTGCGCTGCGTGATGGCCGAACCGCCCCAGTAGGCGATCATGTAGCCGAGCGCCAGCAGGAAGGTGGTACGCAGCAGCAGGCGCGACAGCTCCGCATCCGATTCGCCGAACAGGGCCGTGGCGGCGAACAGGCCGGCCGAGGCCAGGGTCACGCGCGCGCCTTCCTCGAAGCCCCGCTGGAACGACGAGGTCAGGATGGCAAAGAAAAAAAACAGGAAGAATAAATTGTTGTGGCTGCTGGTGGAAAACACGATCAGCGCATACCAGGCCACGTCGAGCCAGTACAGCAAGATGTCCTGGGGCAGGCTGAAGCCCAGCACGGCCAGCACATAGAGCAGCAGGCTGTGCATGGTGTAGGCGGAAAAGATCAGCCAGGTAATCTTGCTCAGCTTGCCGGCGCTTTCGGGGTCGATGAACAGGGTCAGCAAGGTGGCGCTCGACAGCAGCAGGCGCATGCCGTTGACCATGGTCGTATCCATGCCGGCACCCGGCAAGCCGGATCTGAGGGGAGGATCGAGATTCACAAGCGCTCCTGGCCGTGTCCCGCATGGTGAGCCATGCGCAGGGATAGATACCACAGATAAATTCTTGTTATTGTTGCTGCAATCAATGACGAGTCTACGCACACGCCATAAAGATGTCTACTGGAATCCTTTGCCCTGCGTTGCTTTTTTTACAGCGGCTGCACCATCACGCGGTTGCGCCCGGCGCCCTTGGCCAGGTACAGGGCGCGGTCGGCGGCGCCGATCAGGGCGGAGATGGTCGGCTGCTGCTGCGGGTGCTGGGTGGCGATGCCGATGCTGACCGTGATGTGCTTGACCTCATTGCCCGTCTTGGCATGCGGAATGCGCAGTCCGGCCGCGTGCTGGCGGATTACCTCGGCCATGCGCAGCGCCTGCGCCGCGTCCGTGTCGGGCAGGATGGCGGCAAATTCCTCGCCGCCATAGCGCGCCAGCAAGTCTGTGGGGCGCTGCAGGATGGCGGCCAGTTCGGCCGCGACGCGGATCAGGCAATCATCACCTTGCTGGTGGCCGTAATGGTCGTTGTAGTCCTTGAAGTGATCGATATCGATCATCAGCAGCGACAGGGGGCTGCCCGTGCGCATGGCGCGCCGCATTTCCTTCTCGATCGCCACGTCGAAGTGGCGGCGGTTGGCGATGCCCGTCAAGCCATCGGCAAAGGTTTGCGAACGCAAGACCATGGTCTGTTCGCGCAGCAGCTTTTCGCGGCCCACGGCGATGGTGACATCATTGATCTGGATCAGGCAGTGGCGCGGCGAATCGGGCAAATTGATCGGCGTGACGGCGATCGCCTGCTGCATGCGCTCCCGGCCTTCGGCCGCGCCATGCGTGTACAGGGGAAACGGCGCCTTGTGCAGGGTTTGCGACAGCAGCGACTGGAAATTGTCGCGCAGGGCCTGGGTGATGGCCGAATCGATGCGCTTGTGGCGCAGTTCCGGATAGACGGTGAAGAAATCCTGGCCCAGCACGGCGTCGGCCTGGCATGCCGAGTGGCGCGCCATCCAGTGGTTCCACAGCACGATGCGGTGCTGCTCGTCGAGCACGATGGCGCCCAGGTTGACGGCGCCGAGTATGCTCTCGAGCAGGGCGAGTCGGTGTAAGGCATCGGGCATGATCGTCACGCCTGTCCCAGGACCTTGGCCAGATAGTGGCTGACCTGCTGCTTCAGGTCGTGCAGGGCGGACAGGTCGAGCACGAATGCCACATAACCGTGGATCTGGTGCTTGGACAGCACGAAGTCGATATGCAGCATCAGTACGACGGCCTCGTCATCGTGGCCGCCGAACGAAGACAGGATTTCCGCGCTGGTGCCCACGTGGTACAGGGGCAGCGAGCCATGCAGTTCGCTGTCGAACAGGTTGGCCAAAGTCCCTACGCAGGAATTGAGGATGATGTTGCCGATTTCGCTCATCGCTTCCTGTTCCATCTCCGTCAGTTCCTGCAGCGGCATGGCGTCGCCCACCATCAGGCGCACGATTTCCAGGCTTTTATCTTCCGGGAACATCAGGATGGCTTCGGTGGCGAAGGCGCCATCGTAATGCTGGCTGACGCCGCAGATGCGTTCGCCATCCTTCTTGCTGCCCAGCAGGGCAGCCGCATCGGCACGGTTCAGGAAAGTGATCGACGGCACCGACATGGTGACCTCTTCATTGACGATCTCGCTCATCGCGGCGGCCGCATGGCCCACCCCGATGTTGAATATCTCCACGAGGGCATCGTTTTCCAGTTCGGAGAGATTGACCATGCTCACAGTCCCAGTGACTCGATCAGCTGGTGGATGCGGGTTTCCGTGATCGGTTTTTCCATGAAGCCGACACGAAGTTCGATGGCGCGGTTGCGGATGGCGTTTTGCACGTTCGCCGTGACGAGAACGATGTGCGTTTGGGGGCACAGCGCGCGCAATTGTTCCGCCGCCGCCACACCGCCCATGCCGGGCATGTTGACATCCAGTAATATCAGAACAGGGCTGACAGTCTTGACTTTTTCCAGGGCTTCCTCACCCGTCGCCGCCTCAATCACTTGCCAGTCGGCATGTTTGCTGAGGATGAACTGATGCGACATCAGACGTGAAACCCGGCTGTCATCGACAACAAGTACCTGCTTACTGTGATTCATGTGCTATTCCTGAAACGTCATATCGGTCAATCGTTCCATTTTCGCATATTTTAGAGGGCATAGAGAGTAATTGGCTGGGCAATTGCCTTGGGGCAAGTCTTTTCCACTTGCCTGTTGTATCCCGTCGCCAGGTCCGTCATCATGGCCGGCTGGCCGGGCCGGCAATCCGTTAAAATAGCGGCATTCCTCACTTTAGCCTTTTTTTGCCATGACCCAAGACGAATTGAAGCAAGCCGTAGCCCGCGCCGCCATTAACTATGTGGTGGACGGTGAAATCATCGGTGTCGGCACCGGTTCCACCGCCAACTTTTTCATCGATGAACTGGCCAAGATCAAGGACCGCATCAAGGGGACGGTCGCGTCGTCCGAAGCGACGGCCGCGCGCCTGGCCGGTCATGGCATTCCCGTCTTCGACCTGAACGACGTCGAGTCGATCGCCGTCTACATCGATGGCGCCGATGAAATCACGGCCAGCGGCGCCATGATCAAGGGCGGCGGCGCGGCATTGACGCGCGAAAAGATCGTCGCGTCCGTCGCGAAACAGTTCGTCTGCATCGCCGACGGCTCCAAGCTCGTCGAGACCCTCGGTGCCTTCCCGCTGCCGGTGGAAGTGGTGCCGATGGCGCGCGCCGCCGTCTCGCGCCAGCTGGCCGCGCTGGGCGGCACGCCCCGCTTGCGCCTGAAGCCTGGCAGCACGGAAGCCTTCATCACCGACAACGGCGGCGAGATCATCGACGTGCTGGGCTTGCAGATCGCCGACCCGGTGGCGCTGGAACAGCAGATCAACCAGATCGTCGGCGTCATCGCCGTCGGCCTGTTCGCTGTGCGCGGCGCGAATGTCTGCCTGCTGGGCATGCCGGAAGGCGTGCGTACCTTGGCGTACTGATATGCAGCAGAAATCCGGGGTCAGTCACTACGTGATCGGAATGCGCCCCACTGGGGCGTATTCCCCCGCCGGGTCTGACCCCAGCCTTCCGTTTGCACCGCCCGGTACACGGCCACGGTGCGCAGCAAGCCGCCGAGGAAGATGCCGCTGAAGCAGCCGTAGGCGAGGCAGACGGGCACGATGAAGCCGGTCGCATGGGCGTAGGCCGGCGCGATGGCCAGGGTCACGGCCACCGCATACTTCATGCAAAAGATACTCATCATCAGCATCAACGGCACCCAGCTGCCGGGACGCTGCACGCTGGCCCGCTCGGGTATGGCGACGATCTTGCGCGCATCGCTCAGCGTCCATGCCAGCGCCGCGCCGGCCAGGGCGCCGGCGGCCCAGGCGAACGGCGCCACGCCGGCCAGGCCGAAACTGCCCTGCACGCCGCTCAGCGACAGGGCCAGCATGACCAGGGGAATGATGCACAGCTTGCGCAAGGTCACTTCGCGTGCGCGGCTGGCCAGCACGCCCCGGTAGACGAGGAAGCCCAGGATGGCCCAGACGTAGAGGGGAGTGTGGCTGAAGATGTGCTGCAACATGGTGTCCGCCTTTGGAGTGAGGTTGTCGATGGATGTACTGTGCCAGCGGGCGGCATGGGCGGCGAGCGGTGTGCGACGAAACGGGGAGGCGGTGCCGTGAAACGGCGGAGGAGGGCGTGAAACGCAGGTGAAACTGCCCGTGACGCGGCGGCCACGGGCAAGCGATAAAACTTATTCCGTTGGCGGCACGTAGCCCATGGCGGCATCGGCGCCATCGCCGAAGAAATGCTTTTCCATCTGCGTGGCCAGGTATTTGCGGGCGCGCGCGTCGGCCAGGTTCAAACGGTTTTCATTGACCAGCATAGTCTGGTGCTTGAGCCAGGCGGCCCATGCTTCCTTCGACACGGATTCGTAAATCTTCTTGCCCAGTTCGCCCGGGTACGGCGGGAAATCCAGTCCTTCGGCTTCCTTGTTGAGTTTGATGCAGTGGATCGTGCGGGCCATCTGTGCTCCTGAATCAGTGTAGAGATAAAGCGTGATTATAAGGCACTTTGCGCCTGCCCTCGCGGGGCCGTCGCGGCCTGGCGACACGCCGTTTGCCGCGCCCTTGCGCTGGATCAAATTTGATCTGCGCCGCCCTAGCTAGTAAGATGCCTTATCGCGCCAGCCGCTGGCTGCGCCTCTTCCAAGCAAGTAGTAACAATTAACCAATATGGAATCCCTATGACCTCAGTGAAAGTCCATGGCATCGATGTCAGCAATACCGGCAGCTTCGCGCTGTTTGGCGGCATCAACGTGCTCGAATCGCGTGATCTTGCCATGCGCGCCTGCGAAGAATATGTGCGCGTCACGCAAAAACTGGGCATTCCCTATGTGTTCAAGGCCAGCTTCGACAAGGCCAACCGTTCCTCGATCCATTCCTACCGGGGACCGGGCCTGGAAGAAGGCATGCGCATCTTCCAGGACGTCAAGGCGGCGTTCGGCGTACCCGTGATTACCGACGTGCATGAGCCATGGCAGGCGCAGCAGGTGGCCGAAGTGGTCGACGTGCTGCAACTGCCCGCCTTCCTGGCGCGTCAGACGGACCTCGTCGTGGCGCTGGCGAAAACGGGTAAAGTGATCAACATCAAGAAGCCGCAATTCCTCAGCCCAGGCCAGATGGCCAATATCGTCGAGAAATTCAAGGAAGCGGGCAACGATCAGTTGATCCTGTGCGACCGCGGCACTTGCCTCGGCTACGACAATCTGGTGGTCGACATGCTGGGTTTTGGCGTCATGAAAAAGACCTGCGACGACCTGCCCATCATCTTCGACGTCACGCACGCCCTGCAGCAGCGCGATCCCGGCGGCGCCGCTTCGGGCGGCCGCCGCCAGCAGGTGGCCGACCTGGCCCGCGCCGGCCTGGCCGTCGGCATCGCCGGCCTGTTCCTGGAAGCCCATCCGGACCCGGACAATGCCCGCTGCGACGGCCCCAGCGCCTTGCCGCTGGACCAGCTGGAGCCGTTCCTGGCGCAGTTGAAGGCGCTCGACGATCTGGTCAAGTCGTTTGCGCCGCTGAATATCAAATAACGATCCCAATGTGAAAAAGCCCGGCATGCCGGGCTTTTTCAGTTTTACAGTGTCTTGATCAACACCTGCGACTTGCGCTGCCAGTTATACATATGCTGGCGGTCCTTCGGCAAATCGTCGACGGTGGCCGGCACGAAGCCCCGCTTCTTGAACCAGTGCGAGGTGCGCGTGGTCAGCACGAACAGTTTGTTCAGGCCGGCGGCGCGCGCGCGGTTTTCCATGTGTTTCAGGATGCGCTCGCCGTCGCCCTGGGCTTGCACTTCCGGGTTGACCGTCAAACATGCCATTTCCGCCATCTTTTGCGCGGGGAACGGGTACAGGGCGGCGCAGCCGAAGATCACGCCGTCATGCTCGATGACGGAGAAATAATCGATTTCGCGCTCGATCAGCTCGCGGCCCCGCTTCACCAAAGTGCCGTCCGCTTCCAGCGGTTCGATCAGTTTGATGATGCCGCCCACGTCTTCGATGGTGGCCTGGCGCAGGCTTTCCAGGTTTTCATGGCTGATCATCGTGCCCACGCCATCATGGGTAAACAATTCCAGCAGGGCGGAACCGTCCATCGAGAACGGCACGATATGCGAACGCTCGACGCCGTTGTGGCAAGCCTTGACGCAATGCTTCAGGTAGAACGCCGTGGCGTCGGGCAGGAAGCCGGCCATCAGCACGGCTTCGGCCTGGTGCGACGACAGTTCGCGGATTTCCACGCCCGTGGCGTCTTCCATCATCGGCGTTTCGGTAATAAAGATCAGCTTGTCCGCGTGCAGGGCGATGGCGGCGCTGCACGCCACGTCTTCCATGGTGAGATTAAACGCTTCGCCCGTGGGCGAGAAGCCCAGGGGCGAGAGCAGCACCAGGCCGTCCGAACCAAGGATGGAATGGATGGTTTCTGCATCGACCTTGCGCGTGATGCCCGTCAGTTCCAGGTCCACGCCATCGATCACGCCCAGCGGGCGCGCCGTGATGAAGTTGCCGGAAATGATACGGATGGCCGCATGCGACATGGGCGTGTTCGGCAAGCCCTGGCTGAACGCGGCCTCGATATCGAGGCGCAGCTCGCCGGCCGCTTCCTTTGCGCATTCCAGCGCGGCGATATCCGTGATGCGCACGCCGTTGTGGAAGCGGCCTTCGACGTTACGCAAGGCCAGTTGTTCGGCCACCTGCGGCCGCGAGCCGTAGACGACGGTGACATTGATGTCCAGCGCATGCAGCAGGGACAAATCATGGGCCAGCACCTGCAGCGCCCCGGCGCTGACGAGTTCACCGGGGAAGGCGACCACGAAGGTCTTGCCGCGAAAGGCGTGGATGTAGGGCGCGACGGAGCGCAGCCATTGGACGAATTGGGTAGGGTTTTCCATTAAGCGCATTATAATTCGCTGCGCGATGTGCGCGCTTAAAATACCTGTAAAAAACAATGTCTTCAGCCAGCAATAAGTCTTCCCCTCCTTCCAACGTTGCAAATGTGCCCGCCAGCGGGGGTGTTGCCACGCCTGCCGCCACGCCTGCGCAAGGCCGATCACGCCCGCCCGTGAGCCAGCAAAGGCAGCAGCCGCCACGCGCGGAACAGCAGAAAGAGCAACAGCAACAGCGACAGCAACAGCAGCAGCGCGCGTCGCGTCCGCCGCGCGAGGGGCAGGCGCCGCGCGATGACCAGGCCAGCCGCGAGAGCCGTGACGCGGCCCGCGCCGCGCGCGAGGCGGAAAAGGCCTTCCGCAACCCGCTGCCACCGATTACGTATCCGGAAGACTTGCCCGTCTCGGGCCGGCGCGAAGAAATCGCCAAGGCCTTGACGGAAAACCAGGTCATCATCGTCTCGGGCGAGACGGGTTCCGGCAAGACGACGCAGTTGCCGAAGATTTGCCTGGAACTGGGACGCGGACAGAAGGGCATGATCGGCCACACGCAGCCGCGCCGGATCGCCGCCTCGTCGACGGCCAAGCGCATCGCGCAGGAACTGGGCACGCCCTTGGGCGAAACCGTGGGTTTCAAGGTGCGCTTTAACGACACCCTGAGCCGTGGCGCGTCCGTCAAGCTGATGACGGACGGCATTCTGCTGGCCGAGACGCAGACCGACCCCTTGTTGAAAAACTACGACACCATCATCATCGATGAAGCGCACGAACGCAGCCTGAACATCGACTTCCTGCTTGGTTATTTAAAGCAGCTGCTGCCGCGCCGGCCCGACCTGAAGATCATCATCACCTCGGCCACCATCGATGCCGAGCGCTTCTCGCGCCATTTCGGCACGCCGGAAAAACCGGCACCCGTGATCGAAGTGTCGGGCCGTCTGTACCAGGTGGAAGTGCGCTACCGTCCCGTGGAACGCGAGCAGGTGGCCATGCCTGGCGCAGGCAGCAATGCCGACAAGCCGGGCCAGCGCACCGCCGCTGCGCGCGAAAAGCGCGACTTGATGGATGCCGTCGTCGATGGCGTGGAAGAGCTGTGCCGCATCGGCTCGGGCGACGTGCTGGTGTTCCTGCCCGGCGAGCGCGAAATCCGCGACTGCGCCGAAGCGCTGCGCAAGCACCATCCGCCGCATGTGGAGATTTTGCCGCTGTTCGCCCGCCTGTCGGCCGAGGAGCAGGAACGCGTCTTCAAGACCAGCAATGCGCGCCGCATCGTGCTGGCCACCAACGTGGCGGAAACCTCGCTGACGGTGCCCGGCATCCGCTACGTGGTCGACGCGGGCCTGGCGCGCGTGAAACGCTACAGCTACCGCAACAAGGTCGAACAGCTGCAGGTCGAACCGATCGCCCAGTCGGCCGCCAACCAGCGCGCCGGCCGTTGCGGCCGCGTGGCCGACGGCGTGTGCATCCGTTTGTACGAAGAGCAGGATTATCTGCTGCGGCCGAAATTCACGGAGCCGGAAATCCTGCGCTCCTCGCTGGCCGCCGTCATCCTGCGCATGAAGTCGCTGCACCTGACGGACGTGGAAACCTTCCCCTTCATCGAGCCGCCGCTGGCGCGCGCCATCGCCGACGGTTACCAGCTGCTGCAGGAACTCGGTGCTGTCGATGAAGTCAATAAACTGACGGCGCTGGGCAACAAGCTGGCCAAGCTGCCGCTGGACCCGCGCGTGGGACGCATGATTTTGGCCGCGCTCGATAACGCGTGTTTGACGGAAGTGCTGATCGTCGCCTCCGCGTTGTCGGTGCAGGACCCGCGCGACCGCCCGATGGAACACCAGCAGGCGGCCGACGAAGCGCACAAGAAATTCGCCGATGAAAAGTCGGAGTTCCTCAGCTACCTGAAGATCTGGCGCTGGTTCGAGTCCGCCATCGAGCACAAGAAAACCAACCGCCAGCTGCAGGACAATTGCCGCACGAATTTCCTGTCGCAGATGCGCTTGCGCGAATGGCGCGACGTGCACTCGCAGCTGCTGACCATCGTCAAGGAGCAGGGCTGGCGCCTGAACGAAGCGCCCGCCACCTACGACAATCTGCACATGGCCTTGCTGACCGGTTTGCTGGGCAATATCGGTTTCAAAGGCGAGGACGAGCCGGGCGCCGGGTATATGGGCGCGCGCGGCATCAAGTTCCATATCTGGCCCGGTTCTTCGCTGCTGAAAAAGCCGGGCAAGTGGATCATGGCGGCCGAACTGGTCGACACGACGCGGCTGTACGCGCGCTGCGTGGCGCAGATCCAGCCCGAGTGGCTGGAAAAAGTGGGCGAGCACCTGCTGAAGAAATCGTGGGGCGAGCCGCGCTGGGAAAAACGTTCGGCGCAAGTGACGGCGTCCGAACGGGCGACTTTATATGGGCTGGTGGTGTACAGCCAGCGGCGCATCAACTACGGCAACTTCAACTTGCCGGAAGCGCGCGAGATTTTCATCCGCGACGCCCTCGTTGGCGGCGACTTCGACACGCGCGCGCCATTCTTTGCGCACAACCACAAGCTGATCAAGGATATCGAAAACCTCGAGCACAAATCGCGCCGGCTGGACGTGCTGGTCGACGATGAACTGATCGCCGCCTTCTACGACAAGCTGCTGCCGGCGGACGTGTGCAATGGCGCCGGTTTCGAGAAGTGGCACAAGGAAGCCA